>NZ_JBQCHR010000035.1:0-47465 GCF_051954495.1 Trinickia sp.
ACTGACGGAGGTCATTCGAGATTATGGGGAAGAACGGTTTGCTGTTCAGATTGCAAAGGCGCTTGTTGCTCGCCGGGCAGAGTCCGACCGTCTTGGGCCTCTCTCAAGCACGGGCGAGCTTGCCGAAATCGTGGCTCGCGCAGTCAAGACCCGTGAGAAGGGCAAGGATCCGGCCACCCGCACCTTTCAGGCTATACGGATTCACGTCAATCAAGAGCTTGCGGAGCTGCAAGTCGTTTTAGAGGCGGCATTGTCGTCGTTGGAGCAAGGGGGGCGGCTGGTGGTCATCAGCTTTCATTCGCTCGAGGATCGAATCGTGAAGCGATTCATGCAGAAGCACGCGAGTGCGCCTGCGGTGGATCGTCGCTTGCCGATTCGCGCCGTCGATCTACCCGCCGCGCCCATGAAGATCATCGGGCGATTCTTCGCCGGCGCCGCCGAGGTCGAGGCCAATCCGCGCGCTCGCTCGGCGGTCATGCGCGTCGCGGAGCGCGTCGCGCCATGAACCGCCTGAACATCTTCCTGGTGATCGTCGTTCTCGGTTGCGCGCTTTCCGTCGTCAATGCCACGAATCAGCAACGACAGCTGTTCGTGCAGCTCGAGCGCGCGCAATCGGAAGAGCGCCAACTGCAGCAGGATTACGCGCAACTGCAGTATCAGCAAAGTGCGCTCTCCAAGACTTCCCGCATCGAGCAGCTCGCCACCGATACGCTCAAAATGCAGCCCGCGTCGACGGGCGAAACGCAGTTCTTGACACTGGCTCCGGGGGCGAGCGTCGCCGAGAATGCGCCGATCCCCACTATGCCGGCAAGCGCGCCGGCCGCTGTCGTTCGCGCGGGCAAAAACGCGGCGCACACGGCGGCCAAACCCGCTAGCCGCTCCGCCAATCGCGGAGGCGCACGATGAAGCAAGCGCCGAAAAACAAGAGCGTGACGTTCTCGTCGAGCCCGGTGTTGTCCGTGCGATTGCCGATGTGGCGCTCGAAATTCGTCGTGTTCCTGCTGTTCATGGCGTTCGTGGCGCTCGCCGGGCGTGCGTTTTGGATCCAGGGCCCCGGCAACGCCTTCTATCAGAAGCAAGGCGAAAGCCGCTACGAGCGCACGATCGAGTTGCCCGCCACGCGAGGCAAGGTGCTCGATCGCAACGGCCTGGTTCTGGCGACGAGCCTGCCGGTGCGCGCCATCTGGGCCATTCCCGAATCGGTGCCCGAGGATGTCGATCCGGCGAAGATCGCCTCGCTCGGCAAGCTGCTCGGTATGACGCAAAAGGAACTGCACCTGAAGCTTTCCGGAGACAAGACGTTCGTCTATGTGAAGCGCCAAGTGCCGATCGACGTCGCCGAGAAAGTGGCTGCGCTCAACATCCCCGGCATTTACCAGCGCGAGGAATACAAGCGCTTCTACCCGGAAGGCGAAATCACCGCGCATCTGGTGGGTTTCACCAACATCGAGGACGAGGGGCAGGAAGGCGTCGAACTCAGCGACCAGAAAATCCTCTCGGGCACGCCCGGCATGCGCCGGGTGATCAAGGACCGCATGGGGCGCATCATCGAGGATGTGGACGAGCAGGTCGTCCCCCACAATGGCAAGGACGTCGAGCTCTCGATCGACAGTAAGATTCAATACATCGCCTATTCGAACCTGAAGGCCGCCGTCGAAAAGTCGAAGGCCAAGGCCGGCGCGGCGATGGTCGTCGACGTGCGCACCGGCAACGTCCTGGCCCTCGTCAATTATCCGACGTACAACCCGAACGATCGCTCGCACCTGACGGGCGAGCAATTGCGCAACCGCATCCTGACGGACGTCTTCGAGCCAGGCTCGATCATGAAGCCGTTCACGGTGTCGCTCGCGCTCGACCTGCATCGCGTCACGCCCAATACGCTGGTCGATACGGGCAATGGACATTTCACGCTCGACGGCGCGACGATCACCGACGACAGCGGATTCGGCGTGCTCACCGTCGGCGGCGTGATTCAAAAGTCGAGCAATATCGGCGCGACGAAGATCGCGATGACGCTCAAGCCGGAAGAGATGTGGAATATGTATACGAGCATCGGGCTCGGGCAGGCGCCGAAAGTAGGTTTCCCCGGTGCGGCCGCGGGCCGGCTGCGGCCCTGGAAGAGTTGGCGCCGCATCGAGCAGGCGACGATGTCGTACGGTTACGGTTTGTCCGTCTCGCTGTTCCAGCTCGCGCGCGCGTATACGGCCATCGCGCATGACGGCCAGCTGATGCCCGTCTCGATCTTCAAAACCGACTCGAGTCAGCCGGTGACGGGCCCGCAGATCTTCTCGCCCACGACGGCTCGCGAAGTGCGCACGATGCTCGAATCGGTCGTGTCGTCGGCCGGTACGTCGCCCGAGGCGGCCGTTCCGGGCTATCGCGTCGGCGGCAAGAGCGGCACGGCGTACAAGCACTCGGGACGCGGCTACGATCATTCGAAGTATCGCGCGTCGTTCGTCGGCATGGCGCCGATGCCGAACCCGCGCATCGTCGTCGCCGTGTCGATCGACGAGCCGACCGTCGGCAGCCACTTCGGCGGATATGTGTCAGGCCCGGTGTTCTCGGGCATCGTCGGCGATACGCTGCGCTCGCTCAACGTGCCGCCCGATATGCCGGTCAAACAACTCGTCGTGTCCGACGACACAGCGAAGGCGGCAAACGTGGCCGCCGCGGCAACGCCGTCGGGCGAGAAGACGCGCACCCCCTCGTCCTCGACCGTCCAAAAGATCGCCGTCTCGGCCAACGCGCGCGCGCGTGCGGGGGTGGTCCGATGAACATGCCGAACTACGACGACGCGATGCGCAAGCAAGTGGCCGAGGCGCTGGATTGGTTACGCCGCCAAGCGGCGCCCGGCGCGCACCTGCATAGCGATTCGCGCACGCTTGCGGCCGGCGACGTGTATTTGGCGTATGCCGTCGACGGCGCGGATAACCGTGCGTACATGGCCGCTGCCATCGAGCGCGGTGCGAGTGCGGTGCTCTATCAGCCCGAGGGTTTGACGGGCAGCGTCGACGCCGCTTGCTCGCTGGCCGTGCCGGGGCTCGATCAGCTTGCGGGCGAAATCGCCAGCGGCTGGTACGGCAATCCGAGCGAAACGATGTGCACGATCGGCGTAACGGGCACGAACGGGAAGACGTCCTGCTCGCAATGGTTGGCCGCGGCGCTGACGGCACTCGGGCAGCCGTGCGCGGTGATCGGCACGCTCGGCACGGGAATGTGGGGTCATCTGGTTCACACGGGTTTCACGACGCCCGACGCGCCCCAAACCCAGCGCTCGCTTGCGCAGCTGGCAAACGCCGGCGCGCGCGCCGTTGCAATGGAGGTTTCTTCTCACGCCCTGCATCAAGGGCGCGTGAACGGGACGGCGTTCGATATCGCCGTATTTACGAATCTCACTCAAGATCACCTGGACTATCACCGGACATTCGAGGCGTACGAGGCCGCGAAAGCCAAGCTGTTCGATTGGCCGACGCTCAAAGCGGCCGTCATCAACCGAGACGACGCGGCCGGCCGGCGACTGATCGCGCGCACGCAGCCACGTCTGCCGACGATCGCGTACGGTATCGGCGCCGCCGGCAATGCGCCGAGCGCCCATGCGGCGCTTGTCGCGACGAACGTGCGGGCGACGGCGACGGGGACTGCGTTCCACTTGTCCTCCGATTGGGGCGTCGTCGACGTCGAAGTCGGCACGCTCGGAGAATTCAATGTCAGCAACCTGCTCGGCGTGCTCGGCGCGTTGCTCGCGGCCGATGTCCCATTGACCGATGCGCTCGCGCAGCTCGCGAAGCTCGAGCCGGTCAGCGGCCGAATGCAGCGGCTCGGGGGGCGCTTGGCGAGCGACGAGCCCCTCGTCGTCGTCGACTACGCCCACACGCCCGATGCGCTCGAGAAGACCCTGTCGGCGCTGCGCCCGATCGCGCAAGCGCGCGGCGGCCAGCTCGTCTGCATGTTCGGGTGCGGCGGCGATCGCGATGCAACCAAACGTCCACTCATGGGCGAGATCGCCGAGCGGCTGGCCGACGCCGTCGTCGTCACGAGCGATAACCCGCGCAGCGAAGAGCCGCGCGCGATCATCGAGCAGATCGCCGCCGGCATGACCCACCCCGAGAAGGCGCGTCGTATCGAGGATCGCGCGAATGCGATCTTGCAGGCGGTGCGCGGCGCGGCCCGCGAAGACGTCGTCGTGCTGGCCGGCAAAGGGCACGAGGCCACACAGGAAATCATGGGTAAAAAGCGCGTGTTCTCCGATCAAGATCACGCTCGCCTCGCGCTAGCCGCGCGGGCGACGCACCCGCGTGGAGGCGAGCAATGACGCCGCTCTCGCTCGCCCAAGCCGCTAACACGATTGCCGGCGCCGCCGTGCGCGGCGAGTCCGCCGTCACATTCGAGCGCATCAGCACCGATAGCCGCACGGCAGGCCCGGGCGACTTGTTCGTCGCGCTCAAAGGCGATCGTTTCGATGCGCACGACTTCCTTGCCGATGTCGCCGCTCGCGGTGTAAGCGCCGTGATGGCCAGCCGGTTGCCTGACGGTTGGGCCGTGCCCGCGCTCGTCGTACGCGACACGCGAGAAGGGCTGGGCGCGCTCGCCCGGGGTTGGCGTCGCCGTTTCGAGATTCCGGTCGTCGCCGTCACGGGCAGCAATGGGAAGACGACGGTCAAGGAGATGATCGCGACGATTTTCGCGCAAGCGGTCGGTGAATCGGCGAGGCTCTCGACGGCCGGCAACTTCAACAACGACGTCGGACTGCCGCTGACACTGCTGCGCTTGAACGAAACGCATCGGCTCGCCGTCGTCGAACTCGGCATGAACCATCCGGGCGAAACGGACGTTCTCGCGAAAATCGCCTTGCCGACGATCGCGCTCGTCAACAACGCGCAGCGCGAGCACCAAGAGTTCATGGCGACCGTCGAAGCGGTCGCGCTGGAACATGCGAGCGTGATTCATGCGCTGCCGGCCGACGGCGTCGCGGTGTTTCCCGCGGACGACCCGTTCGCCGGCATCTGGCGCACGGCGGCGACAGGGAACCGCATCGTCGATTTCGCACTCGAAGACGCTTCGCTCGCGGGCAAGACGATGAGCGCGGCCGTGACCGGTGCGCTCGAAGGCAACCGTTTGCGCGCTCGCACGAGCGCCGGTGAATTCGAAGCGACGCTGCAAGTGCTCGGCGAACACAACGCCCGCAACGCGCTGGCCGCAACGGCCGCGGCCATCGCCGCGAACGTGCCGCTCGATGCGATCGTGCGCGGTTTGGAAGCGTTCTCTCCGGTGAAAGGACGGTTGCAAACGAAGCGAGCGTCCGTCGGCGGGCTTGCGGGCGCGACCGTTATAGACGACACGTATAACGCGAACCCGGATTCGATGCGCGCGGCGATCGACGTGCTTGCCGCCCGCGGCGCTCCCCGCGTACTCGTGATGGGCGATATGGGCGAAGTGGGCGACAACGGCCCCGAATTCCATCGCGAAGTCGGCGCTTACGCGCGCGAACGCGGGATCGACGCGCTTCTTGCGCTCGGCGATGCGACGCGGGACTCGTGCACCGCATTCGACGCGTTCGCGGCCCCCGGAGGCCATGCGAACGTCGCCGTCGCACGCCATTTCGACGATGTTTCGACGCTGGTCGCGCATCTGCTGCAAGCGAGTTACGGATCGAGCGCGACGCTGCTCGTGAAAGGCTCGCGTTTCATGCGAATGGAGCGCGTCGTCGACGCGTTGACCGTTTCGCAACCACCCCACGTGCCGGGCGGCTCGCCCGACACGCATTGAAAGAGAAGGACGAGCATGCTGCTGGTGCTGGCGCAATGGCTGCAGAACGACGCAAGCTTTTTGCGTGTATTCAGCTATCTGACGTTTCGCGCGGTGATGGCCACCATCACCGCGCTCGTGATCGGGCTCGTTTGCGGGCCGTGGGTGATTCGCAAGCTGACCCAGATGAAGGTCGGCCAAGCCGTGCGCACCGACGGGCCGAAGACGCACCTCGTCAAATCGGGCACGCCGACGATGGGCGGCGTGCTGATCCTCATCGGCATCGCCGTGTCGACGCTGCTGTGGGCCGATCTGACGAATCGCTTTATTTGGATCGTCATGCTCGTGACGTTCGGCTTCGGCGTGATCGGTTGGGTCGACGACTACCGCAAGGTGGTCTACAAGGATCCGCGCGGCATGTCGTCGCGAGAAAAGTATTTTTGGCAGTCGGTCATCGGCCTTTTCGCGGCGGTGTACCTCGCCTTCAGCGTGTCCGAGGCGAGCAACGTGCGCGTCTTCGACCTGTTCATGGCTTGGGTGCGCAGCGGGCTGTCGATGGGACTGCCGGCGCGTGCCGACTTGATGTTGCCGTTCCTGAAGTCGATCAGCTATCCGCTGGGCGTGTGGGGCTTCATCGCGCTGACCTACTTCGTCATCGTCGGCGCGAGCAATGCCGTGAACCTGACCGACGGTCTCGACGGCCTCGTGATCATGCCCGTCGTGCTCGTGGGCGCGTCGCTCGGTGTGTTCGCCTATGTCATGGGCAGTTCGGTGTATTCGAAGTATCTGTTGTTCCCGCATATTCCGGGGGCGGGCGAGTTGCTGATTTTCTGCTCGGCCATGGGCGGGGCGGGACTCGCGTTCCTCTGGTACAACACGCATCCGGCGCAGGTGTTCATGGGCGATGTCGGCGCGCTGGCGCTCGGCGGGGCGTTAGGCACGATCGCCGTCATCGTCCGGCAAGAGATCGTGCTGTTCATCATGGGTGGGATTTTCGTGGCCGAAACGCTTTCGGTCATGTTGCAGGTCGTCTGGTTCAAGTACACCAAGCGGCGCTACGGCGAAGGGCGGCGAATCTTCAAGATGGCCCCGCTGCATCATCACTTCGAGCTTTCCGGATGGAAGGAAACTCAAGTGGTCGTGCGCTTTTGGATCATTACGTTGATGCTCTGTCTGTTCGGGCTGTCGACGTTGAAGTTGCGCTGATGCGCAAGGCAAATACAAGGGAATAAGGGAAAGCAAGCGATGTTCGGCGAGACGTTCGTGGATCGGCAAAAGCCGATGGTGCTCGTGCTGGGGCTCGGTGAGTCGGGCCTTGCGATGGCGCGCTGGTGTGCGCGCCAGGGGTGCCGCTTGCGCGTTGCCGATACGCGCGAGGCGCCGCCGAATCTGCCCGCGGTGGCCGCGCACGGCATCGACGCCGAGTTCGTCGGCGGCGCCTTCTCGCCCGCGCTGCTCGACGGCGGCATCGAACTCGTTGCGCTGAGCCCGGGCCTTTCGCCGCTCGCGCAAGACCTCGTGCCGCTGCTCGCGAGCGCCCAAGAACGAGGCATTCCCGTATGGGGGGAGGTCGAATTCTTCGCGCAGGCGCTCGCGCATCTCGGAGAGAGCGGCTACGCACCGAAAGTGATTGCGATCACGGGCACCAACGGCAAGACCACGACGACGAGCATGACGGGTCAACTGTGCGAGCGGGCCGGCAAGAAAGTCGCCGTCGCGGGGAACATCAGCCCGACAATGCTCGATCGTCTCATGGACGCGATCGACGCCACGGCGCTGCCCGACATTTGGGTGCTCGAACTCTCGAGCTTCCAGCTGGAAACGGCGCGCACGTTCGCGCCCGACGCCGCGACCGTGCTCAACATCACGCAAGATCACCTCGACTGGCACGGCGGCCTCGACGCGTACGCCGCGGCGAAAGGGCGAATTTTCGGACCGGGCACGGTGCGCGTGCTCAATCGCGACGACGCGCGCACGATGGCCCTCGCGCCGAAAGCCGATGTGCCCGGCGAAGCGCCGCCGGCCTACGTGACCTTCGGCATGAACGAGCCGACCCGGTTGGGCGATTACGGGCTCGCCCGCGAAAACGGCATCAACTGGCTCGTCCAGGCACGCGAGCGTGAGCCGTCCGATGAAACGACGAGCCCGCGCCGTCGCCGGCAAGAAGCGGCCGCGCCGGTCGACCTGGCGCTGACTCGCCTGATGCCCGCCGATGCGCTGCGCATCCGCGGTCTGCACAACGCATCCAATGCGCTGGCGGCCTTCGCGCTCGCGCGAGCGATCGGGTTGCCGGCGGCGCCGTTGCTGCACGGCTTGCGCGACTATCGCGGCGAGCCGCACCGCGTCGAGCTCATCGCATCGATCGACGGCATCGACTACGTCGACGACAGCAAGGGGACGAACGTCGGTGCAACCGTCGCGGCGCTCGACGGGCTTGCTCAGCGCGTCGTGCTGATCGCGGGTGGCGACGGCAAGGGACAGGATTTTTCGCCGCTTGCGCGGCCCGCGGGACGCTGGTGCCGCGCCGTGATGCTGATTGGACGCGACGCGCCGCTGATCCGCGAGGCGCTCGCCGAGACCGGCGTCCCGCTCGTCGATCATCCGACACTTGAAGCGGCGACGCGCGCTGCCTCCGCCCTCGCCCAGCCGGGCGACGCCGTGTTGCTCTCGCCGGCCTGCGCCAGCCTCGACATGTTCGACAACTACGCGCATCGCGCGGCCGTGTTCCGTAGCGCCGTCGAAGACATCGCGGCCGAGAAGGGGACGATGCTATGAGTTGGACCGACCGTCTGGGCTCCCGACTGATGCCGCAACGCGAATCGTCGGCAGGCCGAAAGGCGTCGAAAACCGCCGGCGCGGCTTCGACCGGCGCCGGTGTGGGCGGGCTCGCAAGCGCCGTCAGCGGCCTGCGGCCTATGCGCTCGCGCATGCTCGACTACGATCACTCGCTGCTTTGGGTCGTGATCGCGTTGCTCGGGCTCGGTGTCGTCATGGTCTATTCGGCGTCGATCGCCATGCCGGACTCGCCGAAATACGCGGCGTACCACACGTACGCGTTCCTGCTGCGCCACGTTATTTCGCTCGCCGTCGCGATGGTGGCGGCCATCATCACGTTCAAGATTCCCATCTCGGTTTGGGACAAGTACGCGCCCAAGCTCTTCCTGCTCGCTCTCGCCGCACTCGTGGTCGTGCTGATTCCTCATATCGGCAAGGGCGTGAACGGCGCACGCCGCTGGATCCCGCTCGGTCTCATGAACATGCAGCCGTCGGAAATCATGAAGCTCGCCGTCACGATCTACGCGGCGAACTACACCGTGCGCAAGCAAGAGCACATGCATAGTTTCGGCAAGGGGTTTTTGCCGATGGGGTTCGCGGTCGGCGTCGTCGGGGCGCTGCTGCTGCTCGAGCCCGATATGGGCGCGTTCATGGTCGTCGCGGCCATCGCGATGGGCGTGCTCTTTCTGGGCGGCGTCAACGGCAAGCTGTTCGGCGGCCTAGTCGCGACTGCCGTAGGCACGTTCACCCTGCTCGTTTGGGCGTCGCCTTGGCGGCGCGAGCGCATTTTCGCCTATCTGGACCCGTGGGACGATCGCTATGCGCAGGGCAAGGCTTACCAGCTCACCCACTCGCTGATCGCTTTCGGGCGCGGCGAGTGGTTTGGCGTGGGGCTTGGGGGCAGCGTCGAAAAGCTCAATTACCTGCCCGAGGCCCATACCGACTTCATCCTTGCCGTCATCGGCGAGGAATTCGGTTTCGTGGGCGTGCTCATCGTCATCCTGCTGTTCTACTGGATCGTGCGCCGCTCGTTCGAAATCGGCCGCCAGGCGCTTGCACTCGATCGGACGTTCGCGGGTTTGATGGCCAAAGGCATCGGCCTGTGGTTCGGCGCGCAAACCTTCATCAACATGGGCGTGAACCTCGGCCTGCTGCCGACGAAAGGCTTGACGCTGCCGCTCGTCAGCTATGGCGGCTCGGGCATCGTGCTCAACTGCGTCGCACTCGCCGTGCTGATGCGCGTGGACTACGAGAATCGCGTGTTGATGCGGGGAGGGAAGATATGAGCACGACCCCCCAGCGCACGCTGATGGTCATGGCCGGCGGCACCGGAGGGCATGTCTTTCCGGGGCTCGCGGTCGCGCATCGCATGCGCGCATGGGGCTGGCGCGTCGTATGGCTCGGCAATCCGTCCGGCATGGAGGCCTCGCTCGTGCCGAAGCACGGTGTGCCGATCGAGTTCGTCCGGTTCGGGGGGCTGCGCGGAAAAGGACTGAAGACGAAGCTCGCGCTTCCTCTCAATTTGCTGCGCGCGTGTCTGGAAAGCCTGCGCGTGCTGCGGCGCGTAAAGCCGGACGTGGTGTTGGGGATGGGCGGCTACATCACGTTTCCGGCCGGCGTCGTCACGGCGCTGAGCGGGCGCCCGCTCGTGCTGCACGAACAAAATTCCATCGCGGGATTGGCCAACAAAGTGCTCGCCAAGCTTGCGCGGCGCGTGCTGGTCGCGTTTCCCGACACCCTGCCGGGCGCCGAATGGACCGGCAATCCGCTGCGCGACGAAATCTGTCACGCGGCCGAGCCGAAGGTGCGCTATTCGAGCCGCACGGGAGCGCTGCGCGTGCTCGTCGTCGGCGGCAGCTTGGGCGCCGCGGCGCTGAACGAGTGCGTGCCGCGCGCCCTCGCGCTGCTTGCGCCGAACGAGCGACCGCACGTGATACACCAGGCTGGCGCGAAGCACATCGACGCACTGCGCGCGAATTACGCCCAAGCAGGGTTCGAGCCGGGCGAAGCGCTGCGGCTCGTGCCTTTCATCGACGACATGGCGGCGGCCTATGGCGAAGCCGATCTCGTGATCTGCCGCTCGGGGGCGATGACGGTGGCCGAAGTGGCGGCGGTCGGCGTTGCTGCGCTATTCGTGCCGTTCCCGTACGCCGTCGACGATCATCAAACCACCAACGCCGAGTTCCTGGCTGCGCAGAACGCCGCCGTACTCGTGCAGCAGCGCGACTTGTCGCCGGAAAACCTCGCTGACTGGCTGCGTACGCAGACGCGCGAAACGCTCGCCGACATGGCCGAGCGCGCGCGGCTGCTCGCCAAGCCGGAAGCCACCGATCGCGTCGCGCAAGTATGGGCGGCCGTGGCGCTCGCGCGCCCGGGAGGAAAGCAATGAAACATATCGTCAAACACGTTCACTTCGTCGGCGTCGGCGGCGCCGGCATGAGCGGCATCGCCGAGGTGCTCGTCACGCTTGGCTACCGCGTGAGCGGCTCCGACCTCTCGCGCAGCGCATCCACCGATCGGCTCGCCTCGCTCGGCGCGCACATTTCGATCGGGCACGATGCGGCCAACATCGAAGGCGCCGATGCCGTCGTCGTCTCGACAGCCGTGCGCAGCGACAATCCGGAAGTGCTGGCCGCGCGCCGCAAGCGCGTACCGATCGTGCCGCGCGCGGTGATGCTGGCCGAGCTCATGCGCTTGAAGCAAGGCATCGCAATCGCCGGCACGCACGGCAAGACCACGACGACGAGCCTCGTTGCGAGCGTGCTCGCGGCCGGCGGCCTCGATCCGACCTTCGTCATCGGCGGACGTCTGACGAGCGCGGGAGCCAACGCGCGCCTGGGCACCGGCGATTTCATCGTCGCGGAAGCCGACGAATCGGATGCCTCGTTCCTGAATTTGCTGCCCGTGATCGAAGTCGTCACGAACATCGACGAAGATCACATGGACACTTACGGGCACGACTTCGCGCGCCTGAAGCAGGCGTTCATCGAGTTCACGCACCGGCTGCCCTTTTACGGCATCGCCGTGCTTTGCGTCGATTGCGCAAACGTGCGCGAGATCTTGCCGTTCGTCTCGAAGCCCGTGATTCGCTATGGATTCGCCCCCGATGCTCAGGTGCGGGCCGTCAATGTGTTCGCGCGCGAGGGGAAGATGCATTTCACGGCGTTGCGCGAGGGCGCGGCGCCGATCGACATCGTGCTGAACATGCCGGGCACGCATAACGTCCAGAACGCGCTGGCGGCGATCGCGATCGCGACCGAACTCGAGATTGCCGATGCCGACATCCAGCGCGCGCTGGCCGAGTTCACGGGCGTGGGCCGGCGTTTTCAACGCTATGGCGAGATGCGCGTGGCGAGCGGCGGCGCCTACACGCTGATCGACGACTACGGCCACCACCCCGTCGAAATGGCGGCGACGATCGCCGCCGCGCGCGGCGCATTTCCGGGCAAGCGCCTGGTGCTCGCGTTCCAGCCGCATCGCTACACGCGCACGCGCGACTGCTTCGAAGATTTCGTCGGCGTGCTCTCGAGCGTCGACGCGCTCGTGTTGACGGAGATCTACGCGGCCGGCGAAGCGCCGATCGTCGCGGCCAACGGGCAGGCGCTCGCGCGGGCCATCCGCGCCGCGGGCAAGGTGGACCCTGCGTTCGTCGAGACGGTCGACGAAGTGCCGCAGGCGTTGTCGGCGCTCGTGCGCGACGGCGACGTGGTGATCACGATGGGCGCGGGCTCGATCGGCGCGGTGCCGGGTCGCCTCGCTCAAGAATTGAAGGTATGAAATGAAACACACGCAACGTTCGCTAGCGTTCGCCTCCCTCCGAGAAGACGCGAGTCTGCCTCGGCAGCATGTCGTCGGGAGCCTGAAATGAGCGGTGAAATCGATCCGAAACGCTTCGGCAAGGTCGCCGTCCTGCTCGGCGGAGAATCGGCCGAACGCGAGGTGTCGCTCAAGTCGGGCGCGTTGGTGTTGAAGGCGCTTCGCGACGCCGGCGTCGACGCGCATGCGTTCGATCCGGCCGAGCGGCCGCTTTCCGCGCTCAAGGACGAAGGCTTCGTGCGCGCATTCAACGCGCTGCACGGCGGCTATGGCGAGAACGGCCAAATTCAGGGCGCGCTCGATTTCTACGGCATTCGCTATACGGGCAGCGGCGTGCTCGGCTCGGCGCTCGGCCTCGACAAATTCCGCTCGAAGCTCGTCTGGCAGCAGCTCGGCGTGCCGACGCCGCCGTTCGAAGCCGTGCTGCGCGGCGACGACTACGCCGCACGTTCGGCGGAAATCGTCGCGAAACTCGGTCTGCCGCTATTCGTGAAGCCCGCGAGCGAAGGCTCGAGCGTGGCCGTCATCAAGGTCAAGAGCGCCGACGCACTGCCGGCCGCACTCGAAGAAGCCGCCAAATTCGACAAGATCGTCATCGTCGAAAAGAGCATCGAGGGCGGGGGCGAGTACACGGCCTGCATCGCGGGCGAGCTGGACTTGCCGATCATCCGCATCGTGCCGAAGGGCGAGTTCTACGACTACCACGCGAAATACATCGCCGAAGACACCGAGTACCTGATTCCCTGCGGCTTGCCGGCCGATGAAGAAGCGCGGCTGAAGGCGCTCTCGCGCCGTGCGTTCGACGTGCTTGGCTGCACCGACTGGGGGCGGGCCGATTTCATGTTGGATGCGAGCGGCAACGCCTACTTCCTCGAAGTGAACACGGCGCCCGGCATGACCGATCACTCGCTGCCGCCGAAGGCCGCGCGCGCGGTGGGCATCGCCTATCAGGAACTCGTCGTCGGCGTGCTGGCGCTGACGCTTACGGATTGACGACACGCCATGTGGAACAACGTACGCCAACTGAACCTTGCCGCCAACGCGCTTTACGCGCTGTTGGCGCTCGCGTTGTTGGCTGCGGGCGGGTACTGGTTGACGCAGCGTCCGGCGTTCGCCTTGCGCGCGATCGCGATCGGCGGCGACACCGAGCACATCAACGCACCCACCGTGCGCGCGAGCGTCGTCGGCCACTTGAAGGGCAACTTTTTTACGGTCGATCTGGACAGCGCGCGGCAGGCGTTCGAGCAAATGCCATGGGTGCGGCGCGCGAGCGTGCGCCGGGTGTGGCCGAATGCGCTTGCCGTCACGCTCGAGGAGTACCGGCCGCTCGGCACCTGGGGCAGCGATCAACTCGTCAGCGTCGACGGAGAACTCTTCACGGCGAATCAAGGCGAGCTCGACGAAGACCTCCCAGCGTTCGACGGGCCGAACGGAACGGAGAAGGAAGTCGTCGCACGCTACTTCGATTTCAGGAAATGGCTTGCGCCGCTCGGCGCGGCGCCGGATGAGGTCACGCTGTCGCCGCGCTATGCGTGGACGGTGAAACTGTCGAACGGCACGCAGATCGAATACGGCCGCGAACGCAATCCGCAAACGCTCGCCGAGCGCAGCCAGCGGCTGACGGCGGCATGGAAGGCGGTGACGGCGCGCTGGGGCGACGACATCGAATACGCCGATTTGCGCTACCCGAACGGCTTCGCGATTCGCGCGGCGGGGATGCGCTTCATCGGTAACGCGACCGCGGGCAAACCCGCGGCGAAGTAACAAGACAACACACGCAATGAGCACGCTATGAGTAAAGACTACAAGGATCTGCTGGTTGCTCTGGACATCGGCACGGCCAAGGTCGTGGCGGTCGTCGCCGAGTTGCGCGGCGAGGGCCACTACGAGGTGATCGGGCTTGGGCAAAGCGAATCGAAGGGTCTGAAAAAAGGCGTCGTGGTGAACATCGAGGCCACGGTGCAGTCCATTCAGCGGGCGCTCGAAGAAGCCGAACTGATGGCCGACTGCAAGATCACCAACGTATTTACGGGGATCGCCGGCAGCCACATCCGCAGCTTCAATTCGAGCGGGATGGTCGCCATCAAGGACAAGGAAGTGACGCAGGCCGACGTTGCGCGCGTGATCGAGACAGCGAAGGCGATCAACATTCCGACCGATCAACAGGTGCTGCATATCCTCACGCAGGAATTCATCATCGACGGACAGGAAGATGTTCGCGAGCCGATCGGCATGAGCGGCATCCGTCTCGAGGTGAAGGTGCACATCGTGACGGGCGCCGTGTCGGCCGCGCAAAACATCGTCAAGTGCGTGCGCCGCTGCGGGTTGGAGGTGAACGATTTGATCCTCCAGCCGCTGGCGTCGTCGCTTGCGGTGCTCACCGAGGACGAGAAGGAACTGGGCGTCGTGCTGGTCGACATCGGCGGCGGGACGACGGACATCGCGATTTTCAGCGAGGGCGCGATTCGTCACACGGCCGTGATTCCGATCGCGGGCGATCAGATCACGAGCGACATCGCGATGGCGCTGCGCACGCCCACGCCGGATGCCGAGGACATCAAGGTGAGCTACGGCATCGCGAAACAGGCGCTCGCCGATCCCGACGAAATGATCGAAGTGCCGGGCCTTGGCGAGCGCGGGCCGCGCACGCTGTCGCGTCAAGCGCTCGCGGCCGTCATCGAGCCGCGCGTTGAAGAACTGTTCTCGCTCGTGCATCAAGTCGTCCGCGAATCGGGTTATGAGGAACTCTTGAGCTCCGGCATCGTTCTGACGGGCGGTGCTTCGATGATGCCGGGCATGGTCGAGCTCGGCGAAGACATTTTCTTGAAGCCGGTGCGCATCGGCGTGCCGGAATACGCGGGAGGCCTAGCCGATGTCGTGCGCAATCCGCGCTATTCGACGGCGATGGGGCTGCTCGTCGAAGGGTCGTCGCAGCGCATGCGCGGCCGCAAGGTCGCCGTGCAGGCGGGTTCGATGGGGCAGGTCTTCTCGCGCATGAAGGACTGGTTCTTAGGCAATTTTTGATTTTGAGTAAGCCGGGGCGCGCATCGATGAGATGCGCATTCGGCAGGCGGTGAAAGCGCGGGTGTCGGCGGCTCGCGCGCGACGAAGGGTTGCCCGGCCCTTCGCCGAATAACGCCGATGAGCGGGATTTTTTTCTTTGCGGAGGCAATATGGAATTCCAGATGTTGGAAACGGAAACCAACGGCACCATCATCAAGGTGGTGGGCGTTGGCGGTGCAGGCGGCAATGCCGTCGCGCACATGATCAGCAAAGGGGTGCAGGGCGTCGATTTCGTCGTCATGAACACCGATGCGCAGGCGCTCTCGCGTTCGCGCGCGCCGAACGTGATTCAGCTCGGCAGCACCGGGCTCGGCGCGGGCGCGAAGCCCGAGATGGGACGTGCGGCGGCCGAAGAAGCGCGCGAGCGGATCGCCGATGCATTGCGTGGCGCGCACATGGTCTTCATCACGGCCGGCATGGGCGGCGGCACGGGCACGGGCGCGGCGCCGGTGGTCGCGCAAATCGCCAAGGAGATGGGCATTCTGACCGTGGGCGTCGTGAGCAAGCCTTTCGAATTCGAAGGCGGCAAGCGCATGCGCGTGGCTGAAGCTGGTTCGCAGCAACTGGAGGATCACGTCGACTCGCTGATCGTCGTTCTGAACGACAAGCTGTTCGAGGTGATGGGCGATGACGCCGAGATGGATAAGTGCTTCCAGTGCGCGGACGATGTGCTCAACAACGCGGTTGCCGGCATCGCCGAAATCATCAACGTCGACGGTCTGGTGAACGTCGACTTCGAAGACGTGAAGACGGTGATGGGCGAGCAGGGCAAGGCGATGATGGGCACGGCCACCGTGGCCGGCGTCGATCGCGCCCGCCTCGCGGCCGAACAAGCCGTGGCGAGCCCGCTGCTGGAAGGCGTCGATTTGTCGGGTGCGCGCGGCGTGCTCGTGAACATCACGTCGAGCCGTTCGCTGCGTTTGTCGGAAACGCGCGAAGTGATGAACACGATCAAGAGCTACGCGGCGGAAGACGCCACGGTGATCTTCGGCGCGGTCTACGACGATGCGATGGGCGACGCGCTGCGCGTGACGGTCGTCGCAACGGGCCTCGGCCGCACCGCTGCCGGCGTGGCGAAGAAGCAGCAACCGGCGCCGATGACGCTGCTGCGCACGGGCACGGACAACCAGCCGGTCATGCAGCACGGCTATGCGCCGGCCTCGCAAGCGAACACGGCCGATTACGGCGCGTTCGACACCCCGGCCGTCTGGCGCAATTCGCGCGAGACGGCTGCGTCGCACGTTCAGGCGCTGCAGGAAAAGGGCGTCGATACGTACGACATTCCGGCGTTCCTGCGCAAGCAGGCCGACTGAGTGCGGTGAATTTCGTCGCGCGCGTGCACGAGCCTCACCGCGCCGCGCCGGCGAAGGACGGCAACATGAACGGCAACGGCGTCAGACGGCTTCGTTCTGTCGGACGAGCGGTCGCAGCCGGTTCCCGCGGCGCGCAGGCTGGGCGCGTGGATCGGCTGTCGGCGCGTCCCAGACCGGGCGGCGCGGCGCGTGCGAGGGCGGCAGCACGCGTGCACGCGATCGCGTTGGTCTGCGACAGGCGAATTTGGCAGCGAGCGAGCCGATAAGCGCCATGCGGGGCGTTCGATCGGGCCGATCGGCAACTGCGCATCGGCACTGATTTTCGAACGCGGCGGCGCGCTGGCAAACGATCTCCGGGGCATCGCGGGCAAGATGCCGCGGGGGAAGGCGACGCTCGAAAACCGGGCAAGCGATATGCGTCGCTTGCGGGTGAGCTGTTGCGACGCGGCGGCGCTCGCGCAATCGAGCGAAGCGGCGTTGCGTGCCGGCAACGTGGGCGCGCGTGTCTTTTGTGACCGTCCGTTACGGCCGGCGGCTTGGAATGCCTCCGTTCCAAGCCGCCGGCCTCGCTTCATCATTTGCGGTAATTGGAGGAAACAGATTGATACGTCCGCTGAAACGACCGGTTTCGTCGGATGGAGTATAATGCGGGCTATGAACTGAAAAAGGCCGATTGAGAAAAGCAATCGAACGGAACCATGTTGAAGCAACGCACCATTAAATCGATCGTTAAAACCGTCGGTATCGGCTTGCACTCCGGGCGCAAGGTCGAACTGACGTTGCGCCCCGCTGCCGCGAATACCGGCATCGTGTTTTCGCGCGTCGATTTGGCGACGCCCGTGGACATTCCGGCTTCGGCGCTGTCGATCGGCGACACGCGGCTTGCTTCCGTGCTGCAAAAGGATGGCGCGCGGGTGTCGACGGTCGAGCATTTGATGTCGGCCTGCGCCGGATTGGGGATCGATAACTTGTACGTCGACGTGACGGCAGAGGAAATCCCGATCATGGACGGCAGCGCGGCATCGTTCGTGTTTCTGATGCAATCGGCCGGCATCGAAGAGCAAAACGCGCTCAAGAAATTCATCAAAGTGAAGAAGCCGGTGGAAGTGCGCGACGGCGATAAATTCGCCCGCCTCGATCCGTATTTCGGTTTCAAGCTGAAATTCACGATCGATTTTAGCCATCCGGCCGTCGACAAGACCGGCCAGGCGCTGGAAGTCGATTTCGCAACGACGTCCTACGTGCGGGAAATCGCCCGCGCGCGCACGTTCGGTTTCGCGCATGAGGTCGAGATGATGCGTGAGCTGGGATTGGCGCGCGGCGGCAGCATGGACAACGCGATCGTGCTCGACGAATACCGCATTCTGAACAACGACGGCCTGCGCTACGACGACGAATTCGTGAAGCACAAGATGCTCGATGCGATCGGCGATCTCTACGTGGTCGGGCACCCGCTGCTCGCCTCGTACACGGCATACAAGTCGGGGCATGGTCTGAACAATGCGCTGCTGCGCGAGTTGCTCGCGCACGAGGACGCGTACGACGTGGTGACGTTCGACGAGATCGAGCACGCGCCGCGCGGTTTCGGCTACGACGCGCAGACGGCTTTCGCCTGACCGGCCGATCGCGCGCCCATCGTTTGGGCGCGGTTGGCGACTATCGACAGTGAGCGGCCTTCGGGCCGCTCATTCTTTTTCGTCGACCGGTTTTCCGTGCCGTGCCGCCATCCGCGCCAAGGCCGCTTGAAGCGGCGAGGGGGACAAGGAGCGGCTCAGCGCTTGCAGGGCCGCCGCGCCGGTCGGCGTCATGCGGGCCTGCTTTGGTGCGGGCGGCTCCTCGAGCGCGCGCGGCCGCACCTTGATCGCTAGCGTTCGGACCGCCCAGCCGCGCTGCTGCAGCTCCGAGAGCAGACGGGGCTCCAGATGCCGCAGCCGGGCCGCGAGCGCGCTATGTGCCGCGAACAGCGTCAGCGTGCCGTCCTTGATGAAGCCCGGCTCGACGTTCGTCGCCAGATAGCCGGGCAGAAGCTGCGCCAAATCGCCCTCGAGCGCGGCGATCTGCTCGACGCCGGCCCGAAGGGCGGCGAAAGCGTCGGTACGGCCGAGCACCTCCGACACGGCTTGGGGCCGGCGTGGGGCGGCGAACTTCGAAAAAGACGAAAAGCGGCTCATGGCGCGATTGTACCCGGCGTAGTACCCGGCGTGCGCCGGTGCGGCTGCCGCCGGGGGCTGCGCGGCCAGGCTGCCGACACGGGACTTTAAGGCTCGCGTGCTAAAATGCGCGATTCGAATTCACACATGGAATAAGCCGCCGAGGCCCTCCGAACCCGGGCATCCGCCGTGGCCGAACAGGCCGCACGGGCGCCCGACCGAAGCCGCGACGCATACTCGACCCGATGACCACCGGTTTTCTACAAAAGATCTTTGGCAGCCGCAATCAGCGTCTCGTCAAGCAGTATCAAAAGACCGTCGCGGTGATCAATGCGCTCGAGCCGCAAATCGAGCAATTGACGGACGACCAACTGCGCGCGAAAACGGACGAATTCCGCCAGCGCGTAGCCAGCGGGGAATCGCTCGACAAGCTGCTGCCCGAAGCATTCGCCGTTTGCCGCGAGGCGAGCCGCCGTGTGCTCAAGATGCGCCACTTCGACGTCCAGCTGATCGGCGGGATGGTGCTGCACTACGGCAAGATCGCGGAAATGCGCACCGGTGAGGGCAAGACGCTCGTCGCGACGCTCGCGGCCTACCTGAACGCGTTGTCGGGGCGCGGCGTTCACGTCGTGACGGTGAACGACTACCTCGCCCAGCGCGACGCCGAATGGATGGGGCGGCTCTATAACTTCCTGGGCTTGTCGGTCGGCATCAATCTGTCTCAGATGGATCACGAGTCGAAGCAGCAGGCGTATTCGGCCGATATCACATACGGTACGAACAACGAGTTCGGCTTCGATTACCTGCGCGACAACATGGTCTACGAGACCGGCGCGCGCGTGCAGCGTTCGTTGAATTTCGCCGTCGTCGACGAAGTCGATTCGATCCTCATCGACGAAGCGCGTACCCCGCTCATCATCTCGGGTCAGGCCGAAGATCACACCGAACTCTACGTCCGCATGAACGCACTGCCGCCGCTGCTCGAGCGGCAGATCGGCGAAGAGCGCGCGGACGGCACCGGCGTCGAAAAGCCGGGCGATTACACGCTCGACGAAAAGGCGCGCCAGGTGTTCCTCACCGAATCGGGCCACGAGAAGGCCGAGCGGCTGCTTGCCGAGTGGGGCCTCATCGCCGAGGGCGAAAGCCTGTACGCGCCGCAGAACATCACGTTGATGCACCACGTGTATGCCGCGCTGCGGGCGCACACGCTGTTTTTCCGCGATCAGCACTACGTCGTGCAAAACGGCGAAGTCGTCATCGTCGACGAATTCACGGGCCGCCTCATGGCTGGCCGACGCTGGTCCGACGGTCTGCATCAGGCCGTCGAGGCGAAGGAACATGCCAAGATTCAGAGCGAGAATCAAACGCTCGCCTCGATCACGTTCCAGAACTACTTCCGGATGTACGCGAAGCTGTCCGGCATGACGGGCACGGCGGATACCGAAGCGTACGAATTCAACGAAATCTACGGTCTCGAAACGGTCGTCATTCCGACGAACCGCCCGCCGAAGCGGATCGACAAGCAAGACCAGATCTACAAGACGGCGAAGGAGCGTTACGACGCGGTCATCCGCGACATTCGCGAATGCTACGAGCGCGGCCAGCCCGTGCTCGTCGGGACGACGTCGATCGAAAACTCCGAACTGCTTTCGAATCTGCTGACCCAGGCCGGCCTGCCGCACGAGGTGCTTAACGCGAAGCAGCACGCGCGCGAAGCAGGGATCGTCGCCGAGGCCGGGCGGCCCAAGCGCATCACGATCGCAACGAACATGGCCGGCCGGGGCACCGACATCGTACTCGGCGGCAATGCCGAAAAGCAGGCTTCGCTGCTCGAGCTCGACGAATCCATCTCGGCCGAAGACAAGGCGCGCCGCATTCAAGCGCTGCATGACGAATGGCAGACGCTGCACGATCAGGTGAAGGCCGCCGGCGGGTTGCATATCATCGGCACCGAGCGCCACGAATCGCGTCGTATCGACAACCAGCTGCGCGGCCGTGCGGGCCGCCAAGGCGATCCGGGCTCGTCGCGCTTTTATCTGTCGCTGGAAGATCCGCTGCTGCGTATCTTTGCGGGCGACCGGGTGCGCGCGATCATGGATCGCCTGCGCATGCCCGAGGGTGAGGCCATCGAAGCGGGCATCGTCACGCGGTCGATCGAATCGGCTCAGCGCAAGGTCGAGGCACGCAACTTCGATATCCGTAAGCAACTGCTCGAATACGACGACGTCGCCAACGATCAGCGCAAGGTGATCTACCAGCAGCGCAACGACTTGCTCGAAGCGCAAGACATCACCGAGACGATCACGGCGATGCGCCACGCGGTCATCAGTGACGTCGTGCACGAATTCATCCCCGCCGGCAGCATCGAGGAGCAATGGAACGCGCCGGAACTCGAGGAAGCGCTGCGCAAGGATTGGCAGCTCGATCTCGCCGTTCAGGAAATGATCAACGAGTCGCAGTCCCTCGATTCAGACGATATTCTCGAGGCCGTGCTCGGCGCGGCGGACGAAGCGTACGAAGCGAAGGTTGCCCTCGTGGGCCGCGAGTCCTTCAGCGCGTTCGAGCGTTCGGTGATGCTGCAGACGCTCGATCGGTGCTGGCGCGAGCATCTCGCCGCGCTCGATCACTTGCGTCAGGGGATTCACCTGCGCGGCTACGCGCAGCAAAATCCGAAGCAAGAGTACAAGCGCGAGGCGTTCGAACTGTTCGAGACGCTGCTCAACATCGTGAAGACGGAAGTGACGCGCATCGTCATGAACGTGCAGATTCAGTCGCCGGAACAACTGGAAGAGGCGGCCGAACAGTACGAGGAGCAAGGCAGTCACCTTGAAAACGTCGAATTCCGTCACGCCGAATTCGCCGAGGCCGCCGCTGCGGCGGCGCCGGCGGCGGTGATGGCGGCCGAAGCGACCGCCGATATGGTGGGCCAAGCGATGAGCCATGGTTCGCATGGCAATGCGGCCACGGTCGTTTCGGCGTCCGCGGGCGGCATGCCGAAGGTCGGCCGCAACGACCCCTGCCCGTGCGGCAGCGGCAAGAAGTACAAACAATGTCACGGTAAGCTGGCTTAAACGGATTCGCGACCATGGCCGTCAATTTCCCTTCGATCGATCCCTCGCAACTTCATCCCGTCGCCGGCGTGGCGCTGGGCTATGCCGAGGCGAACATTCGCAAGCCGAACCGCAAGGACGTGCTCGTCATCTCGCTCGACGAGGGCGCGACGGTGGCCGGCGTATTTACGTCGAACCGCTTTTGCGCGGCTCCTGTCACGGTTTGCCGAGCACACCTTTCGCAAGTGCGTGAAGGCGGCAAGGGCATCCGTGCACTCGTCGTGAACACGGGTAATGCGAACGCCGGGACCGGCGAGCCGGGCCTTGCTCACGCGCGCGAGACGTGTGTCGAACTCGCCCGTTTGGCGGGCATTGCTCCGGAGCAGGTCCTGCCGTTTTCGACCGGCGTGATTCTCGAGCCGCTGCCGATCGATCGGCTCACGGCGGGGCTGCCGGCGGCCCTCGAAAGTCGCGCGGCCGCGCACTGGTACGAGGCCGCCCAGGCGATCATGACGACCGATACGTTGCCGAAGGCGGCGTCCGCGCAGGTGACGATCGAAGGCCACACGGTCACGCTGACGGGTATCAGCAAGGGCGCGGGCATGATCAAGCCGAACATGGCCACCATGCTGGGCTTTCTCGCGCTCGACGCTGCCGTCGAGCAGAGCGTGCTGGACACGCTCGTCAAGGATGTCGCCGATCGCTCGTTCAACTGCATCACGATCGACGGCGATACTTCGACGAACGACTCGTTCATCCTGATGGCAACGGGCAAGTCGAGCTTGCCTGCGATTACGTCGACCGCAGGCCCTGCCTATGCGGCGCTTCGCGATGCCGTGGTGCGTCTTGCGCAAACGCTCGCTCAATTGATCGTGCGGGACGGAGAAGGCGCGACGAAGTTCATGACGGTGCAGGTCGAGGGTGGGGCGAGCGAAGCGGAGTGCCGTCGGATCGCCTATGCGATCGGCCATTCACCGCTGGTGAAGACCGCCTTCTATGCGTCGGACCCGAATCTCGGCCGGATCTTGGCGGCGATCGGGTATGCCGGCGTGGACGATCTCGACGTATCGACGATCGATCTTTACCTCGGGGACGTTCATGTCGCGACCGCGGGCGGTCGCCATCCGCAATACCGCGAAGAGGACGGTCAGCGCGTGATGAAGGAAAGCGAGATACTCATCCGCGTGCTATTGGGCCGCGGGTCGGCGCAGGCCACGATTTGGACTTGCGATCTATCGCACGACTACGTCTCGATCAACGCCGACTACCGTTCTTGACGTTCGGCTGCCCGGCCGCACGGTCACGCACCTCGCATTTTCACTGCGCCGCCCTCTGCGGCGCTCGCCCTACCGCTCATGGACAAACTCGAACAGTTTTTGATCCGCGCCGAGTCGCTGCTCGGCCGTCTCGAGGCTATGCTGCCTCCAGCGGCGCCCAGCATCGATTGGTCGGCCTCCGTGGCATTTCGCTGGCGCAAGCGTCAAGGTCGCGGCTATCTGCAGCCGGTGCCCGCGGTGTCGTCCATCACTTTGGCGGACTTGCGGAACATCGATCGCCAAAAGAGCTTGATCGAACAAAATACGCGCCAGTTCGTCGGCAAGCAGCCCGCGAACAACGTGCTGCTCACAGGCGCACGAGGCACGGGCAAGTCCTCGTTGATCAAGGCGTGCCTGAACGCCTACGCGAAGGATGGGTTGCGTCTGATCGAAGTCGACAAGGACGACCTGCATGATCTCGGCGACATCACGGAGCTCATCGCGCCGCGGCCCGAGCGGTTCATCGTCTTTTGCGACGACCTGTCGTTCGAGGAAGGCGAATCGGGCTACAAAGCCTTGAAAGTGGCGCTCGACGGATCGATCTCGGCGCAATCCGACAACGTGCTGATCTACGCAACGTCGAACCGGCGCCACCTGTTGCCAGAGTACATGAGCGACAACGAAACGTACAAGCATACGTCCGACGGCGAAATTCACCCCGGCGAAGTCGTCGAGGAAAAAATCTCGTTGTCCGAGCGCTTCGGGCTGTGGGTGAGCTTTTATCCGTTCAAGCAGGACGACTACTTATCGATCGTCGGCCACTGGCTGCGGCATTTCGGCTGCAGCGACGACGACGTCGAGAACGCACGCGGCGACGCGCTCGTTTGGGCACTGGAGCGCGGATCGCGCTCGGGCCGCGTGGCTTGGCAGTTCGCTCGCGACTGGTCGGGGCGAAGGGCGCAAGCATGAGCCAGCCGCATGATGCGACGATAGTCGAGCGTTCGCCGTCGGGACGTCCTGTGACGGCTGTCGCGGTGGGCGTGCTCGTCCAGCCGGACGGCCGCTACCTGCTTGCGCAGCGGCCCGCGGGTAAGCCGTACGAAGGGTACTGGGAATTTCCGGGGGGGAAGCTCGAGCCGGGCGAAACGGTCGAGGCAGCGCTCGCCCGAGAATTGCACGAGGAACTCGGCATCGTCGTGACGGCATGCCATCAATGGCACACGTTGGAGCACGACTATCCGCATGCCTACGTGCGGTTGCATTTCTGCAAGGTGACGGGTTGGACGGGCGAACCGCATGGCCGTGAAGGCCAAGCCTTCAGCTGGCAGCGGCTACCTGTCGACGTGGCGCCGTTGCTGCCCGCGGCCATTCCCGTGCTGGAATTGCTTGCGGCCGACGAGCGAAACACGGGCCGCTGAGCGGCAGCGACGGCAGGGGCGACCGACACCGCCGTGAGTGGGGCGTGCATTCGACGTGAATCCGACGCTACGGACCGAGATTCGCCCCTCAATTCAAATCGCCGTGCTTGTCCTCGTCCGAAGGCGGTTCCTCGTCGGTGCCGCCGATCCGATACTTTTCATTGGCCCATGCGCCGAGGTCGATCTGCTTGCACCGTTCCGAGCAGAACGGGCGAAAGCGGTTCTCGGGCGTCCAGCGCACGTCTTTCCCGCAAGTCGGGCATTTGACAACGGTAACCATACTGTCGATCGATTGTCTTGAAGCCGGCCCAGGCGGCTCCGGCGAGGCGCCGAGCCGGTGGCGAACGTTCATGCGCCGGTCTGAGCCGAACGCCGTGTCACAGGCTGCAAAGCGTTAATTGGAACGGTACGTCGACGTCGACGGCCCGCGGGCGCAGATCGCCGTCTTGCACCGTGAAACGTACCCAGAGCATGTACTTGTTCGCGCTCGCCTCGGGAATCACGCGCAGCTCGGGCGAGATCCGCACCTGCATCAGCTGATAGGTGCGGCCCGACAGCATTTGCTGGTAGCTGCCTTGCATCGCCATCACCTTCGATGCTTGGCCCGATTCGCGAGCGAGCCTCAGCACGATCGATGCGGCGTCGCGCAGCGGCAGCAGCGGCGTGATCCACTTGGCGATGTCCTGCCGGCGTTGATCCGGATGCAATTGCTGCCAGGCATAGTACGAGGGCAGGTCGAATTCGCAGGTACCGCCGGGGATGATCGCGCGGCTGCGAATGCTCGCGAGCCACTCGTTGTCCGAGAGATGCTGACCCGTCTTGCCTTGCATTTGGGCCAGCCCCGCCAGCGTTTGCTCGATTTCGCCGAGCACGGCTTCCAGGGCATTTTGCTCGATGCCCGGATTGCCGCGGAACGGCGCGAGCGTTTGGCGCTGCCGCTCGAGCTCCTTCATCAGATCCGACTTCAGATCGGCGCGGCCGGTGACTTCCGCGATTTCGAACAGCGTCGTCAGCGCGACGTGATGCTCTCTCGCGTCGTCTTGATTCAAAAAGAACGTGAAGCGCTCGAACAAATCTTCGAGGCGCAGCAGCGTGCGAATTCGCTCGTTGAACGGATACTCGTAAAGAATCAAGCGCACTCGCCCCTGGCGTTGTCGGTGATGGGATTGCAGGACATTCTAATGCTGTGGATTGCCCCCCGCAATCGATGAATCGGGCACTTTTTACTGCATTTTGACGAAAGCGAGCGTTTGCGGAAGGTATACGCGCGACTTAGCCGACACTTTCGGCAACTGGGTATTCGGTACGCTTTCACGCGGGCTCGCATTCAGCGCGATGCCGCGCGAGCGAGCCCGACATAACGCCGGTGCAAACGCCGTACCTCCGAGGACAACTGCTCCATCGGCGTGGCGTCGTTGACGACGACATCGTCCGCGGCCGCGAGCCGCGCTTCGCGTGTCGCCTGCCGCGCGATGATCGCGAGCACTTGTTCTCGCGAAAACGCGTTGCGTCGCATGACGCGTGCGATTTGCGTCTCGATGCCGCAGTCGACGACCAGGACGCGATCGACGCGAGTCTTCCACGCACCCGATTCGACGAGCAAAGGTACGACGATGACGACGTAGGGGCCGGTAGCCGCCTCGCGTTCGCGTTCCGTTTCGGCGCGGATGAGCGGGTGCGTGATGGCCTCGAGTTTCGCTTTCGCCTCGTTGTCCGAAAACACGAGTGCGCGCATCTTGGCGCGATCGAGCGAGCCGTCGGGCGCGACGAACGTCGCACCGAATGCGTGCACGATGAGCGGCATGGCGGCGCCGCCCGGCGCAGTGATTCGATGCGCGATGACATCGGTGTCGACGACGGCGACGCCGTGCTTTGCGAAAAGGTCGGCGACAGTCGTCTTGCCGCTGCCTATGCCGCCTGTGAGCCCCACGGCGAACATGTCGTCAGCTCCCCAGCCAATGAAAGATCGGTGTGCCGGCGAACAGCGTCACGAGGCCGCCGAGCGCGAGAAACGGACCGAACGGCAGCGGTTCTTCGAACCGAAGCCGCCCTGACCACATCGCGACGAGGCCCGCCACCGCGCCGGTGACCGCCGCGATCAACACGATCTGCGGCAATGCCGCCCATCCGAGCCAAGCGCCCAGCGCCGCGAGCAGTTTGAAGTCGCCGTAGCCCATGCCCTCGATGCCGCGCGCGAACCGGAACAGCCAGTAGATGCACCATAGAAAGACGTAGCCGGCGATGGCGCCCGCCACGGCCGCCCGCAGGCTCGCGAACGTATCGCCGAAGTTGACGATAAGGCCGGCCCAAAGCAGCGGCAGCGTCAGCGAATCCGGCAGCAGGCGCGTCTCGGCATCGATGGCGCTCATGGCGATCAAAGCCGCCGTGAGCCCGAAAGCGGCGAAGCCTGTGCCTGTCGGACCGAAAGCCGCCAGCGCCCCAGCCGCCGCGGCGGCGCCTGCGATCTCCACGAGCGGATAGCGTGCGCCGATCGGCGCGTGGCACGCCGAGCAACGCCCGCGCAGCAACACGTAGCTGAGCAAGGGGATATTTTCGTGGGCGCGCAGGACGTGACCGCAGTGCGGACAGGCGCTGCGCGGTACACAGAGGTTGTAGCGCGACGGAAGCGTGTCCCCGTTGGCCGCGACGCCGGTCGCTTCGCTGATCTCGAGGCGCCACGCGCGTTCCAGCATGACGGGCAGCCGGTGCGCCACGACGTTCAGGAAGCTGCCGACGACAAGCCCGAATACGATGGCGAACGCGAACTGCCAGACGGGCGGCAGCGTGCCGAAGGCAGCCCCGATACCGATGGTAAGGCGCGAGAAGGGATCGCTGACGAACGAAGCGTACACGGATGGGGTCGTGATCATGGCCGAATGGCGAATGGGGGGCATGCTACACCACGTTGCCCAATTCAATGACGGGCAAATAGAGCGCGACGACGAGCGCGCCGACTGCAAGCCCGAGAACGATGACGATGAGCGGCTCGGCGCACGCGGAGGCGAGGGCGAGTTTTTCGTCGACCTCGCGTTCGGCCAGCGCCGCGCAATCGAGCAGCATGGTGTCGAGCGTGCCCGTTTCCTCGGCCACCGCCAGGGGCTCGACGAGGGCCTCGGGGAAGCAGCCGATGGCGCGCAGCGCTTGCGCCAACCGTTGGCCGCGCCGCAGGCGTGCTTGGATATGGAAGTTCGCTGCGTCGAACGCGGCATTGCCCGTGACGTGCGAGAGCGCGTTGAGCGCATCGGCGAGCGGTGTGCCCGCGGCGAGCAGTGTGCCGAGGGAGCGCGACCAGCGCGCCGCGGCCACGGCTCGCGCGAGCGGGCCTATGACCGGCGCGGCCAGCAGCAACCGGTCGCGGGCCGCCCTGCACGCCGGCACGTGGCGAACGAGGCGCGCGCCCGCGAGCGCCGATGCGCCGCAGACGGCCAAGCAAAGTGGCCCCCAGCGACGGACGGCGTTCGATGACGCCATCACTGCGCGCGTTGGGGCGGGCAGCGCGGCGCCGAAGCTGTCGAAAACGTGTTCGAACGTGGGCACCACAAGCGCCAGCAACGCGGCCGTCACGGCGGCCGACAGCAACAGCACGGCGCACGGATAGGCGAGTGCGGCACGGAGTTTCGCGCGCTGGGCCGCCGCGCGCTCGCGGTGCTCGGCCAGCCGAGCCAGCACGTGCGCCAGGGTGCCCGAGGCTTCGCCGATCATCGTCAGCTCGCGGTAGAGCCGGTCGAACTGACTCGGATAGGCGCTGAGCGCTTGCGCGAACCGCTCACCGCTCGATACGCGGCGAGCCAGCCCGCCCGCCACGCTCGATAGCGCGCCGCGACTCGACGTGCGGCTCAATAGCTCGAGCGCCTGCACCAGCGGCAAACCCGCGCTCAGCAGGCTTGCCATCTGCCGCGTCAACGCCGTGACCTCACGCGCACTCGTCTTTTTGAAAATCATGCCGTATCCGTGACCGCCACCGCCTCGACAAGGCTCGTGACCCCTTCGATGACGCGGGCGAGCGCCGCCTGGCGCAAACACCCGCTCCCGTCGGCCTTTGCTTGCCGCGCGATGGTTTGGGTGTTCGCGCCGGCGCTCACGAGATCGCAGAGGGCGCGCGACGCCGGCATGATTTGGTGTAGGCCGATGCGCCCGCGGTAACCCGTGCCATGGCAAGCCGCGCAGCCGCGCGGCCCATACGGCGCCCAGGCGGCAGACGGTTCGCGGGTGAGCCCGGCGGCAACGAGGGCCGCGCGCGGAACGGGCGCCGGCGCACGGCAATGCGCACACAGACGTCGCGCGAGCCGCTGCGCCGTGACGAGCTTGAGCGTCTCGGCCAGGGTGTACGGGGCGACGCCCAGATCGAGCAGGCGGCCGATGGCGCCGGGCGCGTCGTTCGTATGCAGCGTCGCCAGGACGAGATGCCCGGTTTGCGCGGCTTTGAGCGCGACGTCGGCCGTCTCGGCGTCGCGAATCTCACCGACCATGATGACGTCCGGATCTTGCCGAAGCAGGGCTCGCAATGCCGCGGCGAACGTGAGCCCGGTCTTCTCGCGCACACTGACTTGGTTGACGCCGCCAAGCTCGATCTCGACCGGATCCTCGACGGTGCACACGTTGCGCGAGCGGTGGTTGAGCAACTGCAAGAACGCGTACAGCGAGAGCGTCTTGCCGCTGCCGGTGGGGCCTGTGACAAGGATGAGCCCGTGCGGCGCGCGGATAGCCTTTTCGATACGGGGCCGTTGCCATGCGTCGAAGCCGAGCGCCTCGAGCGACAAATCGGTGGGGAGCGCTTCGAGGCGGCGCAGCGCGAGCTTTTCGCCGTGCACGGTCGGCAACGTGCTCACGCGATAGTCTTCGATTTTGCCCGGCGCGACGGCGAGCCGCAGCCGACCGTCCTGCGGAATCCGCCGCTCGGCGATGTCCAGACGCGCGAGCACCTTCACACGCGTCACGAACGCGTCGCGCAGGTGGCCAGGCGGCTCCGGCAGCTCGTGCAGCACGCCGTCGACGCGCAACCGGATGCGCCAGCCGGCCTCGCCGGGTTCGACGTGAATATCCGAGGCCCCGCGCCGAACCGCGTGTTCGAGCGTGTGCGCGAAAAGGTGAGCTGCGGGCCCTTCATCGGCGACGCCGAACTCGGCGTGCGGGTAAAGCGATAAGGAGGTGGACATCGAAGCGCGGCATGCCGCCGCCGTCAAGTGCGAAGCGGCGATGATCGCCCGCGCGGACGGTTCGGCGCCACTAGGCCGAACGGTCGGCGCGGCCCGATGTGCCGCCGCTACGATTGCGACGCTTTAGCGACGGCGGCGCGCGCACGCGGCTTGAACACTTTGACCGTGCGCACCGCTTGATCGTCGCTCTGCAGCACTTCGAGCTGCACGTCGCCGATTTGCAGACACACGTCGCCCTCGGGAATTTCCTCGAGCGTTTCGAGAATCAGCCCGTTCAGCGTTTTGGGGCCGTCGGTGGGAAGGGTCAACTGCAGCCAGCGGTTCAATTCGCGCAGGGGCATGCTGCCCGCGACGATGCAATCGCCGTTTTCCGTCCAACCGGTGCGCGTGGCGGCGCTGCGCGGGATCGACGTGGTGAACTCGCCGATCAGCTCCTCGATGATGTCCTCCGGCGTCACGAGGCCCTCCAGCTCGCCGTATTCGTTGACGACGAGCGCCGAGCGGTGGCGCGTCTCCTGAAAGTACTGCAACTGCTGAAACACGGGCGTGCCGGATGGGACGAAGTAGGGCTCGGTCAACAGCTCGCGCAGCGTTTCGCGCGTGAGTTCCTGGTTGTGCAGAGCGGCCAGCGTCTTGCGCACGTGCAGCACGCCGAGCACCTGATCGATATCGCCCTGATAGACGATCAGCTTATTGTGATAGCAGGTTTCCAGCTGATGCAGGATTTCCTCGAAGGGGGCATCGAAATCGAGCGATTCGATGCGACGGCGCGGGATCATCACATCATCGACCGAAATGTTTTCGAGATCGAAGAGGTTGAGCAGGATGCTGCGGTGCTTGGTCGGCATGAAGCTACCCGATTCGAGCACGATCGCGCGCAACTCTTCCGTGCTGAGCCGATGCTCCCGGCCGCCCTTAGTGTTGATGTGCAGCGCAAGCAGGATCGTGTTCGAAAAAAGGTTCACGAACCAGACCACGGGCTTGAGTGCGCGCATGAGCGGCCCGATGATCACGCTGGCGGGCAACGCGATTTTCTCGGGATATGTCGCGCCGACGATTTTCGGCGTGATTTCGGCAAAGACGATGATCAGAAAGGCGACGATCCCGGTGGCGATCGACAGCACGAGGTTGTCGCGGCCGAACGTATGCAGCGCGATGGACGTCGTCAGCACGGGGATGATCGTGTTCAGCAGGTTGTTGCCGATGAGCACCACGCCGAGCAGTTGATCGGGCCGTGCCAGCAGGCTTTGCGTGCTTTTCGCGCCGAATGCGCCTTTGCCGGCGAGATATTTCAGGCGATGGCGATTGAGCGCCATCATGGCCGTTTCCGAAATCGAGAAGAAGCCGGAGCAGAGCAGCAGGAGGAAGACGGCGCCGATTTGCGCCCACAAGGGAAGTTGTTCCACGCGTTATGCCGATGCGGCGATGAAAGGGGATGGCAAGAATATAGCAGAGCGGTTCAATCGCTCTGGGGCGGGCAAAAATGCCGCGGGGCAGGCGCGCGGTTTTTCGATGAGCGAGGTGCAGAGCGCCGCCTGGGCCTTCGGCCTTTCTTTAGTCTGATTTTTTGCTTCATTTGTGAATGCGCCGCCGGTTTCCGCTAAGGTGCGGCTCGGCGCTCGCAACTATGCTTGGAAGCAGGATATGCGGATTCAGTAGGCGAGCCCGATTTCCGTGGAGCCACCATGAGCGTATCGACACTGTGGGTACAGGAGCGGATATTCGACTGCATGTCGAAAGACCGCTCGCCCCCCTCGAAGAAATTGCAGCCTGCGCTTGATGCAACCGAGCGCGCCCGGTCTGTTTCAGAAACCAAAGACAGCATCAATCTGCGCATCGACACACGTTCTCGCGAACTGATCGACGAAGCCGCGGCCGTCCTCGGCAAGACTCGAACGGAGTTCATGCTCGAGTGCGCGCGGCAGCAGGCGATCGACGTTCTGCTCGATCAGCGTCTTTTCATGCTCGATGCCGATCGCTTCGATGCGTTTGTCCGCGTGATAGATGACCCGCCTGCGCCAGGGCCAAAGCTGCGCTCGTTATTGCGCCGAGTTCCCGCATGGGAGAAGTAGCCGGCGCGCCCCCGCGCGCATCGACTCGGCTCTCGGCGCCTGTCCCGTTGTCGGGCGACCATGATGTGTCGGCGTTCGACTGCGGTGAGCCGATGCTCAATCATTGGCTGCGGCACCGCGCCGCAAAGAATGAAAGTCGGTTTTCCCGCACTTACGTGGTCGGTGAAGGACGTCGCGTGGTGGGCTATTACTGCATCGCGGCTGGTGGCGTTGAGCGAGCGGCGGCGCCGGCAGCGATGCGGCGCAACGCGCCCAATGCGATCCCGGTTTCCGTGATCGGTCGTCTTGCTGTCACTCGCGAGCATGCGGGAGTCGACTTGCGCTGAACGTATGCGAGACGCCGCAAATCGAACCAAAGCCCAAAAACAAAAAACCGCCCAGCAAGCTGGACGGTTTCGGTCTTGATTCGCACGGAAGCGAAGCTCAAGGAAATTCTGGTCGGGGTGAGAGGATTCGAACCTCTCTGTATCGACCATGGAATAAGGCTTTCCGGGCACTTCGTCAATGTCAAACGCGCGTCGAATTGACAAGGTAACTGGCCGTCAGCTTACCACGGAAGGCGCCGGTTTTCCTCCAGGTTAGTCGAGAAGTTGGTACGAGATTTTGCCACCGATGTCGCGCGGGATTTTCCAGCCGCTTGGCCGGGAAACCCAGCGGCCTGCTTCATTTTTTACCGGTTGCCGGGTCTCCAGACCCGGCGCAAACGCTGCCTGATAGCGTTTGAGGATGCCTTGGCTGGTACTTGCGATGATCAACCTTGTGAACAGCGGCGCGTGGCCCGTTTGGGCTTCGTCCATATACAGCTGCATGGTGGAGTCGTCGACGAACTTGAGCAGGTCATGGCCATGCTTTTCGGTCAACTCGACCTCAACCCCTGTGACTTCTCCACTTGGCAGGTGCCACAGCACGTCGGGGCGTTTCTCGTTTTTCTCCGATTTTTCGTTGAATTCGGCCTCGGTCTGGAAGTCGATAATCTCGCCGTTTGAGACGGCGTTCAGTGTCATCAACTGGGCATAAAAATAATGCCTCAGATGGAGCAGATTTATGCTGCTAAAGCTGCCCTTGTACTTGACCAAGTTGGTGGCTTTTTCCACTGCAAAACTGAGGCCCAGGTCGGTCAGGGTAAGTATCTTTTTGGGCCGGTTTTTGGTGCCGTCCCAGCCCGTTTCTGTGGTCTTCAGAAGGCCCTTTTTCACCAGGTTTGTGGACGTGTTTCTATTCGCCGCGCCGCACCACAAATCAATAATTCCTGGCGTCGACCAGCCCCATCTGTACACCCAATTTAAAGCTTTTTCCTCTTTGATTCTTCCGCGAGCACGCATATTGCCCCCGGTCGTTTCAACGATTTCCGCCAGCCGAGCCCGCGCGGCCTGAGTCTGCTCTCGGCGCTCTTTGTCTTTTGCCATGGCCTCGCGAAACGCGGCCTGTCTGTCGATATTATCCATACGCGTTATGTGCTCGATCTTGTGTGAAGCATGTACTGGATCATACACAATAATACAGACAATACTGCGGGGCCGATGCCGGCCCCTGCGCCCTCCGGGAATCGACCACAAAGGCGCCTTCGGCGTCCGGCCCGAGAGGGCCGGATACCCGTTTCTGGCGGGGTGGACGCCCGCCTCGAATACCGGCAGGTGGCGTCACAGCCGCGCTCGTTGGCGCGGCTTCCAGCGGTCCGCTTCGCGACCCTCGGGGGAGCGCCGGTCAAAGCCCGGCTACCTGCTTGTTTTTGAGGTCTGGACGACCTCACCGGTACCCACAAGTGGGCACCTAAAACAAGCAGGTAGCCGGGCTTCGCCCAGCGCTCGGGCTCCGCCCCCACCAGACTGCCGGCCGCTAGGGCGGCCTCTGGGCGCTGGGGCGCCCAGCGTCTGGCGGCTCCCCCATCTGCCCGCGAGGCGGGCAGAGCTTCGGGCCGCCTGGCCCTGCGCCCCGCTTCGCGGGTCCCCGGTAAACCACCGGTATGCAAACGTGTACCGAAGAGATAGCGCAATCGAGTCGTCGGCACGAGCGCACGGTTTGTTCTTGCTTTGAATCGTACGTCCCTGTGTTTGCTCGTCCAGAATGGCAACGATTTAGGGCGGTCGTGCGGCCGTCTCTCTTGGCCGGCTACCGCCTGACAGGCTTCGCATTAAGATGGTATCGAAGTAGGGTGACCGGCTGAGTGCGACCCGAAGCCGCCGTACAGTCTATCGGTCGGTAATGGCTCCTTTCGGTGCACAAAGCGTCACTGGATCTGGCGTCGCTGTGCCGTTCATTCCCGGTTGGCTTCCGTGTGGGGCCACGGCCTGTCAAAGCTACTGCGCGCGGAGCAGTTGATCAGTTGAGAACCGCATATCCGCTGATCCTACTTCAACACGGCCACCGCCCAACCCTCCTCCATTCCTGCGTGCTGCGACTTGGCGCCCCGCAAGAACTTGCGTGGGGCAAGCCGACACTTGCGACCATCGCTCCGTTGAATTATGATCGTAATGTACAATTACGATTGTAATTCAATACCGACCGGGGCCTAAAAACTTCGGAGGCGGTGGATACCCTGAAAAGTGAGGATGCGATGCAGGAAACTATCGAAGCAAACAAAGAGACCCCGACGAAGACACTTGCATCGCTGGGCGTCGCAGCAGCAGCCGAGGCCATTCGCAAGGGCGAAATCTCGTCGGAGTCGTATGCGAGCGCACTCTTGCAGCAGGCTCGTGACCATGTCGACCTAAACTCCTTCATCACTATTGACGATGGGACCGTGCTGGAGGCTGCAAGGAACGCTGACAAAGCAATCGCCTCCGGATCGACCGCGCCGCTTCTTGGTGTGCCGATTGCGATCAAAGATAGTTACCTTACCAAGGGGCTTCGTACAACCATTGGTCTATCTGCGCTGGGTAGTTTTGTGCCCGAGCACGATGCCGACGCCGTACAGGCTATCAAAGACGGTGGCGGTATCGTCTTCGGAAAAAACAATCTAGTCGAAATGTCTTTTGGCTTGACCGGTCACAATCAAGCCTACGGCCAAGCGAAGAACCCTCACAACACAAGTCATGTCTCTGGTGGCTCCTCTGGCGGAGGCGGCGCCTCAGTTGCCGCTTGCCTCGTGCCGGCGTCCTTAGGCGGTGACACGATCGGGTCGATCCGTGTTCCCGCATCGCTTTGTGGAGTCGTCGGATTCAAGCCCACGACCGGCCGTTGGCCGCGCAGTGGTGTGGCTCCAATCTCCCACACTCTTGATACCACCGGGGTGTTCGCCCGGAGCGTCGACGATTGCATCTTGATAGATCGCGTGGTGACGCGAGACGAAACGCCTGACAACAATGCGCATGCGGGCCTGAAGGGCATTACCCTGGCCTATGCCCCGCGTCAGTATCTGGAGCTGGTTGCGCCTGAGGTCGCCACGCAGTTCGAGCGAACCCTCCGTCAACTTCGCGATGCTGGTGCGAAGGTGATGGAAGTTGACCTCGGGCAAGATTTCACGGGCCGCGCTTTAAGCGCAACGTGGAACATCTTCTTTCGCGAGACGAAAGCAGCGGTCGAAGGTTTCATTAGGCAAAACAATGTGCCCATCTCGTTCGATGAGATCGTAGATAGCCTCAAGCCCGGACTCAAGGATGTATGGACCCGACTTGTACTGCCTACCGGTCAAGGCTATATCTCGGACGAGGTCTACCACCGTGCGCTGGGAGCCGAACGAAAGGAAATCAAGCGTCGGTACGCCGAAGCTTTTCTGAGTACTGGCGCGGAGGCACTGCTGTTGCCAACTACGCCGTCCACTGCACCGATGATCGGGCAAGAAGACAGAATCATACTGGGTGGCCAAGAGACGAGCCAACTCGTCCTCGCAAATAACACAATCCCCGCCAGTGCCGCAGGTCTTCCGGGTATCAGCCTCCCGATCGGGTTGTCCGACAAGGGCTTGCCGGTCGGACTAGAGATGGACGGTCCCTTCGGCCGAGACAGAGCGCTTCTCTATGTCGCCCGCCGCGTGGAAAACGTCCTAGGTACGTTGCAAGCAACGGTCTGATCAGCCTGAAAAGCCCTCGCTGCACAGACTTCATTGGTTGCACTACTTTGAGGAATTGAAATGTCCCAGCCTGATTATTTGTCGGAAACGATTTCCGTTGAGCATGTCACGATCCGTTCGCATCATTCATTCGCCTCCGTGAAGGCGAAGCTGGAAACATTGGTAAGTCGTATAGATGATGGGATTTTCACGTTGCTGCGTTACGGCGAAACTGCCCGTGCGCTGAAAGAACTGGAGGCACTGCCCACCCTGTCGGTCTTTGGTTTTCGAGACCACGGGGCGTTGCTCGGAATCATAGGTCCGCGTCGGCACGCAATCCAATACGACATCGGCAATCCGCTCACAGCATCTAAAATGACGCGACATAAAATCGCTGCGGGGCTGTACGCCCCCATTCGTGTGCTTCTTAGTGAGGATGCGGATGGCGCTGTGTCTATCGAGTACGATCGTCCCGTGTCAACGTTTGGACAGTTCAATAGCCCGGACATCGATACGGTTGCCCAGCAACTAGACAAGGACCTTCGCGCGGTACTCGAAGAAGCAGCGTCGTGATCTAACACAGGGCGCAGAAGCAGGTATCCAGACCGTTCTGCGCCCGCCTTAAACTGATTTGGTAAAACTACTCATGCGTTTCGAAAAAGGCCACAAGGAAAACACGCGCAGACGCATCATAGACGTCGCTGCGAAGCGTTTCCGACGGGACGGCATTTCGGCGTCAGGGCTGGCCGGGATCATGTCAGAGTGTGGGCTGACCAACGGTGCGTTCTATCCCCACTTCGACTCAAAGGAAACCTTGGTCAAGGAGGCGCTTTCGAGTGCATTGCACGAACAGTATTGTGCATTGACCAACGATCAGACAGGGGCGCGCACTATCGAAGAGGCTATTCGACGTTACCTCAACACATCTCACCTCTCCGGGGGCGCTGACGGCTGTCCTTCCGCGGCGTTGCTGCCGGAGATCGGCCGCCAGTCCGACTCCACAAGAAAGATGTATGAGGCAGCCTATCTCTCTTATGGCGAGGGTCTGGCAGCGCTGCTTCCCGACCCTGGGTCGGCCAAAGCCCGACGGCAGGCGGCCGCGATTTTCGGCCTGATGGTCGGTACGATGCAAATCGCTCGGGCTGTGTCAGATCCAGAACTTGCAGAAGAAATATTAGAGGGCGGTGTGCAGGCAGCGCTGACGTTATCGCATGGATGACATGATGTCAGGCAGCAAAAATTGTAGCCATCCACTGAACAACCGCCCCGACCGCGACACGACGCCAGAAGATGAACGCCTCCTGCAACGCGAGCGAAGGCTTCTGGCGATGCTTGGCCTCATGTGCCTTGGGCTCCTTGGCGGTGCGCTGGATCTACAGTTCTGACCCCTGCCCGCTGTGCATCATGCGGCGGTACTTCTTTCTGCTTGTGGCCTCCTTCGCATTTGTCGGCGCTGGCCTCAATCGCTGGCGCGGCATTGCGGTGGTTCATTTAACCTTGAACTAGGGCCATCGACGCAAGATAGATCGGTATGATCGAACGGCGGTTCACGAAGGCGAAGCGGTCGCACGAGCGTCCGGGAGACGGCTACGTCAACGTCCCTTCGTGGCCGACTGTACGCATTCGTCGCTTGTCCCAATCCGGGCCGACAGGCGAACGAATGCACCAAACCGACCCTTTGCGGCCTCTCGACATTCTCCAATTCAGACGTTCGCCAACGAATCAAGCCGATGTCATGGCGTCGTCACCAGAAGCAGCATCGCCTGCGCCGTTCATAGTCGCGTCGATCCAAGCTTTGGGGATTTCTCGCCCCCACGCAGCATAAATCGGAGCAAAAGCAATTTGCGCCTCATCCGAAAACCTCTCTGTATCCCCGAGGTTCACGCTGTCACCCTCGCGCGTAATCAGCGCATTCAGTGAAACTGGAACTCCGGTTTGGGTTACGAGGATAACCAGCGTCAACCATGTGCTTATGCGCAGAGATTCTCAGGCGGTGGCCACTTGGACCGACACCTTGGTCACGTTGTAGAGCGCCACGCTCCCACCAACCGCCTTTGCTGGATTGAACAACGCGAGATTGATGCCGTCGCTAACGGAACTGCGATAAACGACGCCGTCAAAGCCGCTCTTCTTAATGAATTCGCAAAGATACTGGCTTGGAATATAGTCGATCGCCGCCCCCGCCGGCTGAACCGGTCGCGTCAACTCCTCACCTAGACGTTCAAGAAAAGGTAAGTCGGCACGCAGCTGGCCGATCTCGCTCGCGTCCGTAAGGATGAAAGGTGACACGAGCTTACGCGGATTGCGCAAGTCCACAGCCTTGATCTCGGGGACTATGAAATCCGCGACACAAGCAGACTCGCCAGTATGGGGCCTTATCTCGGCAACAGCCGTATCCGGAAGCGATCCCAGATAAAGGTAAGGAATACCCGCCGGATTGGCCCTGCCATGTGACGAGCGCCGCTTCGGCGGTGCGCCCATCTCCTCGACCGGGAAAACCCGATCCTCGCTACGAATTCGCGCGCGATACCACTGTTGGGGCAATTTCGGTGCAAGGAGCATGTCAAGCAGTTGGCGGAGACGATCTAGGTCGATGGCGACATCGAGAAACCAGCGATTTGCATACATCATCTCGTCGCGCAGTTTGTCCCACTGCGCAAGGCCTTCGCTGATATAGCTTGCCGACGGGGCAAAGCTGTTCCGGACGATCTCTCCGTCATCGAGAATCTCACCGAGAAGCTCTTTAGCGTGGGCAATGTCCATGCGTTGATGGCTGAAGAGCTGCCAGTCATCCTTCATCCATTCGACCAGCGACTTCCCTTCCGCACTCGGCTCATAGACATTCACTAGAAGCTCGAAATAGTTGGCGAGCTTGCTTGGCTCAACGAGCTGGGTATCCGTGGTCCCGCAAAAATCGCATGTCCCATGACCAGGATCGAGCGAAGGGAAAAGCTGATCGCGCAGGGCGCGATCATCAAAGCATTCCGGGCAGCAAAAACGCGTTGCCATGTAGCTCAGCTAAGATAGTCGGCAAGCGTCTCGATGTGATGTTTCATCGAAAGCTTTTTGACGTAGCCAAGACCCGGGAAATGACCCTTAGCGTGAAACTCACGGAACTCCTTAATCGCATCAGTCTCAAGAATATGCGAGGTTCCGCTGTCCAACTTCGCTATCAACTTGGCCAACGCCTGGGCGAATTTGCCAGCGGGGTCAGTCGGCGTGTCCTTCGTGTCCGAGACGAAGTGATAGATGTACATGACATCGTCCTTGTCAGGATCTATGAAGGTCAGGTGGATTGCTACGGCATAGGCCGGACCGCCACCCTCGCTGTAGACGTCGCCGACGATCAGGAAATCGCCAAAACCCGTCATGCCGAGATCGCCGTAGGTAACATGGAGATCGGAGAACTCCTCCATCGCCGGATAATCGGCATTGCGCAGCCGCTTAAATCCGTCACGCACGAGAATGCGTGTGCTCTGATCGAAATGTTTCCGATAGAGCAGCTTGGCATGGTCTTCGATGAAGACGTTGGTGAGACCGGGCATGTCGACTTCCAACTTGGCCGCCAACGCCTTGGGCTCAGTGAAGCCCGCATGGATTAGAACAGGATGATGAGCAGCGTGTTGACCATAGCAGGCCATCACTTCGTCGACCGTCGTGTCGCTACGCAACAGGATGCCAGCGGAGATCTTGTCCACGCCCTTAAAGTCTTCTTGTAGGAGGCCAGTGATGCTCGCCCCGTCTTCCTGATGGTCGCCGTGATAGGGGTTCACGATAACAATTGCGTGTCCGCCTGCGTCGCATACCGTACTCAAGGTCTTCTTAAGGCCACCGAGCGACTCGCGTACCGGCTCAATCACAGGTATGAAGTTCTTTTGAGCGAGCAACTTCGCCATCTCGCGGATCGTGATGAGTTCAAATTGTTTTCCGCGGAAATAGGGATGGTACATACGTCGATCAGCTCCAAGTCGTGGCCGCGCGCAGCGGAGTCGCTATAGCATCAATCAGTCTCGAATGATCAGAACGGCGCACCGATACCGATAACGCCGCAGCCTGCAAGGACCTAGGCAAACGATCGACAAGGCCGCCGAGCGGCGCAAGATCACGCGTCCGCTTAAGCGTCCGTACCATCTCTACATGTAGCGCAACAGGGTCGAGCTTGGCGAAGAGGTCACGCACCGCGGCATGCTTCTGCGTATTGGGAAGCTCAGGTACTGTCACGCCCATCGCCTGCAAGATTGCGATCCCTTCGGCCATGCGCAGAGATTCGAACACAGTCACAGGACAAATCCGCGCCGGACAGTCTACCGCTTCGCGCACCGGCGTAATCTGATAGCGCTTGGAAAGGCACATCACCCCCACATCGTCGGGAATCGTGTCTAGAACGCCTTCGATATGGCCTTCGCTCGCGATCACATTTACTTTGGCGAAAACTCGCTTGTAGTTCTCGATCTGATTAGCAAGCCGCGCAAGCGAATCCCGCTCCGACTTGATCTCATAGACGGTCGCAGTGCCATTCAAGATGACGAGGTCAGCCTTGCAGCTTCCGACACGAAACTCATTGAGCATTGAGGCAGTACGGAGCGAGTGTGTTCCCATCAACACTTTCTGACTGATCGCTGCTCGATAGATGTATTCGTCACGGTGCCCCGCGATTTTCAAAATATCGAACGCGGAATCGAAGGTGTCGCCAACAGTCGCGTACGGGCCAACGTGCTCGATCAGATCGGTTTGCTCCAACAGTCGACGGAACAATCCGGATCGGCCTTTCGTCGCCATTTCACGGAAAACCGCGGCGGAAAACAGCCGAGTCAAGGCAGAAAGTTGCGCTGTGCTGTGGATTTTCATTCCCCCACCTGAGCCGGGCGTTTCTTTGTGGGCATCCTGTGTCTTCATTGCCTTGGCGCTACGACACCGACGTGCTTATACAAGGTTGTTCGAGACACGCCATAACGACGAGCGACATCGGCTACCTGAATACTTGGATCGCGCAACAGCGCCTTGATTTCACGCACCTGCTGCTCGTCCAGTTTCGGCTTCCTGCCTCCGGACCGGCCTCTCGCACGAGCAGCCGCTAGTCCGGCCTGCGTGCGCTCCCGGATCAAGCCACGCTCGAACTCAGCCAGCGCCGAGAACACGTGGAAAACCAACCTGCCCGCCGCGCTGCTTGTCTCGATTTTCTCCGTCAAGCTCTCAAAGCCCACACCTTGCCGCTCAAGATCGGCGACGATCTGTACCAAGTCGGGCAAACTGCGGCCAAGTCGATCTAGCCGCCAGACGACAAGCGTATCCCCAGCCCGCAGCGCCTTTCGGCATTGCTCTAACTCCGGACGGGTCGCACTTTTACCGCTGGCTGCTTCCTCGTAGATCGTCGCGCACCCAGCCTGCATGAGGGCATCGCGCTGCAAATCTACGTGCTGGTCACCGGTCGATACGCGGGCGTACCCAATGCGTTGATTCATTGACGCGATCAGGACACTGAAAAGTTGACGCGTATATTAACACTCATCAACGGCTTCGGCGCCCCCAAAAGGACACTATGGGTGTTCAGAAAACCACCGTTTGACGGACACTGCGAGAAACTCGGGGGACTGGCCCACTATATTGCCGTAAGGTCCGATTCGGGATTCGCGTCGTCGAACACCTTTCTCTCGGCAGAAGGGCATTCACTTCTTAGGCATCGATCGAATTCATCGGCTTGGCGACCCCCGCGACACTGCTTTCCGCTGAGCACAGACGCCTGAGTGTCCAACCTGCAATTTTCGACCGTCGCACGATGGCCGGTTCTGAGAGATCTGGCAGTCCTGCCATTCCCGTAGAATTGTTGCGCCGCACAATAGCGAACCGACCGCGAAATGCAGATATCCATAATCTACAATTCGCGAGCAATAGTCAGCAATATCGATCGTGCTTTCGTAGTGGCCTGCCCATAAAGCAAAATCAATTCGGCAAGCTGATCGTCCTCAGCATAGAAGTAGGCGGTGGGCACTGATAGAGCGACGGCAAGCTGACAGGCAAACACATAGTCCACCTTGTGGAGACCCAGTTCGTAGCGATTGATGCGGGTGCTAGCGACCGAGGGATCGAGGCCGGCGACGATGCCGAGCTTTTTCTGCGACAGGCCCGCGCGCAGGCGGGCTTCCTTGAGCCTGCCTCCGAAAACGGTACGTCCTGCTGCGGCCATTGCGTAACCCTGTGAGCGGAGTTACGAATGTCGTAGCTAAGTGTCCTTTTGCATACTGCAAATATCGTAGCGTTTTAGGGGCTGGTGGCCGTAAAATTGGCGCAAACTGGCACATGCGCGTCTGAAATTCGCTTCAGCGCTGATCGTCGGTGGTCGAGCGGGAACTGGTGGTCCCTGGTTCGCGCAGGTTGCCGCCACTTAGATGATCCATCTCGCGACGGATGGCCTTAATGGCACCGACCAACGGTGCAAAAAACAGCTTTGGGCTTTCCTTCGCTGCCTCGACGATTTCTCGCATGAGGGCATTCATGGCTGATCCTTTTTTGGTGAGAGGCGGTCCACATCGTGTCGCAAGCGTCATGAGTCGTCATGGTGAAGATTTCCCGGAATCCATGAATACGTTGGATTGTCATGATCTTTATATAAATCCAATATTTCGTCGTCATCCCACCTGCTGAAGTGATCATATTGCCAGCTTGGCTGTTGCCCGACTGATCGCTCTCCGTCAAAGAACTGGGCGAGGAAAGACAGCATGGGCGCAATCATCAGGCCTACGACGGGCGCGGCTATCGCCTGCACGAAGCGGTCAGCGATAGCGGGGTTGATGTGGAAATGCGTCCAGACAACATCAAGAAAAACCTCGATCAGAACCGCTGCTGCAAACGTCAGCAGGCCCACCAGCGCACGCGCCATGAATGGAGCCTGGGTCAATCGGCCATAGGAAAGTATCAGCGACTTCATATTGTTCCTCGCATGCTTTGGGTCTCTGGGTCGTCTTGCGGGAAGCTGGCTTGTCACAGACATCGACTGATCTGGACGGTGTCCACAGGCATCGCCGTGCCGCCGGTTGACAAGCTACGAATATCGTAGCAATCTATCTTAATAAGAGCTACAAATAACGGAATTTTCCGATGAGAATTTGCACCGGAAGAACTAGACAGCACCTCGGGGCTAAACAAATTGAGAAGTCAAAGTCGAAATACTTCGCCGTGACGCACTGCTCACGCGCCTGAACTGAATCGCGCGTCAGACTCAAGCTCCCTATCCATTTGTTGTCATCCATGCCGCGGACAGGATGCTGTCCGCCGCTGCGCATCGTTTTTTATTTCGGGGATCAACAATGAAGAAGCTTCTGCTTGCCGCGTCGCTCACGGGCGTCATTGCGCTGTCGGGCTGCGCAGTCAATACGACACCTCTCACTCGGGAACAAGTCGCCGCGAAGGTCGCGGTCAAGACGGGGTATCCCGGCTGCTACGGCTGCAACATGGTTCGGAAGTATGCGGCACCACGGTTTTACCGACAGCAGTTCATCAATGAACCGGATTTCCACGGCTGGCTCGATCTGAATCTACAATTGGTCTCGACGAACTACAACACGGCCGGGCATGCACAGGCATACCGGATCGTCGCTGGCGTGATCGTGAACGGTGGTTTCGTGAATGCATGGCGCACGAACCATCCGGAGGAGCGCTGCCCGACCGACAACGAGGTCGAGCACGGCTATCACGGCTTCCATGCGGGCCAGGGCATTGAGTTCTGGCTGGTGACGGACGATGGCACCTACGAGTCGCTAGACCACGTGTCCGACATGAACGGTGAAACGATCAAAAACCTAGAATGCTTCAACAGCACCGGTAGCGGGGCCTCGTGGACCCAGATGATTGCCTTGCCCGTTCAGGAGGTCGAGGCAGCCTATAGCCAGAATCGCCCGATCCGGATTTTCGCCGGCCGTGCGCTGACGAAATACGAATCGACGAGCGACGGCTACAAGCCGGTGACGGTCGGGCAGGAGGTCCGCAAAGGTTTGATATTCGAATTCAGCCCGGATTACGTGGGCGGTTTCGTCGACGGCCTGAAGCGCCTTGGCGCCGACACGGCTGTCGCTCGTTAAGACGGATTCGTCCGGTTTTTACAACCATTAAATGATGCCGGGTTCGGCCAACGCAGCGTGGCCGAACCATTTTTTCAGGGATGGCGATGCGAGCCGGCGTGTTGAGTGCCGCCGTATCGGCCGGGCCTGATGCGCACTGACACACGCCGACGCGGGCGCTTACGTGGTAAAGGGGTGCTTAGGCATGGGTTAAGGTCGAGGTGTTGCCGTGATCCTGGGCCATTCAAGACTGTCTAGTGCCTCGCGCATGGTCTTGGGGCTTGCTGCCTTGGTGTAGTCCACTCGACCGCTAGAGCCGTGCGCGGCGTGGCCCGTGATTGAGTCAGCCGTTTCGGTGCCGATTCCCTTATCGGCCAGCGCCCCGCGTATCCAATGACGAAATTTGTGCGATCCGTGAAGGCGACCAGTCGGCAACCCGAGGGAGCGCCTAAGCTCTAGGAACCATCTGCCCAAGGTGTCACCCTGTGCGGTTGCTCGGCCGCTCAATGACGGGAACGCACCGCCCGCACTACCCGCGATCCTCTCATGCCACGCGGAGAACCATGGGTCCGCGAGCAGGTGAGAAGCTAGCGCGACGATACGCTCCGATTCGTCGGTCTTGACAGTCCCGGCCTCAGCGGTGATACGAACGGTTTTGATACCGTGGCGAGTTTGGAAGTCCTCGCGACGCAATTGCGCTATCTCACCTATGCGAGCCCCGGTATGCAGAAGCAGCAGCACGGCAGCTCGACCATCTTCGGGGGTTACATTTTCCCAGTGGTGCACCTGCTCCATCCGGTCGGAGAACAGAGGCGCTCCGAACAATAGCTCCAGTTCGTTATCGGTCCATCCTTCGCGTTTCTTCGCGCCCTTGGTCTTATCGAACGAAACCGTGAACTGGTTGCGGTCGAGGATGCCATCCTTTACGGCGGTGTTCACTAAAGCATTGACAGCGGTGTAATGATTGTGAGCCGTCTTGGCCCCAAAGCCCCGCGCCTTGCTGTCTAACAGGAACTTGACGAAGGCTGCTCCGGTCGCTCGCGTCAGATCGCTCAAGGGGACTGTGCCGCACGCTTCCTCGAATAACTCTAGCGCCTTCCGGGTGCGCTTTACAGGGTTGTCTGTCTCGGCATACCCGTTCCACTGCTGCCAGGACGGCACCATGTCCCAAACGGTTTTGGGTGCTTCCCGAGTCTTCTTTGCGGGCTCGTCGTCGGGAGTGAGCCCCTTGGGGATAACGGGGGCAGGCGGCGTATCTACGGGTTCACCATGGCTTCTTTGTGCCACTGCATCCATGGCCCTAACCAAAGTCCGCGTGATGCGCTGAAGTGCCAGCCGACCGTCGGTCGTGTCCCATTCCACGCGAATAGACAGAGGGTCACAAACGAAGTCTACGTACTCACGGGTGGCCGAGAAGTCTCCCCGAGCTAATGCTGCCTTCCAAGCCCAGGCCTGTTCCTGGTCAAACCGTTGCGCTGCTACAGCCTGCTCTTGGGTCAGGAAGTCCCCCGTTTGATCCCATGTCGCCACAGCGGTATTAGAGCGTTGGCCTCTGTAGGCGCCAACCAATAGCGGAGTGACACGGGTTTGTTCATCCAGCGCCAAGACCAGGTTTTGTACGGCCTGGGCGATATAAGCCTCTAGCTCTTCTGACAGCGGGACGAATGGCGCGGGGCGCGTACTGTCCTCCAGCGCCTGAAACCGGACTCGGTGTTCGGCTATCAGCCGGTGTGCGATTGTGATCGCTTCAGCGCGGTTGCGAGTCTTGAGGCTGGCTCTATAAGCATCGGTCGCCAGCTTGCCGCTACGCGTGCGAGGAAACAGGTGTCGAAGATGCTTGGGGATGCCGATACGGAGTTGATAGATACCGCTTTGGGGATGCGGTTCTAGTCCAGGAGGCAGCGTCGTCATGTCGTCCATCCGCACATTTTGACACGCGAATTGACAAGGTAGATTGACGATGCCGGAAAAGACAAAGGCCCGTAAGTCCTTGACCGGCTTGGTTTCCCAATTCAATCAGTGACTTACGAGCCTTAAAATCTGGTCGGGGTGAGAGGATTCGAACCTCCGGCCTCTACGTCCCGAACGTAGCGCTCTACCAGGCTAAGCTACACCCCGAATTCTACTGCTTAGACTCTTACGGCGTTTCAGTCTCGTTCAAGACTGGCGGGCCGTCGAGTAAAAACATAATTCTAGCAGGCTTTCTTTGTAAATGGAATCGGGAAACGAAGAAATTGCCTGGGCCGCCGCGTTGGCTTCGCGTTTGGCGCACTCGAGCGTGTGGTCGAGCGCGCCTGAGCGTGTGATGGCCTCGAAGATCGTATCGAAACGGTCGGTGCCGCCCTGTTCGATCGCCTCGCGGGCGAGCGCCGATTGTTCCGGCGTGCCACGCTCGATGAGATAAATGAGCGGCAGCGTCGGCTTGCCTTCGCGCAAGTCGTCGCCGGCGTTCTTGCCCATCGATTCGGCCGTTCCCGTGTAGTCGAGCCAGTCGTCCATGATCTGGAACGCCGTGCCGATCCGGCGGCCGAACTCCGCGGCGGCGGCTTCCGTCGGCGCGTCGGCGCCCGAGATCACGGCGCCGAGCTGCGCGGCCGCCTCGAACAGCTTCGCCGTCTTGTAACGGATCACCTGCATGTAGCGCGCTTCATCGACGTCGGCATCGTGCATGTTCAACAGCTGCAGCACCTCGCCCTCGGAGATGATGTTCGTCGCTTCCGCCAGAATTTCCATGACGCGCATCTTGCCGATGCCGACCATCATTTGAAACGAACGCGAGTAGAGAAAATCGCCCACCAGCACGCTTGCCGCGTTGCCGAACAGTGCATTAGCCGTCTGACGGCCGCGGCGCAGGTCGGACTCGTCCACGACGTCGTCGTGCAGCAGCGTGGCGGTATGGATGAATTCGACGATCGCCGCGAGTTCGTGCCGATGCCCGGTCGTATCGCCGAGCGCCCCGGCGACGAGCAGCAGCAGCGCGGGACGCAACCGCTTTCCGCCGGCGCCGATGATGTATTCCGAGATCTGGTTGATGAGCATCACCTCGGAGGCCAAACGTTGCCGAATGACGCGATTGACCTGCTCCATGTCCTCCGAGATCGGGGCGAGCAGGTTGGCGGCGCTGGGGGGGGAGGTGGCGGTCGACGACATGATCAAAAAAATGTGTGGTGCCGCGGATTATAAAGGGTTATGCGGCGGTCCGAGGGGGCCGGCGGCGGCTGGATTTCGCGCGGCGCGAGCGCGCGTCGCCCGGCGGGCCGCACCAGCCTTTGACCGCGGGCCTAACTCTATGTATAATCACGCGTTTTCGCGCACGGTGCGTGGAAAGAAGCAGTAGGCCGGTTTGACGAAGCAGTCTGAGAAGCAGCAGTACAGGCAGCAGTCTTAGACGCAGTCGAAGAGCCGGCTGGCTATGAGCAGGTTTGAAAAAGGCGTCCGCGCAAGCGGCGCACACAGAGTGAGGTTCTCCAATGTACGCGGTCATAAAAACCGGCGGCAAGCAGTATAAGGTTGCTGTCGGCGAAAAATTGAAAGTAGAACAGATACCGGCAGACATTGACGCTGAAATCACGCTCGACCAGGTTCTCGCGGTAGGCGAAGGCGAATCGA
>NZ_JBQCHR010000036.1:0-88921 GCF_051954495.1 Trinickia sp.
TCGAATTGGCCGACGATCCACTCGCGCATGAACTCCTTGAACGACTGCTTGCGGTGCTCGAGCGGCGTGGCGTAATCCATCGACGTGCCGGTGAGCAGGCAGAACAAGCGCCAGGCGCGCGCAATCGCGATGTCCACTAGCTTTTGCGCCTGCTCCTTGCGGCCATTGGCGATCAGGATCTGCAGCGCCGGCCCGCCGATCTGCGCATGACGCGATTCGTCGGTTTGGATGCTCGAGATCAAGCTCGCGAACGTGAAGTCGCCGGCTTCGGCAGCGTCGGCCGCAAGACCGAGAAACTGCATGTTCGTAAAGCCTGTTTCGAAGGCGAAGGTCAGCATCACCGCGATTTCGATTGCGCTGCGCGACATGAACAGATCGTCGAACGTGCTGCGTGCGGCGATCGCCCCCCACTCGTTCGTGTGATAGGCCTTATGCGCCCAGTCGAACTGGCGGTCGCGCGGACAGTAGTCGTGCGGGAAATAGAGCTGAAGCTGCCCGTGGCGATTCTCGTCGAGCATGCCGAACGTTGCCATGTTGCGCATGCCGGGGGCGCGGCCGAAGCGCGCCATGCGAGCCTCGGCGCTCATCGCGGCATATTCGCCCAGCGCGATCGCGCCGTAGTGCGCCTTGAGGATGGAGAGCCAGCCCGGGTCCGCGTCCTCGAACATGCGGCTGCGTTCGAGTGCGGCCTTCACCGAATAGGCGCCCGCATCTTTTTCTCGTTGGACGCGAACGTATTCCGGATACGAAGTCTTGTAGGGCTCGTCGTAGGCTTCCCAGTCGTCCATCGGGACGCCTTGCGCGCCCGACATCAATTCGGGAAAGAGCTCGGACTGCGTCACGTAGCTCGGGGTCCAGTTGGTGGAGCGTGCGATGTCGTACCACGCCGCGCGTTCGAGTAACGCCATGGGATTGTCTCCGTGATTGGAATAGGTCTCGTGTATCCGGCGGCCTCGTGGCCGATCCGGGCGCACATTCCAATGCAAGGGCAATGCCAACGAGCGGTTGGCAACGCTGTCTAGAAGACCAAAATCCCGAGATTCCCACGGCTGGCGCAGACGAGCGCGCGTTGCACGCGGTGTGTGAGGCAGTCACAATGGGCAGGCTTTCCGCCATCTATTGATGCCGTGATCAAATCACGCCGCGGATACCATGCCGTAGCGATTCATCATTTGATCAACAATCTCGATATTTGTGATGTATGCATATATTTACCAACGAAGCGAGGACAGGGAGAACGCCACGACGACCGGCGGTCACAAGGAAACTGTAAAATCCCGGTCTGATTCACCGCCGATGCGCGCCCATAAAGGAACACCGCCCCATGCATCAACGCAACGCTTTCGAAAAACTGCTCGAGTTTTCTCTTTTCAAATCGCGCTGGCTGCTCGCGCCGTTTTACGTCGGTCTCGTGCTCTCGCTCGTCATGCTACTCGTCGCCTTCGTGGGCGAGCTCGTCCATGGGTTGAAGGGGCTCTTAACCGCCACGCCCGAGCAGATCATCCTCGCGACGCTGGGGCTCATCGATCTTTCGCTCGCGGCCAACCTCGTTGTCATCGTGATTTTTTCAGGCTACGAGAATTTCATTTCGAAGATCGACACGGGCAACAGCGAAGACCGGCCGAGCTGGATGGGTACGCTCGATTTCTCGGGGTTGAAGATGAAGCTGATCGGCTCGATCGTCGCGATTTCGGCCATCTCGCTGCTGCGCGCGTTCATGAGCTTGACCGAGCAGGACATCTCGCTCGACGAACCGCGCTTGCGCTGGCTCGTCGTCCTGCATCTGACCTTCATCGTTTCGGGCGTCCTGTTCGCGACGATGGACTGGATCGCCGCCCGCTCCGAAGCTCATTGAGCGAGAACCGCGCCGCCGCCCGGTGCGTGCCTATGACGCGTGATGCGCCACGATGCACACCTGATTGCGGCCTGCGTGCTTGGCGTCGTAGAGCGCCTGGTCGGCTTCGGCCACGAGCGCGGCAACGCCCGTGAGCCCCACGGACGCGGCGCAGCCGCCCACGCTCACCGTCACCTTCAAAGCGCCCGACGACAGCTCGAGCGCGCTCTGCTCGATCGCATGACGGATCTTCTCGGCCACCACGGCCGCGCCGGCTTCGTCGCAATGCGGCAAGACGACCATGAATTCCTCGCCGCCGTATCGGCCTAGGACGTCGCTGTTGCGCAGTTGCGGCGAAACGGTCGTGGCGATATTGCGCAGCACGGCGTCGCCCGTCGGGTGACCGTAGGTGTCGTTGATGCGCTTGAAGTGGTCGATGTCGAACAGCAGCACCGCGAACGAATCGTGATGGCGCGACCAGCTGTTGTATTCGGCCTGAAGACGGCGATCGACGTGGCGCCGGTTGAAGAGGCCCGTCAGCGCGTCGCGTTCCGACGAATCGCGCAGCGCCTCGAGGGCCACCTCCCGCTCTTTCCACGCCACGGCGAGCTCGGTCACATCGGCGATCGTCACGCACACCGCGACCACTTCCCCATTCTCGATCAGCGGCATGAATGCACAGTCTTGCTGCATCAAATCGAGCGAGCCCGTGATCGGGCAATCGTGCTCGAACGGCAGCAGCCAAGACCGGTGCTGCCATGACGAAAATGACCCGCTGTGCAGCAGGAAGACGGTATCGAATTTGCGCTTGAGCCACGCGCGCGGCAAATCGGGAAAGCAATCGAAGAAGCTGCGGCCGATCGCTTGCGCGGCGGTGAGGCCGCTGTGCTCGTCCATGAAGCGATTCCACAACACGATGCGGTAATCGCGATCCACGGCGAAAATGCCGAGCCCGACGCGCTCCAATGCGAGCTCGCTCAAGCGAGCGGTGCCAGGGATGTCCATCTGCTACGTCGACAAATCAAAAAAATCAAAGATTGGCCAGAAAACCGTCGAGCGCCGTGACGAGCGATTGCACGGCCTTGGCCGTCATCAGCGTCAGCAAGTGCGAACCGAACACGCCGTCCTCGGTCTGCAAATTCACTTCGAGCAAAAGCGCCCGGTCCCACGGCAGCTTCGACGGATGCAACACTTCCTCCAAGTCGAGCTGCTCGCCGATCAGGCGCGGCGGCGTGAACGTCGGCAATTGCTCGAGCTGTTCGAACAGGCCCGTCAAGCACGCCCCCGCGATCAGATTCGCGACGTCGGACAACACTTCCGCGTCGGACATGTCTTCGTGTTCAGCTTCATCGTGCGCATCTTCCGAACGGAAGACGAACTTCATGTGAGCGGCGCTGCGGCTGTCGAACAGAGAGATTGCCTCACCGGCGATATCGCAGCGAAAGCTTTGACGCAACGCGGTGACCGGCTCGGTGAAATCGAGCATGTCGCGCACCGCCGAAGGCAGCGTGTCCGTGTCGACCATGCGGATGCGCGGCACCGACAGGTGCACGAAGCGCCCGAGCAGCGCGGCAAGACGCGCGCCCGCTTGGCCCATGCCAATGTTCGCGATTTCTTGCAGCGCGTCGCGCTGGTCTTCGGTGAGAATCGGCTCACTCATACAGTCCGTACTCTTTCAGTACCGGCAACAGCTTCGCGCTCGTAACGGGCTTATCGATGAAAGCGACGGCGCCGAGCGCTTTCACGCGCGCTTTCGCTTCAGGCTGAATATCGGCGGACACGACGATCACGAAGCTGTCGAGCCCTTCCGAGCGCACGGTCTCGAGTACGTCGAAGCCCGTCATGCCGGGCATCGTCAAATCGAGAAACATGACCGAGGCTTGGCCCGCGCGATAGGCCGCCAGCGCATCGGTGCCGTTGGCGGCCTGCGTTATTTCGACGTCCCACGCTTCGGGTAAAGCGTTGATCAGCAGTCTGCGGGCGAGCGTCGAATCGTCCACGACCAAAACGGGCAATCCCATAATCGGTAATTCCTTCATAACCACGTCCGGTATAACGGCGCGAGGCGGTCGAACCTGAAGTACTTATAAACCCCAACGCAAAATTCACTCCGAAAACCCGCAAACGTTAGCGAAAACGTTTCGCGGGATCGCTCGCGGATACACAAAGCCGTTTTTGTCAGGCTATTTAGGGTCGCAGCGTATCGGCAAGTTGAACCGCTGCGACCACCACGTCTCCACGATCGCTCAGGCCGGCGTCGATCGTGGAGGCAAGCGCGAGGCGCTGATCCTCATTCCATTGCATCGGCTGCATGCGATTTGGCCTGCGCCTGCATGGCGTTGTGCGCGGCTTGCGCCTTCATACCGGCCACTTGCTCTCGGAACATCGGATCGACGTCGGGATACGACGCGTCGGTCACGAAATCGAGTCCGTTTTGCCTCGCTTCGATCAACTCTTGATAAACCTGTGCGCGCGTCTTCGCCTGCGCGAACGCGTTCGACGAGATCACGGCGGCAATGGACATGGCGACGAATGCAAACTTCTTCATGGCGGCTCTCCAACGAGTGAAAGGGACCTACGCCACGAGGAACCAGCGCGAGCGCGCGTTTATTCCGCGCGCTTCAGCGATCGGCTTTGACAAAAACAACGCAAGCACGCGTCCCGCTTGTTATAATTCGATCACACGTCCGCAATAAAAGTAACGCCCGCTCATTCGACAAAGTTCGCACGATGCACGATGCGGCGCTCATTCAAAGAACCCATGGTCAAAACCGATCGCCTGCGCATGCTCGCCGACGCCCTCGCCAAGCACAGCGTCATGCGGCTGCGCGACGCGGCCACGCTGCTCGGCGTGTCGGAGATGACGGTACGGCGCGATATCGCCGCGAACCCCGAACGCTTCACCTATCTCGGCGGCTATATCGTCAGCGCCGCGAATGTCCCCAACGCCATCGGCTATTCGCTCGAGCAAGAGCAAGATCACTTCGCGCAAGCCAAGGCGCAGGCGTCGGCCCACGCCGTGCAGCTCGTCGCCGACAGCGAAACGATCTTCATCGATTGCGGCACGACGCTCACCACGCTCGCGCGCTTGATCCCGGCGGACATGCAAGTCACCGTGGTGTGCTATTCGCTGAACATCGCCGAGATCCTCCGGCGCATGCCCAACGTGCGGATGATTTTGCTCGGTGGGGTCTATGTGCCCTCATCCGATTCGTTCGCGGGCGACGAAAGCCTCGAAATGCTGCGGCGAATGGGCATCAACAAAGCCTTCATCTCGGCAGGCGGGATCGACGCCGCGCGGGGCGTCACATGCTGGAATTTTCATGAAGTGGCGATCAAGCAGGCGGCCATGGCGAGCGCCGTCGAGCGTCACCTCGTGGCCGATACGAGCAAGTTCGGCGTCGTGAAAGCCGTGCGCTTTTCGCAAGTCGACGAGTTCGATTCGGTGATCACCGAGAAAGGGCAAGAGCCGCGCAAGCGCGGCGTGTGAGCGCCGCCTGGCCATCGCGGCGTCCTTCGGCTAGCGCGGGCCTACTTCAGATGCGCGAGCCCGTGGCCCGCGCCCGGCGCTAGCTGCGCCGGCGCAGGGCGAACAGCACGCCCGCGACGAGGATGAACCCGCCCACGATGACCTTCTGCCACGTGCTGGGCACGCCGACGAGAATGAGCGTGTTGTCCACGAGCGTGACGAGCGCCACGCCGAGCAGCGTCCCGAGCACGCTGCCGCTGCCGCCCGTGATGCGGGCGCCGCCGAGGATCACGGCGGCGATCACGTCGAGTTCGGAGCCGACGAGATCGAACGGATTCGCGAGCCGATTGTTCGAGACGTGCAAGATGCCGGCGATGCCCGCGAGCAGCCCCGTATAGCCGAACACGAACAGATGCACGGCGCGCACGTTGTAGCCGAGCTGTTCGGCGATCGTCAGGCTGCCGCCCATCGCATACACGGCCCGTCCCATCATCGTTCGATTGAGCAACCACCAGGTCAGCACCGCCGCCGCCGCGAGCGCGAGCACCGATACCGGCAGCACGGCGTCCAGGCCGTCGACGGTGCGATAGGCGATCAGCGGAATACGGCCGAAGCGATCCATGCTGTGCGGGATGTTCATGAAGAACGTCGTGCCGACGAAGGTCAGCAGCAGGCCGCGGTAAAGATATTGCGTGCCGATCGTGACGATCAGCGAAGGGGCCTTCAGCCGATGCACGAGCAAGCCGTTGATCACCCCGAGCAGCACGCCGCCCACCGCGCCCACGAGCAAAATCAACCAGAACGGCGCATCGGGCCACCAAGCGAACACGGCCTTCGTGATCGAGTACATCGTCAACGCGCCGATCGCGGTGAAGGACACGTCGATGCCGCCCGAGGCGAGCACGACGAGCGTGCCTAGCGCGAAGAGCGATGTCGTCGTGGCCGAATGCAGCAAATCGAACAGCGTCGCCCATTGCAGGAAGCGCGGGTTGATCGCCGCGACGACGATGCACGACAGCACGATCAAGCCGCCGGGCAGCCATTCGGGGCGGCGCGCGAGCTTCGCGCGCCAATCGAGCGGGCGGCGACGCTCGGTCGGGCCGACGGTATCGGAGGAGCTCATCGTCTGGTTCATGCGTAACTCGGTGTGACTGTGGCTATGGCTATGGCTATGGCTATTCACGTTCATGCGTTCGGCCGCGGCTTCGTTGCGCATCACGCCGCTTCCGCCAACAACGCGCGATACAGCGCGGCCTCGGTCAAGCCTTCCGCACGGTATTCGCCCGTCATGCGCCCCTTGCTCATCATCAAGATGCGATCGCAGTTCTGCAGCAGCTCCGGCAAATCGTCGCTGATCAGCACGATGCCGATCCCGCGCTCGGAAAGACCCTGCATGATGCGGTAGATGATGTCCTTCGAGCCGACGTCCACGCCCACCGTCGGCCCATGCAGGATCAGCACGCGCGGATCGATCGCGAGCCAACGCCCGATCAGCACGCGCTGCTGGTTGCCGCCCGACAGCGATTGAACGGGCTTGTCGATGTCGGGCGTCGCGATTTGCAGGTCGGTCACCGTCTGCTGCGCGAGCGCGCGCGCCCGTTTGCGATCGAGCTGGCCGAAGCGGTCGCGCAGGCTCGATATCATCGCCGTGACGACGTTGTCGCGAATCGATTTGTCGAGAAAGAGCCCTTCGCTCAAGCGATCTTCGGGTACGTAGCCGATGCGATGGCGCTTCGCGTCGGCCGGTGTCGCAAGCGTGATGCGCGCGCCGTCGAGCGCGATCGAACCCGTATCGGCCGGACCCACGCCCGCCAGTGCGCGCGCCAATTCATTGCGCCCCGAATCCAGCAGCCCGGTGACGCCTAGAATCTCGCCGCGATGCAAAGCAAACGAAACGTCGCGGAACTGGCGGCCTCGTCCTAGCTCGCGCACGGCGAGCACGACGTCGCTTTCCGCCTCGCTCGGCGGCTGCGTGCGATAGCGCGCATGCGCGAGCTCGCGGCCCGTCATCAGTTCGCTGATCTGCGCCTTCGTGTAATCGGCAATCGGCCCTTGCGCGACCTTTCGGCCGTCGCGCAGCACGATGACCTCGCCGCCGATCGCGTAGCATTCGTCGAGCTTGTGGCTCACGAAAAGGACCGTCACCCCTTGCGCGCGCAGGCTCGTCAGCACCTCGATGAGGTTCGCCACTTCCTTCTGCGTGAGCGAGGTCGTGGGTTCGTCCATGATCACGAACTTCGCCTCGCTCGCGATGGCGCGAGCGATCGCGACGAGCTGCCGCGTCGCGAGCGGCAGCGCCTCGACGAGCGTCGATTGAAATGGTGCGTCGGACGGCAAGCCGACAGCCGCGAGCGCCCGTGCGGCCCGACGCGCCAGCTCGCGCCGATCGAACGTGCGCGCGAGCCGCCCATCGTGTTCGGCCAGCTCCGAGGTCAACGCGACGTTTTCCGCCACGCTCATGTTCGGCAGCAGGGAAAGGTCTTGGTACACCGTTTCGATGCCCGCCCCGAGCGCCTCGAGCGGCGTGAGCCGTGCATGACGCCGGCCCTCGATCGCGAGCTCGCCTTCGTCGGGCGGCTGCGCGCCCGAAATAATCTTGATCAGCGTGCTCTTGCCGCAGCCGTTTTCGCCGAGCAGATGGTAGATCTGCCCGCGTTCGAACGTCAGCGTGACGCCGCGCAGCGCATACACGCCCGTGAAGCGCTTATGCACGTCGATCACTTGCAGCAAGGGCTCCGACACGTTTGCATCGTTCATCGATGGACTTCCGTTCGCGTGAATGCACGTTGGGCGCGCACGGCCGATATCGGATGCCGTGCACGCCCCGCCGTCATCAGAAGTTGTACTGCTTGTAGTTCGACTTGTCGACGCTGACCCAGCCTTGCCCGCGTACGATGATGCCCTTGCCGGGGCCCTTCGACACCGTCACCTTCTCATAGCCCGGCAAGCCGAGGTTCGCGCCGTTTTGCACGGTCTTGCCGTCGAGCAGCATCTTGGCGATTTTGTTCATGGCCTCGCCGGCGAGCTTCGGATCCCAGAACGCGATGCCGTTGATCGCTCCGCTTTCCAGGTACTTGCCGGCTTCCGTCGGCAAGCCCGTGCCGTAGACGCAAACCTTGCCGACGAGCCCCGCTTCCTCGACGGCGCGCCCGATGCCGAGCACGTCGAGCGAAGACGAACCTTGGAAGCCCTTGATGTCCGGGTGCTTGCGCAGCACTTCCTTGGCCTGCTCGTAGGCATGCTCGCCGTCGTTGTTCGTCTCGATGTTGGTCTCGACGAGCTGCATCTTCGCGTACTTCTTCTTCGCGTTGTCGATGCCGCCGTCGGCCCACTGCACCTGGGAGCGGCTGCCGAGCGAACCCACGAACGTCGCCCATTTGCCTTCCTGGTGCATGCAGCTTGCGAGCCGATCGTTGAGCGCGGCGCCGTAGGCCGAGTTGTCGAACGCTTCGACATCGACCATCGTGTTCTTCTCGTTGTCGGCCTCGTGCGTGACGACCTTGATGCCGCGGTCCATCGCTTTCTTCAGCGCGGGCTCGAGCGTGGGCGGATCGTACGGAACGACCGCGATCGCGTTGACCTTCTTGGCGATCAAGTCCTCGATGATGCGCAACTGCTGCGCGGCGTCGGCCTTGCCCGGGCCGGTCTGATAGACGGTCACCCCGGGGTTGTCTTTGCCGAACTCCTTGACGCCCTCTTCCATGCGGTTGAACCAGCTAATGCCCGTCACTTTCACGACCGTGACGATCGTTTGGTTCGTCGCCGCCTGCGCGGCGAAAATGACGCCCGCGCCGAGCGCGCAAGCCGTGAGCGCGAGGCTCGTTCGTTTCAGCTTCATTTGCGTTGTCTCCTTCCTTGTTCCGCATCGCCCCTTGTTTGCGCTGACGGACGCCCGAGGCTAGGCGCCCGCCGACTGCCGAACTCGTTGCCGCTTCACCGTCGATCCGTCCGCCCTCGCGCCGCCGCACTCGCCCGAGAGAAGCCGAAGATCGCGCGCATGCGCTCGCCGCCCGCGAACGCGAGCGAGACGAGCAAGAGGAACCCCCAGGTGCAATCGCCGAAGAACTGCGACACGCCGAGCAGGTTGAACAGGCTAGATAAAAACTGCAGGACCGTCGCGGCGAAAAACACGCAGACGATGCGACCGTATCCGCCCGCCGGATTCACGCCGCCCATCACGGCGATGAGGATCGCGATCAGCAAGTACGAATTGCCGTAGTCCCACTTCGCGCTCAGGGTGTGCGACACGCTGACCAGGCCGGCCAGCGACGCCAGCACGCCGCACATCGTGTAGGTGGCGATCAGCATGCGTGCCTGCCCGATGCCGGCATAGAAGGCCGCACGCTGATTCGTGCCCATCAAATAGAGCCGCAAGCCGAACGGCGTGCGCTTGAGCAGCCAGCCGAGCACGAGCACGGCGACGATGAAGATGCAAAACGAGATCGGCACTTGGAAAAACGCGCCGTTGCCGATGTCGGCCAGCGGCTCGACGTAATCGACGTGCACCGACGCACCGTTGCTCAGGGCGACGGCGAAACCCGTGAACAGCAGTTGCGTGCCGAGCGTGCAGAGAATCGGCGTGAGCCGCAGCCGCGCGATGATCAAGCCGTTGACCATGCCGCCGATGAAGCCCATCGCCACGACGATCGCGCAAAAGAGCGCCGTGTAGGCGACGGGAGAATCGTCGCCGCTGATGAACTTCGGCACGACGAGGGCGGCGACCATCCCCGAGAAGTTCGCGAGCCCGACACCCGATAGATCGATGCCGCCGTTGCCCGAGAGCATCGAGAGCATGATGCCAAGCGCGAGCAAGCCGACTTCCGGCAATTGCGAACCCATCGACTGCAGATTGTCGATATCGATGAACTGGCCGTGCGAGAGCCAGATTGCGACGACGACGACAAGCACGTTCACGCCGAGCAGGAAATTCAACTGCCGGTCGCCGAACCATTTGCCGAGTACCAACGAGCCTTTCATTTTCAAGCCCTTCCTTTATGGCTTCTTCCCTTTCGCCTTTTTTCGATGCAAGCCGCGCACGCCGTTAGGCCGGCATGGCCGATCCCGCGCCGATCAGCGCGTTGACTTCGGCCAAGCTCGGCATCGACGGCGCCGTGCCGGCTCGCGTGACCGAGATGCCCGCGAGCGCGCAACCGAAGCGCATGGCCGCGAGCGGCGTGTCGCCGCGTGCGAGCGCCGCAGCGAAGCCCCCCGTGAAGCCGTCGCCCGCGCCTGCCGTTTCCACCACGGGGCCGCAGCGAAACGCCGGGACCAGCGTCGATTCCGTCCGCGAATGCAGCAGGGCCCCCGCTTCGCCGAGTGTCACGATCACGGCGCCCGCGCCCTTGGCGAGCAGCACGTCGGCCGCGCGCCGGGCGTCGTCGGGCGAGGCGATCTCGATGCCGGTCAGCGCGGCGGCCTCGGTTTCGTTCGGCGTGACGTAATCGCACAGCGGAAAGATGTCGTCGGGCAGCGGCAGGGCCGGGGCCGGGTTGAGCACCGTCGTCACGCCGTGCTTGCGGGCAAGCTCCAAGCCGCGCCGCGCCGCGGCCACGGGTTGCTCGAGCTGCGTCACGAATACTTGGGCGCGGGCGATGTCCGCTTCGATCGCGTCGGCGTCGGCCGGCCCGAGCGTGCCCGCGGCGCCCGCCGCGACGATGATGGCATTCGAACCCGTCGCCGCATCGACGAAGATGTGCGCGGCGCCCGTGGCCATGCCGTCGACGAGCGTGGCGCGCGCCGTAATCCCCTCCGCGCGCCACGTCTCGCGCGCGATGGCGCCGAACGCGTCGTCGCCCAGCCGCGTGCAGAACACGACGTCGGCGCCCGCGCGCGCGGCCGCGACAGCTTGGTTCGAGCCCTTGCCGCCGGGCCCCATCGCGAACGCCGAACCGGCGATCGTTTCCCCGATCACGGGCATGCGCTCCGCCCGAAACGCCAGATCGGTCACATAGATGCCGAGGATGACGACGCGCCCATTCATTTGCCGCGCTCCTCGCTCCGGCGAAGCGGTGCGTCCGGGGCGAGGATGACGCCCTTCGTGAAGATAAAGCAGCCGTACCCGCGCGTCTCGCCCGTCGCGATCACGCAGTAGGCCTTGCGCGCCCGCGCGTAAAAGGCATGGCGCTCGATCGGCGCGAACGGCACCGCTCGGCCTTCGGCACGGTCGACTTCCGCTTGGGCTTCGCGCTGAACGGCAGGCAGCGCCTGCGCATCGCCGACGACTTCCATCCGCATCGCGGGCGCTTCGACGAACGTATCGAGGGGCAGTACCGAGAGCACGGCCTGTACGGCGCGAGCCGCATCGACGCCGTCCATGCGCAGCAGCTTGCCGAGCACCGTCGCGCGCGCGACCGAATCGCCCGGAAAATTCGCGTCGCAAATGACGACCTCATCGCCGTGGCCCATCGCGCGCAGGGCATGAAGGATGTCGGCGTTCAGAAGCGGGTCCAGATGTTTCAGCACGGCGTCTCCAAGATGTAATGCGAAATCCGTGACAAGGCTTATGCGCGGCTCAGGCGCCGCCGCTCAATCGCCGTACGGAATCCAGATATTCTTCACTTGCGCCGCTTGGCGCAAGAAGGCAATGCCCTCGCTCTCGCGATCGAACCAATCGATGCGGCGGCCGTAATCGACGAACGTGCGTTTGAGATTGCCGACCGATTCGCGTTCGACGCGTTCGGAATCGCCCGCGCGGCCGAAGCACCAAAGGGCATCGACGTCGTCGTGCTTGGCGAGCGGCGGCAGCAGCGCGTCGCGCGCGCCCGTAACGATGTTCAGCGCGCCCGCCGGCACGTCCGACGTCTCCACGACTTGGTACAGATCGGTGGCCATCAACGGGCACGCTTCGCTCGGCAGCACGACCACGCGATTGCCGAGTGCGAGCGCCGGCGCCACGAGGGACACGAGCGCGAGCAGCGGCGCCTCGTCGGGGCAGGCGATGCCGATCACCCCGAGCGGCTCGTGCATCGCCAATGCCACGCCGCGCAGCGGCGGCGTATGCACGGCGCCGTCGAACTTGTCCGCCCACGCCGCGTAGGTGAATAGCCGCGAGATCGATGCCTGAACCTCAGCCTCGGCCGCGCTCGCGTCGCACTCCGTGCGCCGGGCGAGCTGACGCGCGAATTCGTCCGCGCGGGCCGAGAGGTTTTCGGCGAGGTAGTAGAGCACTTGCGCGCGGGCATGCCCGTTCATCTGCGACCACTTCCCCGCGCCTCGCGCCGCCGCGACGGCGTCGCGCACATCCTTGCGGTTGCCGTCCGCCACTTCGCCGACGCATGCGCCGCTCGGCGCGCACACCACGCGCGAATCGCCGCCGTCGGCGCGCGTTTGCTTGCCGCCGATAAACAGCTTGGCCGTTCGATCGATGAACTCGGCGCCGAGGACGGAATCCGCCGCCACGCTGCCCGCCGAGAGCGCCCCTGCCTCGCGCAGCGGGCCCTTGCCCCAGCCGACCGGCTTCAAGTACTCGTAGACGCCCTCGCGCCCGCCTTCGCGGCCATAGCCCGATTCGCGGTAGCCGCCGAAGCCCACGCTCGCGTCGAACAGATTCGTGGCGTTGACCCAGACGACGCCGCACGCGAGCCGCGGCGCGATGTCGAGCGCGCGACCGATCGTCTCGCTCCAAACGCTCGCGGCCAGCCCATATCGCGTGTTGTTGGCGAGCGCGACGGCCTCCTCGGCCGTGCGAAAGCTCATCGTCGTCAAAACGGGCCCGAAAATCTCCTCTTGCGCCAGCGTGCTGGACGGTGCGACGTTCGTGACGAGGGTCGGCGGATAGTACGAGCCGCCCGCCGCCGGCAGCGCGACCTCGCGCGGCTGCCAGATGGCGCACCCTTCGCGCCGCCCGGCTTCGACGAGCGATTGGATCCGTTCGAGCTGGACCGGATCGACGATCGCGCCCATGTCGATCGTCTTGTCGAGCGAAGGCCCGACGCGCAGCGTCGCCATGCGACGCTTGAGCTTGGCGATGAAACTCGCCTCGACGCCTTCCTGCACGAGCAGGCGCGAGCCCGCGCAACAAACCTGCCCCTGGTTGAACCAGATCGCGTCGACGACACCCTCGACCGCACCGTCGAGATCGGCATCGTCGAACACGATGAACGGCGACTTGCCGCCGAGTTCGAGCGTGAGCGATTTACCCGAGCCGGCTGTGGCCGTGCGAATCGCGCGGCCGACCTCGGTCGAACCCGTGAAGGCGATCTTGTCGACGCCGGGGTGGTCGACGAGGGCGGCCCCCGTGCGTCCGTCGCCGGTCACGACGTTCAAGACGCCGTCCGGCAAGCCCGCCTGCTTGGCGAGTTCGGCGAACAGCAGCGCCGTGAGCGGCGTGTACTCCGCCGGCTTGAGCACGACGCAGTTGCCGAGCGCGATCGCCGGCGCCACTTTCCACGCGAGCATCAGCAACGGAAAATTCCACGGCACGATCTGACCGATCACGCCCAGCGGCGCCCACCCTTTGAATTCGCTCTCCTGCAGCTGAGCCCACCCTGCGTGGTGCAGAAAGTGCCGGGCCACGAGCGGCACGTCGATGTCGCGCGTTTCGCGAATCGGCTTGCCGTTGTCGAGCGCTTCGAGCACCGCGAACAAGCGGCTGTGCCGCTGCACCATGCGCGCGAGCGCGTAGAGATGCCGCGCACGCTGCGCGCCGCCGGCGGCAAGCCACGCGCCCTGCGCCGCGCGTGCGCAAGCGACCGCCGCGTCCACGTCGGCCGCATCGCCCTGCGCCGCGTGCGCCAGCGTCTCGCCGGTGGCGGGGGCATGTACCGCGAAGCGCTCGCCCGACGCACCCGCGCGCCATTGCCCGCCGATGAAATGGCCGAACCGCGCCTCGTGCCGGGCGAGCCAGGCGCGCGCGGCTTGATCGTCCTCGGGGGCGCTCGCGTAATCCATCGTTTCAAAATATTCGGCAACGCTCATCGTGACTGTACTCACGCTACGGGGTGACGGTTGAAAGCCGAATAGCGGCCGGTGACGTGATGCTCGAGCTGCCGCTCGATATCGGCGAGCAGACTGGATGCGCCGATGCGAAACAGCGACGGCTCGAGCCAAGGGCGGCCAAGCTCTTCCTTCATCAGCACTTGGTAGGCGAGCACCGACTTCGCGCTCGACACGCCGCCCGCCGGCTTGAAGCCGACGCGCTCGCCGGTGCGCTCGCGGAACTCGCGAATCATCCGGACCATGACGAGCGACACGTCGAGCGTCGCGTTGACGCTTTCCTTGCCCGTGGACGTCTTGATGAAATCGGCGCCGGCCATCATGCAGACCATCGATGCCTTCGCCACGTTGGTCAGCGTGCGTACGTCGCCCGTCGCGAGAATCGCCTTCAGATGCGCGGCCCCGCAAGCGGCGCGAAAATCTCGCACTTCGTCGTAGAGGGCGCGCCAATTGCCGGTGAGGATGTGCTCGCGCGTCACGACGATATCGATCTCGGCCGCGCCGTCGGCCACCGACGCCTCGATCTCCTCGAGCTTGAGCCGATGCGGGTTCAGGCCGGCCGGAAAGCCCGTGGACACGGCGGCCACGGGAATATCCGTGCCGCGCAGCGCATCGACGGCGGCCGCGACGAAGCGGTGATAGACGCAAACGGCGCCCGTGGAAATCGAATCGGGCTCGAGCCCGAGCGCCTCGATGAGCTCGGCGCGCACGGGCCGGCGCGCTTTCGCGCACAAGCGCAGCACGCGGCCCTCGGTGTCGTCGCCGTTCAGCGTCGTGAGGTCGATGCAGGTGATGGCTTTGAGCAGCCAAGCGGCTTGCGCGTCTTTCTTCACCGAACGGCGCGCGGCCAGCGTGGCGGTGCGCCGCTCGACCGCGGAGGGGTTGACGCGCAGGCTATCGAACCAGGCGGCGTCGAACGGCACGCCTTGATTGCGCCCGTCGAGCGGAAACGCGAGGCCGTGCGGCAGAACGATCGAATGCGTCGAAGCGTCGGACATGTGCGGACGTGTTGTGCGTCGCACAACACACCATGATGGTTTGCTTGCACCGATCCTAGCCGGATGAAACGATCGTGACAAGTTGTCGTTACAATTTTAGCGTCATCGAATTCAAGGCGGCGACGTTGCGCGCGGCTCAGCCGAGCAGCCGCTTCGCCATGGCGCACTCTGTTACAAAAAATCCCGAGCGAAGCGTCGGCGCGTTACCTACGATGCATTTCCATTCTCTTGGCATTGAAGCGGAACGAGGCGCGATCGCACCTCGATCCGTATGCAGTCGTCGATGAAGTCTGACCGTCGCGCTGGCGGCTACCAGCGCCTGCGGTTCCGGCCGTCGTCACGACCGAGCGTTCGGCAAGCGAGCCGCGTCGCTTGCCGGCGGCGTCGCGAGATTCGCGCTGCGGACCGCCTTACAAAGAAGAGAGGGTCTTCCATGCGACGCCATCACTCGCCTCGAATCAGTCTCGCGCGCAGCGCCATCGCCGCGTTCGCGCTCACCTCGACCGCCGTCTGGGCCGCGCCCGTGCGCGTGTCGGGGCCTAGCCCGTTCGCCACTTGCACGATCGGCGGTCCCGGTACGAATTTCGTGAATGCGGAGGTCGAGCCTTGGGTCGCGGTCAATCCGGCCAACCCGTCGAACCTCATCGGGGCGTGGCAGCAGGACCGGTGGTCGAACGGCGGAGCACACGGCCTCGTCGCGGGCTACTCGTTCGACGGCGGGCAAACGTGGCGGCAGACGAACCTTCCGTTCAGCGCCTGCGCGGGCGGGCTCGGCTACGAACGCGCGTCGGATCCGTGGGTGTCGATCGGGCCCGACGGAACGGCCTACAGCGTGTCGATCTCGTTCAATCAATCGAACAACAGCAATTCGGTAGCCGCAGCCGTATCGAAAGACGGCGGACAGACCTGGGGCAACCTCAGCGTGCTGATCGCGGATAACGAACCGTCGACGCAATTTTTCAACGACAAGGAATCGGTCACGGCTGATCCGCTCAAGGCCGGCGTCGCCTACGCCGTCTGGGACCGACTCGAAGAGCCGAATTCGAACCCCTACGCCGATTTGCACGCGCAGGCCTATCGCGGACCCACGCTGTTTTCCAAAACCGTCGACGGCGGCAAGACGTGGAGCGCGCCGGCGCAAATCGTCACCGTACCGTCGCGGCAGCAGACGATCGGCAACCAAATCGTCGTCAATCGGCAAGACGGAACGCTTTACGACTTCTTCGACTTGATCACGCCGCCGCAAAAGCCGTCGCCGTATAAAGTCGCCTTCATCAAATCGACCGACGGCGGGGCCACTTGGACCTCGCCGAAAATCATCGCCGATCTGCAAACCGTCGATGTCGTCGATCCGAACACAGGCGAGGCGCTGCGCACGGGCGACATCATCCCCGAGCCCGCGATCGATCCGGCCACGGGGCAGCTTTACGTCGTTTGGCAGGACGCGCGGTTCAACGGCGGCAATTACGACGAGATCGCCCTATCGACTTCGAGCGACGGCGGCAAGACGTGGAGCGCGCCCGCGCGCGTAAGCACCCCCACCGGACGCCTGGCCTTCAACCCCTCCGTGCACGTCAATTCGGCCGGGACGGTCGCGCTCACCTACTACGACATTCGCAACTTGCAGGCAGGCGACACGACGACGCTACCCACCGACTATTGGATGACGACCTCGAGCGACGGCGGGAAGACCTTCGGCAACGAGACGCATCTAGCCGGGTCATTCGATCTCAAAACGGCGCCTAACGCCGAGGGGTATTTCATCGGCGACTACGAGGGCCTCGACGCACGCGGAACGACGTTCGTGCCGTTCTTCGTGCAGACGAACTCGGGCAATACCGCCAACCCGACGGACGTGTTCGCCGCACCCTGAAAGCGAGCCGCAGCGGGTCGCTACGGCGGCCCGCCCTCCCCCGCGTACGCTTGCATCACGCGAGCGACGATGCCGAGAAAATGCGCGAGATCGGGCGTGCGCTTCCCGGCATCTTTCGCCGCATCGTCCCATCGACGAAGGCTTACCGCATCTTCGGCGAAGGGCTTGGCGATGAACGCACTGGCCTGCGCGTCGTCGAATACCCCGCCTTGCAGCGCCAGGCTGCGCACGGAATCGGCCGACAGCCTCGCCCGATAGCTCGGATCGACGGCGCACAGATAGCGTTTCGCATCGACATGCAAGCGAATCGGCTCGAGTACGCAATCGGGCAACACAGGACGCAAGAACGGCAGTGCGAAGTACTGATGCTTGTCGTCGATGCCGTGGGCGCTCGGCGTCTCGCCTTGCAGGTTCAGCAAGTGACCGAGGTCGTGCAGAAGTGCCGCGGCGACGAGCGCATCGTCCGCGCCCGCCTCCTCGGCAAGGGCCCCGCTTTGCAGCGCATGTTCGAGCTGCGTTACGGGTTCGCCGCTGTAGGCAAGGCCGCCGTGCCGTTCGTACAGCCCGCGAATATCGTCGAGACTCAATGCCATTGCCTCACTCCCACGGCAGCGAAAATGTCTTCAGATTCGTGAAGCTTTTCATGGCTTCCTGCACCCCTTCCTTGTAGCCGAGCCCCGAATCCTTGATGCCGCCGAACGGCGTCAGCTCGATCCGGTAGCCCGGTACTTCCCATACGTTGACGGTGCCCACGCGCAGCTCGTTCACGAAGCGGGCGATGAGGTCCTGTCGATTCGTGCACACGCCCGAGGAGAGCCCGAACGCGGTGCCGTTGGCGAGGGCGATCGCTTCGTCGATCGATGCGAACGTGATGATGGGCGAGACGGGACCGAACGTTTCCTCGCGCACGAGCGTCATGGCCGGATCGACGCGATCGACGACGGTCGGCGCATAGAGCGCGCCGTCGCGGCGATGGCCGGCGAGCACGCGAGCGCCCGATGCGACCGCCTCGTTCACGCGCGCCTCGAACGAGCGGGCGGCGGCCTCGTCGATGACCGTGCCCATGCGGTTCGCCGCATCGAACGGATCGCCGTAGGTCCAAGCGCGCGTCAACTCGACGACGCATTCGGTGAACGCGGCGGCGATGCGTCGATCGACCAGCATACGCTTGACCGCCGTGCAGCGCTGCCCGGAATTGCGGTACGAGCCCTGCACCGCGAGCGCGGCGGCGCGTTCGACATCGGCATCGTCGAGCACGATCAGCGGATCGTTGCCGCCCAGTTCGAGCACGCAGCGCCGGTAGCCGGCTCGCGCGGCAATGTGCTTGCCGATCGATACGCCGCCGGTGAATGTCACGAGCTCCACGAGCGGATGCGTCACGAGCGTATCGGCAATCTCGCGGGGCTGGCCCGTCAGGACCTGCAGCATCGGCGCGGGCAATCCGGCTTCGTAGAGCAGATCGGCCAACCATAGCGCCGAAAGCGGCACCTTTTCCGATGGCTTCAGGACGACGCGGTTGTTCGTCGCAATCGCAGGCGCGATCTTGTGCGCGACCTGGTTCATCGGGTGATTGAACGGCGTGATCGCGACGATCGCGCCGGCAAGCGGCTCGCGCTGCGTGAACACGCGCCGCCTCTTGCCGTGCGGCGTCAGATCGCACGAGAAGCTTTGCCCATCGTCTCGCAGCGCTTCCATGGCCGCGAACTTCAGCACGTCGGCCACGCGGCCGATCTCGTAGCGGGAGTCCTCCTTCGAGAGACCCGACTCGAGCGTGATCAAATCGGAGGCGACTTCCGTGCGCTCGCGTAGCAGCGTCGCGGCGCGCTCGAGAATGTGCGCGCGCTCGAAACGCGTCAGCGTCGGCCGATAGGCGGCGGCGTATTCGAGCGCGGCGCGAACGTCATCGACGCTGGCGAGCGGTACGGTCCCCACCCGCATGCCCGTGTAGGGATCGAAGACATCGAACGTGCGCGCGCGCGGCGCCCGTTCGCCGCAGAGCCGCAACGCCTCCGCGCGGAAGGCATCATGATCCCTGACCGCTGCTTGTTTGATCTCGGCTTCGGCTATGGCGTTCACGATTGCCTCGCATGGTTCAGCGCGATGTCGAACACATCGAAATTGCGCAGACGGCGACCGCCGTAAAGCGTCTCGATGTCATCGACGCGCCGGTTGAAGACGAGCGGCACGGTTTGTTCGGAGAGCCCGCCGTGAGAGCGCAGCGGCACCGTCAGCCCCGACAGGTCATGCGCGGCGCGACGCGAGCCGATCGCGAAGTCGCGACGCGAGACCACGACGATATCGCCGGTGCGTTCGGGCATCAGTTCGAAGCGCGCGCAGGCTTGCGCGTTGTCGAGTACGAGTTCGATGCCGTCGATCCCGGCGACGTGCGCCATGGTCCGTTCGATCAGCGTCGAATCGGCCGGCTGCGCCGCATCGGTGAGGTGCACCGTTGCAAACGATCCCAGCGCACCGTGGTGAACGACGTACGGATCCGTGATCGGCAATACGACGCGCGAACGCTGCGCGCCGAGCCAGGCGTCGAGCACGTCCTGCAGATAGACGACGTTCGGCTCGCCGGTGCGGGGGTCATGCTTCGCGTTCATCCCGTGGTCCGCCGTGAGCCCGATCGTCCAGCCGAGGGCGTCGAGCCGGGCGAGGTAGCGGTCCATCATCGCGTAGAACGCGTTGGCGCCCTCGCTGCCCGGTGCGCACTTGTGCTGGACGTAATCCGTCGTCGACAAATACATCAGATCGACGTCGCCCCGTTCGGCCAATCGCACGCCCGCGGCAAAGACGAATGCGGACAACTCGGCGCTGTAGACGTCGGGCACCGGCAGGCCGGTCAAGACCCTCGCGTCTTCGATGCCGTTCTCGGCCAGCGTCGCGCAGTCTGGCTTCTCCGCCGAGAAGCAGATCCCCTTCAATTGCCAGCCGAGCAAGCGCCGCAATTTGTCCTTCGCCGTCACCACGGCCACTCGCGCACCGCCCCCCGCCGCGGCCGCGAGCAACGTGCCCGCACGAAGGTAGGCGGGGTCGTTCATCATGACTTCCGCGCCTTGGCCGTCGTTCGCGCGAGGATCCCAGAAGTAATTGCCGCAGATCCCGTGCACGGCCGGCGGCACGCCGCAGACGATCGACAGGTTGTTCGGATTCGTGAACGACGGCATGACGCAGTCCGCGCGGACGGCCGTGGCGTCCGATCCGCTCAGCAAGCGCGCGATGAACGGCGCAACGCCGGCAGCTGCCGCCGCTTCAAGATAGTCGAACTCGCAGCCGTCCACACAAACGACGGCCACCGGCCGCGCGGCAAGATCCGACAAATTATAGGCGCGGCCGTTTACTTCGATGAGCCCCGCCCTTTCCACTCGTTCATTCGCTTGCAGCATGGTATTCCTCGATGTCGTGCGGTTCGTTGCCGTTGGATTCGCCGCCCTCGTTGACGCGCCCCGCCCCGCTGCTCGTGTTGCGCGCGAGCGGCGTCGGAGGCTAGCGACGCGCCGCCTCGATCGATCCCGGTGCGGCCATTTGCATACGTCTCGTCAATTTGCCACATTTTGCCACATTTCCGGACGTGCGCCGGTCCCCGTGCGGCGGGCAGGGACGCAGATGAAAAGTATGTGACGCCGGCGGCTTTTAGCCGGCGCGGCGCTTCGGCGCGCGCGCCGCGATCAGCGAAAGCGCCGCGAGCGAAGTGAGCAGCAAAATCAAAGACAACGCCGAGGCCGGCAAGTAATAGCCGCGCTCGACCTGCCCGACGACGACGATCGGCACGGTCGCGAAGCCCGGCGGGTAGACGGTCAGCGTCGCGCCGAGCTCGCCGAGCGACAGCGCGAAAGCGAGCGCGAGACTGGCGCGGATGGCCGGCACGAGCTGCGGCAGCACGACGCGCCTCACCACCATCCACGGCGCCGCGCCGAGACTGGCCGCAGCCTCGCGCAGCACGGTGAGTTCAGGGCGCAATGCGGCGGCCGCGCAGCGGTAGCTGAAAGGGAGCACGAGTGCGAGCTGGACGAGCACGACGATCGCCAGCGAACTGGACAAATCGAGCGGCGCCTTGTGATAGGCGATGAGCACGCCAAGGCCGAGCACCACGCTCGGCACGCCGTTGGGCATCATCGCGATCGTGTCGACGAGCGCGCCGATCCCCCGCCGTGTTCGTCCTTCGAGCGCCAGCGCAAGCCACAAGCCGAGCGCGGTGCCGAGCACGGCCACGCCGAAGCCGATCTCGAGACTGGCGAGCACCGCGTCGAAATCGCTCGACCCGAGCCGCTCGAACCAGCGCGTGCTGTATCCGTCGGGCAGAATCGTGCCCGACCAATGCGACGCGACGCTCGACAGCGCCACGACCGCGACGGGCAGCACGAACAGCCACACGCAAAGCAAAGCGGCGACGATCGTGACGGCCGCCGCCGCGACGCGCGCGAAAACGCGGCGGGCAGGCCGCGCAGCCACTTCATTTCGCGCCATGGCGCCGGCTTCGACATCCGTTCGAATATTCGCCGCCATCAACGTGCCCCCAGCGCCTGCCGGCGATCGACGCGGCGGTACAGCGCATAGAGCGAGAGCGACATCGCGAGCATGACGACCGCGCCCGCCGCGGCCGTCGGCAGGTCGAGATCGACGGTGGCGGCGCTATAGATCGCGACGGGCAGCGTGACGAGGTGAGCACTACCGAGCACGAGCAAGATGCCGAACTCGTTGAGCGTCAGCAAGAAGCACAGAATCGTGCCGGCCGCGATGCCGGGCCACGCGAGCGGCGCGATGACGCGCAAGGCCACCATGAAGCCGTTCGCGCCGAGGCTGCGCGCCGCTTCGACGAGCCTCATGTCGATCATCGCGAACGAGGCCAATGTCGGGCGCACGACGAACGGCGCGTAAAAGACGACTTCCGCCAACACGATGCCGCCCGCGCCGAACAGAAAATCGAGCGGCGGCGCGCTCGTATGAAACAGGCGCTGAAGCGCGATACTGACCGAGCCTTGCGAGCCGTAAAGGAAGATCAACGTGAAGGCCACGAGGAAGGACGGAAACGCGACGAACAATTCGAGAAATCGCGTGATGACCGCCGCCCCCGGAAAAGGCTTGAAAAACAGCAGCGCTGCAAGCGCGACGCCGAGTACCGAAGCGATGCCGGCGCTGGCGAACACGATGGCGATCGTCGTGCCGATCACGCCGCTCGCATCGGGATTCGAAAAGAAAGCCGTGTAGGCGCGCACCCCGAATTCGCCGTGCGGGCCGCTCAGACTCAACAGCACCAAACGGGCGAGCGGGTAGATGACGAGCGGGCCGAGTACGAGTACGGCGACGAAGATCACGTGCAGCTGAGCGAATCGTTCGCGGCGTGCGCCGGCGGCGGCATGCGCCGCTGCGTCCGCGCCCTCGATTTCGCCGTGCGCGTCGCTGCGCGAATGCCCCATTCCGGCGAGGGGCGCCGCGGCGTCAAGGTTGGACGAGGACGACATGATCCGCCTCATAACTGAGCGATACGCGCGCGCCCTTCTCGGGCGCCATGCCATGTCCGCGGGCGGCCGTGACGAGCACGGCGGTGCCCTGCATCGCATCGAGTTCGACCGAAACCGACAGCGCCGGCCCGTACCAATCGACCGACGCGATCGTGCCATGCAGATGGCCCCCGCCCAGCGGCGCGAGACGCAAGCTTTCCGGTCTCACGCACGCGAGCCGGTCCCGCTCGCTGTGGCGGGCATCGCCGATCGGGAAAGCGATACGCGGCGGCAAGAGATTGGCCGCCCCGAGGTAACGGGCGACGAATGCGTCGACAGGCGCATCGTAGAGCGCCTGGGGCGTGCCGATCTGCGCGATGCGGCCATCGCGCATCAGCAGCGTGCGATCGGACAGCACGAGCGCATCGTCCTGATCGTGGGTCACGCAAACGATGGTGAGATTGGGCAACCGCTCGTGCAGCGCCTTCAATTCGGAGCGCACCGACGCGCGCAGATTGGCGTCGAGCGCGGACAGCGGCTCGTCCAGCAGCAGCACGTCGGGCTCGATCACGAGCGCGCGCGCGAGCGCCACGCGCTGCTGCATGCCGCCCGAGAGCTCAGCCGGCATGACGTGCCCCGCATCGGCGAGTTGCACGAGCTTGAGCGCGTCGGCGACGCGTCGCGCGATCTCGGCCCCGCTCTCGCGGCGCGCCCGCAAGCCGAACGCGACGTTCTCGAACACGCTCAAATGCGGAAACAGCGCGTAATTTTGAAACAGCAGCCCGAGGTTGCGCCGATGCGCGCGCTCGTGCGTCAAATCGCGGCCGGCCACGAGCAGGCGCCCGGCCACGTGATCCGCCTTGACGAACCCGGCGATGAACCGCAGCAGCGTCGTCTTGCCGCAGCCGCTGCGCCCGAGCACGGTCATGAACTCGCCGCGCCCGATCTGGAGCGACAGGTCGTCGAGCACGGTGCGCGCGCCGAAGCGCACGCTCAAGCGCTCGATCTCGACACCGCCCGCGCGCGCGACGTTCACCTCTTCGCTCGAGCGCGCGAGCGCGTCGTGCGCGCCGCGATAAGCCAGTCCTGCCGTATTCACCGGGTGCGTCCTTTCGTCGACGATGGATCGATGCTTACTGCTTGGGCTTGACGACGTCGGTCTGCTTACCCGAAGCGCCGATCACGTCGTTCTTCCAGCGTGCCGTCCAGTCGGCCTTCTTCGCCATCACGTTGCTCCAGTCGACGGGAATCAGCTTCACGCCGGAGATCGCTTGCTTGACGGCCTCGCCGTTCTTGCCCGCCAGCTTCACGTCGGTGCGGCCCGGAATGCCGAAAATATCGGGCACCTTCGCCTGCACGTCGGCCGACATCAAGTAGTCGATCAGCTTCTTGCCTTCGGCCTGGTTCGGTCCGTTCTTGATGAGACCGATCGCGTAGGGAAGCTGGAACGTCGTCGGCTGGCCGCCGGCCTTCTCGGTCAAGAAAATGGGTTTGAGCGTCAGGCCGCCGTTGGCCGCGTCGTCGAGGTCCATCTGCAGGTCGCCGTTCGCCACCGAAATCTCGTTGCGCGAAAGCAGGACGTCGAGGTAGCCCGTGCCCTTCGTGTGGAATTTGGCGCTCTGTTCCAGCTTCTTCAGATAATCGAACGCCTTGTCCTCACCCATCAGCGACGTGGTCAGGATGATCACCGCCATGCCGTCGCCGGCCGTGGCCGGGTTCGAGTAGGCGATCTTGCCGTTGTAGTCGGGGTGCAGCAGATCGGCGAACGTCTTCGGCTGGTTCTTGACAACGTCCGGGTTGATCGCAAACGAGAAGTAGTTGTTCACGAACGTCGCCCATGCGCCGTTGCCGGCTTTCGCGATCGTCGGCACGTTCTTGTAGTTCACGCTCGAATACGGCGCTAGCAGGCCGCTCTGGTCGGCCTGCTGAATGAACGGCGGCAGGGTCACGATGACGTCGGCCTTCGGGGCATCCTTCTCGATCGTGGCGCGGTTCACGACTTCGCCGCTGCCCGCCGTGACGATGTTCACCTTCACGCCTTCCTTCTTCTCGAAGGCCGGCAGGACATCTTTGTACAGATTCTCGAGGCCGTCGGCCGTATACAGCACGACTGCGTCGGCAGCGTGGGCCGGCAGGGCGAATCCCTCGAACAAGGCGCAAGCGGCGAGCGCCGCGAGCAAACGGCCAAGGCAGGCCTTCGTACGGAGGGAAGGGCGCTGTGTCATGTCGATCTCCAAAGGTGTGAGGCGAGAATTTTTTTAGGGCGCTGCAAGATTTACAGGGTTTGGTGACAACGCGATGACTAAACGCCGGAAATGCACGTTTTGACACAATTTGCCAATAAACTGCGCAACCACCGCGATCCGAACGACGCGCTTCGCACGTCCGCCGCCCTGTTCGCCACACCTTTATGGGAGACCTTCCGATGTCCGCTTCTTCGCCGATCCTGCTCACGCCCGGCCCGCTCACGACCGCGCCCGCCACGCGCGAAGCCATGTTGCGCGATTGGGGATCGTGGGACGGCGAATTCAATCGGATGACCTCGAGCGTCTGCGCCGATCTGGTCCGCATCGCGCATGGGGAAGAGGAGTATGTCTGCGTGCCGATGCAGGGCAGCGGCACGTTTTCGGTCGAAGCCGCCCTCGCCACGCTCGTGCCTCGCGAGGGCTGCGTGCTCGTGCCGAGCAACGGCGCCTATTGCGTTCGCATCGTGCGCATGCTCGAACGCATGGGCATCGCCTACGTGACACTGCCGCTCGGCGAAGACGAACCGGCACGCGCGAGCGAGATCGAAGCGGCTTTTTTGCGCACGCCGCGCATCACCCACGTCGCGCAGGTCCACCTCGAAACGAGCGCGGGCTTGCTGAACCCGCTCGACGAGATCGCACAAGTGTGTGCGCGCCACGGCAAGCGGCTCATCGTCGATGCGATGAGCTCGTTCGGCGCGGCGCCGATCGATTTGCGCGGCTCGGGCATCGACGCGCTCGTTTCCGCGAGCGGAAAATGCCTCGAAGGCGTACCGGGGATGGGGTTCGTCATCGTGCGCCGCGCGTTGCTCGAAACGTGCGCGCGGCGCTCGCCGTCGCTCGCGCTCGACCTGCACGATCAGTGGGCGTACATGGAAAAGACGACGCAATGGCGCTTCACGCCGCCGACCCATGTCGTCGCCGCGCTGCGCCGCGCCCTCGACGCATTCGCGGCGCAGGGCGGCCAACGCGCCCGCGGCGAGCGCTACGCGCGCAATTGCGCGACGCTCGTCGAGGGCATGAAGGCGCTAGGGTTCCGGCCGTTCCTTCCGGCCGAGGTGCAATCGAACGTGATCGTCACGTTTCACGCCCCACGCGATCCGGCCTGGCGCTTCGCCGATTTCTACACGGCCGTGCGCGAAGCCGGCTATATCCTCTATCCGGGCAAGCTCACCGAGGTCGAGACGTTCCGCGTAGGCTGCATCGGCGCTATCGACGAGGCGGACATGCGCGGGGCCGTGGCCGCTATCGAGGGCGCGGTGGAGCAGCTCGGGATCGAAGTGCGCTGAGGCCCGGCTCGCAAAGCAGGCTGCGCCGCCTTACGCCGTGACGAGTTGCGGCCCGCGTGCGGCGATCGCCTTGGCGAGCGGGCGGGCCGGCGCGCGTTCCGTGACGAGATAGCGCACACGCTCCATCCCGTCGATGCGCACGGGGGTGACGCGCCCGAACTTCGAATGATCGGCGACGACGATGGCCGTACTTGCCGCGCGCAGCATCCGTGCGCGCACTTCGGCGACCATGCGCGAGTAATCGGTCAGCGCACCGTCGGCCGAGATGCCGCCCGCGCCGACGAACGCGAAATCGGCGTGGTACTGCGCGAGCTGCTGCACGGTATCCAGACCGAAGACGGCGTCCTCGCCGTCGGAGAGCTCGCCGCCGAGCACCGTCACACGGTTCTCGTTGCGCCGCCCGAGCAGGAGCGCGATGCGCCAATCGTTCGTATAGATCGAGAGCCGGCGATGCCCCGTCAGCGCGCGCGCGACGGCTTGCGTCGTGCTGCCCGAATCCAGGACGACGGACGCGCCGTCCGGCACGAACTGGGCGGCGCGAAGCCCGATTGCGCGCTTGGCCGCCGCATGTTCGCCCTCTCTGACATCGAGATCGGGCTCGCGCCGGTCGACCGACAGCGCACCGCCGTGCGTCGTCACGATGAGCCCGCGCTCGGCGAGCACGCGCAGATCGCGGCGAATCGTTTCGCGCGAAACGTCGAGCTCGGCCACGAGCTCGGCGACAGTCAGTGCGCCGTCGCGCGACAGGCGCGACAAGATGTGTTGGTGACGTTGTTCTGCGAGCATCGCGCCAAGGGGCCGACGAGCGGCGGCATGGGGGCTGAAAAACGCGCGTATTGTAGTACGGCGTCAGGTAGGGCGACGCGCCGGGGCGCCGGGCAGCGCGTGGCGCCTCGCGCATCGATCGAGCGCGCCGCGCTCACGGCCGCCGGCGCGCGACTGCCTACGCCTCGATGCGCTTGCGCGTCACCCCGAGCAGATCGGCCATCGCCGCGCGCGCGGCGTCTGGCCGCCGCGTGCGAATCGCGTCGTACACCGCCGTATGTTGATTCAGCGCCGCGTTGAACACCTCGGCCCGCTTGGCGTTCAGACGCAGCTGCGCTTCGAGCGTGCGCTCGATCAGCGAACCGAGCGGCATCAGCAATTCGTTGCTGCATGCGGCGAGCACGCCTAGATGAAACCGCAAATCGGCGCGCACCCATTCGTCGATGTTGCGCGCGGCGACCATCGCGGCATGCGCCATCTCGAGCCCATCGAGCGATTCGGGCGTGTGCGCGCGCGCGGCCAGCTCGGCCGCGTACGGCTCGACCATCTCGCGCATCTCCTGCAGCTTCAGCGCGAACGCCACGGGAGGCGCGACCTGGGAATACCATTCGAGCAGATCGGCATCGAGCAGATTCCAAGCGCTGCGACGCCTCACCTTCGTGCCCACCTTCGGCCGCGATTCGACGAGGCCCTTCGACGTCAGCGTGCGCAGCGCTTCGCGCAAGACCGTACGGCTCACGCCGAAGCTTTGCATGAGTTCGGCCTCCCGCGGCAGCAAGGCCCCGGGCGCGTAATCGCCGCGCAGAATGGCCGTCGCCAGCATATAGGCGACGCGCCCGTGCAAATCGCGTTGAATCATTATTCTCCCTGATGGTTTTAACCGATGGCCGCCAGCGGCCCGCGCTCGAAGCGTTCGACGTTCGACGTTCGACGCTTCGATCTCGACGCGCGGCCAACGGCGAGGCGAGGCGTCTTAACGCGCCCCACCCGGCACATCGGCATCGATCCCGATTATCGCGGCCGCACGGCAAAGCGCAAGTGTTCCGTCCCCCCCCGGAGCATCACAGTCGAGCCGATTTATCTTATTAAATACTATTAATAGTACTTCACGCGAAAATGTTGTACGATTGGAAGATCGGAAACAGTCGGCGCATCGGCATGCGCCGTCACTGCACGGCCGTCATCGTTGACTAGATAGAAAAGAGGTTGCGCCCATGAAAATCACGAAGCTCGAGACATTCGTCGTCCCGCCCAGGTGGCTGTTTCTCAAGATCGAGACGGACGAAGGCATCGTCGGCTGGGGCGAGCCGGTGGTCGAAGGCCGCGCGCACACGGTGCAAGCCGCGGTGGAGGAGCTCTCCGACTACCTCGTCGGCAAGGATCCGCGCCATATCGAGGATCACTGGCAGGTGATGTATCGCGCGGGCTTTTATCGCGGCGGGCCGGTCTTGATGAGCGCCATCGCGGGCATCGATCAGGCGCTGTGGGACATTCTCGGCAAGCACCACGGCGTACCCGTGCATGCGCTGCTCGGCGGCGCGGTGCGCGATCGCATCAAGGTCTACTCGTGGATCGGCGGCGACCGCCCGAACGATGTCGCGAATAATGCGCGCGCTGTCGTCGAGCGAGGCTTCAAGGCGCTGAAGATGAACGGCTCCGAGGAAGTGCAGATCGTCGACACCTACGACAAGGTCGAGCACGTGATCGCGAACGTCGCCGCGGTGCGCGACGCGGTGGGGCCGCACGTGGGCATCGGCGTCGACTTTCATGGCCGCATCCACAAGCCGATGGCGAAAGTGCTCGCCAAGGAACTCGATCCGTACAAGCTGCTGTTCATCGAAGAGCCGGTGCTGTCGGAGAACGTCGAGGCGCTGCGCGACATCGTCAATCAGACGAACACGCCGATCGCGCTCGGCGAGCGGCTCTACTCGCGCTGGGATTTCAAATCGATCCTGGCCGAAGGCTACGTCGACATCATTCAGCCCGACGCCTCGCACGCGGGCGGCATCACCGAGTGTCGCAAAATTGCGTCGATGGCGGAGGCCTACGATGTCGGCCTCGCGCTGCACTGCCCGCTCGGCCCGATCGCGCTGGCCGCTTGCTTGCAGCTCGACGCCGTCAGCTACAACGCGTTCATCCAAGAGCAGAGCCTAGGCATCCACTACAACCAAGGCAACGATCTGCTGGACTACCTGCGCAACCCCGAGGTGTTCAAGTACGAGGACGGTTTCGTCGCCATTCCGCAAGGGCCGGGCCTCGGCGTCGAGGTGGATGAAGCGAAGGTGCGCGAGATGGCGAAAATCGGCCATCGCTGGCGCAATCCGGTGTGGCGGCACGCCGACGGCAGCGTCGCCGAGTGGTGATCGCTTGACGCCGTGATTCGTTGAATCGACGCGCCGCGAGCGGATGCTCCCCCCCCCGCTCGCGGCGCGTTACCCCCTCGGACGCTTCCAGCCGTAACACGGCACGTTCACGGACGTAACACTTTTTGCCGCCAAACGCCGCTCGCGCCCCGCGGCGGTCTAACGGCGTACGCCGGCCACATCGGCCATGCGCCTCCAAAGCCTTGCCAAGCAAGCATGCGGCCATTTTGCAGCGGCGTTCGTCGAACCCTTGGCGCACTTCTTGCGCTTGCCCTCCCGCAAAACGACAACTCAGGGAGAGCGGCCATGGGGGAGTTTCTACCGGACTATCTGATCCGCGAGCAAGCGGCGGTCGGCGCACTGGTGATGTTCGGCGTGCTGCGCGTGTTGGTCGCGATCGTCGCGCTCGGCCGAGGCTGGCCGATCGCCGCGCTTGAAAAATGGGCGGTAGCGGCCGCCGCCCTGTACTGCGCGCCGCAATTGATCGACTTGCTCACGCACAGCTACGTCGTGCCTTCGGCGATGGCCGAGCTGGAAGGCAAGGCGATCGGCGCGGCGATCGCGCTCTTTCTCTCACCTATTCTCAGTCACAGGCTCGGCTATGAATAACCGCAATCGACCATTGCGCGCCTGTGTGCTCGCTCCGTTCCATGCGGCTTGCAGCGCGCGCACGCCGGTACGCCAAGCGCGCCGCCCCCACCGATCGCCCCGCCGCGCACGGCTGGCCACGGCTGGGGCGCCAGCCGCATGGCGCGTCACCGCTCGCACGAGTGCAAGGGGGGCGATGTCTCATTCTTGAGACATCGCGGTCGGGCCGCCGGGGTCTGCTTTGCCGACAGGCCGGGGATAGCGGACGGCCATGACGCGATCGGCCCGCGCGCCCGCCGCCATCGCGGCCATCCAATCAGTGCATCGCCGCGGCGCCGGGCGAACTATGCGCCAGCACGGCCGCGACGACGAAGATGCCGAGCATCACCAGCGCTTCCAAGTGCAGGATGTTGTTGAAGGTATGCGTATCGGTCGTCGACGCGGTCCGACGCAGCCGCGGCAACGCCGAGCCCCGATTGAGCGCGCCCAATAGCACGGCAAGCAGCACGAGCGCGCCCTTGAGCGTGAGCACGTGGCCCCACGTACTCTCCGAAAGCGGCGCCAACGAGCCGCCGAGCCCGCGCTGCGCGTTGAACAAGCCGGTGGCCACGACGACGCCCAGCGCCGTCGCCGCCACGCTCGATACGCGCGTCGCCACGCGAATCAACGCGCCGCGCGTAGTCGAGGAATCGAGCGCGGGCAGCACGATGAGCCCGCCCGCCAACACGATGCCGCCCCAAGCGCCGGTCCCGAGGATGTGCAGCGCCTGCACGGCGACGGCGATCGACCAGGGGCCGGCGTCGGCCGCATGCCCGATCGACGCTTTGCCCGCCGCCGCCACGACAGCGGCAAGCCAAAACGCCGCCTGACCGGCGCGGCCGCCGCGGCTAGCCAGCGCCGCGCCCAGCGCGAGCACCGCCCCGCCGAACGCAACGCACCAGGCCTGGCCTACGTGCGTTTGAACGATCACCGTCGGCACGGCGCCGAGCGCCATCATGAGTCCCACGCCGCTCATCGAGGCGGACTGATAAAGCAGCCAAAGCAAGTCGGAGAGCACGAGCGCGAACGTGGCCGCCACGAGCGACGCGCGCGAGCGCTGCCAGGCGATACGCGCGGGCTGCCCCTCGACCGCGAGCCAGCGTTCGAGCAGCGCCGAACCCATGGCGAACGCAAAGGCGATGTTCACGAGGGCCGCCAGTGCGACCTGTCCGATCGAGAGTCCCATTGCGTTCATCGGGGAAGACGCCCTTGCCGTTGCATCACGGCACGAGCCCCGCCGAATACACGACGAGGCAAAGCGCACGGAAGGGATATGCCGCGATCGCGGCGCTCAAGCGCGAAAAGAAAGGTCATCGGAAGCTGGAAGCAATTCGAAAGGCGCCCAAAGGCACGGGGCCCGCGCGACGGTGCGTTGCGCGCCGACGGCGCAAGGCGAGAGTGTACGTGAAGGACGCCGCGCGCGACCGTGGCCCGCCACGGCTTTGGCCACGGAGCCGGCACGGGGCGTGCGGGGAGCGCCGGGCGGCATCCGGCCGTGTGCAAAAAGGAGACAGTCATGTTCGGCACGCCTGCGACCGCCAAAGCTGCGCCGCGACGCCGTTACACGCGGCAAATTGTCGCGCGGTCGCATCCGGACCGATCCGCGCCGCTTCCTGCAAATAGCCCGGGCTCCCCATCGATGATAGAATGCTGCGTCGCAGCGCGGGACCGGCCGCCGTGCCTCGTCTGTCGACTCAGCGCTCGACCCGGCTGTCGTTCTCAGTCCCGACCGCTGCAACACCGCGCATCGAACAGTCAATTCCAAGCCACAGAGCCATACCGAGCCGACCGAAGCCCGGTAGGTCCCCGAATAACGATGGAGTTACGCGTGTCTTCCAGACGCATTTTCCGCCCGCTACTCGCCCTTCTGTTGATTGGCGGTGCCGGCGTCGCAAGCAGCGCGCAAGCGCAGACTCAGCCGAAGGCCCCCGATACGATGGAAGCGCGCGTGCAAGGTTGCACCGCCTGCCACGGTTCGCACGGCCAGGGCACCGACAACGACTACTTTCCTCGCCTGGCGGGAAAGCCGGCCGACTACCTCTATAACCAGCTCGAGAACTTCCGGGCTGGCCGGCGCAAGTATCCGCCGATGAACTACCTCGTCACGTACCTCTCGGACGACTACCTCCGTCAGATCGCGACCTATTTCTCGCAGCAGCGTCCGCCGTACCCCGCGCCGGCCAAGCCGACCGTGTCGAACGACGTGCTCGCGCGCGGCAAGCAGATCGTGCTGAACGGCGACAAGACGAAGGACATTCCCGCGTGCGCCGCGTGCCACGGCAAGGGCCTGACGGGCATGGAGCCCGCCATTCCGGGTCTCGTCGGCCTGCATAGCGATTACATCAGCGCGCAGCTCGGCGCATGGCGTTCGGGCACGCGTCACGCGATCGCGCCCGATTGCATGCACGAAATCGCCTCGCGCCTGACCGACGAGGACGTGACGGCCGTCGCGGCATGGCTGTCGACGCAAAGCGCCCCGTCCAACCCCGTTCCGGCTCCGGCCCGCTCGATGAAGACTCCGCTGGCCTGCGGTAGCGAACCGCAGTAAGCGCGAGGAGAGACCTACTTATGAAACGCAAGTCTTTGTTCGCACTGTCGGCGCTCGTCGTTGCCGCCGCCGCACTCGTGCCCATCCTCTGGTCGGGCACCGACAATCTGCACAATGGTACGGCGCAAGCCGCCACGCCGGCCGATCAGGCCGCGCTCATCAAGCGCGGCGAGTACCTCGCGCGCGCCGGCGACTGTATCGCCTGCCACACGGTGCGCGGCGGTCAGCAGTTCGCTGGCGGCCTGCCCATGGCCACGCCGTTCGGCACGCTCTATACCCCGAACATCACGCCCGACGATCAAAACGGCATCGGCAAGTGGTCGTCGGACGACTTCTATCGCGCGCTGCACACGGGCCGCTCGAAAGACGGCAGCCTGCTGTATCCGGCGTTCCCGTTCGCGAGCTACACGAAGGTCACGCGCGCCGATTCCGATGCGATCTATGCGTACCTGCGCTCGGTCCCGCCGTCGTCCGTCCCGAGCCGTCCGCACGAACTGCGCTTCCCGTTCAACAACCGCAACCTGCTGATCGGCTGGCGCACGCTGTTCTTCCGTGAAGGCACGTATAAGGACGATCCGACGAAATCGGTCGAATGGAACCGCGGCGCCTATTTGATCGAAGGTCTCGGCCACTGCACGATGTGCCACACGTCGATCAACTTGATGGGCGGCCCGGTCAATTCGGCGGCGTTCGCGGGCGGCCTGATCCCGCTGCAGAACTGGTATGCGCCGTCGCTGACGTCGAACAAGGAAGCCGGCCTCGGCGATTGGGACATCAAGGAGATCGCCGATCTGCTCAAGAACGGCGTGTCCGAGCGCGGCGCGGTGTTCGGGCCGATGGCCGAAGTCGTCCACAACAGCCTGCAGTACATGTCGGACGACGACGTCCGCGCGATGGCGACGTACCTGAAGACGATCCCGCAAAAGAGCGAAGCGCCCGAGTCGATGCAGTACGAGACGTCGGAGAAGTACGGTGACGAGCTGCTGCAGCTGGGCAAGAAGGTCTACGGGGACAACTGCGCCAAGTGCCACGCGGAGAACGGCCTCGGCAAGCCGCCGGCCTACCCGCCGCTCGCGAACAACCAGTCGATTCAGATGCCTTCCGCGGTCAACCCGATCCGCATGGTGCTGAACGGCGGCTACCCGCCGAGCACGGGCGGCAACCCGCATCCGTACGGCATGCCGCCGTTCGCGCAGTCGCTCTCGAACCAGGAAGTCGCGGCGGTCGTCACGTACATCCGGATGTCGTGGGGCAACCACGGTACGCCCGTGTCGCCGCAGCAAGTGAGCGATCTGCGCTCGGCGCCGCTCGACTAATCGCGTGAAGCATCGAGGCGCGGCCAAGCGGGAAACCGCGGCCGCGCCTTTCTCATTTCCGGCGTCGGGCTCATCGGCCGCGCTCGGACCCCAGCGGCCAGCCGGCGCCATCAGCGCCGAGTAGGGAAGATGGAGGAGCCGGCCTAGCGCTTGCTCATACGCTTGCTCATACGAAAGCCAGCCGCCTCACCGCATTGCAACGAACCCTCTATGTCATTCGATTCCCTTGGCTTATCAGAACCGCTGGTGCGAGCCGTCCACGAGCTCGGCTACACGAGCCCGACCCCGATTCAACAGCAAGCCATTCCGGCCGTCTTGAGCGGCGGAGATTTGCTCGCGGGCGCTCAAACGGGCACGGGTAAGACAGCCGGCTTCACGCTGCCGATCCTGCAGCGATTGAGCGAGGCGCAGCCTCAAACCGGGGCCGCCGGCAAGCGCAAGGTGCGCGCGCTGATCCTCACGCCCACGCGCGAACTCGCGGCGCAAGTCGAGGAAAGCGTGCGCGCCTACGGCAAGTATCTGAAGCTGAAATCCACCGTGCTGTTCGGCGGCGTAGGCATCAATCCGCAGATCGACGCGCTCAAGCGCGGCGTCGACATCGTCGTCGCCACGCCGGGGCGTTTGCTCGATCACATGCAGCAAAAGACGATCGACGTATCGGGTCTCGAAATCCTCGTCCTCGACGAAGCCGATCGCATGCTCGACATGGGCTTCATCCACGACATCAAGCGCGTACTCGCCCGCTTGCCGGAGAAGCGGCAAAACCTGCTGTTCTCGGCCACCTTCGCCGACGAAATCAAGGCGCTCGCCGATAGCCTGCTCGATACGCCGGCGCTGATCGAAGTCGCCCGCCGCAACACTACCGCCGAACTCGTTTCGCAGAAGATTTACCCGGTCGATCGCGACCGCAAGCGCGAACTGCTCACGCATTTGATTCGCCAGCATGCGTGGTTCCAAGTGCTCGTGTTCACGCGCACGAAGCATGGGGCGAACCGCCTCGCCGAGCAGCTCACGAAGGACGGCATCAGCGCGCTCGCGATCCACGGCAACAAGAGCCAATCGGCGCGCACGCGCGCGCTGGCCGAATTCAAGGACGGCACGCTGCAAGTGCTCGTGGCGACCGATATCGCCGCGCGCGGGATCGACATCGACCAGTTGCCGCACGTCGTGAACTTCGATTTGCCGAACGTGCCGGAAGACTACGTTCACCGTATCGGCCGGACGGGGCGCGCGGGCGCCAGCGGCGAAGCCATCTCGCTCGTCTGCGTCGACGAGCGGCAACTGCTCAAGGACATCGAAAAGCTGATCAAGCGCTCGATCGAGCAGGAAGTGATTCCGGGCTTCGAACCCGACCCGAACGCGAAGCCCGAGCCGATCCAGCAGCGGCGCGGCCAAGGCAACGCGGGGCGTCAGCCGCGCGGCGAGCCGGCCAAGCACGCCGCGCGCGGGCAAAACGCGCAACCGGCGTCGCGCGCGCCCGCGCCGCGCCGCGAGAATCAAGCCGGCTCGGGCAGCGGCCAGGCGGAGCGCGCGGCAAAGCCGCAAAAACCGCAGCAGGCCAAGCCGGCGCAAGGCAAGCAGCAGGGTCAAGCCAAACCGTCCCAGCCCCAAGGCCGCTCGCCGGCGCGCGGCGGACAGGAACACGGTCAGCGCAAGCCGCAAGGTCAGGGGCAAGGCCAAGCGCAGGGCGGCCAACGCAAGGCCGACGGCCAACCGCGTGGGGCGGGCGATACGCCGCGTTCAGGCTCGGGGGCGAATCAAAATCAAGGCGATCGCCAGCGCCGGCAGAGCGATCCGGGCGCGCTGCTCGGCGGCAAGCCGCGCACGGGTGGGCCCGGACGCGACGCGCATCGTCGCTGATTGCCTGCGCGGCCGGTTTCGTCCGGCCGCGCATCGCGCAGGTTGGCTTCCTGGGGGCGGCGCGGCGAGCCACTCATGCCACTCATGCCACTCATGCCACTCAACCGAGCAAGTCGCCGCGGCAACGCCGCCTGCGGATCAGCGGGACGGACCGCTCGTTTCAGAACCGGCGGCAAGCCAGGCCCGAGCGGCTTGCCGTAATGCTTCGACTTGCCCCTCCCAGCGCTCGAGCACGGCCTTGCGCGCCGACGGCTCGTCGGCAAGCTCGAATGCAATCCCACCCGTGAGGCGCGCGTAGTCCACCTGCTGCACCTCCCCCGCATCGATCCACGCCATGAAATGCGCGAGTGCGTTCCCCGCCCCGGCGTCTCCCCTGGCGTGGCCTAGCGGCTCGATCGTCAGCTGCACTTGGTAGAACGCGCCGTCATGAACGAACGTCAGCGCCGCCCGAGCGCGACGATGGTCGCCATGCGGCTCGATCGGGGGCGCCGAGCGTTCGGGGGATGACGACGCATGCGACGACAACGTACGGGCGGCCCGAGAGGTCGGCCAGAGCGCGAGCGCGAGGCAACGCGCGTTCGGCGCGTAGAGCTCGCCGATGCCGAGCAGCGACGTGCGCAGATGCCCGAGCGCATCGCAGGTGATCAACGATGCGGTGAATCCGACTTTGGACGCGAGCGAGGCGCCGTCCAATAATGCGCGCAGCGCAGGCGGCCACTCGTCGAATGTCCGCTGCACCAGCGCGCGCGCGGCGCCGGGCTCAGCGGAAGAAGACATGCTGCGCCACTTTCGCGAGCGGATAATGCACGCCCGGCTGGATACGCGCCGGAATATCGAGCGGCTTGAGCAGCATCTTCACGCACATGTCCGCGGACAAATTACGCCGCACGAGCGAACTGATGCGCGCCGCGCGCTCGCGGTTGTACTCGGTATCGTGCACCCGCTCGGGGTAGCGAATCGCGAACACGTGCCGCAATGCGATCTCCGAATCCTCGCTCTTGATTTCCATCACACGGCGCATCAACGCGCCGAGCACGGCCAGCCGGCCATTGCCCTCGATGCGGTTGTACTTCTTGAAGTATTTGAAGAAGTGCTTGTAGTGACGCACCTCGTCCGTGCGGATGTGATCGGTAATTTCCTTGAGCACGGGTTCGTCGGAACATTCGTTGATGGCGCGGTAAAGCGTGGCCGTGCCCGTTTCGACGACACAACGTGCGACCATTTCGAGGGCGCGGGTTTTTTCGAATTCCTCGAGCGAACACGTTTTGGAGTATTCGTCGAAGAAATGGCGAAAAGCCGTGTCCCAATCGAACTCGGGCCACACATGGGCGATGTACGCCTTCAGAGCACGCCCGTGCTGCAGCTCCTCGGGCTCCCATTCGCGGTTGAGCCAGGCGGAGACCTCCGGATCGCCGTCGAAGTACTCGGTGAGGTTGCTCGTGTACAGGTCGGTGCCGCTTTCGATGAACGACGCCGCGCACAGCAGCAGCAGCAGATCCTCATTGGCCGCCGCGCGCTGGCGGTCGATACGGGTGAGGTCGATGTCCTCGATGCGCCAGGGCATCACGTGAGTGGAATCGATGATCATGACGTTGCGCTCCCAAGACCGCGCTATCGATCCGCATTGCGCGACGCACCCCAGCGCGCAAAAACCTGTTGCGAAGATCGAAACGCGGTACCGGTGAAATGTTGTTAAACCTTATACCTCCGGATCTTAGCCGGAGTTCCGAGAAACTGCTTTCACAGTTGCACAGACCGTCGGGCCCGAAGTGCGGTTCCGAATCCGGCCCAGTGCCGGGGAAGAACCGTATTACGAAGTATTAGACGGCGGGTTCGAATCGCGCCGAATTGGGACAAAGTCTTAGCGTTTGCGCATACCCGTCGATTGGCCGGGCGGCGCTGCGTGCGGAAGGCGGCAAACAGCGCCCGATCTCAAAACCCCGCCGCGAGCCCATCCCGCCGCGAGTCGCTCGCCGCCACATACCCGCGTTCCGGATCGTCGTGCGACAGCTTCCAAATATATTGGCCCGAGCCGAAATCCATATAGGGATCGTCGATCGCTTTAATCGTATGGCCACGCGCTTGCAATGCTTGCGCGACGCCGCGGTCGAACGTCGATTCGATATCGAGCGTGAAATCCCGATTGACCTTCCACCGCGGCGCATCGCAAGCGGCCTGCGGCTGCTGGCCGTAATCGAGCATGCGCACGATCGACTGCAGGTGCCCTTGCGGTTGCATGTCGCCTCCCATCACACCGAAGCTCATCACCGGCATCTGCCGTCCATCGACGCGCTCGGTCACGAAAGCCGGGATGATCGTGTGAAACGGCCGCTTGCCGCCCGCGACCACATTGGGCGAGCGCTCGTCCATCGAAAATCCGCACCCGCGGTTCTGCAGTGCGATGCCCGTGCCCGGCACGACGACGCCCGAACCGAAACCCATGTAATTCGATTGAATGAAGCTCACCATCACCCCGCGCTCGTCGGCCGCGGTGAGATAGATCGTCCCACCCGCCGGGGGCATGCCGTAAGCGAAATGGGTGGCCCGCTTCAGATCGATCAGCGCGGCGCGCGAAGCAAGGTAGGCATCGTCCAACATCTGCTCGGGCGTCACATCCATCGCGAGCGGATCGGCCACATAACGGTAGACATCGGCGAACGCGAGCTTCATCGCCTCGATCTGCAGATGCTGTGAAACGATGCCGTCCCGTGGCAAGTCGCGAAGGTTGAACCGCTCGAGAATACCCAGCGCGATCAGCGCGGCAATGCCCTGGCCGTTCGGCGGAATTTCATGGACCGTGTAGCCACGGTAGTCTTTCCCGATCGGCTCCACCCACATCGGCCGATAATCGCGCAAGTCGGCCTTCGTCATCGCGCCCCCGCCTTCCAGCGCGAACGCGGCGATCCGCTCGGCCGGCTCGCCTTCGTAGAAGGCGCGCGGCCCCCTCGCCGCCAACAGTCGCAGCGTGCGCGCATGATCGGGCAGGCACAGGCGTTCGCTCACGAGCGGCGCCCGCCCATTGGGCATGAACGTAGCGGCGAAGCCGGGCTGGTCCTTCAAGTCGGGTACGGCAGCCGCCCATTTATGGGCCACGATGCTGGCCACGGCGTGGCCGCGCTCGGCGATTTCGATCGCGCTCGCCATCAAATCGCCGAACGGCAGCGAGCCGAATCGGGCATGCAGCGCTTCCCAGCCCGCCACCACGCCCGGCACCGTGACCGTATCCCAGCCTCGCTTGGGCTGGATGGCCAAGCCGCCGGCTTCGCCATAGCGGCGCTTGAAGTAGTCGACGTTCCAGGCCGCCGGCGCCACGCCCGACGCGTTCAGACCATGTAGCTGGGCCCCGTCCCAAACGAGGGCGAACGCATCCCCGCCCAAGCCGCACGATACCGGCTCCACCACGGTCAACGCGGCAGCCGCCGCGATCGCCGCATCGACGGCGTTGCCGCCCTGCCATAGTGCACGCAAGCCGGCCTGCGCCGCGAGCGGGTGCGAGGTCGACACGACGTTGCGCGCGAACACGGGCAGACGGGGCGTGGGATACGGGTTATGCCAATCGAAACGATCCATGTGTCGCATTCTCGCTCTGAAAACGTTTCTTTCGCCAAAAGGCGAATACGCGAAGGTTTTACAATAGTCTCACTTTGACAGCCCTGCCGCCGCCATCCATGAGCCGAGACCCCCGCCTCACCCTGAACGCCCGCCAACAGGAGTTGCTCGATTGGGTGCAGCGCGACGGTTTCGTGACGGTCGACGATTTGGCTGCGCACTTTGCCGTCACACCGCAGACGATACGCCGCGACGTGAACTGGCTCGCCGACATGAACCTGCTGCGCCGCTACCACGGCGGGGCGAGCTTGCCGACGAGCTCGGAAAACGTCTCGTACACCGCGCGCCAGCGCATGTTTCACGACGAGAAGCGGCGCATCGCGGCGCTCGTCGCCACGCACATTCCGGACCAAGCTTCGTTGTTCATCAACCTCGGCACGACCACCGAGGAAGTCGCGCGCGCGCTCAACCGCCACCGCGGGCTGCGCGTCATTACGAACAACCTGAACGTCGCCAACATGATGAGCGGCTATCCCGAATGCGAGGTGCTGGTGACGGGCGGCATCGTGCGGCCTTGGGACAAAGGCATCGTCGGCGAACTCGCGATCGAATTCATCCGGCAGTTCAAGGTCGATTTCGCGATCATCGGCACGTCCAGCATCGAGAGCGACGGCACGTTGCGCGACTTCGACACCCGAGAAGTGCGCGTATCGGAAGCGATCATCGAGCATGCGCGCACGGTGTTTCTGGCCGCCGATCATTCTAAGTTCGGCCGGCCGGCGCTGGTTCGCCAAGGTCACCTGAACCAGATCCACGCCCTGTTTACCGACCAAAACGCGCCGCCGGAAATGGCCGAGACGCTCGCCGCCGCCGGCACCCAGGTGTACGTCGCCGGCGCCGACTGATTCGTCCGCCGCTCGTCGTCCCGCGGGCCCCTTATTCCATGCTGCGCCGCACGCGAAAGTTCAAGTAATTTCGCGAAATCGGCGCGGTGAGTGAACCGCTTGCTCGTCGCCCCGCTGTCAAAGGGAAAATTTTCAGGGGACGATTTGGATATGAACGGGCGCTTGACTACACTCCAGTTCCCCGAGGCGCGCAAGCCGCGCGCGCCGAGGCGATCGCTTTCCTACTCCCGGTAGGTTGAGCGCGCGGCAGCCGATCACCGCATGCCGAGGCAATCCGATTGCCCCATGGAGAGAACAATGCTGAGTCCGCATGAATTCGCCACGTTGCTACTCGTCAAGGACGCTCCCAACCAAGTCGATATGGACCGCGAAGAACTCGACGCCCTGCTCGAACAGCAACTGGTGCAGCTTGAAAGCCTGGGTTCAGGGCATCAGCAGTGGCGCCTGACCGAGTCTGGCGATTCGGCCATCCGCGCCATCAAACGTTTTTCCTAGTTTTCCCGTTCGTTTCCGCCTGGTGCGGGCCCGCCCGCGCCGCCCTCGCGCAGCCTGCGCGACGCGTTGCCGAGCCTTGCCGACGCGAAGGCGAAGACGAACCTCGCCTCTCAGCCTGACTCGGGGCCTCACTCGCGTCTCCACGCCTGACCACGCGAGTCCACCCAGTCGAGTTTCGTTCACCGCAGGGCGTCAGCCCCCGCGAAGCGTCGGGTCGACCGCCGCGCGCCAATCGATCGCTCTCGCCCGCTGAGCATTGAAATACTCGGCCCACGCGCGCTGGGCATCCGGGCCGCCGCCGCTGCGCGCGCGGTAGTGCCGTGCGATGTCGTTTTCGAATGCACAGTAATCGGCCTGCGCTAGCCCACCGTGGCGGTAGGCCACGTAGGCGTCGTACAACGTGCCGTACACCGACTGCGTATCCGCACCGTAATCGGTAGCCGGCCCGCACGACGCTTGCAGCGCCTCGAAGCGCTGCCCGCCCGCCGTCCCCGGCAACCCGGCGCATGCGGCGACCAGCATCGCCCCCATGCATGCCATTCCCGCCATCCATGCTCGCATCGCCCACCTCGTCTTTGGTTTTTCAGATGGTAGCCGCTTCGCGCGGCCGTTACACCGTGCTGCCCATGCTTCGACCGAATCCGAACCCTAAACGCGCACTTTACTTTTTCGAATTTGTTCATTAAATTTCGCAAACGAACATTGATAGGTTCGTTTTATTTCGTCGATAGTCGCAGGCATTAGAGGGGACAGAGCAAGTGACGCAAGGCAGCCGGTACGATCTGCTCGTCGTGGGCGGCGGGATCAATGGCGCGGGGATCGCGCGCGACGCTGCGGGCCGCGGCCTGTCCGTGCTGCTCGTGGAGCAGGACGATTTGGCGTCCCACACGTCTTCGTCGAGCACGAAGCTCATTCATGGCGGGCTGCGCTATCTCGAGTACAAGGAGTTCGGCCTCGTGCGCAAGGCGCTGCAGGAGCGCGAAACGCTGCTGCGCGCGGCGCCGCACATCATGTGGCCGCTGCGCTTCGTGATGCCGCACATGCCGAACCTGCGGCCGGCCTGGCTCATCCGCGCCGGGCTGTTCCTTTACGACCATCTCGCGCGGCGCGAACTGCTGCCGGGCTCGCGCGGCATCGACATGCGGCGTCACGCGGCCGGCGCGCCGCTCGTCGATTCCATCTCCCGCGGCTTCGTCTACTCCGACGGCTGGGTGGACGACGCCCGCCTCGTCGTGCTCAACGCGCTCGACGCGTCCGAGCGCGGCGCGACCGTGCTCACGCGGACCAAGCTCGTCGCCGCCGTGCGCGCGGGCGGCGAGTGGCACGCGCAGCTGCAACGCGCCGACGGCTCGCGCTTCGATGTGCGGGCCGGCGCCGTGGCGAACGCGGCGGGCCCGTGGGTCGGGCAGTTGCTGCACGAAGCCCTCGGACGCGGCGCTCACCACAGCGTGCGGCTCGTCAAGGGCAGCCACATCGTGACGCGCAGCCTGTTCGACCACGACCACGCCTATATCTTTCAGAATCCCGATAAACGGATCATTTTCGCGATCCCCTACGAGCGCGAATTCACGCTGATCGGCACGACGGACGTCGAGTACCGCGGCGATCCGTCGGAAGTGGCCATCACGGAGGACGAGACGCGCTATCTGTGCGAATCGATCAACCGCTACTTCAAACGCAAAATCACGCCGTCCGATGTCTGCTGGACGTATTCCGGCGTGCGGCCGCTGCTCGAAGAGGAAGGCGCCGACGATCCGTCCGCCGTGACGCGCGACTACCGGCTCGAACTCGATGCGAATGCGGGCGAGGCGCCGCTGCTGTCCGTCTTCGGCGGCAAGATCACGACGTTTCGCAAGCTCGCCGAGGAGGCCGTCGATCGTTTGGCGAGCGTCATGCCCATCGCCAAGGGCGCCTGGACGGCGCACGCGCCGCTGCCCGGCGGCGATATCGCCCATGCGAAATTCGAGCCTTTCGCGTCGAAGTTCGCAAACGAACATCCGTGGCTCCCCGCTGACCTCGCCCGGCGCTATGCGCGCGCCTACGGCACGCGCGCACGCGCGCTCGTCGGCTCGGCCAAGACCTTGTCCGATCTCGGTCGCGAGTTCGCGCCCGGATTGTTCGAGCAAGAACTGCGCTATTTGCGCGACGTCGAGTGGGCCCGCTGCGCGCACGACGTGCTGTGGCGCCGCTCGAAGATCGGTCTGCATTTGGCGCCGGGCGCCGCAAAGCCAGTAGCAGCCGAAATCGACCATTGGTTCGCCCGCTCTCCGATGCCGGGCGCACCGCACCCGCAATCCGCCGTGGCGACTTAGCCGACGGCGAGCACCTCGCCCGTCGCCCCTCTTGGCGCACCGCCGCCGCGAGCATGGGGCGGCAACGAGGAAAACGCAGCGGCGCCGCTGCATCCGCATGACCCGTCGTACCCCGGACACCCGCGCGGAGGGCGCGCGGCACATCACGACAACACATGGAGAAGAGACAATGCAGGATCAATACATCCTCGCGCTGGACCAAGGCACCACGAGTTCGCGGGCAATGCTGTTCGACCGCCAGGGCAACATCGTCTCGGTGGCTCAAAAGGAATTCCGCCAGATCTATCCGCAGCCGGGCTGGGTCGAACACGATCCGCAGGAAATCTGGTCGACGCAAGCCGGCGTCGCGGCCGAGGCCGTGACGCGCGCAGGCGTGAACGGCACCTCGATCGCCGCGATCGGCATCACGAACCAACGCGAAACGACGATCGTCTGGGATCGCGAGACCGGCCAACCGATCTACAACGCAATCGTCTGGCAAGACCGTCGCACCGCCGGCCTGTGCGATCAACTCAAGGCGCAAGGCCTCGAAGAAAAGGTGCGAGCCAAGACGGGGCTGCCCATCGACGCGTATTTCTCGGCCACGAAAGTGCGCTGGATTCTCGACAACGTCGAGGGCGCGCGCGAGAAGGCCAAGCAAGGCAAGCTCGCGTTCGGCACCGTCGACAGCTGGCTCGTTTGGAACTTCACCAAGCAAGCGCTGCACATCACCGACGTGACGAACGCGTCGCGCACGATGCTGTTCAACATCCACACCATGCAGTGGGACAACGATCTGCTCGAAGCGCTCGACATTCCGCGCAGCATGCTGCCCGAAGTGCGCGCATCGTCGGAAATCTACGGCAATACCGTCACGACGGTCTTCGCCTCGAAGATTCCGATCGGCGGCATCGCAGGCGATCAGCACGCCGCCTTGTTCGGCCAGATGTGCACGAAATCGGGCATGGTCAAGAATACATACGGCACGGGCTGCTTCCTCGTGATGAACACCGGCGAGAAGCCGATCGAATCGAAGAACAACCTCGTGACGACGATCGCTTGGAAGATCGGCGACGAGGTCAACTACGCGCTCGAAGGCAGCATTTTCATCGCGGGCGCGGTCGTGCAGTGGCTGCGCGACGGGCTCGGCATCATCAAGAGCGCATCGGAAATCGAAGCACTGGCGGCGAGCGTCGAACATTGCGACGGCGTCTACCTCGTGCCCGCGTTCGCCGGCCTTGGCGCGCCGCACTGGAATCCGCGCGCCCGCGGCACGCTGTTTGGCGTCACCCGTGGAACGACCAGCGCCCACATCGCGCGCGCCGCGCTCGATTCGATCGCCTACCAGTCGCTCGACGTCCTCAAGGCGATGGAGGCCGATTCGGGCATCAAGATCGGCGAGCTGCGCGTGGACGGCGGCGCCTGCGCGAACAATCTGCTCATGCAATTCCAGTCGGATCTGCTCGGCGTCGCGGCCGTGCGTCCGCGCATCAGCGAAACCACCGCGCTCGGCGCCGCGTATCTTGCCGGCCTCGCGGTGGGCTACTGGAGCAACGTGGGCGAGCTCGAAAGCCAGTGGCAGCTCGATCGCCGCTTTTCGCCGTCGATGCAGCGCGCCGACGTCGATTCATGCACCACGGGCTGGCGGCGCGCGATCAATGCGGCGAAGGCATGGGCCGACGCGACCTGAGAGAAAGCAGTTCAACCCATTCACCGACAATAGCCACTCCGGAGACATCACCATGTCGCCTTTAATCGCGGAATTCCTCGGCACGGCGCTGCTCGTGCTGCTCGGCAACGGCGCCGTCGCCAACGTGCTGCTCGCGCGCACGAAGGGCAAGGGCGCCGATCTCATCGTCATCGTCTGGGGCTGGGCGATGGCCGTGTTCGTCGCCGTCTATGTGACGGCCTCGTTCAGCGGCGCGCATCTGAACCCCGTCGTCACGGTAAGCCTCGCGCTCGCCGGCAAGTTCGCCTGGAGCAAGGTGGCGGGCTACGTCACGGCGCAGATGCTCGGCGGCATGGCCGGCGCGTTCCTCGTCTGGCTGGCCTATCGCCAGCATTTTTCGACGACGGAAGACGCCGACATCAAACTCGCTTGCTTCTGCACGGCGCCCGCCATTCGCAGCGTGCCGCACAACGTGCTGACCGAAATGATCTGCACGTTCGTGCTGATCCTGGGCGTGCTCTATCTCGCCTCGCCGCAAGTGGGCCTCGGGGCGCTCGATGCGCTGCCCGTGGGCTTGCTCGTGCTCGGCATCGGTATCTCGCTCGGCGGCCCCACGGGCTACGCGATGAGCCCGGCGCGCGACCTCGCGCCGCGCCTCATGCATGCGCTGCTGCCGATTCCGGGCAAGCGCAGCAGCGACTGGCGCTACGCCTGGGTGCCTGTCTTCGGCCCGCTCGCGGGCGGCGCGATGGCATCGTGGGTGTACGTGCACGCGCACTGAGCCACGCCGAAGGGGCGCGTCCAAAAGAAGCGCAACGACGCCGATGTCCGTATCATTGGCGTCTCATTACACAACAAAGCGCGTCACGGGCCTAGGCCAGCCAGTTAGCGTGCGCCCCTTCTTCATGTTCGACCATCTCATTTGCGACTGCGACGGCGTGCTCGTCGACAGTGAAGTCATCGCCGACCGCGTGCTCCTCACCGCATTGTCGGCGCGGTTCCCGAGCCTGGACTTCGCCCCCGTCGCCCACCTGGCGTTCGGCCAGCGCACGTCGACGTTTCTCGCCGATTTGGAAATGCGCTTTCAGATCGAGATTCCCGATGGATTTCTAGCCGACGTAGAGCGCGAAATCGACAACGAATTCAAGCGCTCGCTGGCGCCGATCGCGGGCGTGCGCGACGCCCTCGTGCGCGTGGCGCTGCCTGCGGCCGTCGTCTCCAACAGCCGGTTGACGCGCGTCGCCGCGTCGCTTGCGCGCGTGGGACTGACCGATATCTTCGGGCCCCGCGTGTTCAGCGCGGAGCAAGTGAGCCGGCCCAAGCCCCACCCCGACGTCTATCTGCATGCGGCGCGCCAGCTGGGCATCGCGCCCGAGCGCTGCCTGGTCGTCGAAGACAGCGTGACGGGCCTCACCGCGGCCCGCGCCGCCGGCATGAAGACCATCGCGTTCGTCGGCGCGAGCCATGTGCCGAAAGGCTATGCGCAGGTGCTGCGCAATTTGGGCGTCACCCGCATCATCGAGCACATGGAGCAGTTGCCGGCCTTGATCGCCGCGGGCTTGCGCGGCGACTTCGGGCAACTGCAGTCGTAGCGCCCGCCCAGGCTCCGAGCAGCGCTACGCCTCGTTCGCGCAGCACTCGCGCTCGCGCGCGGCGGCAAGCGTGCGTCGGAACGCGACGAGCTCTTCGATCGTCAGCATCGGCATGCCGTGCTGGGCGGCGAAACGCTCGACGTCCGCGCCTCGCGTCATCGTGCCGTCCTCGTTCATGAGCTCGCAGAGCACGCCCGCGGGGGCGAGCCCCGCGAGCACGGCGAGGTCGACCGTGCCTTCGGTATGGCCGCGGCGCGCCAGCACGCCGCCGGGCTGCGCGCGCAGCGGGAACACGTGTCCGGGGCGCACGATGTCCTCGGGTTTCGCTTCGCTCGCAATGGCGGCGCGGATCGTCGTCACGCGGTCGGCGGCGGACACGCCTGTGCTCACACCGTGGCGCGCCTCGATCGACACTGTGAACGCCGTGCCGTGGCGGCTCTCGTTGTGCGCGACCATCGGCGGCAACGCCAGCGAGCGAATTTTCTCCTCGGGCAAGCATAGGCAAACGATGCCGCTGCATTCGCGGATCAGCAGCGCCATGGTTTGAACGGTCAAGCGCTCGGCCGCGACAATGAGATCGGCCTCGTTTTCTCGGTCGTGGTCGTCCTGCAGCACCACGGCGCGGCCTTCGCGCAAGGCATCGAGCGCGCGCGCAATGCGCGGCGGCATCGAAGCGGGATCGAGAAATGGAAGTTCGGCGAACGCCGTGGAAACGGGTAGAGACATGTGAAACGCTCCTCGCGAGAGAAAAAAGCGAAAAACGTTTCAGGGCATCGCAAACAGACACGAACGTCATCGCGCCCGGCGCGGGCGAAACACGCCGAGCCGAGAACGGTGACAAGGGCCGCGCACGCGTGCGCCTGGCCCCCTGCAAACAGGGTGACTGCCTGCGCATCTTCTTCCATCCGGACTGTGACCGTCGGCTCTGGCATCGCACCAGATCTGCTGACCCCGCGCGAAGCCGTGCAACCGGCTGCTCGACGCGGGCGCTCGCGGGCTCGCCGGCACGTGGCCGACTTACCGCCGGTGGGGAATTTCGCCCCGCCCTGAAGACGCACTAAGGTGATACGCCGGCACCTTGCCGGCCAGACGGAGGATACACGAGCGTCGCCGGGCCCGCTTTAGGACACGCACTCGGTCGCCGCGCGCGGCTCGCTCACGCGGCGGCGCGTGTCGAGGTATCCGGCAACCAGCGTCACGGCGAGCGCCGCCACCGTCACCGCGGCCGCCACCCACGGCAGCGCGTCGAGCTTCGCGCCGTGGGTGAGCGCGAGGCCGCCGAGCCAAGCGCCCGCCGCGTTGCCGACGTTGAACGCGCCGATGTTCAAGGTCGAGGCCAGGTGCGGCGCATGACTCGCCTTTTCGACGACGCGCATCTGCAGCGGCGGCACGGTCGCGAATGCCGCGATGCCCCAGACGAACACGGTGATCGCCGCGGGCACGGCTGCATGGCTCGTCTTCGCGAACACCGCCATGACGAGCGCGAGCGCCACGAGGATGCCGGCGAGCGAGGGCATCAGCGCTCGATCGGCCAGCTTGCCGCCGACGACGTTGCCGACCGTCAGCCCCGCCCCGAACAGCACGAGAATCAGCGTGACCGCCCTCGGCGAAAAGCCGCTGACCTGTTCGAGGATCGGCGCAATGTAGGTGAACACGACGAACACGCCGCCGAAACCGAGCACCGTCATGGCGAGAGCGAGCCACACTTGGGGCTCCTTGAGCACGCGCACTTCGCGGGCGAGACCCACCGGGCCCGCATCTCGATGGTTCGGCACCAGCGCCGTAATGCCGGCGAGCGAGAGCACGCCGAGCCCGGCCACGATCCAGAACGAGACGCGCCAGCCAAACGATTGCCCGACGAACGTGCCGAACGGCACGCCGAGCACGTTGGCGAGCGTGAGCCCGGTAAACATCAGCGCAATCGCGCTGGCCTGCTTTTCGCGGGCGACGAGCGAGGCCGCCACGACCGCGCCGATACCGAAGAACGAACCATGGGCGAACGATGTCACGACGCGCGCAACCATCAGCATCCGATAGTCGCCCGCGACGGCGCACAGGATGTTGCCGACGACGAACACGACCATGAGCGCCTGCAGCGCGGCCTTGCGCGGCAGCTTGCTCGTCAGGACCGCGAGCACGGGAGCGCCGGCGGCCACGCCGAGCGCGTAGCCCGACACCAGCAAACCGGCCGACGGGATGGAAACGGCTAGGTCGCGCGCCACGTCGGGCAACAGCCCCATGATGATGAACTCGGTGGTGCCGATGGCGAAGGCGCTCAGCGCAAGCGCTAGCAAGGGGATAGGCATGATGGGCTCTCAAAAGCGGGATCTGGTGCCGTATTGTCCGGATCGCGCGAGCGTTTGATAATTACCCCTGCGATTGAATCATTTTCAAAGGAAACCGAATAATCCATGGATCGCCTCGGTGACATCCGCCTTTTCGTCGAAGCCGCGCGGCTCGGCGGCATTTCGGCGGCCGGCAGAAAACTGGGCGTGACGCCGGCGGCGGCCAGCGCGCGTTTGGCCAAACTCGAGGCGGCGCTCTCCACGCGCCTGTTCGAACGCACGACGCGGCAATTGCGGCTGACGGACGAAGGCCGGCTCTACCTGCGCCATTGCATGCGCGCGCTGCAGGCGCTGGACGATGCCGACGCCGCGCTGCAGGCGGGCCGCACCGTCGTGCGCGGCAAGATCCGCATTTCGACGACGTCCGATTTCGGCCGCAACATGCTGATGGCATGGCTAGACGAATTCAACGCGCTTCATCCCGAGGTCACGTTCGCGCTCACGCTGGCCGATTCGGTATCGAACCTGCTGCACGACGACATCGATTTGGCCATTCGCTTCGGCGCGCCGAAGGAGGATTCTTCGCTCATCGCGCGGCGGCTCGCGACGAACCGGCGGGTGCTCGTGGCTTCGCCGGATTACTTGGCGCGCCGCGGCGAGCCGGCCTCGCCGGCGGACTTGGCGCGTCTCGACTGCATCGTGCTGTCGATCGCATCGGGGCCGCTCAACGAATGGCGCTTCGTGCGCGGCGAGGAAACCGCCGACTATACGGCGCCGCTCGACACCTCGCGCGAAACGAACGACGGCGCCGTCACGCGCATTTGGGCCGTCGACGGCTACGGGATCGCGCTCAAGTCCCTGTGGGATATCGACGCCGATTTGCGCGCCGGCCGGCTGCGCATCGTGCTGCCCGACTGGCGGTACGCGTGGGATACGCCGCTGCACGCGCTGTTTCACCGCAACCGCTACCGGCCGCCGCGCGTGCGGGCGCTGCTCGACTTCCTGATCGATCGCTTCGCCCAAATCGAGCGCGAGTGGCCCGCGCTGCCGGGACTCGAGCGCTGACCGGCTTTCATACGAGGCTTCCACGATTCACCTGCGCCCCCAGGTCAACCACTGCGAACGGCGAGCTTCATGACCAAGAAAGTTTATGTAAAAACCTTCGGCTGCCGGATGAACGAGTACGACTCCGACAAGATGGTCGACGTACTCGGCGCCGCGCGATCAATGCGGCGAAGGCATGGGCCGACGCGACCTGAGAGAAAGCATTTCAACCCATTCACTAACAATAGCCACTCCGGAGGCATCACCATGTCGCCTTTAATCGCGGATTTCCTCGGCACGGCGCTGCTCGTGCTGCTCGGCAACGGCGCTTCGAACCGGCACCCGCGGTAACGCCTCGCGGCCCGCGCCACTTGTGGAGTGAAGACGAGGGCGCCGAGTCATGCCTACCGCGAATCGGCGGGCAACTGCTGCAGCATGGCCGCGAAGCGTGGACGGCGCAGTCGCAAAACCAACTCGCCCGCGTACCGCTCGATGACAAGTGCCTGCCTCAGCCAAGCGCGAATCGAAGGCACGGCGCTACAAGCCGCCCCGATTGCGACACCGACGAGCAAGTCGGTTGCTAACACCCCGACGATCGTCGCGACAAACGGAACGAAACGGTTCGCCCCGCTCTTGGCCGTTGCGATCCAGACCGACGGCTTGGCGAGCTTCGCACCCGTCGCGATCAGAATGGCGGCAAGCACTGCGAGTGGAATCATGTTGAGTACCGGCGTCAACACGACCAGGCTCGCGAAAATCAGCACGCCGTGAATCACCGCCGACGCCCGGGTTTGCGCCCCGGCGTTGAGATTCGCCGAGCTGCGGACGATAACCGCCGTGATGGGCAGGGCCCCGAGCATGCCGGCCAACATATTGCCAACACCCTGGGCTTTCAGCTCGCGGTCCTGAGATGCGCGATGCCGCCTCGGATCCATTTGCTGGATGGCTTCCAGACTCAGCAACGACTCCAGGCTTGCGACGATCGCGAGCGTGACGACGAGACGCCAAACTTCGAGCTTCATCAGCGCCGAGAAATCGGGCAGCGTCACGAGGGCTTCGAGCGCCGCCCACGAATCGAGCGGCGCGAGATTGACGCGTTGACCCGCGCGCAGCGCGAGATCGGGCACCCACGCACCGAGCACCGTCGTCACGGCAATGCCGGCCAGCACCGCGACGAGCGCGCCAGGTATCGCGCGCAGCAGTCGTTGACCTTGCACCCATTTCGAATCCCAATACCAGAGAATCGCGAACGAGAGCGCCGCGATAGAGCAAGAAACCAGCGAGAACGAAATCGAGCCAAACGACGTTTGGATCTGCCATGCCGGGCCGTCGGCAGCATTCGAACCGATGGCCACGGGGACTTGCTTGATGATCAGCAGCAGGCCGATGGCGGCAAGCATCCCGGTGATGACCGCCGACGGGATGTAGGCGGCGAAGCGGCCAAGCTTGAAGGCGCCGAAGCAAAATTGCGCCGCACCGGCCATGAAGACCGCGCTCAGGAACGCGGGAAAGCCGCCGACGTCGGCGATGCCTTGCACGACGATTGTGATCAAGCCGGCAGCCGGCCCGCTGACGCTGAGCCGGGACCCGCTCAGCAGCGCCACGGCGAGGCCGCCGATGACGCCCGCCAGAAGGCCGGCAGCCGCATCGACGCCGGATGCCTGCGCAATGCCCAAGCAAAGAGGTAGCGCAACGAGAAAGACCACGACGCCTGCACGGCAATCGCTCGGCAAAGTCGCCATCCACTTGGCGTTCGTCATCTGGACACCTGAATGAGAGATCGTCAAATCAACCGGGCGGACGTCGACGTGCCGCGCCCCTCGTCGCAGCTTCGCATGCCGGCGGCCGGCTTCATCGAGCCGGCTTGCGGGCGTGCGAGTCTGAGAATGCGCCCGTTGCGGACGTCGAAAACCCAAGCATGCACACGAGGACGGGTCACCGCCTCACGCACGATCGGCAGCGTTTCGATGGTCCTCGCCTGCTCGAGGGCATTGAGTTCAGCGAGCCGGTTCACGCGATCCTCGAAATGCGGGATGGCAGCGAGCGCCGCGTGCTCGCGGCGAGCAAGTTCGCGCAGGGCCCGGATCCGCCGATCGACGTGCGGCAGTGCGGCACAGGCGCCCGTCAGCGCGGCTCGCACGCCGCCGCAGCCATAATGTCCGCACACGATGATGTCGCGCACTTCGAGTGCACGGACGGCGTACTCCAGCACGCTCAGCGCGTTCTCGTCGTCGGGCAGGCATAGATTCGCAATGTTGCGATGGACGAAGAGCTCGCCCGGCGCCGCCCCCGTCACGAGTTCCGCGGGCACGCGGCTGTCGGCGCAGCCGATCCAAAGCGCGGCGGGCTGTTGCCCGCGGCCCATGCGCTCGAACACCGCCGGGTCGCTGCGAGCCGCGTCGCACGCCCAGGTCGTATTGCGATAAAGCAGTTGCTCCACAAATTCCATGGTTTTTCTACCGGTTGGCACAGGTCATCGACGATAGGCCGCCGGCAGTCGCAGCACGCGCCCGCCGGCGGCGGCGCTACGAACCGAAATAGATGTTGCAGAAGCTGACCGGACCTTGGCAAGCCGGTTGCTGCGCCGCAGGTTGGGCGCGCCCGCTCGATATCGCTCTCGGCGCCGGCTCGTTCGCGCTAGCGGCTTGCGTGTCGGCGGCCTGCTTCTCGATGCGCCCAGCGTGCATCGGCGAAATAGCCGGATACGACGCATCGGTGACGTGTCGCCAACCGCTCTGTTGCGCCTCGATCAATTCCTGACGAACCTGAGCCCGGGTCTTGCCCGTCATCGTGTCCGCATAGGCATAAGAGCCGATCCCGATGCTCGCCGCCACCATCGCTGCCATAACCGATCGCGCTTTCATATTCACTCCTTTTTGAAGACGTCGACAACGGTGTCGACGGGATGAATTGTTGCAATCGGGCCCATCGCCAACATGACGCGAAGATGATTTTTTTAACATGAAATTCTTTTCATTTTCACGGCCTCATCGAAGCAATCACTTGAGGTTCGCATGTCACATTTCAGATTATTCGTATAGACCGTGCGACAAAAAGTAGCGATCGTCCAAGCCCCCCGTTTTCAGCGATATTGGTGCCAAACTATCGGGGCGCATCGACGTCGGTGGACGCTGAATCTTTCAATGCCGATTTAAGCGGCGTCGATAGCAATGTTGAACGGAATTAGGAATGAGCAATGAAAATCCTGGTAGTTGAGGACGAAGTAAAGACGCGAACGTATCTCGGTCAAGGATTGACCGAAGCGGGGTTCGTTTGCGATTGCGTGGAAGACGGTGTGACGGGCCTCCATCAGTTGAGAACCGAGGAGTACGACCTCGCCATCCTCGACATCATGTTGCCCGGCAGGGACGGCTGGAGCGTCGTTGAGGAATTGCGCAAAACGCACTGTACGCCGGTGCTGTTTCTCTCCGCGCGCGACGATGTGAACGACCGCGTCAGAGGCTTCGACCTGGGCGGCGACGACTACCTTGCCAAGCCGTTCGATTTTGTCGAGCTGCTCGCACGCGTGCGATCGCTCCTGCGTCGAGGTCGCGCGCGCGACGAATCCGTGCTGATCACCGGCGATCTCGAGCTCGATCTCGTTCGCCGCAAAGCCAAGCGCGGAGGTCAGACCATTTTGCTCACGGCCAAAGAGTTCTCGATGCTGTGGCTTCTGATGCGGCGAAAAGGAGAGATTCTGTCGCGTTCACTGATCGCCTCGCAGGTGTGGGACATCAACTTCAGCTGCGACACCAACGTCGTCGACGCGGCGATTCGAAGAGTGCGGGCCAAGGTGGACGATCCGTTCCCGCAAAAGCTGATCCATACCGTGCGCGGCATGGGCTATGTCCTCGAAGAGCGCGAGCCGCTGCACTCGCAATGAGGTGGGGCATGCCGAAAACGATGCGGGCGCGGTTTGCCGTTCTGCTCGCCCTATCGACGTCGATGATCCTCGCCGTCAGCGGCACACTGCTGTATCGGGTACTCGTCACGTCCACGGCCCACTCCTTGACGAGCGAGATGCAGTCCAGCGTTCGCAGCGCGATCGCTCATGTGGCTGCCGCTAAGAGTTGGGACGAGCTGCGGGCCGGTGGCGTGCTCGTATATGCCGTGCCCGACGGGCACGAACATCTCGACTTCGCGATCCTCGACAAGAGCGGCAGCGTCGTCGTGAAAAGCGACGGCTTCATCGCGCAAGATCGAGGCCTGCGCGCGGTCCCAGGCGAGAGCCCGGCATGGGTGGACGACCGGCGCCGGGCGGTGCGCTATCTCGTCGCTACGGCCCGCCTAGGCGATGCTGCCTCGAGCGAGATACGCGTCATCATCCAGGGCGACTATCGCAGCACACGCGCGTTCCTGCGTCTGTGCGCGACGTGCATCGCGCTGGCGACGCTCGGCGGCGCCTTGGCCGCGGCCGTCGTCGCGCACCGGATCGCAGCGTTCGCGCTCGAGCCGCTCGCCGATCTCGCCGCATGTGCCGATGAAATCTCGACAAGCCGGCTCGCCCATCGGCTACCCGATAGGTTCGCCGCCGGCGAGCTCCTGGACTTGAGCCAGGCGTTCAATCGAATGCTCGTACGTCTGCACGAATCGTTCACGCGGCTCACGCGATTTTCGTCGGATCTCGCCCACGACATCCGCACGCCGCTGACGAATCTGCTGGCGCAAGCGCAGGTCGCACTCGCGCAGCCCCGCTCGAACGACGAGTATCGTGCGGTCATCGAGTCGAGCATCGAGGAGTTGCAGCGCCTCTCGCACATGATCGACGACATGTTGCTGCTCGCCCGTATCGACGCGGGTCAACGCCATGCTCGTCTGCGCCTTCTCGATGGAGAGCAAGAGGCCTCGCGGGTAGCCGGCTACTACGAAGCGATCGGCGAAGACCGGAACGTCGCGATCCGAGTCGACGGCCGGTGCAGCTTCATCGGCGAACCGCTGCTCGTCGAGCGCGCGATCTGCAATTTAGTGTCGAATGCATGCGCGCACGCGCCGGCCGGCTCCACGGTGACGATCGAATGTTGTAACGAAGCGGATGCCGCCGTTATCCGTGTCGTGGATCACGGCCCCGGCATCGCCCGCGAACACCTGCCCCACATCTTCGATCGCTTTTACCGCGTCGACCCAGCGCGCCACAACCCCGCCTCAGGCACGGGCCTTGGGCTCGCGATCGTGAAATCGATCATGCACGAGCACGGCGGCGACTGCGGCGTCGAGAGCGAGCCCGGGGTGAGAACGGCCTTCTCCTTGCGCTTTCCGGCCCCGCCGCAAGCCGCGATCGGCCACTACGGCCCGGCAGCGGTCGACCCGCTATAATATGTGGTTACGCGGCTGGCACATTTGGGCCATCTCGGGCCGTTTGGCGCCTTTTGGGCCCGGTTCCGCGGTTTCGCGCCCACTGCGCGAGACGGGCCGCACCGCCCGCGGTCGCGACACGTCCCCCGCCCCAGGCGGCGCGCGTGCCGGCTTCCACGACTTACCCGCGCCCCCAGGTCAACCACTGCGAACGGCGAGCTTCATGACCAAGAAAGTTTATGTAAAGACCTTCGGCTGCCAGATGAACGAGTACGACTCCGACAAAATGGTCGACGTACTCGGCGCCGCTGAAGGACTCGTCAAGACGGATTCCCCCGAAGACGCTGACGTCATCCTATTCAATACCTGCTCCGTGCGCGAAAAAGCGCAGGAGAAGGTCTTCTCCGATCTGGGCCGCGTGCGCGAGCTCAAGGAAGCGAAACCCGGTTTGCTGATCGGCGTCGGCGGCTGCGTCGCGAGTCAGGAAGGCGCGGCCATCGTCGCGCGCGCGCCCTACGTCGACCTCGTGTTCGGCCCGCAAACGCTGCATCGGCTGCCGCAGATGATCGACGCGCGCCGCGAAAGCGGCCGCGCGCAGGTCGACATCTCGTTTCCCGAAATCGAAAAGTTCGATCACTTGCCGCCCGCGCGCGTCGACGGTCCGAGCGCGTTCGTGTCGATCATGGAAGGCTGCAGCAAGTACTGCAGCTACTGCGTCGTGCCCTATACGCGCGGCGACGAAGTCTCGCGCCCGCTCGACGACGTGCTCACCGAAATTGCCGGCCTCGCCGATCAAGGCGTGCGCGAAGTCACGCTGCTCGGCCAAAACGTGAACGCCTATCGCGGCGCGCTCACGCTCGGCTCGACCGACATCGCCGATTTCGCGACGCTGATCGAATACGTCGCCGATATCCCCGGCATCGAGCGGATCCGCTATACCACGTCGCACCCGAAGGAATTCACGCAGCGCCTCATCGACGTCTACGCGAAAGTCGACAAGCTCGTTTCGCATCTGCACCTGCCCGTGCAGCACGGCTCGGATCGCATCTTGATGGCGATGAAGCGCGGCTATACGGTGCTCGAGTACAAATCCGTGATCCGCCGCCTGCGCGCGATCCGCCCCGATCTGTCGCTGTCGACCGACATCATCGTCGGCTTTCCGGGCGAGACGCAGGACGACTTCGACAAGACGATGGCGCTCGTGCACGAGATGAGCTACGACACGAGCTTCTCGTTCATCTACAGCCCCCGCCCCGGCACGCCGGCCGCGAACTTGCACGACGACACGCCGCGCGAGGTCAAGCTCGAGCGGCTGCAGCATCTGCAGGCGACGATCGACGCCAACGTCGTGCGGATCAGCGAGTCGATGGTCGGCAACGTCGAGCGCATTCTCGTCGAGCGTCCCGCGCGGAAAGACCCGAACGAACTCGCGGGCCGCACGGCGAACAACCGCGTCGTCAATTTTCCGGCGCCCGTGGCGTCGCACGCGCGGCTGATCGGCCAGATGATCGACGTGCGCATCACGCGCGCCTATCCGCACTCGCTGCGCGGCGAGCTCGTGCTCGTCGAAGACGCACAGCCCATCGCCTAAGGAACGCACTTTCGCCTTGAAGACCGCCCCGTCCCTGGAATTCACCGCACCGCGCGAAGACAACGCGCGCCTCGCCAACCTCTGCGGGCCGCTCGACGAGAACCTGCGGCAAATCGAGCAGGCGCTCGACGTCACGCTGCAACGGCGCGGCCATCGCATCTCGATCCGCGGACGCGGCGCGAAAGTCGCGCTCGGCGCGCTCGAAACCTTCTACAACCGCGCGCGCGAGCCGTTGTCGGTCGACGACATCCAGCTCGCGCTCGTCGAAGCGCGTCACCCTGGCAATCGGGGCGCGGCAGGCGGTTCGGCCGCCAACTCGGACGACGCCGCGCCGAGCCGCTACGATCCCGATCATCCGTTCGACGAGCCGGCGGGCCTCGACGATGAAAACGTCGAGGAACTCGGTCCGAAGCTCTACACGCGCCGGGCCGATCTGCGCGGCCGCACGCCGGCGCAGCGCGAATACCTCAAGCAGATCGTGTCGCACGACGTGACCTTCGGCGTCGGCCCGGCCGGTACGGGCAAGACGTACCTTGCCGTCGCTTGCGCCGTCGACGCGCTCGAGCGCGATCAGGTGAAGCGGATCGTGCTCACGCGTCCGGCCGTCGAAGCGGGCGAGCGGCTCGGCTTCCTGCCCGGCGATCTCGCGCAGAAGGTCGACCCGTACCTTCGCCCGCTCTACGACGCGCTCTACGATCTGCTCGGCTTCGACAAGACCGCGAAGATGTTCGAGCGTCAAATGATCGAGATCGCGCCGCTCGCCTATATGCGCGGGCGCACGCTCAATCACGCGTTCATCATCCTCGACGAGGCGCAGAACACGACGCCCGAGCAGATGAAGATGTTCCTCACGCGGATCGGCTTCGGCTCGAAGGCCGTGGTCACGGGCGATACGACCCAGGTCGACCTGCCGCGCGGCGCGAAAAGCGGTCTGATCGAAGCGCAGCAAGTGCTGGCGAACGTGCGCGGCATCGCGCTCACGCGCTTTACGAGCGCGGACGTCGTGCGCCATCCGCTCGTCGCCCGTATCGTCGAGGCGTACGACCAGCACACGAAGAAGGACGACGCCAAGCCCATCGACGGGCGATAGTCCATCGACGACGAGAATGAACGAGAAGACACCCACGCCGCGATTGAAGCTCGCGCTGCAGTTTCCGGCGGCCAAGGCGTTCCCCGAGCACAAGGCCGCGCTGCCGCGCGCGAGCGTCGCGCGCTGGGTCAAAGCGGCGCTATTCGCCGACGGCGAACTGACGGTGCGTTTCGTCGACGCCGATGAAGGTCGAATGCTCAACCGCACGTACCGCGGCAAGGACTACGCCACGAACGTGCTCACCTTCGCTTACGCCGAAAGCGAGGACGACCCCGTCTCGGGCGATCTCGTCCTGTGCTGCCCCGTGATCGAGCGCGAAGCGGCCGAGCAAGGAAAGCCCCTCGAAGCCCATTACGCGCACATGATCGTGCACGGCACGCTTCATGCGCAGGGCTACGACCACGAAAACGACGACGAGGCCCAGGAAATGGAAGCGTTCGAAACCGACATCCTGGCCGGGCTCGGCTTCGCCGATCCGTACGGAGACCGTTCTCGCTGACAGCCTCACGCGCGATGTCCGACACGAGCCCACCCCCGCTCCCGCCCGCATGCCTAAGCTATCCGCCCTCGCTCGGCGAGGCGCGGCTGCTCAGCGAGGCGGAACTCGCCCAATCGCTGGCCGACACCATGCGGCGCTGGGACGGCGCAAGCGATTTATGGCTGTTCGGCTATGGCTCGCTGATCTGGAATCCCGGCATGCCGGCTGCTGAAACGGTCCGCGCGCGCGTGCGCGGCTATCATCGCGGCTTGTACCTGTGGTCGCGCGTGAATCGCGGCACGCCTGAACAGCCAGGCCTCGTGCTGGCGCTCGACCGCGGCGGCTCTTGCACCGGGATGGCCTTTCGCCTGGCAGGCGACGGGGCCGCGCCGCATTTGGAAGCGCTTTGGCGGCGCGAGATGCCGATGGGCTCGTATCGCCCGATGTGGCTGCCGTGCTGGCTGGCGGACGGGCGTCGCGTCGATGCGCTTGCGTTCGTCATGCGCCGCGACGTACCGACCTATACGGGCAAATTGTCCGATGAAATGGTCAAGACGGTGTTCGCCTGCGCCCAAGGCCGCTACGGCACGACGCTCGATTACGTGCGCCGCACGGTTCATGCGTTGCGCGAATGCGGCATGCCCGATCGCGCGCTCGAAGCGCTGCTGACACGCTGTCTCTGACGCCCACGGGCGCCCCGGGGCGATCGCCCCCTGGCTCAATATCCCAGAAATGCCGCCGCGCCGACGATCGCGCCCAGTCCCGCCACGCCGAGCGCGGCGCCGAGCAGCCAACGCCGGCGCGTGAGCAGCGTGATGGCCGCGAGCGAAATCGCCACTTGCGTGAGCGTGGTCGCCTGCGCCCACCGATGGTGCAGATGCAACTGCCGTTCGCTGTCGGCGTCGGCCTTGGCGACCGCCTTTTCGAGCGCCTCGGCTTGTGCCCGGATGGCGGTTTTCTGCTGCGCGTATTTGGCGACGTCGGCCGTGAACTTGGCGCTCGCCTTCGGGTCGGCCGCCGTCAGCGCCGCGCCGAGTTCGGCCAAATTCTGCTTTTCCCCTTTGGCCTGGTAGTAGCTCCACTGGTTCGCCGCCTCGGTCTTGCGGATCGCGGCCTCGTTCTTGTAGAACAGCGCGAGCCCTTCGGTCGACCCGCCCTGGTACGAGAAAACCGCACCGATCGTGGCGAGCACGGCCGTCATGACGGCGATGCGGCCCGCGAACGAATCGGGGCTCGCCGCCGCGTGCCCCGCTGCGTGGCCGTGCCCGTGGCCCCCGTGTTCGAGCGCTTCCTCGTGCGGCCCGCGTACTTCAAACTCTTCCGACATAATTCTTTCGCGCAAAAAAGGTAGAAAGCGATGGCGAAAACGACTCGCTCGCACCTTCGCGCACTTTAGCAGGAGCGAGCGCAACCCTGGTCCCGCTTTTGCGTGGTGTATCCTTTACTCTCCGCTTACCACGCGTCCAGCCGTTCAGGACGCATCGCCATGAACGACGCCTATCCCAGTCGACGCCATACCGACAAGCCCGCCGAGAAACGCTCGCTGCTCGAGCGTCTGACCGACTTCATCTCGCCCGAACCCGAATCGCGGGCCGAGTTGCTGGAAATCTTGCAAGACGCGCACGAGCGCAACCTGATCGACGCCGATTCGCTTTCGATGATCGAAGGCGTGTTCCAGGTGTCCGAGCTGAGCGCGCGCGACATCATGGTGCCGCGCGCCCAGATGGATGCCATCGACATCGAGCGCAGCCCCGAGGAATTCATCCCGTTCGTCCTCGAAAAAGCGCACTCGCGCTACCCGGTGTACGAGGGCAATCGCGATAACATCATCGGCGTGCTGCTCGCCAAGGATCTGCTGCGCTATTACGCCGAGGAATCGTTCGACGTGCGCGGCATGCTGCGCCCGGCCGTATTCATTCCCGAGGCCAAGCGGCTGAACGTCTTGCTGCACGATTTCCGCATGAATCGCAATCACATCGCGATCGTCGTCGACGAATACGGCGGCGTGGCGGGACTCATCACGATCGAGGACGTGCTCGAGCAAATCGTGGGCGACATCGAGGACGAATACGACTTCGACGAGGAAAGCGGCAACATCATTCCCTCGCCCGACGGGCGTTACCGCGTGCGTGCGCTCACCGAAATCGAGCAGTTCAACGAAGTGTTCGGCACGAACTTCTCCGACGAGGAAGTCGATACGATCGGCGGGCTCGTCACGCATCATTTCGGCCGCGTGCCGCATCGCGGCGAGCGGGTGCGCATCGACGACCTCATCTTCGAAATCCTGCGCGGCGACGCGCGCCAAGTCCACATGCTGCTCGTGCGTCGCGACCCGCTCGCCGGCCAGCGCGAACGCGAAGCGCAGCACATCCAGACTTGACCGAGCGAAGCACCGAGCGCGGCCGGCCCGCGCGTTGAGGCCGCAGCGCTCGAGATCCTGCCGACCGTGCGCGCCGCGATCGCGAAAGACAAAGCGAACGCGGAACAGGAAAGCGCCTCCCCTTTACCGATTGAACCGTTCAACGCCACTTCGACGCCGCGCACTCATGGCCGAATCGATCACCTCCCGCCTGCGCGGCCATGCCGCCGCATCCAGCGCCGCCGGTCCGCTGTCGCGCTGGCACTATGTCGCCGCGCTCGCGCTCGGCGCGCTCAACACGCTGTCGTTCGCGCCCACGCCGCACGGCGGCTGGCTCGAGCTGGCGATTTTCGCCGCGCTCTACGCGTGGCTTACGCGCACGACGAGCTGGAAAAGCGCGGCGCTCACGGGCGGCGCGTTCGGTTTCGGCAATCTTGTCACGGGCGTCTGGTGGCTGTACGTCAGCATGCATCAGTACGGCGAAATGGCCGCGCCGCTGGCGGGCGCGGCACTCGTTTTGTTTTCGCTCTATCTTGCGCTCTACCCGGCCTTCTCCGCGGGGCTCTGGTCGTTTTGCGCGGGACACGCGACGCATGGGCTGCGCGAGGAGCGGCCGTTTGCGCCCACCTGGCACGGCGCGTTCGCCTTCGCGAGCGCATGGGCGCTGGGCGAATGGCTGCGCGGCACCGTGTTGACCGGCTTCCCCTGGCTTGCAAGCGGCTACGCGCAGGTGGACGGCCCCTTCGCGGGCTTCGCGGCGATCGGGGGCGTCTACGGTGTCGGCTGGGTGCTCGCGCTCGCCGCGGCGCTCGTCGTTCAGAGCGCGCACGCGTGGTTCGCGCGCCCTCGCGCACGCCTCGCCGTCCTGCTGCCAGCCTGCGGCGCGCTCGCGGTAGTCGCCGCCGGGCTCTCGCTTTCGCGCGTGGCCTGGACGCTGCCTGGCAATGCGCCGCTGACCGTGCGCATCCTGCAGGGCAACGTCAAGCAGGAAATGAAGTTCGACGATGCGGGCATGCGCAGCGCGCTCGCGCTGTATGAGCACATGATCACGGCGCGCGCAGCAGACCTCATCGTCACGCCCGAAACGGCGATCCCCCTCTTGCCGCAGCAGTTTCCCGAAACGTTCGCGCGCACGCTGCGCACGTTCGCGGACAACACGGGTTCGTCGCTGCTGATCGGCGCGCTGGGCGCGACCATCACGCCCGAGGGCCGCATCACCGACGTGACCAACAGCTTTTTCGGCATCACGCCCGACGCTCGGCAGCTCTATCGCTACGACAAGCACCATCTCGTCCCGTTCGGCGAATTCGTACCATGGGGCTTTCACTGGTTCGTGCAGCTCATGAACATTCCGCTCGGCGATCTCGCGCGCGGCGCCCCGGTGCAAAAGGCCTTCTCCGTTCATAACCAGCCGGTGGACGTCGACATCTGCTACGAGGACATCTTCGGCGAGGAAATCGCGCGCACGCTGCGCGAGGCGGCGACGCCGGCGGGCATACTCGTCAATGCGTCGAACCTCGCCTGGTTCGGCGACACGATCGCGCTCGATCAACACCTGCAGATGGCGCGCATGCGCACGCTGGAAACGGGGCGGCCGCTGCTCGCGGCGACCAACACGGGCACGACGGCCGTCATCGACGCGCGCGGCCGCGTCACGGATCGGCTGCCGCCGTTTACCACCGGGCAAATCGAAGCCAAGGTGCAAGGCATGACGGGGCGCACCCCGTACATCACCGTGGGCAACAACCTCGTGCTGGCCGTGTCGCTCGTGCTGCTCGCCTTCGGCTTCGCGTTCAGGCCGCGGCATCCGGGTGCGGGCCCCGGCCGCAAGCCGCATTAGGCCCGGGCCCGCCACATTCCGGTAAAATTCATTGTTTTAGCGCCGGGCAGCGGCAAATCCGCCTGCCCGCCCGAGGCCCGCACGCGCAGCCGAGCGCGGCCGGCAACCGGGTCCATCCGCCTTCAGCCGCCATAGGCACGACATGCTCACGTTTCAGCAAATCATTCTGACGCTGCAATCCTATTGGGACAAACAGGGTTGCGCGCTGCTTCAGCCGATCGACATGGAAGTCGGCGCCGGCACCTCGCACGTCCATACGTTCCTGCGCGCGATCGGCCCCGAGCCGTGGCGAGCCGCCTATGTGCAGCCCTCGCGCCGCCCGAAGGACGGCCGCTACGGCGACAATCCGAACCGCCTGCAGCACTACTACCAGTATCAGGTCGTGCTCAAGCCCGCGCCCGAAAACATCCTGGATCTGTACCTCGGTTCGCTCGAGGCGCTCGGCTTCGACCTGAAACAGAACGACGTGCGCTTCGTCGAGGACGATTGGGAAAACCCGACGCTCGGCGCCTGGGGCCTCGGCTGGGAAGTGTGGCTCAACGGCATGGAAGTCACGCAGTTCACCTACTTTCAGCAAGTGGGCGGCCTCGATTGCAAGCCCGTGCTCGGCGAAATCACCTACGGCCTCGAGCGGCTCGCCATGTATCTGCAGAAGGTCGAGAAGGTGTACGACCTCGTCTGGACCGAATGGGAAGAAGCGGGCCCGAACGGCCCCGAATTGCGGCGCTTGTCCTACGGCGACGTCTACCACCAGAACGAAGTCGAGCAATCCACGTACAACTTCGAGCACGCGAACGTCGATCTGCTCTTCACGCTGTTCAACAGCTACGAGTCGGAAGCGAAGCGCATGATCGAAACGCAGCTCGCGCTGCCCGGCTACGAACTCGTGCTCAAGGCCGCCCATACGTTCAATCTGCTCGACGCCCGCGGCGCGATCTCGGTCACGGAGCGGGCCGCCTACATCGGCCGCATTCGCGCGCTGTCGCGCCTCGTCGCGCAGGCGTACTACGACTCGCGCGAAAAGCGCGGCTTCCCGATGCTCGGCAACCCGGTGCACGGCGTGCCCGGCTTGACGACCGACGAGCAAGACGCCGCGATGCCGGCGTGGGCGCCGCCGCTGAAGGTCGAGCGCGCGATCGATACGGAATGACGAGACTTCAACGAATATGAATCAAGCTCACCAAGCCACACTGCTCGTCGAACTTCTGACCGAGGAATTGCCGCCGAAGGCGCTCGCGCGCCTGTCCGACGCCTTCGCCGCGGGGCTCGTCGAGCGCCTCGCCGCGCGCGACCTGATCGAGGGCCCGCCCTCGTTCGAGCGTTTCGCCACGCCGCGCCGCCTGGCGGTCGCCGTCAAGAACGTGCGCGCCGTCGCGCCTGAAAAGCAGGTGCGCGAGAAAGTCCTGCCCGTTTCGGTCGCGCTCGATGCGAACGGTCAGCCCACGGCGCCGCTCGCGAAGAAGCTCGCGGCGCTCGGCTTTCCGGACGTGCCGCTCGCCGATCTCGAGCGGGCCTCCGACGGCAAAGCCGAGGCGTTCTTTCTGCGCTATGCCGCGCCGGGCGCGACGCTCCCCGACGGCCTGCAGGCCGCGCTCGACGAAGCGCTCGCCAAGCTGCCGATCCCGAAAGTGATGACTTACCAGCGGCCCGACGGCGCTAACGTGCAGTTCGTGCGTCCGGTCCAGCGGCTCACAGTGCTGCACGGCGAGCAGGTCGTGCCCGTGACGGCCTTCGGCATCGACGCCGGCGACACGACGCTCGGCCATCGCTTTCTGTCGAGCGGCCTCGTCGCCGTCCTGCATGCCGACGAATACGCGCACACGCTGCGTACGAAGGGCCATGTCGTCGCCGGCTTCGCCGAACGCCGCGCGAGCATCGTCGAACAGCTGAACGCCCTGGCAAACGGCGATCGCGTCGTCATGCCCGAGGCGCTGCTCGACGAAGTGACGTCGCTCGTCGAATGGCCGGTCGCCTACGAGTGCCGGTTCGACGAGCAGTTCCTGCAGGTTCCGCAGGAATGCCTGATCTTGACGATGCAGACGAATCAGAAATACTTCGCGCTCACCGATGAAGCCGGCAAGCTGCGCTCCCGGTTCCTCATCGTTTCGAACATCGCCACGGATACCCCCGGCGAAATCGTCGAAGGCAACGAGCGCGTCGTGCGCCCGCGCTTGGCCGATGCGAAGTTCTTCTTCGAGCAGGACAAGAAGAAGCCGCTCGCCGACCGCGTGCCGCTCTTGGCCAACGTCGTCTATCACAACAAGCTCGGTTCGCAGCTCGAGCGCGTGCAGCGCCTCGAGGCGCTCGCGCGCGTGCTGGCCCCGCACGTCGGCGCCGATCCCTTGCTGGCCGCGCGCGCCGCACGATTGGCGAAGGCCGATTTGCTGACCGACATGGTCGGCGAATTTCCCGAGCTACAAGGCACGATGGGCACGTATTACGCGCGCCACGACGGCGAGGCGGAGGAAGTCGCGCTTGCCTGCACCGAGCATTATCAGCCGCGCTTTTCGGGCGATGCGCTGCCCGCCACGCGCGTCGGCACCGCCGTCGCGCTCGCGGACAAGCTCGAGACCCTGGTGGGCATTTGGGGGATCGGCCTCGTGCCGACCGGCGAAAAGGATCCGTTCGCGCTGCGCCGCCACGCCTTGGGCGTGCTGCGCATCGTGATCGAGAAGCAGTTGCCGATCGACCTCGTCGCCCTGCTGCACGAAGCGGCCGGGTGCTTCGGCGCGGCGCCGCACGTGGCCGATTGCACCGATGCGCTTTACGCGTTCTTCATGGATCGCCTGCGCGGGCTGCTGCGAGAGCGCGGCTATGCCGCCGGCGAAATCGAAGCCGTCCTGAGCCTGCAGCCGCGCAAGCTCGACGACGTCATCGCCCGGCTCGACGCCGTACGCGAGTTCTCCACCCTGCCGGAAGCCGGTGCGCTCGCCGCCGCCAACAAGCGGATCACGAACATCCTGAAGAAGTCGGAAACCGAGATCAGTCTCGCGACGGCTGGCGCGGGCGCGACGCCGGCGAACGGCTCGGCGGCGCCGTCGGTGCAGTCGTCGTTGCTCGTCGAGCCGGCCGAACGCTCGCTGAGCGAACAGCTCAAGAAGGTCGCGCCCTCGGTGCAGACACAGCTCGAGCAACGCGACTACACGCGGGCGCTTTCGGCGCTCGCCGCGCTGCGCGACCCCGTCGATACATTCTTCAACGACGTGATGGTCAATGCCGAGGATGCCGCGCTGCGCAAGAACCGGCTGGCCCTCTTGGCCGAGTTGCACGCGCAAATGAATTGCGTGGCCGACATCTCGAAGCTCGCGGCGTAAGCGGGCGAGGCCACTCTGAAAGAGACGCGTATGACTTCCGGCAAGAAGCTCGTTATCCTCGATCGCGACGGCGTCATCAACGTCGATTCCGACGCGTTCATCAAGACGCCCGACGAGTGGGTTCCCCTTCCGGGGAGCCTCGAGGCGATCGCTCGCCTCAATCAAGCGGGCTATCGCATCGCCGTGGCGTCGAACCAGTCCGGCATCGGCCGCGGCCTGTTCGACATGGCCACGCTCAACGCGATGCACGTGAAGATGAATCGCGCGGCCGCGGCCGTCGGCGGCCGCATCGACGCCGTTTTCTTCTGCCCGCATACGGCCGAGGATCAATGCGAATGCCGTAAGCCGAAGCCCGGCCTCTTACAGTCGATCATCGAGCGCTTCGAGATCGATCCCGCCTCGACGCCCGTTGTCGGCGATGCGTTGCGCGACTTGCAAGCCGGCGCGGCGCTCGGCTTTCCGACGCACCTCGTGCTGACGGGCAAGGGCAAGAAGACGCTCGCGGCGGGCGGCCTGCCCGAGGGTACGAAGGTCCACGACGACTTGAAAGCGTTCGCGCTGACGTTTCTCGCGTCGTTGAGCGAGTGAGCACGCCGCCAACCGATCGAAGACACTGATGCCAATCGTCCGCTTTATCCGCTCGCTGCTGCTGTTTCTCTTTTTCATCGTCTATACGGCCCCGTACGCGACGGCCTGCTTCATCGCCTTCCCGTTCATGAACGCGGAGCGCCGGTATTGGATGGCCGTCGGCTGGTGCCGCAGCACGCTGTTCGTTGCGCGGCATCTGGCCGGCATCCGCTACCGCATCGAGGGCCAGGAAAACCTGCCCGATGGCCCCGCCGTGCTGCTCTCCAAGCACCAATCGGCTTGGGAAACGGTCGCCTTCCCGGCGATCATGCCGCGCCCGCTGTGCTACGTCTTCAAGCGCGAATTGCTTTACGTGCCGTTCTTCGGCTGGGCGCTCGGCATGCTGAAGATGGTTCACATCGACCGCAAGGAAGGCAAGTACGCGTTCGCGTCGGTGGTCAAGCAAGGACGGCTGCGCATGAAGGAAGGCGCGTGGGTGATCATGTTCCCCGAAGGCACGCGCACTCGGGTCGGCCAGCAGGGCAAGTACAAGACGGGCGGGGCGCGCTTTGCGATCGACGCCGGCGCACCGGTCGTGCCGATCGCGCACAACGCCGGTCACGTCTGGCCCCGCAATTCCTTCATCAAATACGCCGGCACCGTCACGGTGTCGATCGGCAAGCCGATCGAGTCGACCGGGCTCACGCCCGATCAGCTGAACGCGCGCGTCGAAGCATGGATCGAAGCCGAAATGCGTCGAATCGATCCGCACGCCTATCGGGACGCCGGCGGCGGCGCTTCGGCCTCCAACGGCAAAGCCGGCAAGCGCGGGAGCGCCGATCGCGCCGACACGTCCCTCGGCTAAGCACGAACCGCCCCGCCGCCCGCCGATGTCCAAGCCCGCCAAACCCCGCCCCGCGACCGTACCCGATAACCGGCAGCTCGATCTGCCGTTGTTCGCGGGCGCCGTCGACGAGGAAGCGCTCGCGCCCGCGGCGGCCACGGCGCCACTTCGCCCCGACCGGACACCGAACGGGGTGAAGCTACGCCGGCTGACGTTGAGCGGGCGCACGCTCGAGTATGGGCTCAAACGTTCGTCCAGGCGCACGATCGGGTTTTCGATCGACGGCAGCGGCTTGATGATCACGGCGCCGCGTTGGGTCACGTTGGCCGACATCGAAACGGCGATCGCGGGCAAGGAACGATGGATTTTCGCGAAGCTCGCCGAATGGCAGACGCGAGTCGAACAGCGTGCGTTGCCGCGCATCGAATGGCGCGATGGCGCCGAAATTCCTTATCTCGGCAAACCGGTGCGGATCGCCCTGGCGTCGGCGCATGCGTCCCTCGTGTTCGACGCGCAGGCAGGCGCGCTGGCGCTGGCGTTGCCCGCCCACGCCGATGCGCAGCAAATCAAGGATCGCGTGCAAGGCTGGCTACAGACCGAAGCCAAACGCTTGTACGGCGAGCGGCTCGCGTACTACGCGGACAAGCTCGGTGTGGCCTACAAGGGCTATGCGTTGTCGTCGGCGGCGACGCGCTGGGGGAGTTGCTCGAGCGACGGACGCATTCGTCTGAACTGGCGGCTCATTCATTTTCCGCTGTCGATCATCGACTACGTCGTCGCGCATGAACTCGCCCATTTGCGCGAGATGAATCACAGCCCGCGCTTCTGGCAAACCGTCGAATCGATCTTTCCCGAATTCAAGGAAGCGCGGCATACGCTCAAGCATCATCCGCCCGAGTTGCTGCCGGCGCTTTGAGCCCGCCGGGCGGCGGGCACGACGCATCGACGCGTTACCGCGTTTTCTTCTGAACGAACTCGATCTTGTAGCCGTCCGGGTCCATGACGAACGCGATCACGGTCGTGCCGTGCTTCATCGGCCCTGCCTCGCGCACGACGTTGCCACCCTGCGCCTTGATCTTCGCGCAGGCGGCATACGCGTCGTCCACTTCGAGCGCGATATGGCCGTAGCCCGTGCCCAGATCGTAGGCTTTCGTATCCCAGTTGTGCGTGAGCTCGATGACGGCGCCCTCGCTTTCGTCGGTGTACCCCACGAAAGCCAGCGTGAAGCGGCCTTCGGGATAATCTTGGCGGCGCAGCAGCTTCATGCCCAGCAATTCGGTGTAGAACTTGAGCGAGCGGTCGAGATCGCCGACTCGCAGCATCGTGTGCAACAAACGCATCTTGAACTCCGGTTTCGTCACAAAACAAGGCAGGGTAGCGAAATTTAGCAAGAAACCGCCCATGGCGCTCGCCCTGACGCCATGAGGGTTACTCAGCCACGGTGAGGCGTGCGGCGCGCTGTTTTGGTATGTTACGCGGGCTAGCTCGGCAATTGCATCCCTAGCCTAGTGAACGGCTACACCGGCAAACGGCAACGAGAAGCAGTCCGGCGCACGCGCCGAATCCCCACGACTTAGTATCGATTACGCTTCGAATGAATACCGCCACCGCCATCGGCGCGCCCATCCCCCTACGCCGCGCACCCGACGCGTTCGCTATCGCCCTGATGGTCCTGCTCTGCGCCATTTGGGGCCTGCAGCAAGTCGCCATCAAAACGACGAACGGCGCGCTAGGGCCCATGCTCCAGGCCGGCTTGCGCTCGACGATCGCGGCGGCGCTCGTACTCGGTTGGGCCCGCCTGCGCGGCACGCCGCTGTTTCGACAAGACGGTACGCTCGGCCCCGGTCTGTTGGCGGGCGTTTTGTTCGCCGGCGAGTTCGTTTGCATCTTCGGCGGGTTGACGCTCACGAGCGCATCGCGCATGGCCGTCTTTCTTTACACGGCGCCGTGCTTCACGGCGCTCGGCCTCCACGCCTTCGTGGCCGGCGAGAAGATGCGCCGCACGCAATGGGTTGGCGTCACGGTCGCGTTCGCGGGCATCGCGCTCGCATTCGCCGACGGCTTCGCGCGCCCGCCGGCGCCCGGCGCCTCGGCGCTCGCCGGGGTGCTGGGCGATGCGCTCGGGGTGCTGGGCGGGGTCATGTGGGCCGCGACGACGGTCGTCGTGCGCGCAAGTTCGCTTTCGCATGCGAGCGCGAGCAAGACGCTGTTCTACCAACTCGCCGTGTCCGCCGTCGTTTTGCTGGCCATCGCATTCGCGCTGGGCGAGGAACATCGCGCGTACGTGACGCCGCTCGCGATTGCGAGCCTCGCTTACCAAGCCGTCGCGGTGGCGTTCGTCAGCTATTTGACTTGGTTCTGGCTGCTCACGCGCTACATGGCGTCGCGCTTGTCGGTATTTTCATTCCTGACGCCGCTGTTCGGTGTCGGCTTCGGCGTGGTCCTGCTCGGGGAATCGTTCAGCACGCGTTTCGTCCTCGCCTCGGCGCTCGTGCTGGCGGGCATCGTGCTCGTGAACGCGCCGGCCCGCCGCGCGCCGCGCGAGAAGCGGGCCTAGGCGATGGCCGCTTGTAGCGTCGCCCTTGCGACGCAGACGATGCGTTACCCGCCAAGCACCTGCGCGACGCGCACGTATTCCTCCACCGGCACGTCCTCCGCGCGCCGCGCGAGATCGAAGCCCAGGCCCTCGAAATCGACCCGATCGCGGTAAGCGGACAACGTGTTGCGCAGCATCTTGCGGCGCTGAGAGAACGCTGCGGTGACGAGTTCGCCGAATACGGCCATGTCGACGCTCGCCAACTCGTGCGGGGCATACGGAATCATCCGCACGATCGCCGAATCGACTTTCGGCGGCGGCTGAAACGATTCGGGCGGCACGTCGAGCAGTTTGTCGATCACGTAGCGATACTGCAGCATCACTGAAAGCCGCCCGAACGCTTTCGTGCCCGGTTCGGCCACCATGTGCTCCACGACTTCGTTCTGCAGCATGAAGTGCTGGTCGACGACGAGGGGCGCGAACGCCATCAGATGGAACAACAGCGGGCTAGAAATGTTGTACGGCAGGTTCCCGACGATGCGCAGCGTCGGCTTCTCACGCGTTTGCACGAGCGAGCCGAAATCGAAGGCGAGCGCGTCGCCCGCATGAAGCGCCAGCAAATCGCCGAACTGCTCTTTCAGCCGCGCGATGAGATCGCGATCGAGTTCGACCGCATGCAGCGGCGACTCGGGCGTGGCGAGACGCTCGACGAGCGGCTCGGTCAGCGCGCCGAGGCCCGGCCCGATTTCGACCATCAACTGTCCGCGCTCGGGCGCGATCAGCGAGACGATCGAATCGATGATGCCGAGATCGACGAGGAAGTTTTGCCCGAACCGCTTGCGCGCGAAATGGCCTTGATGCTGTCTGCTGGTGGACATCGATGTGAGAAAACCGAAAGAAATCGAGAAACGCCGCCTCGCGCCGCGGCGGCCGGCGGCCGGCGGCGACGCTAGCCGCCGCGCCGGTTGCGCGCCATCGCGACCGCGGTGTCGATCGCCGCGATCAGGCTACCCGCGTCGGCCCGCCCCGTACCCGCGAGATCGAGCGCGGTGCCGTGATCGACGGAGGTACGAATGATCGGCAGCCCTAACGTGACGTTGACGCCTTCGCCGAACGTCGCATATTTGAGCACCGGCAGCCCCTGGTCGTGGTACATCGCGAGCACGCAATCGGCTTCGTCGAGATAGCGCGGCTGAAAGAGCGTATCGGCCGGATAGGGGCCGCGCGCATCGATACCACGCTCGGCAGCCTTCGCAAGCGCGGGCGAGATGACGTCGATCTCCTCGCGCCCGAGGTAGCCGTTTTCGCCCGCATGCGGGTTCAGGCCGGTGACGAGGATGCGCGGCGCCGGCAAACCGAAATCGCGGCGCAAGTCATGATCGATGATGGCGATCGTATCGACGAGACTGCCGATGTCGATCGCGCTCGGAACTTCCTTGAGCGGCAAATGCGTCGTGGCGAGCGCGACCCGCAACGGCCGAGCGCCCGTGCCGGCCAGCATCATGACGACGCGCGCAGTGCCGGTGCGCTCGGCCAGATACTCGGTATGCCCCGTGAAAGGGACGCCGGCATCGTTGATCGTGCTCTTTTGCAGGGGCGCAGTCACGATCGCGTCGTAGGTCCGCGCGAGCGCGCCGTCGATGGCATCGTCGAGCAGGCCGAGGACATACCGGCCGTTCACGGCATCGAGCCGGCCCGCCAGGGACGGCGCCGCAAGCGGCCGGTGCGCGACGCTCACGTGTCCCGCACCGACGAGCGTCGGCCAATCGACGCCGACCGCCTGCGCGCGTGCTTCGATCAGCGCCGCATCGCCAAGCACCGCGAAGCATGCGTCCGGCCAACGCGCCGCAGCGCCCGCCAGGGCGACCGCCGTCAGCTCGGGCCCCACGCCGGCCGGTTCGCCGGTCGTGATCGCAATCGTAAGCGGAGAAGCGCTGGCGGTGCTCGTCATGGTCGATTAAGGCTTGCTACTGCTGGGCGAGCGGGACCGCGACCTTGTACTGGACGTAGGCCGAATCGCGCAGCTGTCGCAGCCAATCGGAGTACGCCTGCTCGGCCTTGCGCTGGCCGATCGCCTGGCGCGCCAGATCCATCTGCTGCTGGATCGAGCCTTGCGCCTCGCGCCGGCCGAGTACTTGAATCAGGTGATAGCCGTACTCGGAGCGAACGGGCTCGCTGATCTCGCCGTCCTTGAGGTTGTTCATCGCGCGCTCGAACTCGGGCACGGTTTCGCCGGGGCTGATCCAGCCGAGATCGCCGCCTTGCGATGCGGAGCCGTCTTGCGAGTACGTGCTCGCGAACTTCGCGAAATCGCCCCCCGCTTCGATCTGGCTGCGGATCTCGAGCAGCTTTTGGCGCGCGGCGCCCTCGGGCTGGCCATCGCCGACACGCAGCAAAATGTGGCGTACGTGAGTCTGCACGAGCTTGGGCGCATCGGCTGCCGACCCGCCGACGCCCGTGCGCCGATCGACTAGGCGCATCACTTCGAAGCCGTCGTCGGTACGGATCACATCCGGGTTCACTTCGCCCGGACGCAATTGCGACGCCGCCGCGACGAACGGCGCGGGCAAGCTAGCCGGCGCCTTGAAGCCGAGATCGCCGCCGGTTTTCGCGTCGGCCGCCTGCGAACTTTCCTTGGCCAGGGATTCGAACTTCGCGCCGCCCTTGGCTTGCTGCAGAATCGACTCTGCCTTCTTTTGCGCCGCATCGAGCTCAGCCTGCGGCGCGCCTGCCGGCGCCTTCACGAGGATGTGCTCGATATGCAGCTCTTGCTGCGCCCGCGCGCCGGGACCACGCTGGCTCGCGATGTAGTTCGCGACCTCGGCGTCCGATACCGTCACCTTGCTGTCGACCTCTTTCTCGCGCAGCTTCGAGAGGGTCAGCTCGTTGCGGGCATCGCGCGTGAAGACCGACCAGGGCACCCCTTCGGCCTCGATGCGCGACCGGTACACGTCGAGCGTCATGTTGTTGGCGGTCGCCAGGCGCTCCAGGGTTTTCTGGACCGCCGCGTCGTCGACCACGATGCCGTCTTCCTTCGCCTTTTCGAGCTGAATACGCTCGAGCACCATTTGATTGAGCACCTGCGCGCGCAACTGGTCCTGCGGCGGCACGGGAGCGTGCTGCTGCCCGAGCCGCCGTGCGATCAGCGCGGCGCGCTCGTCGAGTTCGCGCACGGTGATGACGTCGTTGTTGACGACGGCCGCCACCGAGTCGACTGTTTGACCGGATTGTCCCTTCAGCGCTTGCGCCGCGGCCGGCGCGGCCGGCAAGAAAATGGCGGCGGCCAGGGAGGCTGCCAGCGTTGCCCAGCGAACTTTATTCACGATTGCCACAGATGCTCCAAATGTCTCGGACCCGATTTCCCCGGCCCCTTTTTGCGCATGCCTACTCGAGCCCATGCGCGTTCGTTCGTCGGCTCACTCGTAATTGCTGAATCGCGCCAACGGCGGCGCCGGCGGAGGCGGCGGCTGATAGCCCGCCACGCCGGCACGAAATGCCGCCATGAGCCCGTTATCGACGCTGGACAACCCCTTGAGGGTCAGTTGCGCCAGCACGCGCGTGGCCGACGTATGCTGCCCCGAGGAATTCAGACCGTTCGCGTAACGCTGGGCGCCGATACCGAGGATCCAGCAATCGGCATCGTACTGGAAGCCGACAAGGCCGTCGACGAGGCGGTGCCCTTTCAGATCGTAGTTGAATCGGCCCACGGCGTAGATCCGGTGAGTGATCGGCCATTCGCCCGACAGCAGGATCTGATTGATCGGCGTGTTGTCGAGGGTCGTGTTCGCGCGGGTGTACCGATAAGCGACGTTGACGACCCTGCGATCGCTGGGACTGTAGCCGAAGCCGATACTGGATCTCACCAGTTGGTTATTGTCGGCATTATATTGGAACGCCGTCTCGGAGGCGAAACCGGCCCCGAGCTTGAGGGAGGCGCCCGCCAGCAGATCGGAGTGGCTCGCCGCCGACGGCGTGGCGCCCGGGTTCAGCGCGACGCGTTGATCGGTGAAATAGTACTGCTGCGCGATGACGAAGCGCGCGCGTTCGTCGCCCGTCGCCGGGTTGATGAACCGCGTCGTCAGCCCGGCCGTGAGACGGTTCGCATCGGCGATGCGATCGTTGCCCACGAACGTGTTGGGCGTAAAGATCTCCGCCACGCCGAAGTCGGATTCGGCCGTGTCGAACAGCGGCGCGAATGCTTGGTTGCGGTACGGCGTATAGACGTAGTAAATCCGCGGCTCGAGCGTCTGAATGTAGTCGTCGCCGAACAGGCGCACCGATCGGTCGAAGATCAGACCGCTGTCGAAGCTCAGCGTCGGCACCGACTCCGTGAACGCCTTCGGCTGTCCAGCCGGCGCCGTGCTCGAAATGTTGCTGAGGTCGTACGAGGCGAAGTGAAACTGCGCCTTCGGCACGACGAAGTACCCTGGACCGACGATCCCGTACGACACGTACGGGTTGAACATCAGCCGATCGCCCTCGGTCGAATCGGCCGTCGTGATTCGGAACCGCGAGTAATCGGCTTCCGCGCCGAAATCGAAACCGCCGACGTTGTACTTGGCGTACTTGACGTTCAACTGCGGCTCGCGCCCGTAGGGCGGCGTCGAGCCCTGCAGCGTCTGCCAATGCTGCTCGCGGGCAAGCACGGACCAGGGGCCGTTGTTGTACGTGACGCCGGCTTCTTGCTGAAACAGCAGCTGCGTGCCGATGAGAAACTGGTTGCCGACCGACGCCAGATCCTCGGGATAGGTGTTGTCCGACACCTTGTTGTACGACACATAGGCGCCGAAGCCGTGCCCGAGATTCTGGTTGTGCTGCCAGTAGATCGCGTAACGATTCTCGTGCTTGAGCGCGTCGTTGGGCAGAAACTCGCCGGTGAACGTGCCCGCGTAATTGGGCGAGAGGTAGCGGAACACCGCTTGCGTCTGCACACCGCGCTTGGAGATGAGGCGCGGCGTCAACGTTAAATCGCGGTTCGGCGCGATATTGAAGTAATAGGGCAGCGAAAGCTCGAAGCCGTTCGTCGAGCCGAGCGAGAACTGGGGCGGGAGCAAGCCGCTGCGCCGCTCGCTCGAGAGCGGAAACGACAGCCACGGGCTGCCGAAGATCGGCACGCCCTGAAAGAACAGCACGCCGTTGTGCGCGACGCCTTCGTCCGCGCCGGTATCGAAATCGAAGCGGCTACCGCGGATGTACCACGCCGGATCGGCGCATTGACAGGCCGTATAGGTCGCACTCGTGAACTCGGAGCGCTCGCCGTCGAGCAAATCGACCCGGGCGGCGCTGCCCGTGCCGCCGTTCAGGTTGAAGTGGTACTTCGGCTGCGGCATGTAGCCCTGACTGGCTTCCACCTTGAGGTGCGCCTCCGGACCTACGAACGACACGCCATTGTTGATCACGCGCACGTGGCCGTAGGCATCGGCCATATCCGTGTCTTGGTCGTAATGGAACGCATCGGCCTTGACGACGCTCGTGTGGCGGCGAAGCTCCGCAGCGCCCTTGACGGCCATGTCGCGATCGGCCGTGCCGCTCGTGTCGTCGCCGAGCACGAACGTCGCGCTGGCGCTGCCCGGGCTCAAAGGATGTTCCTCGAGCTGCGGCGCGAGCCGCAGGCCCCACGGCACATCGGTCGGCTGCGGCTCGGCGGCCGCACCCGTCAATTGCGCGTGCGACACGGCCGGCATGAAGCCCGGAACGGCGATGAGGGCCGCGACGAGCCGCCTCACGCGCGGCAACGCGTCGACGGGGAAATTCGTGGGAAGGAGCTGTCTTGGCGGCATCTATCGTTTGGCGGATCGGCTCGGCGGCGGGCGCAGGCCCGTCGCACGTCACCCGCGCGGCCCGCGAAGGCGAGACGTCGCGGCGCATGCGAGTACAGCGCGCACTCGCGCGAGCGACGAGCAGTCGAGGGACCGTGCGCAAGCCGACACGGGAACAGGGGCGCAACACAAAAAGTCGTCGGGTATTATATGGCAAGACGTTTTACCGCCCGCACTCACGATGACCGACTCCCCCGCCGATACCCGGCGCGACGCACTCGCCGCGTGGCTCGATACCTTCGCGCACCGTTACGGCCTCGATGTCTCCACCCTCGCACCGGCCTCGGCCGACGCGAGTTTTCGGCGCTACTTCCGGCTGGCAAGCAGCGGCGAACACGCCCCCTCGCTGATCGCCGTCGATGCGCCGCCCCCGGAAAAGTGCCGCGAGTTCGCGCAAATCGCCCAGATGCTGGCCGACGCGCGCGTACACGTGCCGCGCGTACTGGAATGCGATCTGCAGGCGGGCTTCATGCTCGTCACCGACCTGGGCACGCGCACCTATATGGCCGAGCTCGATCCGAACGACACGGTGCGCGCCAAGCCGCTGATGCGCAATGCGATCGACGCCCTGATCCGCTGGCAGGCAAGCTCGCGCGAAGGCGTGCTGCCGCCTTTCGACGAAGCATTCCTGCGGCGCGAGATGGAGCTCATGCCCGAGTGGTACTTGGCGCGCCACCTCGGCCGAGACGTCGACGAAAGAACACGCGGCGTGCTCGATCGCACCTACGCCCTCTTGATCGCGAGCGCGCGCGCTCAGCCGCAAGTGTTCATGCTGCGCGACTTCATGCCGCGCAACCTGATGATCTGCGAGCCCAATCCGGGCGTGCTCGATTTTCAAGACGCGGTGTACGGGCCGATCGCCTACGACATCGCTTCGCTGCTGCGCGACGCCTTCATCAGTTGGGATGAAGCGTTCGAACTCGACTGCTTCGCGTATTACTGGGAACGGGCGAAAAAGGCGGGCCTGCCCGTCGACCCCGATTTCGGCGAGTTCTACAGGCAGATCGAATGGATCGGTTTGCAGCGGCACATCAAGATCCTCGGTCTATTCGCCCGCTTGCACCATCGCGACGGCAAACCGCGCTATCTGGCCGACCTGCCGCGCTTCGTCGGCTACGCGCGCAAGGTCAGCCAGCGCTATCGCCCGCTCGCGCCGTTCGCGCGCTTGCTCGACGAGCTCGACGATCGCGCGCGTGAAGTGGGCTACACGTTTTGAGCGGACGGCGCGATCGATGACCCACTCACTGACGACGGCCATGATTTTCGCGGCGGGCCGCGGCGAACGGATGCGCCCGCTCACCGATACGCGCCCCAAGCCCTTGCTCGAGGCGGGCGGCAAACCGCTCATCGTTTGGCAAATCGAGCGGCTCGCGCAAGCGGGATTCACGACGATCGTCGTCAACCACGCCTGGCTCGGCGAGCAAATCGAGCAGACGCTCGGAGATGGCTCTCGCTACGGCGTGCGCCTTGCCTATTCGGCCGAAACCGAGGCGCTCGAGACGGCGGGCGGCATCGCGCAGGCGTTGCCGCTGCTCTTGACGCGCGGCGTACCTAGCGTGTTCGCGGCCGTGAGCGCAGACGTGTTCTGCGAATTCGACTACGCCCGCCTGCGCGAACCGGCCGCGCGCCTGGCAGCCTGCCCCCAGCCGGGCATGCATCTCGTCATGGTGCCGAATCCGCCGTTTCATCCGCGCGGCGATTTCGCGCTCGACGCCGCCGGGCAGCTTTCGCTCGAAGGCGCCGCCCGCTACACGTTCGGCAACATCGGCGTGTACGACACGCGCATGTTCCGAGACTTGCGCCGCGGCGAGCGCCGCGCGCTCACGCCCTACTACCGCGAAACGATTGCAAGCGGGCGCGCGAGCGGCGAGCTTTACGAGGGTCGTTGGGAAAACGTCGGAACGCCGGCGCAATTACAGGCACTCGACGCGCAGTTGCGCGCCGCCGAGCCCTCACGCTAGGGGCTGCTCATGCGTCCTCGCCGTGTGCGGCCGACTCGGCCGACTCGGCCGGCTCGGCCTGCGCCCGATGCGCCGCGCGCTGTTGCAGCGCCCACATTTGCGCGAATGCGCCGCCGGCCTCGATGAGCTGCGCATGCGTGCCGCGCTCGACGATGCGCCCGTGATCCATGACGATGATTTGCTCGGCGTGCACGACCGTCGAGAGCCGGTGGGCGATGACGAGCGTCGTGCGTCCGCGGGCGATCTGATCGAGTTCGTGCTGAATCGCGCGCTCCGAACGCGAATCGAGCGCCGAGGTCGCTTCGTCGAAAAGTAGGATCGGCGGGCTCTTGAGCAGCGTGCGCGCGATCGCGACACGCTGTTTTTCCCCACCCGAAAGCTTGAGCCCTCGCTCGCCCACTGGGGTCTCGTATCCCTTCGGCAAGCCTTCGATGAAGTCGTGAATGTGCGCCGCGCGCGCGGCGGCGATGACTTCCTCGCGTGTCGCCGTCGGCCGCCCGTAGGCGATGTTGTAGTAGATCGTATCGTTGAACAGCACCGTATCCTGCGGCACGATGCCGATCGAGGCGCGCAGGGAATCCTGAGTGACGTCGCGGATATCCTGCCCGTCGATCGTGATCGCGCCGCCGCCCGAGCGATCGAGATCGTAGAAACGGAACAAAAGCCGCGCAAGCGTCGATTTGCCCGACCCGCTCGGACCGACGACCGCCGTGGTCGTGCCCGCGGCGATCGAGAACGTCACGTCCTCCAAAATGACACGCGAGCGCTCATAGCCGAAGCGCACGTGCTCGAAGCGCACCTCGCCGCCGCGCACCGCGAGCGGCGGCGCGCCGGGCGCATCGGGCACTTCGCGCGCCGCGCCGAGCAGCGTGAACATCCGATCCATGTCGGTCAGGCTTTGCTTGAGCTCCCGATAGACCACACCCAAGAAGTTGAGCGGGATGTACAGCTGCAGCATGAATGTGTTGATGAGGACCAGATCGCCCAGTGTGAGCCGTCCAGCCATGACGCCCTGCGTCGCGCGCCATAGGATGAACACGAGCGCCGTGCCGATGATCGTTTGCTGGCCGAAATTGAGCACCGACAGCGAATTTTGCGATCTGATCGCGGCGGCGCGGTAGCGTTGCAGGTTTTCGTCGTAGCGGCGCGCTTCCCAATCTTCGTTGCCGAAATACTTGACCGTTTCGTAATTGAGCAGCGAATCGATGGCGCGCGAATTGGCGCGCGAATCGAGTTCGTTCATCGTCCGCCGGAAATGCGTCCGCCACTCGGTCACCTTGACCGTGAAGACGACGTAGACCACGAGCGCGGCCAACGCGACGACGGCATAGTAGGCCTCGTATTTGACGACGAAAAAGCCGAGCACGAGCGCGACCTCCACGAGCGTCGGCAAGATGCTGTAAAGCGAATACGAAATGAGTTGGGAAATGCCGCGGGTGCCGCGCTCGATGTCGCGCGACATGCCGCCCGTCTGACGTTCCAGATGGAACCGCAGCGAGAGCGAATGCAGATGCCTGAAGACCTTCAGCGCGATCTGCCGGACAGCGCTCTCGGTCACCTTCGAAAACAGGATTTCCCGCAGCTCGGTGAAAAGCGACGTCGAGAGCCGCACGAGCGCATAGGCGAGCACGAGCAATCCGATGCCGCTCGCGAGAACGATGGCCGGATCGTGCTGCGCGCGACCGAGCGCCGTCAGCTCGCGCATGGAGGCGAGGCCGTCGACGATGCGCTTCATGACGATGGGCACGCCCAAATTGGCGAGCTTCGCGCCCACGAGGCACGACAGCGCCAGCGCGACGCGTCCTTTGTACGCGGCCAGGTAAGGCAGCAGCGAACGAATGGTCTGCCAATCGCGGCGCGAGCCGCCCGAGGCCGACGCGGGCGCGGGTTCTGACGAAGGACTATGACGGTGCATGATCGGGATGGGGCGAAAGCCGCGCGCGGCGGGGGAATCGGACAGCGACTGCGAGCGCGGCGGCTGCACCCGTGCACGCTCGTTGCAACGGGGTTCGGGACCGTGCTTGCGTTTGCCCTTACAATTTGGCCGGTCGGCCTTTGCTATCTATTGTGGCAGGCTTGGCTCATTGTCGCAGAACAGGTACCCCACATGACTATTTCCACCCCCCTGCTGCCGCAGAAGACCTGCGCATTGCGTGTCGTGCCTCAGCCTTCCGACGCCAATGTGCACGGCGACGTGTTCGGCGGCTGGATCATGGCGCAAGTCGACATCGCCGGCTCGATTCCCGCCAGCCGGCGCGCCAACGGCCGCGTGGCGACCGTCGCAGTCAATTCGTTCGTGTTCAAGCAGCCCGTGTTCGTCGGCGATCTGCTCAGCTTTTACGCCGACATCGTGAAGACGGGCACGACCTCGATCACCGTCTCGGTCGAGGTGTTCGCCCAGCGCATGAGCCTCGCGGAAGAACTCGTCAAAGTCACGGAAGCCACGCTCACCTACGTGGCGACCGATAAGGATCGCCGCCCGCGCAAGTTGCCCGAACTGGCGTAAGGCCGCAGCGGCCGGCGGCGGCGTTGCCCGCCGCCCAAGGAGCCTTTTACGCGGGCACCCCTTGCGCCTCGTGCCCGCTGCGGGTCCTGGCCTGCTGCAAAAGCGCCGGAATGGCGTCGTGCGGCATCGGCCGCGCGAAGAAGTAGCCCTGCATCTCGTTGCAAGCGCGCTCCTTCAGGAAGTCGAGCTGCGCGGCCGTTTCGACGCCCTCCGCAATCACTTGCAACTGCAGCGAATGCGCCAGCGCGATGATGGCCGACGTGATCGTCTCGTCGTCGTGCGACGCTCCGATATCCGATACGAACGAGCGGTCGATCTTGAGGCGATCGACGGGAAAGCGCTTCAGGTAGCTCAAGCTCGAATAGCCGGTGCCGAAATCGTCGATCGCGAGGCCGATGCCGAGCGCGTGCAATTCGCTAAGCATCGTCACCGCTTCTTCCGCGTTGCGCATGATCGTGCTTTCGGTCAGCTCGAGTTCGAGGTACTGCGGTTCGAGGCCCGTCTCCTCGAGTATGGACATCACGAGCTTGGCGATATCGCGCTGCTGAAACTGCCTCGCCGACAAGTTGACCGACACGCGCGCCGGCGGCAGCCCCTCGTCCTGCCATGCCTTGTTCTGGCGGCACGCCTCGCGCAGCACCCACTCCGACAGCGGACCGATGAGCCCGCTCTCCTCGGCGACCGGGATGAACGCGGAAGGCGGCACGAGCCCGACTTCCGGATCGTGCCAGCGCACGAGCGCCTCCATCCCGACGATTTGCCCCGTGTCGATGTCGACTTGCGGCTGGTAGTGCAGGAGGAATTCGCCGTCGCGCAACGCGCGCCGCAGCCGCCGTTCGAGATTGAGGCGGGCGCCGACGCTGGTATTCATCTCCGGCTGATAGAGCTGGAACGTGTTGCGTCCCATGTCCTTGGCGCGGTACATCGCCAGATCCGCCTTCTTGAGCAGCGTTTCCGCGTCTTCCCCGTCTTGCGGGAACAGGCTCGCCCCCATGCTGCAGCCCACGTAGAGTTCGGTGCCGTCGAGCCAGACGGGTTCGGAGATCGTCGCGCGCACCCGCTCCATCCAGCCGATCAGCGTCTTTTCTTCGACGGCGTCGGTCAGCACGATCACGAACTCGTCGCCGCCGTGGCGCGCCACGGTGTCGCTCGGCCGCGCGCTGCGCGCGAGGCGCTCCCCGACCACGCCGAGCAGCCGGTCGCCCACGCTGTGGCCCAAGCTGTCGTTGACGTTCTTGAAGCCGTCCAGATCGATGAAGATGACGGCGAGCGGGTTGCCGCGCACGATGGCCTGGTCGAGCCGCTCGCGCAGCAGGTTGCGGTTCGGCAGCCGCGTCAGGGCGTCGTAGTTCGCTTGATACTCGAGCTGCTCTTGGTAGCGGATCAGATCCGTGACGTCGTTGATGACGCCGATATGATGGGTCGTGTTGCCGTCCGGATCAGGCACGGGAGCGATGAACAGCTGATTCCAGAACAGCGCGCCGTCCTTGCGATAGTTGCGCAGCACCGCGCTCACCTCGCGGTTGGCCGCCAGGCCTTCGCGAATCTCTACCAGGCCTTGCTGATCGCGGTCGTCGCGCTGCAGGAATCGGCAATCCTGGCCCACGACCTCGGCAGGATCGTAGCCCGTGATGCGTTTGAATGCCGGGTTCGCGTATTCGATGACATGGCCGTTGCCGGCCGCGGCCGTGATCAAGATCGCGTTGACGCTCGCGTCGAGCGCGCGGCTTTGCAGCCGCAACGCCAGATCCGAACGCTTGCGGTCGGTCACGTCCGTATACGAGCCCAGCACGCCGATCACCGTGCCGTCTCCGTTCGTCAGAGGAATCTTGCTCGTGATGCCCGCGCGATGGGCGCCGTCTATCAGAATCTCGAACTCATGATTCATCTTCGGCACGCCGGTGGCGATGACCTCCTGATCGGCCTTGCGCAGCGCGTCGGCCAGGGACGCCCAGGGCATTTGTTCGTCGGTCTTGCCGATCACCTGTTCCGTGTAGGCTAGGCCGGCATCGCGCGCGAACGCCATGTTGCAGCCGAGATAGCGCGAATCGCGGTCCTTCCAGAAGATACGCTGCGGAATGTTGTCGATGACCGTTTCGAGCATCTGGTTCGAGCGCTGCGCCTCGGCCTCGGCTTTGATCTGCTCGGTCACGTCGTCGGCCAGTACGAACATCGCGGGGCGGCCCATGAACGTCAACGCGTGATTCGTGATGTCGGCGCTCAATTGCGTGCCGTCGCGGCGCCGCTGACGCCACACGCCCGCGGACACCCTGCCGCGGCGTGGCGCCGGGTGAGCGCGTGCGAGGTACGACTCCAGGCGGACGCTTTCTTCCGGCGACGACAATTCGCGGATGGTCATGCCCAGGAATTCGCTCTCGCTGTAGCCGTAGTGCTCTACGGCCGCCGCATTGACCGCGAGAAAAGCCAATGTCTCGCGATCGTAGATCCACATCGGCACCGGGTGCGCGTCGAACAGCTCCCGAAAGCGCTCGTCGCTGCGGCGCATCGCCCGCGCCACGCGCAGCTTCGCGCGCGCCGCGCTTTCCCGAACGCCGAACGTGTAGACGAGCATGCCGCAGCCGGCCACCATCGTCACGATCAGCAGCAGCGTGGCGAATCGCATCGAACGCTTGGAAGCCGCCAGCGACGCTTCCAGCGCGTCGTCCTCGCGTTCGCGCAGCTTGGCCAGCGCCACGTCGACGGCATCGAGCGTCGAGCCGAGCCGCATGTAGACGGGCGCCACCCAAGCGCGCGCCTCTCCTGCATCGGCCTCGCGCTCGCCCGACGTCCCCGCCCCTCCCGTCCCCACGCTCGAGTGCGCCGCACGGTCGAGCGCGGCGCGCGCGTCCCGCTCGACGCCATCGGCCAGTGCGAACAGCGCTTCGAGATCCCCACGCATGGCCACGTCGTCGGCCAACGCCTCGCGCAGTTGCGATTTATCGCGTGCGAGCACTGCCTCGCGATTGCGCTCGAACGCCTCGCCGATGGGCGCGCCCGAGTGCTCGAATCGGCCGAGCGCGGCGAGCGCCGAGCCCAGCGTCTCGCGATAGGCGTCGAGATCGCGCTTGACGCTCATGGAGCGCATCGTACGCAGATCGGTGGCGCGCTCGCTGCGGATCTGGCCGTAGGCGACGAACGCATTCGCGCCGATCGCGCAAGCGGCGACTGCGACGTTGATCAGCAGCCTTTTCGATAAAAAGGAACTCATGGGATTCCGGACGTCTGTCGTGTCGAGTGCCCTGGCATGGAACGCTTCGGTTCAGGGCGCTTCGGAAGAGCGGCGCGGTTGATTCGTCTCCTACGAACTCGCTCGATTCTTCGATTCGAAACCGATGCGAGCCTTTGCGCGCCAACTTCTGGGTAACGGCAGCGTCGACGGGAAATGAAGGGCCGTGCGAAAAAAAAGTCGCGACGCCCCGCTTTTACTCGGCCAGGCCGAATTCGCGCATGGCCGGCAGGAAGTCGTGGCTGACCTCGCTCTTGCGCGTCAGCTTGGCCAGGATATAGCGCTTGAATGGATCGAGTTGCCCCCAGCGCTCGGCGCTCGGCGTGGCGAGCCCGGCCAGAGCGCTGTGCCGCGCCAGCGCCTCCGGCACCGTGCCGGCGTCGCGCCAGGCCGGTTCGGCCTCGGGCGTGAACCATTCCGGCTCGACGTTCGCGTGCGTGCGCATCATCTCGAACAAGGCATGGTCGAAGTTCGGCTCGATCGCCACGTCGTCGTCCACGGGAAACCGGGCCAGCAGGACGCGATCGGCGTGGGGCAGCAGTTGCCATTGCGCGAGCGAGATGCGCAGGCCGAAGCGATCGAGATTGAAGCGGACCGACATCGGCATGTAGGTGAGATCCTCCGACGATACGAGCTCGAAATCGAACATCAACGGCGTTTCATGCAATCCCATGGCGGTGTCCTTTGCGCGCTTGCGCCGGGTTCGTGCGGGCAGACGGCGCCCGCTTCGGGTATTTTAGAACCTTACGCGCGAAGCGCCCGGCTCGCCCCCGCCACGGTCGGCCCGCCGAGGCCGGCGCAATACGCGCAATCACCTTGAGCGCGCACGACTGGAGCGAGGAGCACCCTTGAACGACCCGTTGGACGATCCCCAAGAGCGTGGCGTCATCGAGCAGCCAATACGCCGCCACCGCAACGGCAGTATCGACACGACAACCGATCTAGTCGGCCAGGAGTGGCCGGTGGCGCTCGTCTTCAACGGTATCTCGCATGCCGTCATGATGTGCACGCCCTGCGATCTGGAGGCGTTCGCGGTCGGTTTCGCGATTTCGGAAGGCATCGTCGAGCGCGGCAGCGACATTCGCGACATCGAAGTCACGCTCCACCGTGAAGGCGTGACGATGCCTTACGCGCAGGTGGAACTGACGGTCGTACAGCAGGCGTTCATGGCGTTGAAAGAGCGGCGCCGCGCACTCGCCGGGCGCACAGGCTGCGGCGTCTGCGGAATTGAAAGTATCGACTTGCTGGATCTGTCCCCGGAAACAGTGCCCGATACCGGCTTCCTCACCCGGCTCGCGCCCGATGCGATCGCACGCGCCGCAAGCGAACTGCCTTCGCACCAGGCGCTCACGCGCGTCACGGGCGGCCTGCACGCCGCCGCATGGTGCGACGCCGAGGGCGCGATTTCCCTGGCGTTCGAAGATGTCGGCCGCCACAACGCGCTCGATAAGCTCATTGGCCGCCTGGTGCTCGATCGCATCGATACGAAGGACGGCTTCGTCTTTCTATCGAGCCGCGCAAGCTACGAGCTGGTGCGCAAAGCCGCGCGAGTCGGCATTCCGATGGTGGCGACGATCTCGGCGCCTTCGTCGCTGGCTATTGCGATCGCCCGGCAGGCGGGGATTCGCCTCGTCAGCTTTTGCCGGGAGACGAGCTACGTGGAATACGGACAGACCGACTGAAGCGCCAGGCCGGCCCGGGTGTTCAATCGAATTGCCTGAAATCCGGTTTGCGCTTTTGAAAGAACGCTGTCATGGCTTCCCTCGCCTCGGGGGCCAGCAGCATCTTGCCGAAGTGCACGACCTCCTCCTTCATGCGATCGGCGATCTCCTGTCCGTGCGCGCGCTTCATCAGCCCTTTCGTGACACGCAGCGACGACGCCGGCAGCGCGGCGAGCTTGACCGCCTGCGCGTACGCGAACGCATCGACCTCGCCCGCGGGCATCAAGCGATTGACGATGCCCATGCGATGCGCCTCCTGCGCATCGAATGCTTCCCCGAGCAGCAGCTTTTCCGCGGCGAGCGGATAGCCGGCAATGCGCGGCAACAACAAACTCGAGGCTGCTTCCGGACACAGCCCGAGCTGGGAAAACGGCAACGAGAACATGGCCGATTGCGCGGCGTAGACGAGATCGCAATGAAGCAGCAGCGTCGTCCCGATCCCCACCGCCACCCCCGCCACCGATGCGACGATCGGCTTTTCCGCGCCGCTGATGCGCCGCAGAAACTGAAGCACGGGCGCATCCTCGCTGCTCGGCGGCGATTTCATGAAGTCCTCGAGATCGTTGCCCGCGCTGAACGCGTTCTCGCCGCCGCGAATCAGAATGGCCCGCACCGACGCATCGTCTTGCGCCTCGCTCAACGCATCGGCCATCGTTTGATACATCGCCGCCGTGATCGCATTCTTCTTTTCCGGCCGATTCAGGGCGATCGTCATCACGCCCTCGGCGCTGCGCTCAACCACGATATCCATTGTCTGTCTCCGTAAGAAAAAACGGTTCGCGGCCCCGAAGCATCGCTCCGAAGCACGCGAACCGTCATAGCCGGGTCACGGGAGTTACAGCCGCTCGATGATGCCCGCCGCGCCCATGCCGGTGCCCACGCACATCGTCACCATGCCGTACTTAAGGTTGCGCCGACGCAAGCCGTGCACGACCGTCGCGGCGCGAATCGCGCCCGTCGCGCCGAGCGGGTGACCCAGCGCGATCGCGCCGCCCAGCGGGTTGACCTTGGCCGGGTCGAGGCCGAGCTCGCGCGTCACCGCAAGCGCCTGCGCCGCGAACGCCTCGTTGAGCTCGATCCAGTCGAGATCGTCCTGCGTCAAGCCCGCGGCCTTCAGCGCGGCCGGAATCGCTTCCTTCGGGCCGATCCCCATCACCTCGGGCGGCACGCCGCGCACGGCGAAGCTCACGAAGCGCGCCAGCGGCGTCAGGTTGAACTGCTTGAGGATCTTTTCGGAGACGACGATCAGCGCGCCCGCGCCGTCCGACGTCTGCGAGCTGTTGCCGGCCGTCACCGAGCCCTTGTTCGCGAACACGGCGCGCAGCTTGGCGAGGCCCTCGATCGTCGTGTCGGGACGCGGACCTTCGTCGAGCGCGATTTCGCGCGTCTTCGTCTTTACCTCGCCCGTGGCGAGATCGGGCGTGCGCTCGACGATCGTGTAAGGCGCGATTTCATCCTTGAACTCGCCCGATTGCTGCCCCGCGATCGCCTTTTGATGCGATTCCAGCGAAAAGCGATCCTGATCTTCGCGGCTCACCTTCCAGCGCTCGGCCACGCGCTCGGCCGTAAGACCCATGCCGTAGGCGATCCCGAAGTTCTCGTCGCGCTCGAAAATGTGCGGCGACATCGACGGCGTGTTGCCCATCATCGGCACCATGCTCATCGATTCGCAGCCCCCGGCGATCATCGCATCGGCTTCGCCGACGCGGATGCGGTCCGCCGCCATGGCGAGCGCGGTGACGCCCGAGGCGCAAAAACGGTTGACCGTGACGCCGCCGACCGATTGCGGCAGCCCGGCGAGCAGCGCGCCGATACGCGCCACGTTCAACCCTTGCTCGGCCTCGGGAATCGCACAACCGACGATCGCGTCTTCGATCACCTTCGTATCGAGGCCGGGCACTTGCGCGACGGCCGATTTGATCGCGTGAACCAGCAGCTCGTCCGGGCGCGTGTTCTTGAATGCGCCCCGCGGCGCCTTGCCGATCGGCGTGCGGCTCGCCGCAACGATGTATGCGTCTTGCAATTGTTTGCTCATTTGGCGCTCCTGCCGAATTAGTTGCGCACCGGCTTGCCGGTCTGCAGCATGCCCATGATTCGCTCTTGCGTCTTTTGCGTGCCGAGCAGATCAACGAAAGCGCGGCGCTCGAGCGCGAGCAGCCATTCCTCGTCGACGAGGCTGCCCGCTTCGACGTCGCCGCCGCACACGACTTCGGCGATGCGCGAGGCGATCAAAAAGTCGTGCGCGCTGATGAAGTTGCCGTCGCGCATGTTCACGAGCTGCGCCTTGATGGTCGAAATGGCCGAACGGCCCGCGACCGGAATCTGCTTGGCCGGCAGCGGCGGACGATAGCCCGCGGCGGCCAGCGCGCGCGCTTCCTTCTTGGCGGTATCGAGCAGTTCGAAGACGTTGAAGACGATCGTGTCCGACGGCTTCAAGTAGCCCATCGCGCGCGCGTCGAGCGCCGATGCCGACACTTTCGCCATCGCCGCATTCTCGAACGACTTCGAGAGGAACTTGAGCAGCTCGCCGTTCGAGGCGCCGACACCGGCGGCCGCATCGGCGGCGCGCAGCGCGGCTTCCTTCAGGCCTCCGCCCGCCGGCACGAGGCCCACGCCCACTTCCACGAGGCCGACGTAGCTTTCGATGTGCGCGACACGCTTCGCGCTGTGGAGCATCAGCTCGCAGCCGCCGCCGAGCGCAATGCCCGACACCGCGGCGACGACCGGCACGTTCGCGTATTTCACGCGCAGCATGCCTTGCTGAAATTTCTTCACGAACGGTTCGATACCCTTGGCGCCGCCCATCATGAACGCGGGCATTGCCTCTTCGAGATTCGCACCGGCCGAGAACGGGCCGCCCGGTGTGCCGAGCTTGAGCGACGTGGGCTGCCAGACGACGACGCCCTTATACGATTTTTCCGCCAGCTCGATTGCCTGCGCGAGGCCGTCGAGCACGCCCGGGCCAATCGTGTTCATTTTCGTCTTGAACGACACGATGACGACATCGTCCTCGCCCGCGCGGTCATCCACCCAGGCGCGAACCGAGTCGGTTTCGAACAGCGTCTTGCCGTAGGCTTTCGGATCGCAGCCGTCGTCCCCCACGAGCGGCGCGCGGAACACTTGCTTGCCGTAGACGGGCAGCGTCGAGCGCGGCTCGAATTTGCCCGCCGCGGGCGACCACGACCCTTCGCTCGTATGCACGCCGCCCTTTTCGGCAACAGCGCCTTCGAACACCCACGACGGCAGCGGCGCACTGGCGAGCGCCTTGCCCGCGGCGATGTCCTCTTGCACCCACTGCGCTACCTGCTTCCAGCCCGCGGCTTGCCAGCCCTCGAACGGCCCTTCGTTCCAGCCGAACCCCCAGCGGATGGCGAGATCGACGTCGCGCGCGTTGTCGGCGATCGACTCCAAATGCACGGCGATGTAATGGAACACGTCGCGGAAGATCGACCAGAGGAATTGCGCCTGGGGATGCGTCGATTCGCGCAGCAGCTTCAGCCGCTCGGCCGGCTCGCGCTTCAGAATGCGGCCGACGAGTTCGTCGGCCTTCGCGCCGCCCTCGACGTATTCGCCCGTTTTCGCATCGAGCACCTTGATGGTCTTGCCGTCCTTCTCGTAGAAGCCGGCGCCCGATTTTTGACCCAGCGCGCCCTTGGCGACGAGCGCGGCCAGCACGGCCGGCGTTTCATAGACCGAGAAGAAGGGGTCGTCGGGCAGGTTGTCCTGCATCGTCTTGATGACGTGCGCCATCGTGTCGAGACCGACGACGTCCGCCGTGCGGAACGTGGCCGATTTGGCGCGGCCCAGGCGCGAGCCCGTCAGGTCGTCGACTTCATCGAAGCGCAGGCCGAACTTCGAGGCTTCGGTAATGACCGCGAGGATCGAGAAGATACCGACGCGGTTCGCGATGAAGTTCGGGGTATCCTTCGCGCGCACGACGCCCTTGCCCACGACGCTCGTCAGGAACGTTTCGAGATCGTCGAGGATGTGCGGCTGCGTATGCGTTGTCGGGATCAGTTCGACGAGATGCATGTAGCGCGGCGGATTGAAGAAGTGCACACCGCAGAAACGCGACTTCAGTTCTTCGGAGAATCCTTCGGACAACTTCGTGATCGAGAGGCCAGATGTATTCGTCGCGAAGATCGCATGCGGCGCGAGGTGCGGCGCGACCTTCTTGTACAAATCGTGCTTCCAGTCCATCCGCTCGGCGATCGCCTCGATGACGAGGTCGCAGTCGCGCAGGCGATCGAGGTGCTCCTCGTAGGTCGCCGGCTCGATGTATCGGGCATCGTCCTTCGCGCCGAACGGCGCGGGTGACAGCTTCTTCAGATTGTCGATCGCTTTCAGCGCGATCGCGTTCTTCGGGCCTTCCTTGGCCGGAAGA
>NZ_JBQCHR010000037.1:0-25906 GCF_051954495.1 Trinickia sp.
ATCAAGCCGGAAGACGCGCAGGCAATGGCGCCCGCGGCGGCTCAGGCAGCGAGCGCGCCTAGCTCGGCACAGTCGGCTGACGCTGCGCCGACGGTGGGGGCGGTGCCGATGGGTGGGGTGACTTCGCAGCCGCTGGATCAGCAAGCGCCGGCGCCGGTGAGTAACTCGACGCAAGTGCACCCCGGTAGTGGGACGCCGCTGAAGTGAGGGGCGCTATGGGGTGGGTGCGTGGGGTGGTGGCGGCTGGGCTGGTGATGGTTGCGGTGGGGTGGGCTGGGGTGGCTTCGGCCGCTGGGGCCGCGCCTGCCGGGTATCTCATCGCGCAGCAGAATGCTTGTTTGGGATGTCATACCGTCGATCGGAAGCTCGTCGGGCCGGCGTTTAGGGACATCGCCGCGAAGTACAAAGGCGATGCCGCAGCGCAAGGGCGGCTGGAGAAGAAGGTTCGGGACGGCGGGGCTGGGGTTTGGGGTGTTATTCCCATGCCGTCGCACCCGAGGATGAGCGACTCGGATGTTCGGACGGTGGTTAGCTGGGTGCTCGCGGGAGCGCCGACCGAAGGCAAGTAATTGGGGATGGAAGGTTTTTAGGGCAGGGACTTGTCAAGGCAAAAACCCCATGCCAGAATTGCAGCTTCGTTGGGGCGGTAGCTCAGCTGGGAGAGCGTCGCGTTCGCAATGCGAAGGTCGGGAGTTCGATCCTCCTCCGCTCCACCAACGATTTCCAAGCAGTTCCGAAGAAGTTTAGAAACCCCGTGTAGCGTAAGGCTCGCGGGGTTTTTGCATTCCGGGCCCAAGCTGCGCCTGTTTGACGAAATATTTGTCGTAGCGCACGATTTGCTTCGTCCGAGGACCACGCAAAATACCCGACTAGCAACAGACGGTCGGCTATCCGTGGACTCGGACGGTTTCGCTTCTAGGCCGCCTCGCGGCCTTTTTTGTTTTCGGCCGTTGCGGCAGTGGCCGTGACTATTGATGCCGCGTCCCCCCTCTACCGACGGCCCGCACTATCCCGCAGGGTTAGCGGTCGGGCAACGCGCCATTGCAGTGAAGCGTTGCGAGCCCCAAACACTGGGCTGGCGTCTCGACAGTAGAACCCTATAGGTTGCATTGCTGAGCGTTCTCGGGTAAGCTTGCTTCAATGTCGAACATCCTCTTCCGCTGATGACTACACCCCTTGGCAAAGTAGCGCACGTGCAAACCGCTGTTACGTTCAGGACGAACGCGCCCAAGGAGGGCCCCGACGGTAACGCTCGCGGGTTAGCCATTAGGAACATCGTGTCCCACGGGCCTTTGCGCTGGTTCGACCTACCGGTGATAGCTCTGGAGCAAAAATATTTGCCCTATTGCCTCTGGGTGGGAGACATCGTGATTCCGTCGCGAGGGGACTACTACAAAGCGTGGCTGTTCGAGGGGGCCGATGAGCCGGTTTTTCCGCTAGGGCAATTAAATGTGATTAGGCCGGCGCCGGGATTGGACGCTCGCTACCTGGCATGGTATTTAAATAAGCCATCTACCCAGGCCAAGATCTCGGTACTTCTAACCGGGACGAGTATTAAGGCATTGACTAAAGCCGCTCTGTTGACGCTGGCGCTCGAAGTACCGTCTTTGAGCAAACAGCATCAAATTGCAGACCTGGATCATATTACCCAGCGAATTGTCGCTCTCCGGCATCGCTTGAATGAGCTCGACAAAAACCAAACCGCATCCGTGACGGATCGAATCTTGCGGGAGACCGAACTCGATGCTTGATCGGCTGCGGCTTCAAAATATCGACGCAACGGTGGGGCGTATCTGCGACCCACTTCGCGTCGTCGGTGTGCCAGCCGACATCAAGGAACTAGCGCTCGCATTGCTTCTTCTCAGGTATTTATCAGACGCAGGTGACGACCTGGGGGACGAACGGCGCCGTTATACACAAGTCGTTGTGCCGGAAGGTTCGCGGTTTAGCGATCTATATGCTGCGAGGTTGCAACCCGGAAACGGCCAGCGCATCGATAACGCCCTTTGCAGTATCGAAAAAGCCAATGCCGAATTTAGGGGAATTTTTCAAGGCATTACTTTCGACGCCACGCAGCTCGGTAGTGTCGAACAGAGAGATCGCCTCCTTCGACAGCTATTGGAGGTATTTAGTGCCGATGCGTTGTACTTTCGCGCGGACGGCGAGGAGGCTGCCGATGCCGTCTCGTACGCTTGCGATTCGCTTATCGCGCGTCTAGCGGAAGGAAGTGGCCGAGAGGGGGGAGGGTTCGGCACGCCACTGGAAATAGCACAATTGATCGCCCGCCTCATGCAACCGAGTGCCGGAGATGCAGTTGGCGATCCGTGTTGCGGCTCCGGGGCGCTCCTGATTGCCTGCAGCAAGGAAGCACGTCAACGACCCGGAAACCACGGCTGTTTCCTTTACGGCCAAGAGAAAAGTGGAAGCACGTGGGCGCTCGCAAAGATGAGCATGTTGCTGCACGGGGAAATGCGGTCGCAGTTGGAATGGGGGGACGTCTTACGTGACCCTAAACTTCTCACGCACGATGGCCGTCTGCGTCAATTCGATATCGTTGTCTCAAACCCGCCGCTTTCGCTGCAGGATTGGGGCTACGAGGTCGCGGAGCGAGATGCGCATGGGCGGTACTGGCGCGGCGTGCCTCCGCGGGCGACCGGGGACTATGCCTTCATCAGCCACATGGTCGAAACGCTTAAGCCACAGACAGGGCGCATGGCGGTGGTGGTCTCCCTGGGCGTGCTGTTTCGCGGCGCCGCCGAGCGCCAGATTCGCGAGCGGCTTTTGGATGAGAACCTGATCGACACCGTGATCGCTTTGCCCCCGAAGATGCTTTCTCATACCGGCATCCAAGTCGCGATTTTGGTGTTGCGTAGGGATAGGACCCACGACGGGGTGCTGTTCATCGATGCTAGCCGCTCATATCAGCCGGGAAAACTCCGAAACGTTTTGCGCGACAGTGATGTAGACGCGATCGAGAGTGCGTACGTTAATCACCGCGACGTTAGCCACTTTGCCCGCCTCGCTACTCGTGGCGAAATTGCCGCAAATGACTACAACCTCACAGTATCGCGTTACGTTGGTGCGGTAGATGAAGAGCCCGGCATGGACTTGGACGCCATTCGGGAAGAACGCGCACGGATCGCGATTGAACTGGCGGGCTTAGAAAGCAAGCTAGCCGCGCTACTGAAGGCGACCGGATATGCCTAGATCAAAGGAAAACGGCCGCATAAGCGGCCGCCCCCTCTTTTGCGTCTTGGAGCCAAGCGTCCGTCTGAAGAGGGAGCTGCCAAGCTATGTAACCCAAGCGCTTACCGACAAATAATAACACGTATGCACGAACCGATCAAAGCACGAGCCGTAGCGCACCTGGCGCGGGTCCGAGCGCTGTCGCACGCGCGCCTGCGGAACTATCGCAGCTTCTTCGCCGCCGCCGACGACGCAGAGGCGCTGGGGCTCTATCAATGGAATGAAGACTTGAGTGCTGAGTTCTTTCGAACGATTTCTCTAGTCGAAATTGTGCTGCGAAACAGCTTCCATCATGCGATGAGTCGGCGCTACGGCGCGGTCGGGGCGAGTGACTCCCGGGACTGGTACGCATACGTGGCCCTAGACGCGCACGCGCGATCGAGGATCATGGGCATCACGCACTATAAGCGGGGGCAGCGCCTCCTACTACGCGTGCCGGCTCCGTCGCCAGACGACGTGGTGTCGCGCCTCACTTTCGGCTTTTGGCCGCACCTACTGGACCTTAAGAATGACTTGCTCGGTCAGCCCGTGGACTGGGGGGCGATTTTGGTTGACGCATTGCCCGGGCATCGGCAGCGCCAAGCCGGCTATTGGGCAAAGGTGAAACACCGCGACGCATTGTTTGCGCGGCTTGACCTCTGCAATGAATTGCGCAACAGGATCGCGCATCATGAGCCAATCTGGAAGCTCGGGGCGCTTCTGAACGAAGGCCGACCGCGGCGTGGTGTGCCGCAAACGATCGAGGCCGAGGAACCGAAAACACCCGAGGAAGCAGTTGCACGGTTGCGATTGTTATACGGCCGCATGATCGAATTGCTCGGCTGGTTGGCGCCGGAGGTCGCTGACCACCATCAGGGAGACGGCGTTCATCTGCGCTGCATGAGCCTATTGAGGCTGGAGACCTTAAAGGCCTACCAAGTGAATTTGTCACCCATAGAGGTTGATGTGGCTGCCATCTCGAGGCTGCGCATGTTGCGCCAGGCCGTGCGTTACGTCGAGCGCCGCCGGCGTTCGGTCTTGATCAAGGACGGTCACCGAGTGATTGGTCAATTTACCTGCACGTGGAGTGCACGCCCAACCGAGTGTTGAAGCACATTTTGACGTTGGCATTCGCGGCGTCCGGAGAATAGGCCGACTACAAGAGGGCGGTCTTTGTCACGGTGTCGCTTGAGTCCCCCGCGCAGTGCGCGAGTAGAATTATCGAGATGCGCCTTCGCCCATGCGAAGCAGCAAAAGATTACAAACACATATCATGAACCAAGATCTGAAAAAGACGCTTTGGGCGGCGGCCGACAAGTTGCGCGCTTCGATGGATGCGGCCGAATACAAACACATTGTGCTGGGCCTGATATTCCTCAAGTACATCTCGGACGCGTTCGACGAACGGCGAGCGGAGCTGTCCGCAGCGTTCGTAGACGAGAACGACGATCTTTATCTGCCCGAGGCCGATGATCGTCGTGATGCCCTGGAGGAACGCGACTACTACACGATGACCAACGTGTTTTGGGTGCCGGCATCGGCGCGGTGGGCGACATTGCGTGCGCAGGCGAAACAGACCGACATTGGCGTGCGGATTGACGCAGCCCTCGAAGCGATCGAAGCCGACAATCCGCGCCTGAAAGGCATTCTCGACAAGCGCTTTGGTCGTACGCAGCTTGAGCCCGGCAAGCTCGGCGAGCTGATCGACCTGATCTCGAAGATAGGTTTCGGAGAAGGTCATCACGCGAAAGACCTGCTTGGCGAAGTGTACGAGTATTTTCTTGGACAGTTCGCCACCGCCGAAGGCAAGAAGGGCGGGCAGTTCTATACGCCAGCCTCGATAGTGCGCGTGCTGGTGGAAGTACTCGCGCCGCACCAGGGGCGTGTCTATGATCCGTGTTGCGGCTCGGGCGGTATGTTCGTGCAAAGCGAGAAGTTCATCGAATCCCACGGTGGGCGGGCGGACGACATCAGCATCTACGGTCAGGAGGCGAACCCGACCACGTGGCGTCTGGTGGCCATGAATCTGGCAATTCGCGGTTTCGCCGCGGACCTCGGCAAAGAGCCAGCCGATACATTTCATCGTGACCAGCATCCTGACCTGCGCGCCGATTATGTGTTGGCGAATCCGCCGTTCAACATCAGCGATTGGGGCGGTGAGCGTCTCGCCGATGACCGGCGCTGGAGGTACGGCACGCCTCCCGCCGGCAACGCGAACTATGCGTGGCTCCAGCACATTCTGCATCACTTGAGCGCGCGCGGACAGGCGGGTGTTGTGCTTGCCAACGGGAGCATGAGCAGCAACCAAAATAGCGAAGGCGATATTCGCCGTGCAATGGTTGAGGCTGATGTCGTCGACGTGATGGTGGCGCTACCGCCGCAACTTTTCTTGAATACGCAGATTCCGGCGTGCCTGTGGTTTCTCGCCAAAGACAAGAGCGGCGCAGCCCCTGCAGGTGCGAGGCGCGGGCGGGACCGGCGCGGCGAGGTGCTATTCATCGACGCGCGTAAGCTCGGGCGCATGGAATCACGTGTTACGCGCGTGTTCGATGACGAGGACATCGCAAAGATTGCCGCGACGGTGCATCGCTGGCGCGCTGATGGCGAGGATGGCGCTGATGAACCGTATGCGGATGTACCGGGCTTCTGCCGAAAGGTGCGGCTGGCCGAGATTGCCGAGCATGGACATGTGCTGACGCCGGGCCGCTATGTTGGTGCAGAGGAGACCGAGGACGACGACGAGGCGTTCAACGAGAAGATGGACCGCCTAACGGCGCAGCTTGCAGAGCAGATGGCGAAAGGGGCGGAGCTCGACGCAGCGATTCGGGAAAAGCTGGGAGTGCTCGGATATGCAGTCTAGTTGGTTCGACACGACCATTGGCGCACAGGCCACCCTTCAGCGGGGCATCGACATTACGCGAGCAGAACAGCGCCCCGGCAGCGTGCCAGTCGTTTCTTCCGGCGGTATTTCCAGCTATCACGATACCGCTCAGGTAAGAGGACCAGGAGTAGTGCTTGGCCGAAAAGGGGTCGTCGGAAGCGTCTACTATGTGGAGGGCGACTACTGGCCACACGACACAACGCTTTGGGTAAAAGACTTTCACGGCAACGAGCCGCGGTTTGTCTACTACTTCTTCAGATCCATTGTGAGCCGTTTGGCAGCACTGGATGTGGGCTCGGCCAATCCAACGCTGAATCGGAACCATGTGCATCCGATTCCAACGACTTGGCCTGTGCTTTCGGTTCAAAAGAGGATTGCGGATATCCTTGCAATGCTCGACGACCGCATCGACCTTCTGCGCCAAACCAACGCCACCCTCGAATCCATCGCTCAAGCCCTGTTCAAAAGCTGGTTCATCGATTTCAACCCGGTGCGCGCGAAGGCCGAAGGCCGGGAGCCAGAGGGAATGGATGCAGAAACGGCGGCGCTTTTTCCGGATTCGTTTGAAGATTCGACGTTTGGGGCGATTCCGAGGGGGTGGACCCCCGGAAGGTTCGGCGACCTAGCCGAGTTGGCGAAAGGCTCTGTTAGTCCGTTGACCGCGTCGAAAGAGATATTCGAACACTACAGCCTGCCGGCTTTTGACGCCGGGCAACTTCCGATATTCGAGCGCGGAGAGGCCATTAAGAGCAACAAGACGCGTGTGCCGCCGGGCGCAGTTCTTCAGTCGAAGCTGAATCCGCACATTCCTCGTGTCTGGCTGCCTTCTTGTATAGGTGAGCGGGCGATTTGTTCGACCGAGTTTCTGCCGTGGGTGGCAAGGGAAGCAGCGAGCAGTGAACTCGTCTACTGCACGCTGATAGGGCCCTCCTTTGAGGCGTCAGTCCGCACTTTGGTGACTGGAACATCCAACAGCCACCAGCGTGTCAGGCCCGACCAAGTCGCCGCGCTTGAGTTGGTTGTTGCGCCCAAAAGCGTCTCGGAGGCATTCACTCTAGTCGTTCGCCCATTACTGAGAAAGGTTGGCGAAAACAGGCTCTTGTCGAAGACCTTGGCTGGGCTTCGCGATAGCCTCCTCCCCCGCCTCCTTTCCGGCAAACTCCGCCTTCCCGAAATGGAGGCACGATTGAACGAGGCGCTTGCATGAGCGGCATCACCGAGGACGCAGTCGAACAGGCAATGCTCGAATGGCTGGCAGCCCTCGGCTGGCAGACCGCCCACGGCCCCGACATTTCACCCCCTGACGCCAAGACGCTAGGGACGGAGCGCGACACCTATCGCGACGTGGCGCTGCGCCGCCGCCTTGCGGCAGCCATTACGAAGTTGAACCCGCACATCCCACCCGTCGCTCGCGACGACGCGCTGCGCCATGTGTTAAATCCGAACGTGCCCGGCCTCGTCAACGCCAATCGCCAGCTCCACCGCTGGCTCGTGGACGGTGTGCCGGTCGAGTTCCAGAAAGACGGCGAAACACGCGGCGATCGCGTGCGCTTAGTCGATTTCACCAACATTGCCGCGAACGACTGGCTCGCCGTCAACCAACTCGCCATTCAGGGACCGAAGCAGCTTCGCCGCCCCGATGTCGTTCTATACCTGAACGGCTTGCCGATCGTTGTCGTCGAGCTGAAGAACCCTGGCGACGAGAACGCCGACATATGGGCAGCCTGGAACCAGCTCCAGGCGTACCACCAAGACATCCCAGACCTGTTCAACGCCAACGCGCTGGAAGTCATCTCCGACGGCACCACGGCCCGCATGGGCTCGCTAACCTCGAACAAGGAGCGCTTCCTTGCCTGGCGCACGATTGAAGGCCATGAGACCGACCCTCTCGGTGCGATGCACGAGCTCGAGACACTGACGCGCGGTCTTTTCAGACGTGACTATCTGCTCGAATACCTGCACCACTTCATCGTGTTTGAAGACGACGGTCAACTCGTCAAGAAGGTGTCGGCCTATCACCAGTTCCACGCCGTGCGTGCGGTCGTGCAAAGCGTGCTGCAAGCCTCGGCGCCAGGCGGCACGCGCAAAGGCGGCGTGGTCTGGCATACGCAGGGCGCCGGCAAGAGCATCGAAATGACCTGCCTGGCCGGTGCGTTAATGGCCAATGAAGGTATGGGCAACCCAACGCTCGTAGTGGTGACCGACCGAAACGACCTCGACAACCAGTTATTCGGGGTGTTCGCGGGCGCGAAAGAGCTGCTGCGTGAAACGCCCGTACAAGCCGATACACGGCCCGAGCTGCGCCGCCTGCTCGCAAACCGCCCATCAGGCGGAATCATCTTTACGACTATCCAAAAGTTCACGCCGGGCGCCGACGAAGACACATTCCCCGTGCTGTCCGATCGCCGCAATATCGTTGTGATTTGCGATGAGGCCCACCGCAGCCAGTACGGTTTCGACGCCCGACTGCCGAACACGAATGGCAGGAGCGAAAGCTCGGCTGTTCGCTATGGCTACGCACAGTATCTGCGCGATGCACTGCCGGAAGCGACCTTCGTCGCGTTCACCGGCACGCCGGTATCGCTCGATGACCGTGACACGCGCGCCGTGTTCGGCGACTACGTCCACATCTACGATATCGAGCAGGCCGTGAAAGATGGCGCCACCGTGCCCATCTACTACGAAAGCCGCCTCGCCAGCCTTGAGCTGAGAGAGGACGACGCCGACGCACTCGATGACGAAGTGGAAGAGTTGACCGAGGACGAGGAAAGCGACGAGGCCAAGGTCGCGACGCTGCGCCGCTGGGCTGCGCTGGAAAAAATCGTAGGCGCTCCGCCGCGTATCCAGAAGATTGCCGCCGACATCATCAGCCATTTCGAGAACCGCCAGTCCGTCATGGACGGCAAGGCAATGATTGTCGCGATGAGTCGCGACATCTGCGTGCATCTGTACAACGCGATTACCCAGCTTCGCCCGGAATGGCACAGCGACGACCCGACGCAAGGTGCCATCAAGATTGTGATGACAGGTTCTGCGTCCGACAAGGCGATCCTCAAGCCGCATATCTATCCGAAGAAGGTTCGCGACGACCTCGAAAAGCGGTTCAAGGATCCAGTCGACCCGTTCAAGCTCGTCATCGTCCGCGACATGTGGCTGACCGGCTTCGATGCCCCGTGCATGCACACGATGTACATCGACAAGCCGATGCGCGGCCACAACTTGATGCAGGCCATCGCGCGTGTGAACCGGGTATTTAAAGACAAGCCTGGTGGCCTAGTGGTCGATTACATCGGCATCGCCAATGAGCTAAAAGCGGCACTTGCGACCTATACCCAAGCGCGGGGACGCGGAAGACCGACCATCGACGCGCACGAAGCGCTGGCCGTTCTCGCAGAGAAGATGGATGTTTTGCACAACATGCTGCACGACGTCGATTACGCCGCGTTCCGCACGCGAGCATGGCAACTGCTGCCCGCAGTCGCGAACCACGTGCTCGGGCAAGACGACGGTAAGAAGCGATTTGCCGACACCGTGCTCGCCGCAAGCAAGGCATTCGCATTGTGCTGCACACTAGAGGAAGCGCTGACCTACCGTGACGAACTGGCTTTTCTGCAAGCTGTGAAAGCTGCGCTAATCAAGAACGATGGCGCGGACAAAGCGTTGACGGACGAACAGAAGGAGCACGCGCTTCGGCAAATCATCAGCCGCGCCGTTGTCAGCGATCAGGTTATCGACATCTTCGCCGCTGCAGGCCTGAAGCGGCCCGACATCAGCGTGCTCTCTGATGGCTTCCTTGAGGACGTGCGTCATATGCAGCAACGCAACTTGGCTGTCGAGCTGCTGGAGCGCTTGCTCAGGGACCAAATCAAGTCGCGTTTCAAAACCAATGTCGTGCAGAGCGCGAAGTTCTCGGAGTTGCTGCAGCAGAGTCTGACGCGCTATCGCAATCGTGGTGTCGAAACCGCTCAGGTCATCGAGGAACTCATCGCCATGGCGAAGAAGTTTCAGGCGGAGGCCCAGCGAGGGATGGACCTCGGTCTTAGCCCGGACGAGATGGCGTTCTACGATGCGCTGGCGACCAACGAAGCCGCCGTGCGTGAATTAGGCGACGACACGCTCAAGAAAATCGCGGTGGAGTTGGTCGTTAAATTGCGCGGCTCGGTCACGGTCGATTGGTCGAAGCGGGAAACCGTGCGGGCAAAGCTGCGGGTGATGGTGAAAACGCTGCTCAAGCGCTACAAGTATCCGCCGGATCGACAGGAAGAGGCGACCGACACGGTACTTCGGCAGGCGGAATCGTTGTCCACGGAGTGGGTGAGCGCCTAATAAGCGACTGCCGCTACGGCGGATAGAAGGGGGAGTGCCCGATGAAAGCGCGGAGCATCGTGTCGCATCTCAAGCCGTACTCGATCTATAAGAAGCGGAGAACGACCATAGCGCACGCGTTTGCATCAGCTCTCGCGCCATCGGACGATTATGACGAAGACAAGGTGCGAGCAGCCCTTGAGGCGCTCGGGCAAGATCCCAACAGTCTGCATTGCGTTTTCTGTTTCGCTCCCGCCGAGACTTGGGACCACTTGGTTAGCCTCGTGAAAAATGGTGAACCAAACGGGCACGGGCATCAAATCGGAAACCTAGTTCCTTGTTGTCGTCATTGCAACTCGTCAAAGGGAGGGAAGCCGTTTGAGGCGTATGTCGACAGTCTGACCAAACTGGGCGAGAGCACGCGTGCAGCCATGAAGGCGCGCCTTCGGGCACACTCGGGTCTAACCACGATGAGTAACACCGGTGCAACGCCGAGAGAACGTGCGCTCCTGCGGAAATATCGCGTGATTCAAGATCAGGTTCTCGCTTTACTGAAAGACGCCGATGATTGCGCGGCAGAGATTCGGGCCGAGCGACAGAAGAGGCGTAGGAGCGGCCGGCGCTTTGGGTAGGGTTTCGGAGGCGTCCGAATGCCGCTCCGATAGGCGCATGGTTCAGTAGTCACTTGTCACAATACTGGACGACGGAGATCGTGGTTCGAACCGACAAGAATCGAACGGGTTATGATGTCGCTCGGGCCGACGCAAGAACCAAGATCAAATAATCATGACGCAAGCCGAAACACTCCACGATATCCTCGATTTTTGGCATAAGGTCGAGTTCTTCATTCCGTTCGATCTAAAACAAGTCTTTGATAAAACGGAAGAGCGCGACTTAAAATGGCTAAAACCCGAGGATTTTCGCCCAGGCGCTCCGTCGCCTTGGCAGGTCGATGTCCCCGCTGATCGCGAGCTTACAGGCTTCACACTGTACCTTGGGGTCTTCGATATGCAATTTATCGCTGATTTCGCGAGGACGCTGAGTGCTTCTGGCGCAACCAACCCGATTGAGGAGACGGAGCGCACGGCACTCGAGGGGAAGTCATGTATCGCGAGAGTCAGCGTTGATGCGCAAGGCCAGTCAGAATTCGATCCGGTGTCAATCTCGACCGTGCCTTGGGCGATCGGCACAGCGAAGACATACGGGTTGCAGGCACTTACTTCCGAGTCCTTCGCTCAAGCTAAGGGCGATCTTTCGGAACGACTGTTCAACTACAAGGTGGAGCGCCTTAGATCGAGGCCCGACATCCCCGAGGATGGAAAGCCATTTCCGCTAACGGGTGATGACATTCTCTCGTTGCATGCGGTGATCACGGACTGGACGGGTTGTGCATTTCCGCCGCAGTCCTCCATAGCGCTGTGCCAAATACGCACCCGAGAGAAAAGAGAAGAGAGGCGGCAAGCCGCGGATTCGTCTGCGGCGGAAAGCGCGGAATCGAAAGCAGACGCGACGTCGCTACATGCTCCGGAATCGCTCGAGGAAGAAGACGAAGAAGAGATCACGGGCGTTGAGGATGAGCCTACCGTAGATATCCTAAACAGCTTCTATATAGAGGACATCGAGCGATGCATGGCGTCACTGCGCAACGGCGATATCCCCGCGACGATACATGCATATTTGATGCCGGCAGCAAGGGACGATCGCATCGATCTCTATACCGATGCCGGCCGCGCGCAAATCATTCGTGCTTTGCATCCCACGAAGACCAACTCTGGACATTGGCCTGAGGATCCGGCGCGTGCCATGAGCCTGATGCAGCAGTTCGCGATCAACACGGCACTTGAGCGGCTGCAGCACGAGGGGATGTCTTCCGTGAACGGACCGCCCGGAACCGGCAAGACTACCCTGCTGCGGGACATGATTTGTGAGAACGTTGTACGTCGCGCACGTGAATTGGCCAAACTTCCGAATGCGGCGGATGCGCTTGCGAACACCGGCACAAAAATCCACTTTGGGGACAGCGATACGCCTGCAACGATCCGCGTTCTCCGACCGGAGTTAACCGGCTTCGAGATGGTGGTGGCGTCTTCGAACAATGCCGCAGTCGAAAATATTTCCACCGACTTGCCGAAGCGCAAGCGGCTTGGCGAAATGTGGCGAGACGTACGGTACTTGCAGCCGGTAGCGCACAAAGTCGCGGCACAAGTCGGCGAGAAGCGCATGACGAAGCTTGCGGCATCGGATGTGCCTTGGGGCATGATTTCTTGCGCATTGGGGAACGCAACTAATCGAAGACGCTTTCGAGAACGGTTTTTCGACGATTGGCGCCCTGCAAATGAGCGAGGGAGGCCGGGCGATCCGTGTACGATTCGCGACTGGCTCAAGCAATATTCGGGGCCGACGTTCGAGCTCGCAAAGCGCACATTCCTTGACGCAGATTCGAGGCTGCAGTCCGCGATCGACGAGCGCTTAATTTATGCGGCATTGAACGAGACTTGGCGCAACGTTTCGGAGGAGCAGTTCACGCGATCGCCAACGAATGCGTGCGCCGAGGGCGGTCGAAGGCTTCAGGACGCCTTGTCGACGGAGGCGGAACTGAGCGCAAAATTCGAACGGCTCCAGACGGAGCTTGAGTATCTTCGGGAAGAAGAGCGCCTTCTTGATCGGTCGAGCCCTGGCGTTTTCAGCAAGTTGTTTCGCACGAAACGCGCGCGTCAGCATGCCGCTGAGACCGGGCGGAACGCCCGCTCTCAGATTGATATGCGCCGAGCTATGGCGTCGTCCCGCGAAGAACTTTCTGCGAATGCGGCCGCGCTGCGCCATGCACAGTTGCAAGCGGACGCGGCCACTGAGAAATTGAGTGAAGCGCGCGCCACATGGCGTAGCAAGCATGCGGAACTCGAAATGTATTGCAAGCGATTCGGCACAATGAAGTTGCCCGAAGAGGTGGATCTTATCGAGACTGATACCGTTCAGAAGGACGGGTATTGGCAAGACGCCGAATTGGCACGACTGCGTACCGAAACCTTTGTGGCCGCTTTGACACTGCACGAAGCGTGGCTTGCGGAGGTTGCCCAACTGGGCGGGGTAGGCTTCGGCGGGAATCTATTTGCAATTAGTAAGCTACTCAAGGGTATCCCGCTGGAGAACCCCGCGGATGCTAGGTTCATTTGGGAAAGTTTCTTCATGGTGGTGCCGGTTGTATCGACTACCTTCGCATCGTTCGCGCGCCAATTTCGCGGAATGGGGCCGAGGTCCATCGGCTGGCTTTTCATCGATGAGGCAGGACAAGCGGTACCGCAGGCAGCTGTCGGGGCATTGTGGCGCGCTAGACGCGCCATGGTTGTGGGTGATCCGTTGCAGATCGAACCCGTCTTTACTGTTCCCACGCAGTTGATCAATGCTTTGGCGGACCTGTCGCCGCATACGTCGGATAAAAACTTCTCCCCGAACAAGGTATCTGTGCAACGTTTGGCTGACGATGCGAACCCGTTCGGCGTGTACATGCCGAACGGGCGAGACGAACGGCTGTGGATCGGCAGTCCCCTTCGTGTGCATCGGCGTTGTGCCGATCCAATGTTTTCGATCGCCAATAAGATCGCATACCAAGACAAGATGGTATATGGGCTCGAATCTCGCGATCCGCCGCAAGACAAACTTGGTATCGGCAACAGTGCGTGGGTCGATGTGCGCGGCAAAACGTCCCAACGGCAGGTGGTGCCAGCGCAGATTGACGCTGTAAGCGAGTTCATCGTCCGAATCTATGCGAAGTCAGGCAAGCTGCCCCCGCTCTATGTGATTTCCCCGTTCAAAGCAGTTAAGGCAGCAATGGCCGAACGCCTGAGAGCAATCGATTGGCGCAAGGTCCCAAATGATCCACCTGCGAAAAAGCTCTGGGAGAGGTGGTGCCAGGAGCGCGTTGGCACAGTGCACACGTTCCAAGGCAAGGAAGAGAGCATTGTGATCTTCGTGCTGGGGGCCGATTGCAACAATGCGGGATCGGCAAGTTGGGCTGCGTCGACGCCAAATCTTCTCAACGTGGCTTTGACGCGCGCGCAACACCGCGTCTTTATCGTCGGTGATGTCTCGCTCTGGGGAGGGCTAAAGAATTTTAGCCAAGCGTTGCATCACATCAAAGAAACGGTGACCGCGGAGCAGTGGCTGGGCCGAGTAGGAACTTCGCCGGCACATGGGTGGCCCGATACGGCGACGCAGCTCCAATAGGCAAGGCAAATCAACGAATAAGGACTTCGACATGGCTTTATGGCTTGTCCGCGCGGGTAAAGATGGGGAACATGAGCAACGGTTTTTTGACGACGGCCGGGTCTACCTGACTTGGGATGCGCTGATCAACACGAACCTTGCAACCGCTGCGACCTACGACGACATCAGGCTGCTCATGCAGCAGCATTACCCCGACGAGCCGGCAAAGCGTGTCGCCAACTGGTCGGGCCAAGTTTGGGCATTCGCGCTAGGGTTCAGTCGAGGAGATTGGGTGGTCGTCCCAAGAAAGCGTAGCGGCACGATCGCGATTGGTGAAATTGTCGGGGACTATACGTTTAACGTCTCGGCAGACGAAACGTATAGACACTATCGAAGCGTGCGATGGCTCGCGACCGATGTTCCCCGCAGCGCCTTCGATCAAGATCTGCTCTATTCCTTTGGGGCATTCCTGACTGTCTGCGAAATCAAACGCAATGACGCAGAGAAGCGAGTTCGAGCTTTGGGGCGCAAGGGCTGGGATCAAGTGGCGGCGACACCACCAAGCGTTGCTGCTCCTAACCCGGAAAACGGACCGGTGGCTGAGGATGCGAGCATAGACCTGGAACAAGTAGGGCGAGATGCGATCGCAAAAGTCATAATCCAAAAATTCAAAGGTCACGGCATGGCGCGCCTGGTCGAAGCCATCCTTAAGGCCCAAGGATTCACCACGTATCGTAGCCCTGAGGGGCCTGACAAAGGCGTCGATATCTTGGCTGCGAGCGGTCCGTTTGGATTCGATCGCCCCCGCATCTGTGTCCAGGTGAAGTCGGCGGATGCTCCTTCCGATCGGCCGGAATTCACGCAACTGATCGGCTCCATGCAGAGCGTTAGTGCGGATCAGGGCTTGTTCGTGTCGTGGGGCGGCTTCAAGTCGACCGTACTTAGAGAGCTGCCTACCCAGTTCTTCAAAGTCCGTGTATGGAATCGAGACGACCTGATCGAGCAGCTCTTGGACAACTTCGACAAGATCGACGCAGACATTCGGGCGGAGCTGCCGTTTAAGCGGATTTGGACAGTCGCCACTCCAGAGGAGTAAGCCGGCCGTAGCTGGCTCGAAGCTTTGTCGGCGCGAACGTGTCCGCAACCGATAACATGGCCGCGTTAGCGAACATGGCCATGTTATCGGTTCCGTCGCAGCCGCTGACGTTTGAATGCGTGCACTGATTCTGCCTTCGATTCTTGCTCAAACCACTTCTTCTCGTAGTCGCCGCGCAGAAGCGCTTTTTCGATCCCCGTGAACGTCGCGAACAGCTTCGCGAGAAAATATAAATCCGAGCGAGTAAGCAATGCCATGCGTGGACGGAATCCCACTGTCATTGCAATGAAAGGGGGATTTGAAACTGTATGCCGATTTCTTGAAATATCTGAAACACAGCGCTAGCATCACCACGCAGTCCCCTTCCACCAAAACTTAACGAATAAAACGATGAAGATAAGAGAGACCATACTGGGCCTGGTATTCGGGGTATCGATTTGTTCAGCGGTGGCCGCCGCTCCCTTGCAGACCATTAACATCCAATCCCACGTGCCGGGCATCAGCACGCCGGACGTCACGCCGCCTATCGCACGAATGAAATCCGCTCCGGCCCGCCCGATCGCAGCGTTGCCATTCACGGTGCCGTCCAAGCGCTTCCAATCGCTTCGCACAACCCGCGAAACGACATTCAGCGCACAAACGGTAGCCCCGCCGGTTGCCGGCTGTACCGACATTGCCGTTGGCACTGTCTATAGCGCAACGACTGCGCCCACAGGCTCCATCGACTGTTTCGAATTCGTGGCCGCCGACGCGACGAAGTACGTGAGCTATATCGCCAATCTGCCCGCCAACGAGGAGCACGATGCGCATCTCGTGCAGGTCAATTCCGACGGCACGCTAACGTATCTCGACGACGAGCGAGACACATCGCAAAACAAGATTGTCGAAGCCATCCCGGGCGGCCCAGTGCGCCTGTTGCTGCTTGTCGATTCCCAACAAGGAACAGGCGGTGCAACGTTCCTCTTCCAGGTGACTGGAACCACGGGATATGACGCCTACGAGCCGAACGATTCGATCCTCCGGCCAACGCAATTGACCGGCAATCAGCAGATAAACGGCAATTTGGACACGGTTAGCGACGTCGACTACTACGCGGTCCAAGTCCCAAGCACACAAACCGCCAACCTCGTGACATTCTCCGGTACCGGCACGCAAGCGGCCCAATTGGAGACCGCGCCGAACACGTGGGCGACGCTAACGTCGGGCACGACGTACAACGTCGGCTCACCCGCGGGCGCCACGCTCATGCTGCGGGTCTACAACACGGGAACGTCGGCGCCGGCGGCTCAGGGTTACTCGCTGCGTGTTTCCGACGGCCAAGGTATCGCGGGCTTCTATCAGTTCCTCGATTCCGAAAACATCAGCCATCTCGCACCCGGCAATCAAAACGTGGCGCGAACGATCGTCGCGGGTGTGTCGGCGTGGGACCACACGGGCAACGTGCGACTCCCGCCGGGCGAACATGTGACGATCCAAGCCTATGACCGGAACACCAACGGCGCCTTGTCGTTGCTGACCACCGTAAGCGGCTACACGGACTCGTCGGATAACCTGCTGGCTACGCTCAATATCGGCACGTGCCAAGGTCTGGGCACGACGACGGGCACGTTCGCGACCACTTCCGTCCCGGCGGATCATTGGCAAATCACCTACAACCCGAACTCGTTCGCCGTCGTCTATACGGATGACCAAGCGTTGAACGCAAGGGCTTCGTACGAGTACTTCACGCACGTGTGTACGGAAACCTATCTCGGTCGCTATTAAGCCTTGAGGCGAGCCCGGCGAATCGCCGGGCTTAAGCTTGCGTCAACTCGGCGGTCTAGCGCCGCAGCTCAAGCTTGCTCGTTGAGCCCGAGCGTCTTCGTATCTGAGGCAGGAAAGAAATTCGGCATTGCGCTGCTGTTCATTTCGAAGATGTTCATGCGCAGTGCGCCATACGTCGTGTGTCCCGACGAGGACACGAAACGCGACGTTCCATTCGCGGCGGCTTGCACGCTCCGCATGAAATCCAAGAATCCCGCGGCGCTGCCGGGGTTCGTGGAGAGATTCATTTGCTCGCCGTTTGCCGTGTAGTAGCTGCCGTTTTTCATCAGCGACGACTGGGCGGTGGACGCGAGACCGGCGAACAACGCCATGAATCCGGTCAGCGTATCGGCTTGCTTATTGACGGCCTCGAGATCGGTTTGCGAAAGCGACTTGCCGTCTGCGTCCGCCCACGTCGTATAGCCCGCTACTGCATCGTCGTGGAACATCTGTACGGCCTGGACGAGCGCGGTGTTGCCGTTGAGCTGGGTTTGCAGCCATGCCTTATCGCTTGCGCTCATCGATGACGACGTCACTCGAATGCCGCCGTTATCCGATTCGAAGTCGAATTGCGCATTAGCGAGGTCGGGGCGGGCTTGGAGAACAGACTGCATGGTGGGGATGAGCGCATTGGCGATCTGCTCTGCATCTTGGCCCATTTTTAACGGCGCATTCAATGCCGTGAGATATTTGTCTAGGCGCGTGTGGTCTTGAGGGTCGATGGCCGCGACGGTCAGGGACGCACTAGACGAGGTTAACTCCTGCGGCTGCGCCACGGCTGCGGATGCGAGCGCGGTACCGGATGTCGTCGTTGTCGTCGCCGAATTCGCAAGGAAAACCGAACTACTCACGTTGCCCTCCGGTGTTGGTCGGTATTCGTATTACGGCAACGGGTGAGAAAACTTTATTATTTCGGGGGCCTCTGTTTTCAGAAGAAAGAGATCTCAGTTTGTTCATTCGGATGTGACATGCGTTATGGGAATGGGGCGGTAGCGTAACGTTCCATCCTCAAACCTCCCATGAGCTTCCGCGATTGGCAACTACGTCTGCGCGCCGGTTCCTGGCGGCAAACCTTCCATTGGTCGACCGCAAACGGTGAATACGTTCCTGACTAACGCATACATCAGCGAAAACATCGCCACCGCCTTGGACTACACTTAAGCGTTTCGCTTACACACCGCAGCCATGGCGCACTTATTCTTCGCCGCTTCGATCCAGCGTCACATCCCCACGCCCGAGCGTGAAGTCGCGGCGCATTCGGTCGGCGAGGCCTTATCCGCCGCATTCACGGAGGAGCCGCGCCTTCGCGGCTACATCCTCGACGACCAAGGCGGCTTGCGTAAGCATTTGTCCATCTTCGTAGACGGCAATCCCGTGCGCGACCGCCGTCATTTATCCGACGCCGTCACCCAGGACAGTCGCATTTACGTAGTCCAAGCGCTATCCGGCGGCTGACGCGCCGCGCTAAAAACAACATCGGAGACACCCGTGAATGACAACCGCTTGCTCGTAGGCACCCGCAAAGGGTTGTTCGTGTTTGAAGCTGATTCCGCCGAGCCGACTCGATGGAAGCAGACGGCGTTGCACTTCATCGGCGAGCCGGTGAGTTCGGCGCTTGCCGATCCGCGTGACGGGACGCTTTACGCGGCGCTGAATCTCGGCCATTTCGGGGTAAAGCTGCATCGGCTTCCGGCAGGCCAGCGCGAATGGCAGCCGTGCTCGGTGCCCGTCTATCCGCCGCAGCCTATGCAATCCGACGAATCGGCGGAATCGACCTCAGCGAAGCAGGATGGCAACGTCCCTGCAGAAAGCGAACCGCTGTGGTCGCTTGAACAAATCTGGACGCTCGAGCCTGGCGGCGCCGATCAACCGGGCACCCTATGGGCCGGTACGATTCCGGGCGGTCTTTTCCGTTCCGATGATGGAGGAGAAAGCTGGACGTTGAACCGGTCGCTCTGGGATCGTCCTGAACGTCGCGAGTGGGGTGGCGGCGGTTACGACCATGCCGGCATTCATTCGGTCCTCGTCGATCCGCGCGACAGTCGTCACGTGACCATTGCCGTTTCCTCCGGCGGCGTCTGGCAAACGGAGGACGGCGGCGAAACATGGCGACAAACGGCCGACGGCATGGAAGCCGACTACATGCCGCCCGAGCGGCGCGGCGAGCCGAACGTTCAAGACCCGCACCGTGTCGTCCAATGCAAAGCCGACCCGAACGTACTTTGGACGCAGCATCACTGTGGAATCTTTCGTTCGACCGATGGCGGCGAGCAGTGGGTTCGCATACACGCGCAGCCGTCGAGTTTCGGCTTCGCGGTGGCGGTGCATCCCGATGACCCGAACACGGCGTGGTTCGTGCCGGCGGTCAAGGATGCGTGCCGTATTCCCGTCGATGGGAAATTCGTCGTCACGCGCACACGCGATGGCGGCCGCACGTTCGAAAGCTTCTCCGAAGGGCTACCGCAAGGGCCTGCCTACGATCTCGTTTATCGACACGGTTTGACGATCGATTCCACAGGAACCCGGCTCGCGATGGCTTCGACCACCGGTGGGTTATGGGCGTCGAACGATGCGGGGGAAACGTGGAACGAGGTCTCGGCGCACCTGCCGCCGGTGTATCACGTGAGCTTCGGCTGACGCAGCAGGGGGCGCTATCAACAAGCGCCCCCCGCCAAGATGGGCTGCGGCTTACCGCCCCGCCCCCATCATCTTCACATCCCCGATCCCCGGCTCGATGCTCCCACCTTCACCGGCATCCATCCGAACCCCGCGATGTTCTTTGCCGAAGTTGATAAGAATCGCAATCACCACAGCAACGGATCCGGCAACGAGCGCCATCGCCATGCCGTAGTTATCGCCGTTGCGATGTGCGATGCCGGCTTGAATCGTCGCATTGGCCGACGCCAGCAAGTTCCCCAACTGATACACGAGGCCTGGGAACGTTGCGCGCACTTCAGGCGGCGACATTTCGTTCAGGTGAGCCGGAATCACACCCCAAGCGCCTTGCACCGAAATCTGCATGAGGAACGCGCCGATCGCCAGCGGAATGCTGCCGCTCGCGAACGCCCACAACGGCAACACCGGCAGCGCGATCAGCGCGGCGATGGCGATGGCCTTGCGGCGTCCGATCTTCTCCGACAACGAACCGAACACGATGCCGCCGATGATGGCGCCGATGTTGTACGTGATAGCGATCGCGCTGACCGTATGCGTCGAGAACTTGTGCTGCACGAGCAGGAACGTGGGATACATATCCTGCGTGCCGTGGCTGAAGAAGTTGAATGCCGTCATCAAGATGATCATGTAGACGGCCAGCTTCCATTCGCGCGCCAGCACGGCGAAGATGCTCGGGCGTACGGCGGCGCTGCGGCCGCGTTCCCATGCGGGCGATTCCGGCACATTGCGGCGGATGAACAACACGAGCAGCGCGGGCAGCACGCCGATCATGAACATGCCGCGCCAGCCGATCGAATCGTGCAGCAGGCCGAACACGATCGATGCGAGCAGATAGCCCGACGGGTAGCCGGCCTGCAAGATGCCCGACATGATGCCGCGCGACTTCGGCGGGATCGACTCCATCGTCAGCGCGGAGCCCACGCCCCATTCGCCGCCCATGGCAACGCCGAACAAGCTGCGCATGATGAGCAGCATCGTCAGGCTGGTTGCGAAGCCCGACGCCAGGTCGAGCAGCGAGAACAACACGATGTTCGCCATCAGCACGGGACGCCGGCCAAAGCGATCGGCCAAGCGGCCGAAGATGAGTGCGCCCACGGGACGCAACGCGAGCGTCAGCGTGATGGCGACGGTCACGCTCGTGATCTCGGCGCCAAAAGCTTTGGCGATGTCCTTGAGGACGAACACCATCAAAAAGAAGTCGAACGCGTCGAGCGTCCATCCTAGGTAGCTGGCGAGGGCGACGCTACGCTGCTGCTTGGTCCATGTCATGAATCTGTCTCCTGTGGATATGAATGGCTCTTTGTGGTCACGTTGGCGAAGGCGTTGCGCCGTCGCGTGGCCGTGGCGTCCATTAACGCAGGAGGCATGCCAAGCGTGAGCCGAAGCTAACGCTTTGAATTGACTGGACTAACGACAAGTGAAGGAGAGACGGTCACGCGGAAATCCGCTCAACTCGCCCCGAGGGCTGTGCGGAAATCGTGACGAGCGAAGACGAAGGAAGCAGCGGAGGGTGCGCGTTAACCCTAGCGGGAGCGCGGGCGATGGGAGAAGAAAGACGGGTGACGTCACCCGCTCAACGAAAGTCCTCGGATGTGATCGCGAGCCGGCGCATTTTGTCGTAGAGCGTCTTCTTCGGCAGCCCCAACCGCTCGCAAGCGAGGGACGCTCGCCCTTGGCACGCACGCAATGCTTCTTCGATCAAGTGCCGCTCGAAGCGATTCACCTGTTCTTCCAGCGTGCGCGGAGCGGCGCCGATCGAATTGTCGGCGGTGCTGACGTCGGCCAGCAGCCCCAGCGTGAATCGCTCGGCAACGTTTCGCAGTTCACGCACGTTGCCCGGCCAACTGCGCGACATCAGCGCTTGCATCTGCTGCGGGCTCAGCGCATCGGGTACGGTGCGTCCATAGCGGGCGGACGCTTGCAGCACGAAATGCTCGAACAGCAGCGGAATGTCCTCGCGCCGTTCCCTCAGCGGCGGCACTTCCAGCACCACGACGCCGAGCCGGTAGTACAGGTCGTCGCGAAACTTCTGTTCGCGCGCGAGCGCCAACAGGTCGGCCTTCGTGCCCGCCACGATTCGGCAGTTCATCGGCAGAAGCTCGTTCGACCCGACGCGTTCGAACGCGCGCTCTTGCAGCACGCGCAGGAACTTCGCTTGCAGCGACATCTGCATCGTCTCGATCTCGTCGAGAAAGAGCGTGCCGCCATCGGCGAATTCTAGTTTGCCCACGCGGCGCTTGAGCGCCCCGGTGAACGATCCGGCTTCATGACCGAACACTTCGCTTTCGAACAGCATCTCGGGAATGCCGGCGCAATTGATCGCCGCAAAATTCGCGTTCCGGCGTCGCCCCGCATCATGCAGGCAGCGCGCGACGACTTCCTTGCCTGCGCCCGTTTCACCGAGCACGAGGACGTTCGTATCGGTATCAGCCAGATCGACGATGACGCGGCGCAGCCGATCGATTGCCGGCGACTGGCCGAGGATCTTCGCTTCGATGCGATCGCGCGCGCTCACCTGACGCCGCAGCGTATCGAGTTCGAGCGTGAGATGGCGCTTATCGAGCGCGCGTTGCGCAACGTCGGCGAGGTGTTCGGAAGAGAACGGCTTCTCGATGAAATCGTAGGCGCCGCGCTTCATGGCCTCGACGGCCATGGCGATATCGCCGTGTCCCGTGACGAGGATGACGGGCAGGTCGGCATCGATCGCGCGCACTTGCTCGAGCAGCGCGAACCCGTCGATACCGGGCAGCCTTACGTCGGTCACGACGATCCCCGGAAAACCCAGCCGGATGTGTCGAAGCGCCTGCTCGGCACGCTCGAAGGCCTGCACGTCGATGCCGCGCAACTGCAGCGCTTGCACGCCGCCGAGCCGCACGGCGGGCTCGTCTTCGACGAGCAAGACTTTTAGGCCTTCATACGCGGTGTGCCCCGCCTGCTCCATCCGCTCTTGCGTCATCATGCGTTCCTTGTCCCCGTTTGCGATACACCGGCGTCGGCAGGCGTGTGTGCGTCGCGGTTGTCGCGCTCGTTGTTTTCGTCGATTTCGTTGTTGCTGTCCCGCACCTGTGCGCGGCGCAAACGCAGCGTGAACGCAGCCCCGCCCGTTTCCGCGGCGCCGTCGGCTTTCAGCGTGCCGCCGAGTTCACGCACGATCCCCTCGGAAATTGCGAGGCCGAGCCCCAGGCCCGCGCCCGGCGGCTTCGTCGTGAAGAACGGCTCGAACAGCCGCGCACGCGCAGCCTCGGGAATGCCGGGGCCGGTATCGGCGACGATGATCTCGACGAACGCGTCGTTCGTTTCGTCCACGCGTACCGTGATCGAAAGCCGCCGAACGTTGCTCTCGAGCATGGCATCGAGCGCGTTGGCGAAAAGGTTGACCAGCACCTGCTCGAGCCGGTTTGCATCGGCCAGCACGAGCAGCTCGCCCTGTGGCGCTGCATCGGCGCGTGGCCGAACGACGTCGACGGCTTCCTTACGCAATCGCAATTCGACGAGAAACAGCGCGTTTGCCAGCGCGCGTTCGACCGGCACGGGTGCAAGTTCCGCAGGCGCCTTGCGCGAGAAGCGGCGCAATTGGGCGGTGATCGCGCCCATGCGTTCGATGAGCCCCGTGATCACGCGCAGATTGTTTTCCGCTTCGTCCTTGCGCCCGCGCTGCAGGAACAGCAGCGCGTTATCGGAGAGCGTGCGCAGCGCCGCGAGCGGTTGATTGAGTTCGTGCGTGATGCCCGCCGACATCTGCCCGATCAGCGCCATCTTGCCGGCTTGCACGAGTTCTTCGAGCGTGGACTTCAGCGTCGCCTCGGTGCGCTTGTGTTCGGCAATCTCGCTGCGCAGGCTCTTGTTGGCTCGTGCCAGGGCGCCGGTGCGCCGGGCGACTTTGCGTTCAAGTTCGTCGTTCATGCGCTCTAGCGTTTCGCGCATGGCCAGCCGTTGCGCGATCACCTTTCTTCGTTGAAGCACATAGAGCGTACCGATGATGGCGAGCGACAGCCCGAGCGCCGTGACGAGCGCCGCGTACCGTGCGCTTTTGCGAGCGGGGCCGATATCGGTGAGCGACATGATGCGCCATTCGGTGCCCGACACCGGCCGGCTGACGACGACGAATTCGGTGCCGCGCTTACCCGTGGGGCTGGCCGCGCCGGAATTCGCAGGCGATACCGCGTCGATCTCGGCATTGGGCGCAAGCTGGCGTCTGCGCACTAGACCGATTTCCTCCAGGGCGCCGGGGCCGCCGTATTGCCGCTTGGCGTCGATGCGCGCGCGTGCGGCGGCCGAAAGCGGATGGAGCGTGCGGTATTTCCAGCCGGGGAACGACGTGAGAAAGACCACGCCGTTCGCATCGGCCACGAAGACGGTTTCGTCGCTTCGCTTCCACAGCGCCTCGATGGGATCGAGGCTGATTTTGGTGGTGACGACGCCGAGCTGCTCACCGTCCGCGCCGATGCGGGCGGCGTAGAAATAGCCGGGCAGGCCGCTCGTCGATCCAAGCCCGTAGAAGTGCCCGGCGCCGTTGTTCAGCGCGTTGATGAAATACGGCCGGTAGGAGAAGTTCTGCCCGACGAAACTGACGGGCTGATTCCAATTGCTGGCGGCAAGCGTGGTGCCGTGCAAATCGAGCACGTAGATCGCCGCGGCTTGCGAGTCCGCCGTGACGTCGGCCAGGTAGTGATTCACGCGCGCGATGAGCGCTGCGTTCTTGGGGTGGCGCAGTAGGTCGGCGATATCGGGGTTCAGGCTCAACAGCGCCGGCAAGTAGTCGTAGCGTGTCAGTTCGCCTTTTAGCGTGCTTTCGTCGATGTCCAGGCGGTGCGTGGCGCGGTCGATCATCGCGCTCGTCTCCGCGCGTTCCGCGTAGCGATAGGCGGTCCAAGCCCCGGCCGCGACGAGGGCGGCGAACGCGAGCGTCTTCGCTGCCTGCGAAACGCTCGGGAGGCGCGAGGTGAGGCGCGCAAAAGGCCGCAGCGGCCGCGATGTCGCCGCGGGCTGCCGAAGTGGACTCATCTGAAGAAGCCAACGCAAAACGGGCGGCTGCCGGAAGCGCGCAGTTTAGCGAAAACCGCCAGCACCCGCGATTCGGGTAAATCGGGGCGCGGGGGAGGGGGATTGTTGGCGCCGTGAGCGTGTTCGCGCGGGTCAACGAAAGGTCTCACCCGTCGCGCCGGAGGGGTTCGGGCATCTGGCTGCGCTAATGCCTTCCCGTTTTCCTCTGTATTGCGTCGGACGAGTTACGGTTATGTGACGAGTATTGGGTGAAGTCGTCCGGTCGATATTCGGGGCGCTGAATTGATCGATGCGTGGTGAATTTAGCTGTGGACCGACGTCGGAATTTATTTCCGAATTAAACGCGTGCTGGCGCTATGGAGGAAGTAATTCCTCCTTCGCGTTAGGATTATTCCTATTGCTTTGGGTTCGGCGTGGATTTATTGGTTGGCGTTGTTTAGAATCTCGCCAATTCAGAATAAGCAAAACCATCGCCATGGCCGACGCGACCGTATTGCAACCGAAGCCGACCGATACGTTCGTGTCGCCGCTGATCAAGATTTCGCCTGAAGACGTCAATTCGGGGATTCATGCGCTCGACGTTTGGCTGCGCGGCATCAGCAATGACTTGATCACGGTCGAGCGATTGAAGACCGTCGCCCAGACGGTGCCGGTGCTGGCCAATATCTTCGCGGCCGTCGACGCCGTGATGGATATCAAGGCGATGATCGAGC
>NZ_JBQCHR010000038.1:0-3607 GCF_051954495.1 Trinickia sp.
TTACGTTCATGCCGATTACGGCACGTACGGTACGCGCGGCCGTGTTCTCCGAGCGCCATCTCGATTACGTCGATGCCGCGCAATTGCGCGGCGAACGCGCGCCGTACATCATGTTTGCGGAGATTCTGCCGAACGTGCTGCCGCCGATCATCGTGGAAGCCACCGTGCGGCTCGGCTACGCGATCTTCGCGGTGGCCACGCTGTCGTTTCTCGGCTTCGGCATTCAGCCGCCTTCCGCCGACTGGGGCCTCGCGCTTTCCGAGTCGTACACGCTGATGGCGGGCGGCGCATGGTGGACCGTCGTGTTCGACGCGCTAGCGATCGCCACGCTCGTCGTCGGCGTGAATTTGATCGCCGACAGCGTGCAGGGAGTGCTCGACCGATGACAGCAGCCGTGCGCCGCGCCCTTCCCGCGTTCGAGCCGGCCTCGCCCGCGCAAGACGATGCGCTCGCCGTCGTCGGCCTGAGCGTCGCCTACCGCGTACGCGGGCGCGATCGCGAAGTGCTGCACGACCTGACGTTTCGCGTGCGGCGCGGCGAAGCCTACGGGCTAGTGGGCGAGTCGGGCTGCGGCAAGTCAACCGTGGCGCTCGCGGCGCTCGCGTACCTTGCGCGCAACGGCGCGATCAAGGCCGGGCGCATCGCAATCGCGGGGGACGACGTGGCCTCGCTGTCGCCCGAAGGGTTGCGCTCGCTGCGCGCCCGCACGGTGTCGATGGTTTATCAGGATCCGTCGCGCGCCCTCAATCCGTCGATGACCATCGGCCGCCAGGTGTCCGAAGCGTTCGAGGTCGCCGGCGCGAGCCGCGCCGATGCACTCGCGCATGCGCTGGATATGCTCCGCCATGTGCGGATCGCCGCGCCCGAACGCGTCATGACGAGCTACCCGCACCAGCTCTCGGGCGGCATGCAGCAGCGTGTCGTGATCGCGATGGCGCTCGCGTCGAAACCGGCGCTGCTGATTCTCGACGAGCCGACGACGGGTCTCGATGCAACCGTCGAGGCAGAGGTGCTCGACCTCGTCGCGAAGCTGCGCGAGGAGTACGGCACCGCGGTGCTTTTCATCAGTCACAATCTGGCCGTGATCGGCCGCATGTGCAGTCGTGTGGGCGTGCTCTACGCCGGAAGGCTCGTGGAGGAAGGGCCGACTGCGGATGTCTTCGGCGCGCCGCGTCACCCCTACACGGTCGGCCTGTTGCGCTGCTTGCCGAGCCCTGGTCGCGGCAAGGACGACGAGCGCCTGGACACGATCGCCGGCAGCTTGCCATCGCCCGGGGCCGTGATCGAGGGATGCGCGTTCGCCGCGCGTTGCCGGTTGGCCGACGAACACTGCAGACGCGATGCGCCGCCGCCCCATCGGTTCCAGGCCGAGCACGGCCCGCGCATGGCGCGTTGCCATTACCACGAGCAAGCGGGACAGTTGCCGCGCGCCACGCCGCTGCCCGTCGTTCGGCAAGCCGAGGCAAAGGCCGGCGCCACGCATGAGCCGCGGCCGCTAGCACTCCACGCGGCTCACTTGTCCAAGACGTTCGATTCCACCGGCGCGCCGGTGCGGGCCGTCGACGACGTTTCGCTCGATCTCGCCGCCGGTGAAACGCTCGGCCTCGTCGGCGAATCGGGAAGCGGCAAGACCACGCTCGCGAAGCTGCTCGTGGGTCTCGTCGCGCCTGACCCGGGCGGCACGCTCGAACTCGAGGGCAAGCCTTTGCACGCGCACGTCGCGCGCCGCGACGACGAACAGGTCAAATCGCTGCAGATCGTCTTTCAAAACCCCGATTCGGCGTTGAATCGCGCGCATTCCGTCAAACGGTTGATTGGCCGCGCGCTTTCGAAGCTCGGCGCCCTGCGCGGTCGCGCGCACGGCGCTCGGCTTGCCTCGCTTGCGCAAGCCGTTCGGCTGCCCCCGCGCTATCTCGATGCGCGAACTCGGCAATTGTCGGGGGGCTTGAAGCAACGGGTGGCGATTGCCCGGGCCTTTGCCGGCGACCCGCGCGTGGTCGTGTGCGACGAGCCGACATCGGCGCTCGACGTTTCGGTACAGGCGGCCATTCTGAACCTGCTGGCCGATTTGCAGCGCGAACGCGGCGTCAGCTACGTGTTCATCTCGCATGACCTGCACGTCGTGCGTTACGTCGCCGATCGTATCGCCGTGCTCTATGTCGGCAGACTGCTCGAGATCGGGCCGGCGCAGGCGGTGTTCGACGGGCCGCAGCATCCCTACACCGAGGCGCTGTTGTCGGCCATGCCGGTATTCGGGGATCTCAACCAACGTTCAAAGACGCGCATTCGCTTGGCGGGCGATCCGCCGAGCGCGGCGGCCCCGCCATCCGGGTGCGTGTTTCATACGCGATGCCCTCGCAAGCTCGGCTCCGTTTGCGAGGAGCACGACCCGCCTTTCGCCGATGCAGGCGACGGACATCGGATTCGATGCCATATCCCTGTGACTGAGCTGCGCACATTGCAGCGAGAAGCGCAAACCGCCTGACCGACGTCGCAGCATCGCTGCTGACGGCCTACATCGAGCTTTCGTCTGATATCCCTCATAGGCGGGGTGCGGACGCGTTTCACCGGTGAAACATATCAGTCGCGTTTTCGTGCGGCCGCTTCGTTCCATTGTTCGCTTGCCCATATGCCGCGCGGCATTGCGCGCAATGGCACGGTTATCGCAAAGATCCGGGCACATGGCCGCGTGACCACGCGGGCCCGGCGAAAAAACGATCGAGCGGTGTCGCGACCGCAGACGTGTGCGCGTTCGCATATTCGGACGGCATCCGTCATGTGACAGACGCACGCATCGCGCTCGGGCAGCCATGGTCGCCGTAGGGCGACAGGAGTACGACGACATCCGAGCGTCGTTCCTGCCGGGGAGATGACGATGAAGACCAAGCAATTTAATAAGGACTCCTACATAAATCCCGGTGTCCTCAAGGCAACGGCAAGCGCCGTATTCGCCTTGCTCGCGGCTACCGCGCACGCCGGCTCTTTCGCGGACTTCATGGGCAGATGGGTAGTGCAGACGAGCGCGACCATGCAGGAGGCGACGGCCAACTCGAGCGATTCGGGCGGGCCTTCGGCGACGAGACTGGCCGCCGCGCCGTTCGATGCTTCGACTTTGGCCCCTGCGCCGGTAAAAAGCGATGAAGGCGTTGCTTCGACGTCAGCCGGTTCGACCGCTCCGGCCGATTCAGCTAGCTCACTGTGTCAAAACGCTGCCGGCAATGCCGCTTGCGTCGATAACCCGAGCGACGGCGCGACGACGAGCGGGATCGGCGGGACCGGCGAGGGCACGTCGGCAAGCGGCGACGGCAGCAGCGGCGCCCTGGGCGGCGGCGCGTTCGGTGGCGCTCGTGGAGATGGCGGCGGACGAGGTGGCGCTTCCGCAGGGAACGGGACGTCCGGTGGCGGCGGATCGTCGTCGGGCAATGGTGGGAACGGCAAAGGCGGATCGAGCGGGTCAAGCGGGTCGAGTGGGTCGAGCGGGTCGAATGGGTCGAGTGGCTCAGGCGGCTCAGGCGGCTCAGGCGGCTCAGGTGGCTCCGGTGGCTCCGGTGGCTCGGGCGGCTCGGGCGGTGGCTCGGGTGGTGGCTCGGGTGGCTCGGGTAGCTCG
>NZ_JBQCHR010000039.1:0-67116 GCF_051954495.1 Trinickia sp.
GGCGACGATTCGCTTGCGGGCGGCGCCTGCGGGACGGCAAACTGGCGCCTGGCCCGTGCCAACCCCGTCACTTGAAAAGAAGCGAGGCATCGATGCAATTAATTGGCATGATGGATTCCCCGTTCGTGCGCCGTGTCGCCATTTCGATGGCCGTACTCGGCATGCCGTTCGAACACCGGTCGGTGTCGGTCTTTCGTCATTTCGACCAATTTCGCCAAATCAACCCGGTCGTCAAGGCGCCCACGTTCATCGACGACGACGGCACGCAGTTGATCGACTCGTCGCTCATCCTCGACTACCTCGATCATTGCGTCGCCCCCCAGGCGCGGCTCATGCCGCAGGACAGCGCGGCGCGCCGGCGTGCGCTTCACTTCATCGGGTTTGCGTTGGCGGCCTGCGAGAAGTCCGTGCAGATCGTGTACGAGCGCAACTTGCGGCCGCCGGAGAAGCAGCACGGGCCGTGGCTCGACCGCGTGCATACGCAGCTTGCCGCCGCCTATCAGACGCTCGAGCAGGGCGTGGCCGGCGTCGGTGCGCAATCGTGGCTCTGCGGCGATCGGCTCATGCAGCCGGATATCACGGTGGCCGTGGCTTGGCGCTTCACGCAACATGGTTTGCCGGACGCCATCGACCCGGGCCGCTATCCGGCGTTGACGGCGCTGTCGCGGCGGGCCGAGGCGCTGCCCGAATTCGCAGGCGCGCCGCTCGAATAGGCGCAATACCGCGATTGTTCGCTTCCAGCGACTTCTGACTTTCGATTTGATGCATTTATCGGCATCGCGCGCGTCCTTAGAATGGCCTTCATGTTGTGCGGCGGGGCATAGGCTGTCCCGCCGGGCCTAGGAGGGTCGCCGCCATGAAGAAGCTCATCGAACAACGGCTGTACAGTCCGACCGTCGTCTTGCCGATGGTCGAGCTGATGGAATTGATGGTCTCGCTCGATTTCAATCTCGGGCAAGTGGGCGCCGTCATGGCGACGCGCGGTGCGCGCGCGGCGTTGCATCGCTCGCGCGGGCTGCTCGGCCACCGCCAGTCCGCGGCCGTGGCCGCTTGAGTTGGCCAATCTCCATTTTCTCGTATGGGCATGCTGCTGATCGAGGGCTCGCGCGTTCAGGCGCATCTCCAGACGTTGACGATCGGCTGAACCGGCCATCGTCCGCGGCCGATCGGCGCCGAAACACAGCGAAGACCGCCGACCGGACGGCCGGCACAAACGACGCCGGCCCGCCACATGCGTGGCGAGCCGGCGGCAGTCAAGCGGTTGCGGGAAAGGCCGCGATCAGCGGCCGGGGAGCGACGCTCAGCTCTGCGCGGGCGGCACATAGCCGGCCGCTTGATCGGCGCCTTCGCCGAAGAAGAACTTTTCCGTCTGCTTCATCAGATACTGGCGCGCGCGCGGGTCGGCCATGTTCAGACGATTTTCGTTGATGAGCATCGTCTGCTGCTTGAGCCAGGCTTGCCAGGCTTCCTTGGACACCCCTTCATAGATGCGCTTGCCGAGTTCGCCCGGCAGCGGCGGAAAATCGAGTCCTTCGGCTTCCTTGCCGAGTTTGACGCATTGAATCATGCGGGCCATCTTGCATTTCTCCTGTAGTCGATTGGGGCGGGCAGCGACGCGGTGCGCTCAAAGGTGCTTCATCAGCACGAGCGATTTGCGCTGCCAGTTATAGAGGCGGCGGCGGTCTTCGGGCAGATCGTCGACCGTTGCCTTGACGAAGCCGCGCTTGAGGAACCAGTGCTCGGTGCGCGTCGTCAGCACGAAAATGCGCGTGAGGCCGCGCGCGCGGGCGCGCTGCTCGACGCGCTTGAGCAGGCGTTCGCCGTCGCCCGCGCCCTGCGCGTCCGGCGCGACGGTGAGGCACGCCATCTCGCCGATGCGCTCCTGCGGGTACGCGTAAAGCGCCGCGCAGCCGAACAAGACGCCATCGTGCTCGATGACCGAAAAGTGATCGATGTCGCGCTCGATTTGATGTCGGCCGCGCTTGACGAGCGTGCCGTCGGATTCGAGCGGCTCGATCAGCGTCAGGATGCCGCCGACGTCGTCGGGCGTCGCCTCGCGCAGGCTTTCGAGGTTCTCGTACGAGATCATCGTGCCGACGCCGTCGTGCAGGAAGAGTTCGAGCAAGAGGCTGCCGTCGAGCGCATAGGGAATGATGTGCGCGCGCGCGACGCCGCCCCGGCAGGAACGGACCGCATGTTTCAGATAGAACGCGGCGTCGCCTTTGATCTCGCCGCTGTCGAGCAGCTTGTAGGCGTCGTCGAGCGAGAGCTCTTGCATGAGATCGCCGCTGTCGTTCATGAGCCCCGGCGTTTCGGTCAGGAAGATGATCTTGTCGGCGCGCAGCGCGATCGCGGCCGCCGACGCCACGTCTTCCATCGACAGATTGAACGCCTCGCCCGTGGGCGAAAAGCCGAGCGGGGAAAGCAGGACGAGTTTGCGGCTGGCGAGCGAATGACGGATCGATTCGGCATCGACCTTGCGCACGATGCCCGTATGCTGAAAATCGACCCCGTCGAGAATGCCGACCGGACGCGCCGTGACGAAGTTGCCCGATACGACGCTGATGTGGGCGTGAGCCATCGGCGTGTTCGGCAAGCCCTGGCTGATCGCCGCTTCGATGTCGAGCCGCACTTCGCCGGCCGCTTCCTTAGCCGATTCGAGCGCACGCGCGTCGGTAATGCGCATGCCGTGGGAGAACTCCGATTGCACCCCATGCAGATTCATCTGCTCTTCGACCTGCGGGCGCGACCCGTGCACGAGCACGATCTGGATTCCCATGGCCTGCAGCAGCGCAATGTCGGAAACGAGCGCATTGAGCAGCCCCTGATGGACCACTTCGCCGCCGAACCCGACGACGAATGTCTTGTTGCGGAACGCATGAATGTAAGGCGCGACCGATCGCATCCAGTCGACGAACTGGGCGGGCGAGACGGCAACGGAGTCGGGCGCCGCGGCGCGTGTGGCGCTCTCGGGCGAGGGGGCGAGGTCGGTTTGAGAATTCATGGTCGGATTATAATGCGCCCCCATGTCGAACGTACCCAAAAGTCCGGCCGCGAGTGAGGTCCGAGCACCGCGCGCCCCGCGTGAGGCTCGCGCCGAACGTCCTCGCCGTCCCGCCGTCCCGCCCAATCCCGTCCCACCGATCGAGTTTCCGGCCGCGTTGCCCGTGTCGGGCCGGCGCGAAGAGATCGCCCGTGCGATTCGCAAAAATCAGGTCGTGATCGTGTCGGGCGAAACGGGGTCCGGCAAGACGACGCAGCTGCCGAAGATTTGCCTGTCGCTCGGCCGGGGCCTCGGCGCGGGCGGGACGGGCCTTATCGGCCATACGCAGCCGCGCCGGATCGCGGCTTCGGCCACGGGGCGCCGCATCGCGGAAGAACTCGGCACGCCGTTCGGGGAAGTGGTCGGCTACAAGGTACGGTTCACCGACAATCTCGCGCCGGGTGCGTCGGTCAAGCTGATGACCGACGGCATCTTGCTGGCCGAGACGCAGACCGACCCGCTTTTGCGCGCCTACGACACCCTCATCATCGACGAGGCGCACGAGCGCAGCCTGAACATCGACTTCCTGCTCGGCTATCTGAAGGAGATCTTGCCGAAGCGGCCCGACTTGAAGCTCATCGTCACGTCGGCGACGATCGACGCGGAGCGGTTCGCGCGCCATTTCGGTGCGCCCGATTTGCCCGCGCCCGTCATCGAGGTCAGCGGGCGGCTGTACCCGGTCGAGATCCGCTATCGGCCCGTCGAGGAGCAAAGCCCCGCGGTGAAGGCGGCGCAAGGCACGACGGGGCGCGAGCGCGCCGATCGCCCCGAACGCGGAAAAAGCGCGCGCGATGCCGATCGCGACCTCATGGAGGCAATCGTCGACGCCGTCGATGAACTCTGCCGGGAAGGGCCGGGCGATGTGCTCGTCTTCCTGCCCGGCGAGCGAGAGATTCGCGAGGCCGCCGAGGCGCTGCGCAAGCACCATCCGCCGCACACCGAAATCTTGCCGCTGTTCGCGCGGCTCTCGGCCGAGGAGCAGGCGCGCGTATTCAAGCCGTCGAACGCGCGGCGCCTCGTGCTCGCCACGAACGTCGCGGAAACGTCGTTGACGGTGCCGGGCATTCGGTACGTCGTCGATACGGGCCTTGCGCGCGTGAAGCGCTATTCGTATCGGAACAAGGTGGAGCAACTGCAGGTCGAGCCGGTGTCGCAGGCGGCGGCCAACCAGCGCGCGGGCCGGTGCGGCCGTGTGGCCGACGGCATCTGCATCCGGCTCTTCGACGAGACGGATTTCCAAGGTCGCGTGCGTTTCACCGACCCCGAAATCCTGCGCTCGTCGCTCGCGGCCGTGATTCTGCGGATGAAGTCGCTGCATCTGACCGCGATCGAATCGTTCCCGTTCATCGAGCCGCCGCCGGGCCGCGCCATTGCCGACGGCTATCAGCTGCTCGCGGAATTGGGCGCCGTCGACGACGAGAATGCGCTCACGCCGCTCGGCCGCGAGCTTGCTCGATTGCCGCTCGACCCCCGCGTGGGCCGCATGATTCTCGCCGCTCGGGACCAGCAGGCGCTAAGCGAAGTGCTGATCATCGCCAGCGCCCTGTCGGTGCAAGACCCGCGCGAGCGTCCCGCCGACGCCCAGGAACAGGCCGACGAGGCGCACCGGCGCTTTGCGGACGAGCGCTCGGAATTCCTGCAGTGGCTGCGGATCTGGAAATGGTTCGGCGAGGCCGTCGCGCACAAGAAGTCGAACCGCCAGCTCGTCGACGCCTGCCGCGCCCAGTTTTTGTCGCATCTGCGGCTGCGCGAGTGGCGCGACGTCCATTCGCAGCTCCTGACCGTCGTGCGCGAACACGGCTGGCGCCTGAACGAGAGCTGTGCGACCTACGAGCAAATTCATCTGGCCCTGCTGACGGGCCTGCTCGGCAACGTGGGCCTCAAAGCCGACGACGAGCCGCATTACCTCGGCGCGCGCGGGATCAAATTCTTCCTCTGGCCCGGCTCGACGCTCGTGAAAAAAGCCGGCCGCTGGGTCGTGGCGGGCGAATTGGTCGAGACGAGCCGGCTCTATGCGCGCTGTCTCGCGAAAATAGAGCCGGAATGGATCGAGAAGGTTGCGGGGCACTTGCTGAAGCGCTCGCTCTCCGAGCCGCACTGGGAAAAGCGCGCGGCGCAAGTCACGGCGTTCGAGCGCGCGACGCTCTACGGGCTGCCTGTCTATCACCGGCGGCGCGTGGCGTTCGGCGCGCAGGATCCGGCGCGCGCCCGGGAGCTGTTCATCCGCGGCGCCCTGGTGGAAGGCGAATTCGACACGAAGCTTGCATTCTTCGCCCACAACCGCAAGCTGCTGGCCGACATCGAGCAGCTCGAGCACAAGTCGCGGCGGCAGGACGTGCTCGTCGACGACGAACTGATCTTCGCCTTCTACGATCAGGTGCTGCCCAACGGCATGCACACGGGCGCGGCGTTCGAGCGCTGGTATCGCGACGAGGTCAAGAAGAGCGGGCAGCCCGAGGAGAAGCTTCGTCTGCTTTATTTGTCGCGCGACGACCTGATGCGGCACGAGGCCGCCGGCGTCACGACGGACCTTTTTCCGAAGCGCATGACGATGTCCGGCGTCGAGATGGGGCTCGGATACCACTTCGAACCGGGCTCGCCCCGCGATGGGGTGACGCTGACGGTCCCCCTGTACGCGCTCAATCAGGTCGATGCCCGTCGCACCGAGTGGCTCGTGCCCGGCATGATCAAGGAAAAGGCGCAACTGCTGCTGAAGTCCTTGCCGCAGAAACTGCGCCGGCACTGCGTGCCGTTGCCCGAGTACGCGGCCGGCTTCGCCGAGCGCCACGAGGGCCGGTTCGGCGGCGGCGGCCTGGTCGAGGCGTTGATCGCCGACGTGCGCGAGCAGACGCAGGTCGCGCTCAAATCGACGGATTTCAAGCTCGAAACGCTGCCGGCGCATTTGTTCATGAACTTCAAGGTCGTGGACGAGCACGGGCGGCAATTGGCGATGGGCCGCAATCTGGCCCAGCTTCGCGCCGAGCTCGGCGCCGACGCGCAGCGGCATTTCCAGAAGCTCGCCGCCGGTGTTGCGCTGGGTACGAATGGCGGCGGTGCTGAACGGGCCGCCGCGAGCGCGGGCGAGGCCGCGCGCTTAGGTCAAGCGAGCCAGCCGAGCCGATCCGCCGGGCAATCGAAGGCGCCGGCCGCCGCAGGCTCGTCCCGTGCCTCGGAGGCGGGTGCTGCAAGCGCCGCCGCCACAACCGCGCTCTATGACAATTTGACGACCTGGAATTTCGGCAAGCTGCCCGAGTTGCTCGAAATCCGCCGGGGAGGGCAGACGCTGTTCGGCTATCCCGCGCTGGTCGACCGCACGACACATTGCGACGTCGAAGTGTTCGATTCCCCCGAGGAAGCCGCGCGGATCCACCGAGCCGGCCTGCGGCGTCTGTTCGCGCTCCAACTGCGCGAGCCGATCAAATATCTGGAGAAGAATTTGCCCGGCCTGCGGGAAATGGCGATGCATTTCATGCCGCTCGGCACGCAAGAAGCGCTGCGCGATCAACTGATCGATACGACGCTCGACCGCGCCTGCCTCCAAGAGCCGTTGCCCGACGACGACGCGAGTTTCCATACGCGCCGCGACGAGGGCAGGGGCAGGTTGTCGCTGCTCGCGCAGGAGATTGCACGCCTCGTCGGGCAAATCCTCACCGAATACGCCGGCGTGACGAAAAAGCTGGCTCAAGCCAAGCCGTTCGCCGCCGCCTATGCGGACATGCAGCAGCAATTGCAGGCGTTGATCGGCAAGCGGTTCGTCGTCGATACGCCTTACGCGCAGCTCGCGCATTTTCCGCGGTACCTGAAGGCCATCGCGCATCGCATCGACAAACTGAAGGCTGATTCCGCCCGCGACGCGCGCTCGTTTGCCGACATGCAGCCGCTGCTGCTGCAATACCAGCGCGCGCAATCGGCGCGCGGCGGCGTGGCGGATGCCCGGCTGGCCGAATTTCGCTGGCTGCTCGAGGAATTGCGCGTGTCGTTGTTCGCCCAGGAACTGCGCACGCCGATGCCGGTCTCCGTCAAGCGGCTCCATAAAGTGTGGGAGTCGATGCAGCGCTGAGAATGGCCTCATCGCGGCTGAAATGCAGCGTTTTCCGTGCGCGCATGGCGGCGGAAACGGACAGGGCGATGGGGCCCTGTTATCGACGCCTGCGCTGCGCCGGTGCATGGCGCATACGGTGCGGCTTTGGCGGCAGCCTTTTTTGAATCTGGGTCAACCGTGGCGCGTCGCAAACGTTTTATGATGGCGACGGTTTTTTCCAACGAGTGTCCATGGTTACCTCTTTTCTCTCTCGCGCCGGGCTCGCCGCACGCACGGCCGGCGCGTTCTTGACCGTGTTCGTCGCGGCGGCAGTATGCGCCCCCGCGGCATACGCGAACAACGTCATCGTTCTTAATTCCGGCGAAGCCACGCTGTCGCTGATCGACGAGGCGACCCAGCAGATCGTCGGCGGCAAGACGCCGACCGGCAAGGAACCGCATCATTTGATGTCGACGCCCGATGGCCGTTCGTTGATCGTGGCCGATTCGGTGTCGAACGATCTGATGTTCGTCGATCCCAAGAGCGGCAAAGTTCAGCGGCGCATCGAAAACATCGAAGACCCGTATCAGCTCGGTTTTTCGCCCGACCGGAAATGGTTCGTGACCACCGGCTTGCGCCTCGATCGCCTCGATATCTACTCGTACGACGAAAAGACGGCCACGCCGACATTGGTGAAGCGCTTGCCGCTCGCTACGATGCCGAGCCACATGGCGTTCACCAAGGACAGCAAGACGGTATTCGTCACGCTCCAAGTGTCGGGCCAGATCGCCGCCGTGGATCTGGCGACCCAAACGGTCAAGTGGAAGATGAACGTGGGCGATACGCCGGCCGGGCTGTGGCTGACGCCGGGCGACAAATACTTGCTCATCGGCATGACCGGCGAGGATGACGTAGCCGTCGTCGACTGGCGCAAGCAGACGATCGTCAAGCGCATCCAAACGGGCAAGGGCGCACACAATTTCCGTTCGCTCGACGACGGCGTGCACGTGGCCGTCAGCAACCGCGTGGCGAGCACGATCAGCATCATCGACGAAAATACGCTGACGAACGTGGGCGACATCACGGGCCTCATGCCGGGCCCCGACGATATGGAACTCACGGCGGACAAGCGTTATCTCTGGGTGACGTTCCGTTTCGCGAAACACGTCGGCATCATCGATCTGTCCACGCGCAAGCTCGTCAAGACGATCGCGGTCGGCCGTTCGCCGCACGGCATCTTCTTCTTCGATCGTGCGCCGGTGACGGCGCCCAACGGCGCTTGAGCGCGGCTCGCGCCATCGGTTCGCCATGCTGCATTTGATCGTCGGGTCGCTCGATTCCCTGGTGTCGTCGCTGCAGACGTGGTTTTTCATGAACCTCGTCCAGCCGCTGCTGTTCAAGTTCGGCTGGATGGATTACGACGAAGACGCCTACGACGCCTTGTACCCCGTCATCGTCGGCTTCATGACGATCGTCGCCATGTACGGGCTGCTGCGGCCGCTCGAGGCGCTGCGGCCCGTCGAGCGATGGGAGAGCCGCAAGGCGGTGCGCGTCGACGTGCTGTACACGTGGATCACGAAGCTCGGCCTGTTCAATCTGTTCTTTTTCGTCGCGTTCCAGCCGATCTTCGATCGCACGCAGGTCTGGCTTCGCTACCACGGTATTTCGAACATCAATCTCGATACCCTGTGGCCGGGCGTCACCTCGCAACCGCTCGTCGCATTCGCGATCTATCTCGTCGTGCTGGATTTCGCCGGGTATTGGTATCACCGGGGGCAGCATCGGGTCGGCGTGTGGTGGGAACTGCACGCGGTGCATCACAGCCAGCGCCAGATGTCGCTGTGGTGCGACGATCGCAACCACCTGCTCGACGACGTCCTGCAGGCGGGCTTCTTCGCCGCCATCGCGCTGACGATCGGCATCGCGCCCACGCAATTCGTCGTTCTCACGGCCGCAACGAACTTCATGCAAAGCGTGCAACACGTGAACGCCCGGCTCGATTTCGGGCGCCTGCTCGAACGGCTGGTCGTCTCCCCGGCATTCCATCGGCGGCATCATGCCGTCGGCTACGGTCACGAAGGGACGGCCTACGGGTGCAACTTCGGCGTCCTTCTCCCGTGGTGGGATATGCTGTTCAAGACCGCATCGTGGGATCGAACGGTCGAACCGACAGGTATCCGCCAGGAACGGGAGGGGCAATCGTATGGAGAAGGGTTCGTGTCGCAGCATTGGCTGGCGTTCGTACGTATCGCGCGCCGGCTCGGCGCGGGACGCAAGGGCGCCGGCGGCGGGGATGTCGCCGCGACTTGACGGGGCGCGTGCATGAGCGATTTTCTGCGCTCGTTCGGCAAGGCGGCCGCCAGCGCGCTGCATCCGCGCATGCTCTGGCTCACGTTCATGCCGTTTATCGTGGCGGCGGCGGGGTGGGGGCTGTTTTTCTGGTTCATGTGGCAGCCGCTCGTCGGTCAGGCTCGCATTTGGCTGGGCGCTTCCTGGCTCGGCGCATCGCTTGACCGCGCGTTCGATTGGGTGGGCCTCGGCTCGCTGCACGCGGCGCTCGCGCCGTTCATCGTGGTCGCGCTGTCGATTCCGCTCATCGCCACGACGGTGCTCCTGCTGATCGCGACGATCTCGATGCCGATGGTCGTTCGCCACTTGTCGATGCGGCGGTTCGCCGGGCTAGAGCAGCGTCGCGGCGGCACCTGGTACGGCAGCCTCGCGCATACCCTCGTGACGACGATCGTCTGTGTCGTCCTGTTTCTGCTGACCGTGCCGCTCTGGCTCTTTCCGCCGCTATTCGCCGTGATTCCGCCCTTGCTGTGGGGTTGGCTGACCTACCGCGTCATGACTTACGACGCGCTTGCGCTGCACGCGAGTTCCGCCGAGCGACGCGCGCTGATTCGTCGCCATCGCGGGCCGCTGTTCGCGATCGGCGTGGCCACCGGGCTCATGGGCGCCGTGCCGACGGTGATCTGGGCGTGGTCGATCTGGCTCGTCGTACTGTTTCCCGTGATCGCCGCCGCCACGATTTGGGTCTATGCGTTTATCCTCGTGTTTTCGGCGCTCTGGTTCGGCCACTATTGTCTGGACGCATTGCAGCGCCTGCGCGCCGACGAGGCGCTTCCATCCACGTGAGGGCGGTCTATGGCATTTGGCGTGATCATCATCGGAGATGAGATCCTTTCGGGGCGGCGCGTCGACAAGCACCTGCCGAAAGTCATCGAATTGCTGAATGCGCGAGGCCTCGCGCTCGGTTGGGCCGAATATGTCGGCGACGATCGCGAGCGCATTACGGCCACGCTCAAGCGCACGCTCGCGTCGGGCGACATCGTTTTTTCCACGGGCGGCATCGGCGCCACGCCCGACGATCACACTCGGCAATGCGCGGCCGAAGCGCTGGGCGTGCCGCTCGAGCTGCATCCCGAGGCGGCCGAACTCATCCGCGCGCGCATCCGCGACATGCACGCGGCCGGGGGCGGTGCGGCGGGCGCCGCGGGTGCGGCTCATCCGCCGCTCGATCTCGATTCGCCGGAAAACCAGCACCGTTTGAACATGGGCGTGTTCCCGCGCGGCGCGACGATTATCCCGAACGGCTACAACAAGATCCCGGGCTTTTCGGTGGGCGACCATCATTTCGTGCCGGGCTTTCCGGTCATGGCCTGGCCGATGATGGAATGGGTGCTCGACACGAAGTATGCGCATCTGCACCACGCGGTGGCGCATGCCGAGCGCTCGCTTTACGTGTTCGAGCTGATGGAGTCCACGCTCACGCCGCTCATGGAGAAAATCGAGGCCGATTTCCCAGGCGTGCGCGTGTTCAGCTTACCGAGCGTCGGCGATGCCGAGCGAGGCGGCGTGTTCGCGCGGCGGCACATCGATCTGGGCGTGAAGGGAGAGCCCGAGGCGGTTGCCGCCGCGTTCGTCAAGCTTCGGGAAGGCGTGCACCTGCTCGGCGGCGATATCGTCGAACCGTAGGCGCGCTCGCGCTTACGCGCCCATCCACGGCAACCCGCGGAAGCACCAGCCGCTCACCGTCTTGCGGTGGCCGTTGCCGTCCTTGTCGCCTTCGAAGCCTTCGAGCAGATCGAAGGCCTTCGTATAGCCTGCCTGGGCAGCCGCCACGGCCGCGAGCTTCGAGCGCGCGGCGCTGCGGCACAGAAACAAGATAGGCGTATCGGGCGACCCGACGGCGTCCCGCAGTTGCGCCGCGAATTCCGTGTTGGGCACGCCGCCCGGATAACGCGTCCATTCGATGTGAACGTACTGGCCGTCGCCGACCAGCGGCCGGCCCACCCAGTCGAGTTCGGCGCGCGTGCGTACGTCTACGAGCCGTGCATTCGGATCGAGCTGCAGCAGCTCGAACGCCTCGGCCGGAGACACGGCTCCGGCATAGGCCAGTTGATGTTCGGCGCGGCGCTTGTCGGCCTGCGCGAGGATTTGGTCTAGCGAGCTCATGGGCCGTCGTCTCCTCGTTCGTAAAGAGACATTCTAGCGCGGCGGCCGCGCTCGCTCGAGCCGCCCCGTTGCACGATGGTGCAGCGGGCGCCGCATGCGGATGCGCCAAAAAAGTGCAAATTAGCGAGCAATGCACCACAATGGGATTCGTCGCCGCCATTCTCGCTTATCGCGCACCGATAAAGTGCGCATCCCTCGTCGTCGCGGCGCACGGCGCACCTCGCCGTGCGGCAACCGGCTCCAGCGCGGGGCGCGCCGCATCGCGGCCCGGCGCGCCCCGCGTCGATAGATGCGCATGAGTCGAGGTGGTTGGCACGGAAGCTGCTTTTACCCGCGGCGATCGCTTGAAAGACCGCCTTTGGCTGTGGATGGCGCGACGTGCCGAAGCGGGCGGAAGCGAAGAACCGCCGAACCTATTAAATGGAGAAGAGGATATGAGTAAATCCGTGGCCGACGTCATGCAGCTCGTCAAGGACGAGGACGTCAAGTTTGTCGACTTTCGCTTCACCGATACGCGCGGCAAGGAGCAGCACGTCTCGGTGCCGCTGTCGGCGTTCGACGAAGACAAGTTCGAAAGCGGCCATGCGTTCGACGGTTCCTCCATTGCCGGCTGGAAGGGCATCGAGGCTTCGGACATGTTGCTCGTGCCGGATGCCAACACCGCCTTCATCGACCCGTTCTACGAAGAGCCGACCCTCGTGCTGACGTGCGACGTGGTCGAGCCGGCCGACGGCAAGGGCTACGAGCGCGATCCGCGTTCGCTCGCCAAGCGCGCCGAGGCATACCTGAAGAGCACGGGTCTGGGCGACACGGCTTTCTTCGGTCCGGAACCCGAGTTCTTCATTTTCGACTCGGTCCAGTGGAACACGGACATGTCGGGCTGCTTCGTCAAGATCGGCTCGGAAGAAGCGCCGTGGTCGTCGGGCAAGGAATTCGAAGGCGGCAACACGGGTCACCGTCCGGGCACGAAGGGCGGCTACTTCCCGGTCGCGCCGGTGGATTCGTTCCAAGACATGCGCTCGGAAATGTGTCTGCTGCTCGAGCAGATCGGCATCCCGGTCGAAGTGCACCACCACGAAGTGGCGGGCCAAGGCCAAAACGAAATCGGCACGAAGTTCTCGACGCTCGTGCAGCGCGCCGACTGGACGCAGCAACTGAAGTACATCGTCCATAACGTCGCGCACACGTACGGCAAGACGGCGACGTTCATGCCGAAGCCCGTCGTCGGCGACAACGGCTCGGGCATGCACGTGCACCAGTCGATCTGGAAGGACGGCCAAAACCTGTTCGCGGGCAACGGCTACGCCGGCCTGTCGGAATTCGCGCTGTTCTACATCGGCGGGATCATCAAGCACGCACGTGCGCTGAACGCGATCACGAACCCGACGACGAACTCGTACAAGCGTCTCGTGCCGCACTTCGAAGCGCCCGTGAAGCTCGCCTACTCGGCGCGCAACCGTTCGGCCTCGATCCGCATTCCGCACGTGAGCAATCCGAAGGGCCGCCGTATCGAAACGCGCTTCCCCGATCCGATGGCGAACCCGTACCTCGCGTTCTCGGCGCTGATGATGGCCGGTCTGGACGGCGTGCAAAACAAGATTCATCCGGGCGAAGCCGCGGACAAGAATCTGTACGATCTGCCGCCTGAAGAAGACGCGAAGATCCCGACCGTCTGTGCCGGTCTGGATCAAGCGCTCGAAGCGCTCGACAAGGATCGCGAGTTCCTGACGCGCGGCGGGGTGTTCACCGACGCCATGCTCGACGCGTACCTCGACCTGAAGGAAGGCGAGCTGCAACGCTTCCGCATGACGACGCACCCGATCGAGTTCGAGATGTACTACTCGCTGTAAGCAGCGCGATGCGCTTTGCCCCTGTCGTCGGCGAAGCGCGCGTGAAGGCTTGCGATTCTCGGAGGGACGGCGGCGCCGTCCCTTTTTCGTTCATTCGTTGCGTACTTTTCGCGGCGGTCGGTCGACGATGGTGCTCAAGAATTTGATCAAGGCAAAGAAAGGCCAATCCGAGCCGCTTTCCGACGACGCGGTGTTGGCGCAGTCGGGCCTGCTGCCTGGGCTAGAAGCGTTGCCTACCGTCACGCTCGTGCTCGAGAAGCGCACGCTGCGCGTCGCGTTCGCGAACCCGTCGGCCGAGTCGATGCTCGATTTGTCGCGTCGACAGCTGATGCAGATGTCGTGGTCGGAGTTGTTCGCGAACAGTGACGATCTGAATGCGACGATCACCGCGATCGCCGAGCATCGTTTTCATGCGACGCATCTCGACACCGTGCTCGAAAGAGCGGGGCGCGAGCCGCTGCATGTCCACGTGGTGGTCGGCTTTCTCGAGAGCGCGCCCGATTACGTGTTGCTCGAGTTGTTCGAGAACGAGCGACATCTGCGCACCGATCGCGAGGAGCGTATTCACGATTTGTCGATCGCGAACAAGCAGCTCATTCGCAATCTCGCGCACGAGATCAAGAACCCGCTCGGCGGCATTCGAGGCGCCGCGCAGTTGCTCGAGTTCGAGCTCGGCGCGCGCGAACGGCTGGAGCTGCGCGAATACACGCAGGTGATCGTGAAGGAATCGGATCGCTTGCAGACGCTCGTCGATCGATTGCTGGAGCCGCATCGGCACCCGCACATCGTCGGCGACGTCAATATTCACGAAGTATGCGAACGTGTGCGCGCGGTGATTCTCGCGGAATTCCCGCGAGGCCTCACGATCGAGCGCGACTACGACGTGAGCGTGCCCGACTTGCGCGGCGATAAAGAGCAGCTCATTCAGGCGCTGCTCAATATCGTGCGCAACGCGGCGCAGGCACTGCGCGAACGTATCGGCCAGGGCGATGCGCGCATCGCCTTGCGCACGCGCGTCGCGCGCAAGGTGACGATCTCCAAACGCCTATTCAAATTGGCGTTGGACTTGCGAGTGATCGACAACGGGCCCGGAATTCCCGAAGAAATCCGCGATCGCATTTTTTATCCGCTCGTGTCCGGCCGCGAAGACGGCAGTGGGCTCGGTCTCACGCTCGCGCAAACGTTCGTGCAACAGCACGACGGATTGATCGAAGTCGAGAGCCGCCCTGGACACACCGAGTTTCAGATTTTGCTGCCGCTCGTCAATTGATAAGACCCACTCCATGAAGCCGATCTGGATAGTAGACGACGACCAATCGATCCGCTGGGTGCTCGAGAAAGCGCTGGCGCGCGAAAATTTCCCGACGCGCAGTTTTGCGAACGTGCGCGAGGCGCTTGCGGCGCTCGAGCGCGAAAGTCCCCAGGTGCTCGTCTCCGACATCAGGATGCCGGGGGCATCGGGCCTCGAATTGCTGCAGGCGATCCGCGAGCGCGTGCCCGAATTGCCCGTCATCATCATGACGGCCTATTCCGATCTCGACAGCGCCGTGGCCGCGTTTCAAGGCGGCGCGTTCGAATACCTCGCGAAACCGTTCGACGTCGACAAGGCCGTGGAGCTGATTCGCCGCGCCGTCGACGAGAGCATGCGAGGCTCGCACGCGAGCGACGTTACGCTGGCCGATGCGCCCGAGATGCTCGGCCAAGCCCCGGCCATGCAGGACATGTTCCGTGCGATCGGCAGGCTTTCTCACTCCGCCGCCACGGTGTTGATCACGGGCGAGTCGGGCTCCGGCAAGGAGCTCGTCGCGCGTGCGCTGCATCGGCATAGCCCGCGCGCGAACGGACCGTTCATCGCGCTCAATACGGCCGCGATTCCGAAGGATCTTTTGGAGTCCGAACTATTCGGCCACGAGCGCGGCGCCTTTACGGGCGCGCAAGCCACGCGGCAGGGCAGGTTCGAGCAGGCCGAGAACGGGACGCTGTTCCTCGACGAAATCGGCGACATGCCGTTCGATCTGCAGACGCGCTTGCTGCGCGTGCTGTCGGACGGGCAGTTCTATCGAGTCGGGGGGCATAGCCCGTTGCGCGCGAACGTGCGTGTGATCGCCGCAACGCACCAGAACCTTGAAGCGCGCGTGCGGCAAGGCTTGTTCCGCGAGGACTTGTACCACCGCCTGAACGTGATCCGCTTGCGCTTGCCGCCGCTGCGCGAGCGGCGCGAGGATATTCCGCTGCTTGCTCGTCACTTCTTGCAAAAGAGCGCGCGCGATCTGGGCGTGGAGCCTAAGCGCGTGTCGGATGCGGCGCTAGCGTACCTCACGACGTTGCCGTTTCCGGGCACCGTGCGGCAACTCGAGAATCTCGCGAACTGGCTGACCGTGATGGCGCCCGCGCAGACGATCGAGATCAAGGATCTGCCGCCGGACCTCGTCCCCGCCCCCACGTCGGAAGGGGCGGGCGAAATCGTCGCGGGGAGCGCGGCGGGCGCGGCGGCTTCGGTCGGCGCAAGAAACGGTGCGGCGCTGGGTTCGGGCGGCGTCGTCTCGCTGGAGGGCGAGCACAACGGCGCGGGGCTTGCGCCGGCGGCGCTCGCGGGCGTCGCGACGGGCGTGCCGGTCAGTGTTTGGGAGAGCGGATTGCGCGCCGAGGTGGCGCGCATGCTGCGCGAAAACACCGTCGACGTGATGGACGAACTGGCGCGCCGGTTCGAGGCGGCCGTGATACGCGAAGCGCTCGATTTCACGCGTGGGCGCAAAGTCGAAGCGGCCGAACGCCTCGGGATCGGGCGCAATACGATCACGCGCAAGATTCAGGAACTGCATCTGGAGCCGTGACCGGCGCGTGAGCGCAAACGTGCCGCAGGGCCGACGACTCGTTCAGAGCGTCGGCCTTTTTTTATCGGCGCGGTGCGGTGACTGCAGTCGTCATTGCTTTTTCCGACGCTACGGGAGCTGCGCGACGACCGGTGCGTGATCGGACGGCTGGTCCCACTTGCGCGGCACTTTGTCGACTTCGCACATCGTGCAGCCTTCCGCCAGCGCGGGCGAAAGCAGGATGTGATCGATACGCAGGCCGGCGTTACGGCGGAAGGCGAGCATTCGATAGTCCCACCAGGTGAATACCTTTTCCGGTTGCTCGAATTTGCGGAAGGCATCGACGAGTCCCAACTCGACGAGCTTCGCGAAAGCCGCGCGCTCTTGCGGCGAGACGAGATTCTGGCCTTCCCAGGCTTTCGGGTCGTGCACGTCGCGATCTTCCGGGGCGATGTTGTAGTCGCCTAGCAGCGCGAACTTCGGATGGACGTGCATTTCGTCCTTGATCCACTGCGCGAGTGCGTCGAGCCAGCGCAGCTTATACGCGAACTTGTCGGTACCCGGCGCTTGGCCGTTCGGGAAGTACGCCGAGACGATGCGCGCGCCGCCCACGGTCAAGGCGATCAAGCGCTGCTGTTCGTCGTCGAATCCGGGGATGTTGCGCACGATATGCGATTCGTCCACGTCGATGCCGTCACGCACGAGGATGGCCACGCCGTTGTACGTCTTTTGTCCGGCGAACCAGCTTCGATAGCCCTTTGCCGCGAGTTCCGCGCGTGGAAATTTCTCGTCGGGCATTTTCAGCTCCTGCAAGCACAGCACGTCGACTTGGCTCAACTCGAGCCAATCGATCACGTGTTGCTGCCGAACCTTCAGGGAGTTGACGTTCCAAGTGGCGATTTTCATAAAATAATTAAAGAATTGATTCCAACGGATAAGTTCTGTTCGTGAGGCTGGCATCTGGATCGCATTCGCTACTGATCTCTGTTTCGCTGTCGCACGCGTTGGATTTTGCGCCATGTCCGCGCAGATAAGCACCAGCCAGGCAGTTGTATGTCTGGACATACGACTCGGTCGTATCGGCGCCGGCATACCGCGACGATGAGCGCTCGCCGACCTCAACCTCCTCCTTCAGCACTAGTTTGCCATCGGCGGTCCGGCGGCAGGCTCGTTTTATCGGAGGTGCTCCATGATTCTTTCGGGTTTTCGGCAGGCTGAAAGCAGCCCGTCATACCAGATGGCAAGGGGGAGTTCTGGGTCGAGGCAGACCTCCAGTTCTCCCGCTGACCTGTAATCGCCCACGTGCGTTGTGCGTATCGAGCCCGACGAAAAAGGGGGATGTCGACCCTCAGGGAAAAGCGTTTCACTCACGCGGTTAGTCCAGTCGTCCATCCGCCGTTCAAAACAGGGCGCCTCGTTTTTTGCGTAATCGATCACCACGCATGGTCGGCGTCTGCTCCGCACGTCGGCAAATAGTTCATTGAGATGGACGTCCCCGAATCCGTAACCTACAAAGAGGATGGAGTCGGCGCTATGAATAAGTCTCTGTATCTGGGCGAAGTACGTTCGAAATGGTTGCCGCAGGATCTGATGCAACTTTCCATAGCCCGCGACAATGACAGAGTTCAGCGATTCCAGACCCTCCACGGATTCCTGTCGTTTGCCTCCAAAGGTTCTCCCATGCCCACTGGTAAGGGGCGTATGTTGCCAGGAAATGAGGAGATTACCTTGCTCGGAGCGAACCGTGGAGAAGTGAACGGAACCATGCAGGTGATAGATGAAGTTCCATGCCTCGCGATCAAACACGGTTTCCGGCTCGAAGATCCCTTGCTCGTTGAAACCGGTAAACATGGCGGGGTTGGCCTGGCTGATGATGTTGTCGTAATTCAGGGTGACAACGCCAATTTCGAATTCGTTCGACAGTTCTGACAGCAAATGTCTGAGTTCTGCGATCGCGGTCTGTTTCTGGGTAGACGCCCGCTCTGACCGAACAATGCATTCATCGATGACGGTATTGGCGAGATGTTTCGCCAGTCCGGTCAGCATTCCGCTCTCGACCCGTCGTGGACTCGCCTCTCCATCCAAGATGTCTGGCAAGGGGATGGGGGCAAACAGTGCTTTGGCGCTCTGGAGATGATAGCGGTCCGAGAGGAAGACATCCAAGGCGTGAAGCTGAAAAAGAATTTCCTCAAAGTTGGTGTCATGGGTGAAGCGAGGGTATTGGCCAGCTCGGTAATACGCGTTGATTGAATCTCGGACCCAGCCATACAGATTCTGATTGCTAGCGGATGCCAGGGTCCATCTTGTGAAAGCCGCTTCGAACAGCAGGTCGTCAATCTCTGCGACAGACGGGAGTCCGAAGTCAATCGATGCGCCAGCACCGGCAACGATGAGCAGTTTTTTCTTCACGACACGTGTATGGCTACATATTCGAGGGGGCGTCTTCTCTGCGCCCCGTGTCCTAGGATCGGCGCGTTGAACAAGGCACTAGTCCTGTGCCCCGGCTGCGCTGTCTTTCGATAGATCCAGCAATGCATTCATGGCGCGCCTGTACGGTCCGATTTCACCCGTCGCCGCTTGCAGAACCAATGCGCCCTGCACGCGTGCCACCCAATCTTCAGCGAAGTGTCGCGCCTTGACGGGCGAGACGCCACCGTCTCGCGCCAATTTCTCGATTGCTTCGATCCAGTGGGCGAGTGCCTGACCGAGGTTCTGTCGAGCCTCGGCACCGATGTCGGCGCTGGATAGCTGGCCAAGTATGCACGGGGTGGTGCCTCCGGCGTACATCTGGTCGAAGGTCCCCACGATTTTGCGGATGCGCGTCTTGAGCGAGCCGGCTGCTTGCGCAGGGCCAAGGATTTGGCTGTCGATCACGGCCGCGGCGCGCTCGAGCACGGCCTTCGCCATCTGTTCCTTGCCCTCGGGGAAGTGATGGTAAAGGCTCGACTTGCCGAGCCCGGTTGCGCGTGACAGATCCGCCAGCGATGCGCCCTCGAAACCGCGCTCGCGGAATACGGCAAACAATCGGTCGACGATTTCGTCTTTTGCGGCTTGTGTAGTGGGCATAGCTTGGTCAAATTGTACGGATCATTCGGTACAGGTGCCAGCTTACGGAAGGAACGTGAGGAAATCAACGCTTGACGGATCGAGATTTTATTTATACTGTACCGATCGTTCGGTTCAATTTTATCCGAGCCGTCATCCGTTCCCTTGATCTAGGAGATTTCGATGTCCGCGCTTTCCACCTATCAAACCGTCTCCGTTAGCGACGAGCGTACCGGCTCGGCGCTTAACCTGTTCTATCGCGAGGCCGGCCCGAAGGACGCTCCCGCCGTCCTGCTGCTGCATGGATTCCCGACCTCGAGCCACCAGTACCGTGGGCTGATTGCGCGCCTGGCCGACAAGTACCACGTGGTCGCGCCGGACCTGCCGGGCTTCGGTTTCTCCGATGCACCCGATGCGAAGGCTTTCGGCTACACGTTCGACCATCTAGCCGAAGTGATCGAAAGCTTCACCGACGCGATTGGCCTGACCCGCTACGCGGTCTATGTGTTCGACTACGGCGCGCCGGTCGGCTTTCGTCTGGCTGCGTCGCGGCCGGAGCGCGTGTCGGCGCTGATTTCGCAGAACGGCAATGCTTATGAGGAAGGTTTGAGCGATGGCTGGAATCCGATCCGCGCCTACTGGAACGATCCGTCCGAAGCGAACCGCACGCAGTTGCGCGTGATGCTCGCGGCCGGAATCACTCAGTTCCAGTACCAGCACGGTGAAGCGGATACCGCGCTGATCGCACCTGAAAGCTACACCCTCGACCAGCATTTCCTCGACCGCGCCGGCAGCGACGAGATCCAGCTCGACCTGTTTGGAGACTACAAGACGAACGTCGCGATGTACCCGCGCTTCCACGAATACTTCCGCACGCATCGTCCACCGACGCTGGCCGTGTGGGGCAAGAACGATCCGTTCTTTCTGCCGGCGGGCGCCGAAGCGTTCCTTCGCGACTTGCCCGACGCCGAAGTGCATTTCGTCGACGCCGGGCATTTCCCGCTCGAAACGCATCTTGACGAAGTGGCCGGCATCATCCGTGCCTTCTTGGCGCGTACGCTCGACGCCGCCCAGGGCGAAGCGCTGTTCGGGGCGCTAAACCAAGAGAACGCGCCGGCGCAAGCCAAACCGATCCTCGACGCGATGTGCGGTGTATTCGGTTTCGTGCCGAACCTCGGCTATGCGCTGGGCGCGGAGCCGGCCGTACTCGGCGCGTATCTCGCCTGGCTGCAGGCGCTCGGCACGACCTCGCTCGATCCGATCGCTCAGCAAGTCGCGATGGCTGCGGCGAGCCGTGCGAATGCGGCCGACTACGGCGTGGCCGTACATGCGACGCTGGCAGCCAAGCTGGGCGCGGCCGGCGTCGTGGTCGACACATTGCGCAACGGTGGTGCATTCGCCGATCCGAAGCTGGAAGCCGTGCGTCGTTTCGCGACTGCGATCGCGTCGAAGCGCACGCAGGTTTCCGACAGCGATGTCGACGCGCTGACGACCGCCGGCCTCGATCGTCGCGCGGCGGTCGCAATTGCGATGGCCGTGGCGGGCAAGACGCTTGCCAACACGGTGGCGCATCTGTCGCGGGTCGAAATCGATGCCGGCTTCACGCCTATCTTTTCGCAACAGCGCGGGTAGCTGTAACCGAAATGCACCGCCGAGCGAACTAACTGCCGGAACAACAATTGTCCGTAGCGTCCGCGGCGGCGAGCGCGTCGAGCGGGAGGCTCGGGCCTCCCGGCCGCCATGCCGTGACTCAAGCACGACAAACGGGCCTGCCGGACGCAGGGTGATTTCTTTCCTGGCGTCCGCTCCGAATCGTCTTGGTTTGACTTGGGGAATATCGTGAGGCTTCTTGCGAACGTGAAGGTAGTCACGCAGCTCGTGCTGGCATTCGGTGTCGTACTGCTGATGCTGATCGGTATCGGTCTCTGGGGGCTCTCTGGAATTTACCGGGAGAATGACCACGTGGAATCGCTTCGGGAGAATTGGCTCCCGAGCGTGGTCGCCAGTCAGCAGATGGCCGTTGCGCTCAAGGAGATTGCACTGGAAGAGTTTCGCGACGTGTCGGCGTCTGCACCGGAAGAAGCGAAGCTGGCAGATAGCGCCGTGGATCAGGGATTCAAGTCATGGCAAAAGGCCGCCAGTGACTATGAAACGAATCTGCATGAGACGGCCGAGCAGGAAGCCTATGCCCGTATCCAGGCACTGATGCCGAAGTATGCCGAACTGGATGCGCAAGTGCGATCGCTGGTGAGGACCGGTCATCTCCAAGAAGCCGCAGCGCTGCTTTCCGGACGAGGCGCCGAACTTCGGGGAAGCCTCGGTCAAGCCCTTCAGACGATCACCGACGTGAATCTGCAAGGCGCCAGTGATGAAGGCGATGTGGCCTACGACGCGTACAACCGCATCAAGAAGGTCATTAAAGCGTTGATCGGTGTAGCGGTCGGTATTGGTTTGATGGTGACCTGGCTGGTGGCGTGGAGACTGTCCAGGCAACTGGGGGGCGAGCCAGCGACAGCGGCACGGATTGCAGGCCAGATTGCATCAGGCGACTTGGCGGTTCATATACCGACGAGAAAGGGCGATACGGATAGTTTGATGTACTCGATCGCGGCTATGAAGACGCAGCTCGTGCAGATCGTGGCGGGCATAAAGACATCGAGCGACGCTATTTCCGTGGCGGCGAGCGAGATTGCGCAAGGCAATGCGGACCTGTCCCAACGAACAGAAGAGCAGGCGGCGTCTCTCGAGCAGACGGCCGCCAGGATGGAACAGTTGACGGATATGGTCCGGCAGAACGCGGACAGTGCACAGCGCGCCACGGCGCTTGCGAAGTCCTCCGCCGACGTCGCCGCGAGAGGGGGCGTGGCCGTAGGCAGCGTCGTTCATACGATGCGTGATATTTCGGAAAGCTCCCTCAAGGTATCGGAAATCACCTCCTTGATCGAGTCGATTGCCTTTCAGACCAACATCCTTGCTCTGAATGCGGCCGTGGAGGCCGCGCGCGCCGGCGAGGACGGACGGGGATTCGCGGTCGTCGCGACGGAGGTTCGCGGTCTCGCGCAACGCAGCGCGACGGCGGCGCGGGAAATCAAGGATCTGATTGGCGAGTCGGTTGCGCGGGTCGCACAGGGGGCAAAGTTGGTTCAGGAAGCGGGCGGCACGATCGATGCCGTCGTGTCTTCGGTCAGGGATGTCGCGCACATCATGCTGGAAATATCTTCTGCCTCGTCCGAGCAGAGTGTAGGAATCGAAGAAATCAACAAGGCAGTCACCCAGATGGATGATGTGACGCGGCAGAATGCCTCGCTGGTGGAGGAAACGTCGGCTGCCGCGCATTCCATGGACGCTCAGGCAAGGTCGCTGCGCGACGCGATCGGGGTGTTCAGAATCGGAGATGCCGAGCAGATCGTGACGAGCTGCTTTGGGGATCCATCCCATGTTTCGCCAGCAGTCGCCTCAACCGTCTAATTTCAAGGAACATCGAGATCGGGGAAAACAGCGTGATGGCTGGAAAGAATCACTGCTCGGAATAATGAAGCATTGGCATGCGCCGGCTGCGCACCAGGGATACGAGGGCTAGGGCCAAATGCACGTCCGCCTTCAGTGCGCCACAATGCGAACACGAACGCGCGGCGCTGATGCGTCGTTTGCGATGACCCTGGCTGCCCCAAGGAGAATTTCATGCACATCGACTTAACAGGCAAAACCGCGCTCGTCAGCGCGTCGACCGCCGGCATCGGCTTCGCCATCGCGGCCGGCCTCGCGCGCGCGGGCGCGCACACCGTCATCAACGGCCGCACCGAGGCGTCGGTCGTCAAATCGCTCGATGCGCTGCGCGAAGCCGTGGCGAATGCCGACGTGCGCGGCGTCGCCGGCGATCTGTCCACCGCGGCCGGCGTGGCCAAGCTCGCCGAAGCTGTCCCCGATGTCGACATTCTCGTGAACAATGCCGGCATCTACGGTCCCGAGCCGTTCTTCGACGTCTCCGACGAAACGTGGGAGCGCTTCTTCCAAACGAATGTCATGTCCGGTGTGCGGCTCGCGCGTCACTACATGCGCGGCATGCTCGATCGCAACTGGGGACGTGTCGTTTTCATCTCGTCGGAGTCGGGGCTCAATATCCCGGCCGACATGATCCACTACGGCATGACCAAAACCGCGCAGCTCTCGATCGCGCGTGGCTTGGCGAAGCTGGCGGCGGGCACGCAGGTGACCGTGAACTCCGTATTGCCCGGTCCGACCCTGTCCGAGGGCGTGAGGGCGATGCTCAGCGATACCGCCGACAAAGAGGGCAAGAGCGTTGATCAGGTCGCCGTGGAATTCGTTCGCGCGCATCGCGCAAGCTCGATCCTGCAGCGTCCGGCCACCGTCGAAGAGGTCGCGAACCTCGTCGTGTACGTGTGCTCGCCGCAAGCTTCCGCGACCACGGGCGCCGCGCTGCGCGTCGATGGAGGCGTCGTCGACAGCATCGTTTGACGTGGCGCACGAACTCTCGTATAATTGCTTTCTCTGACGCGGGGTGGAGCAGTCTGGCAGCTCGTCGGGCTCATAACCCGAAGGTCGTAGGTTCAAATCCTACCCCCGCAACCAAACACGAAAACCCGTCCTGTAGTGGCGGGTTTTTGCTTTTGTGGCGCTTGCTGTTGCTCCGCACGGGCCCCTGTACCGCGTACCGCCCGAAGGTATGCGCGCAGCGAGCGAACCGCGAAGTTTTCCTGTCGCATTTTTTCCTCACCGCACCCTCATTACGCTCCGCGCACGCGAGCGCATTCGGTTCGCCCGATCTTCGCGTGTCAACCCTCAAGCATTGGCGCGCGCGCGCCGATATTGCATGCGGTGGTTCGCATCGAGCGATGTCCGCATCGATCCCGGCCACCGTGCACGCGAAGCCTCATCCATCTGGGAGTGTCCGTCCCCATTCGATGTCGCGCGCAAACGTTGCCGCGGGTTCTCCGAGGTTCAGTTAGGAGAACTTAGTAACTACGCACGCGCTTGTATGCGTGCGTAAACCCCGTCGCCCGACGGTGCTCGGCGACACGTCCTTACCCTACTATTTTTTGCGCCTCGTACGGCTTCGCTGCCGTGCGATCGATCATCGGCATAGGAAGCAGCAATGAAGTGGTTTTACGACTTGAAGATCGCCCGGCGGCTGATGATGTTGAATCTCGTGGCGGCCGTGGCATTGTTCGCGGTCACTGGATTCGGCATTTATCAGACGCGGCGCGTTTATGAGGCCGCCAGCTACGGCACCGAAAACACGGTGCCGAGCTTTGTCGCGCTCGACGGCGCATTGAACGCGTACAACGCCATCACGTTACTCGCCGCTCGGCACGTTGCAGCGACCGATCCGCAAAAAATGCAGAGCCTCGAACAGCAAATCGCGGCTCAGCACGAGAGGCTGCGCGCCGCGTTCGACCATTACGATGCGCTGGTGTCCGACGAAAAGGATCGCGCCATGCTTGCCGCCGATCGGGCGGCGATCGACCAGTCCGCGAAAACGTGCGATCAGTTGCTGGCCCTTTCCCGCGACGGCAAAAAGCAGGATGCGCAGGCGCTGTTCGAGGGCGCGATGGCCAACACCATCGCCAACGCCGAGGCAGCCATCGAAGCGCACCGCGCGTACAACAACGAGCTCGGCAAGCAGGGCGCGGAGCGGGCGCGGGCGCTCATCGATAGCGCCAACGTGCTCGAAATCGTCAGCTCGCTCGCCATTCTCGTCGGCGTGCTGGGTCTAGGCATTCTTGCCGCGCGTTCGATCACGCGGCCTCTCGAGCGCGCCGTGACCTTTGCGCGCCGAGTAGCCGAAGGCGACTTGACCGGCGAGATCCAAGCGACCACCCATGACGAAGCCGGCCAATTGCTTCGCGCGCTGGGCGATATGAGCACGAACCTTCGACGCGTCGTAGCCAAGGTGCGCTCCGGCAGCGAAACGGTGTCGAGCGCCACGGCGCAAATCGCCGCCGGCAACCTCGACCTGTCGTCGCGGACAGAGCAGCAAGCCTCTTCGCTGCAAGAAACCGCCGCAAGCATGGAGCAATTGACCTCGACGGTGCGCATGAATGCCGAAAATGCGCAGCAAGCGAGCATGCTCGCCTCGAATGCGTCTGACGTCGCGGGCAAGGGGAGCGGCGTGGTCGGGCAAGTCGTCGACACGATGATGCAGATCAGCGATCGCTCGACGAAGATCGCCGATATCACGGGCATGATCGAAGGCATCGCGTTCCAAACGAACATCCTCGCGCTGAACGCCGCGGTCGAGGCCGCGCGCGCCGGCGAACAAGGCCGCGGTTTCGCGGTCGTCGCGAGCGAGGTGCGCAGCCTGGCGCAGCGTTCGTCGAACGCCGCCAAGGAGATCAAGGAGCTCATCGCCGCTTCGGTGCAGACGGTCGCGGAAGGGTCGGCGCTGGCAGGCGAGGCCGGCTCCACGATGGAGGAAGTGACGAGAGCGATCGCCCGCGTCACCGACATCATGGGCGAGATTGCCGCGGCCTCGGATGAACAACGGCGCGGCATCGAACAAGTCGGCTTGGCCGTTTCGCAAATGGACGACGTCACGCAGCAAAACGCGGCGCTCGTCGAACAGGCCGCCGCCGCTTCGCAATCGCTCGACGAGCAGGGGCGTCAGCTCAGCGACGCCGTGGCGTTCTTCCGGACGACGATGAGCGAGCGCGTATCGCCGGTGGTGGGGGCGTTGGCGGCCTCCGCCAACGCCGACGAATGGGAAATCGTCGGATAACGACTTCCTTAGGGCAATAGCCGGTGCGAGCGGGGTTGACGCACCGCCTGCCCGGTCTCGCGCGCCGCTTGTCATGGGCACTGTGTTTTTGTACAGTAACGCTCACTTTGAGCACGCGCGAACCGATTCCCTCTCCCTCCGTTCCCGCGCCGATCGGCGCGACGGCCTCGCTCGCGCGCAAGATCGTCCACTGCGATTGCGATTGCTTCTACGCGTCGGTCGAAATGCGCGACGATCCGAGCCTGCGGGGCCGGCCGCTGGCCGTCGGCGGCCGCCCCGAGCATCGCGGCGTCATCGCCACTTGCAACTACGAGGCGCGCCGCTACGGCGTGCATTCGGCCATGTCCTCGGCGCTGGCCATGCGCAAGTGCCCCGAGCTGCTGATCATGCCGCCGGCCATGGAGAAGTATCGCGTCGCATCGCGGCAGATCATGGCCATTTACCGCGACTACACGCCGATCGTCGAACCGCTTTCGCTCGACGAGGCTTACCTCGATGTCACGCAAGCCACCCGCTGCAAGGGCAGCGCCACCTTGATGGCGGCCGAGATTCGCGAGCGCGTGCGCGAAACGGTCGGAGTAACCGTGTCGGCCGGGGTGGCGCCCAATAAATTCGTCGCGAAGATCGCTTCCGATTGGAAGAAGCCCGACGGGTTGTTCGTCGTGCGTCCGCACGAGGTCGATGCGTTCGTCGCGGCGTTGCCCGTGCGCAAAATCTTCGGGGTCGGCAAGGTGACGGCCGGGAAACTCGAAAAGCTCGGCATCGAAACCTGTCTCGACCTGCGTGAATGGACCCTCGTCGATCTGCATCGGCGTTTCGGCGCGTTCGGCCGCCGGCTCTACGATCTTTCGCGGGGCATCGATCATCGCGCCGTCGAGCCCGATCAAGAACGCAAGTCGGTCAGCGTGGAGACCACTTACGTGACCGATCTGCGCACGCTCGATGAGTGCTCGGCCGAAATCCGGCAACTCGCCGAGCAGCTCGACTCGCGTATCGAGCGCGTCGGCGCCGCTAGCGCGATCCGCAAGCTCTACGTCAAGATCCGGTTTGCCGATTTTCAGCGCACGACGGTCGAATGCGTTGCCACGCAGACCGATCTGCCTACGTTCCTCGCTTTGCTCGAAAAAGGGTTCGCCCGCCGCAACCGTCCCGTGCGTTTGCTCGGCGTCGGGGTGCGGCTGGAGGAGGGCGACGATGTGGCCAGCCATGGCCAGTTTCCGCTGTTCGACGACGAGCAAGATCAGCAGGATGAGCAAAGCGATGCCGGTCGATAGAATCTGTCTGTGGCAGTGAACGGCTTAGCCGACGTGCTCGTCCCATCACCCTAGCCGGCGGCGCCTGCCGGCCCATCGCTCGAGGAGCCCTCGATGGATCTCATCATTCGCCGCGCCGTGTTGGCGCATCACGTCGCGGGTCGGGACGCACCGGTCGACATCGCCATCGACGGCGGACGCATCCATGCTGTCGAAGCGAATGTCGCGGCCGTGGGCGCGCAGGAGATCGATGCCGCGGGCTCACTCGTCGCGCCGCCGTTCGTCGACGCGCATTTTCATATGGATGCCACGCTCTCGTACGGTTTGCCGCGCGTGAACGCTTCGGGCACGTTGCTCGAAGGCATCGCCCTGTGGGGCGAGCTCAAGCCGCATCTTACCCAAGAGGCGCTGATCGAGCGCGCGCTGCAGTATTGCGATTGGGCCGTCGCACGGGGCCTGCTCGCCATCCGCTCGCATGTCGATGTCTGCGATCCGCGCTTGCTTGCCGTCGAGGCGCTCATCGAGGTGAAGCGCCGCGTTGCCCCGTATCTCGACTTGCAGCTCGTCGCTTTTCCGCAGGATGGTCTGCTGCGTTCGCCCGGTGCATTCGAGAACCTGAAGCGAGCCGTCGCGCTAGGTGTCGACGTCGTGGGGGGAATTCCGCATTTCGAGCGAACGATGGCCGACGGCGCCGAGTCGATTCGCTTGCTCTGCGAATTCGCCGCCGAAAAGGGGCTGCCCGTCGACATGCATTGCGACGAATCGGACGATCCGCTGTCGCGCCATATCGAAACGCTGTGCGCCGAGGCGCATCGACTCGGGCTCGCGGGGCGCGTGGCCGGCTCGCACTTGACGTCGATGCATTCGATGGACAACTACTACGTGAGCAAGCTGTTGCCGTTGATGCGCGAGTCGGGCGTGGCCGCCATCGCCAATCCGCTGATCAACATCACGCTGCAGGGGCGGGCCGATACGTACCCGAAGCGACGCGGCATGACCCGCGTGCCGGAGATGCTCGCGGCCGGGATTCCGGTGGCGTTCGGCCACGATTGCGTGATGGACCCGTGGTACAGCCTCGGCTCGGGCGACATGCTCGAAGTCGCCCACATGGGGCTGCACGTCGCACAGATGACGGGCGTGGAAGCGATGCGCGCGGCGTTCGACGCGGTAACGGTGAACGCCGCACGCATTCTGGGCTTGGACGGCTACGGCATTGCGCCGGGCTGCCGGGCCGATTGCGTGGTGCTGGATGCGCGCGACCCCATCGAGGCGATTCGGCTGCGAGCGACGCGCTTGGCCGTCGTAAGAAGCGGCAAGGTCGTCGCGCGCACGCCCGCCCCTCATGCGGCCCTCGCGCTCGAAGGGCGTCCGGGCACGGTGGACTTCAAGCTGCGTCGTTGAGGGGCGCGGCTTGACGTTGCCGATGACTCAGCCTGCCTGAGCAGGCGCTTGGGCCATGCCGTTGTGGCGCAACAGCGCGTCGATCGTCGGCGCCCGGCCGCGGAACGCCTTGAACGAGTCCATCGCCGGGCGGCTGCCGCCCACTTCGAGGATTTCCTTGCGGTAGCGCGTGCCGGTTTCGACATCGAGCACGCTGCCTTGTGCGCTCTTCGCGGCATCTTCGAACGCGGCGTAGGCATCGGCCGACAGCACCTCGGCCCACTTGTAGCTGTAGTAGCCCGCCGCGTAGCCGCCCGCGAAGATATGGCTGAACGTATTCGGCCAGCGCGAGAAGCTCGCTTGCGCGATCACGTGGTAGCGCGCGTTGATTTCGCGTGCGAGTTCGTTCGCGCTTTGCGCGCCTTGCGGGTCGAAGCTCGTATGCAGCAGCATGTCGTACATCGAAAACACGATCTGGCGCAGCATCGCGAGACCGCTTTGGAAGTTCTTCGCGGCGATCATCTTGTCGAACAGCTCGCGCGGGAGCTTGGCGCCCGTGTCGACGTGCGACGACATATCGGCCAGCACGTCCCACTCCCAGCAGAAATTCTCGAGGAATTGGGAGGGCAGCTCGACCGCGTCCCACTCCACGCCGTTGATGCCCGACACGCCCAGTTCGTCCACGCGCGTGAGCATATGATGCAGCCCGTGCCCGAATTCATGGAAGAGGGTGATGACTTCGTCGTGCGTGAAGCACGCGGGCTTGCCGCCCACGGGCGCCGAGAAGTTGCACGTGAGATAGGCGACCGGCGTTTGCAAGCCGCCGTCGCTGCGCTTGTGGCGCGAGCGCGCATCGTCCATCCACGCTCCGCCTCGCTTGCCTTCGCGAGCGTACAAATCGAGGTAGAACTGCGCGCGCAGCGTGCCGTCCTCATCTTCGACGCGGAAAAAGCGCACGTCGGGGTGCCACACGGCGGCGTCGTCTTGGCGGATCTTCACGCCGAACAGCGTTTGCGCCACCTTGAACAGCCCTCCGATGACGGCCTGTTCAGGGAAATACTGCTTGACCTCGTTTTCGGAAAACGCATAGCGGTTCTCGCGCAGACGCTCGCCCGCGAACGCCACGTCCCAAGGTTCCAGATGCGAGAGGCCGAGTTCGCTCGCCGCGAACTCGCGCAGTTCTTGCCAATCTTTTTCGCCGTAGGCGCGAGCGCGCTTGGCCAGATCCTCGAGAAACGCGATGACCTGCTCGGGCGTGTCGGCCATCTTCGGGACGAGCGACACTTCGGCGAAGTTGCGGTAGCCGAGCATCTGCGCCTCTTCCTTGCGCAGTTGCAGGAGCTGGGCGACGTTCTCCGTATTGTCCCATTCGGGTTTGCCGCCGCCGTATTGTGCGCCGAGTTCCGACGCTCGCGTGACGTAGGCGCGATACATGGCTTCGCGCATCGGACGGTGCGCGGCGTATTGCATGACCGGGAAGTACGACGGGAAGTGCAGCGTGAATTTCCAGCCTTCGACGCCGGCCTCTTGCGCCGCCTCGCGCGCGCCTTGCACGACATCGTCAGGCAGGCCGGCGAGTTCGGCTTCGCTCTTGGCGATATAGGCGTAGGCGTTCGTCGCGTCGAGCACGTGATCGGAGAACGCCTTGGCCAGCGCGGCTTGGCGCTCCTGCAATTCGGAGAAGCGCGGCTTTTGATCTTCGGGCAGTTCGGCGCCCGAGAGGCGGAAGTCGCGCAGCGAGTTCTGCAAGATCTTCTTGCGCTCCTCGTTCAAGCCGGCGTAAGCGGGGCTCGCAACGATCGCTTTGTATTTTTCGAACAAAGCGAGGTTTTGGCCCACGCTCGACCAGAACTCCGTGACGCGCGGCAGGTTTTCGCCATAGGCGGCGCGCAGCGCCGGCGTATCGGCCACGGCGTTCAAATGGCCGACGATGCCCCAAGCGCGCGAGAGCGGTTCGGTGGCGGCCTCCGTCGCTTCGACCACATCGGCCCAAGTCGCGGGCGTGGCCGGATCGGTGGCATGGTCGATCGCCGCTTGCGCTTTCTCGAGCAGGACGTCGAGCGCGGGCGTGATGTGCTCGGCTTGGATCTGGCCGAAGCGCGGCAAGCCGGAAAAATCGAGCAGCGGGTTATCTTGGATGCGCTGAGCGTTTGAGAGGGACGAATCGGACGTATTCGGTGCCATAGCGCTGTTCCTGTCAGTCGAGTGTCGAGAGAGCGGACGCGCGAGGCGCCCGATACGTTCATTATTGGGGCGCGGCGCGCCGATTCCAATCGGCGGCGCGGCTTTTCGTTCTCAAGATCCGCGGCCCTTGCGCGCAGACCGCGTTCAGCCTTGCGCCGCCTGGCGCTCGGCCGCTTCGATCGTGTTCACGAGCAGCATCATGATCGTCATAGGGCCCACGCCGCCGGGCACGGGCGTGATGTGGCCGGCCACGGCCGACACGCCGGCGAAATCGACGTCGCCGCAGAGCTTACCTGCCTCGTCGCGGTTCATGCCGACGTCGATGACGGTCGCGCCGGGCTTGATCATATCGGCCGTGACGAGATTGCGCCGGCCCGTCGCAGCCACGACGATGTCGGCACGGCGCGTGTGGGCGGCAAGATCCCGCGTCTTGCTATGGCAGATCGTGACCGTTGCGCCGGCTTCGAGCAACATCATCGCCATCGGCTTGCCGACGATGTTCGAGCGGCCGATCACGACCGCTTCCGCGCCTTGCAGCTCGATGCCGTACGCCTCGAACATCTTCATGACGCCGTAGGGAGTGCAGGGCCGAAAAAGCGGTTTGCCGGTCATCAACGCGCCGGCGTTGGCGACGTGAAAACCGTCGACGTCTTTCTCCGGCGCAATCGCTTCGATCACCTTGTGGCTATCGATGTGCGGCGGCAGCGGCAGTTGCACGAGAATGCCGTGAATGCGCGCGTCGCGATTCAAGGCGTCGATGCGCGCGAGCAGATCGGCCTCGGACAGCGTGGCGGGGTAGCGATCGTACGAGGAGTACATGCCGTTGTCCTCGCACGCCTTCACCTTGTTGCGCACATACACTTCGCTGGCCGGGTTGTCGCCGACGAGCACCACGGCGAGCCCCGGCTGGTGGCCGCGTGCGGTCAGCTGCGCGGCGCGCGCCGCGACATCGGCGCGAAGGGTCTTGGAGAGGGCTAGGCCGTCGATCGGTTTGGCTGTCATGGTGGTCGGTCGAGATTGAAACGATAAAAACGGCGGTCGCGCGAACGGCTGGCCCCGGCCAGGCAAGTTGCGCGGCAGGCAGACAGGCGTGGCGGCGAGTAAGGCGATTCGCCGCGCGACAAAAGCGTAATTATAGCGTCGCCGACAATGGCGACGCGGTGCTCCGGCCCGGGCGGAGGCGCTCCGGGCGGGGGACAGGCGCGCGGGCCGGCAGGCGCCGGCGCTCGGCGTTATGACTGATTGGCGGGCTTGTTCGACAACGCGAGGCGCAGCAGATCGGCCACCGTGTTGACGTTCAGCTTTTCCATGATGTTGGCGCGGTGGGCTTCGACCGTCTTGATGCTGATGCCCAGGTCGTCGGCGATCTGCTTGTTCAAGCGGCCCGCGATGATCCGCTCCAGCACTTGATGCTCGCGCGCGGTCAGCTTGCCCAGGCGTTCGGCCGCCGCACGCTGCTGCTGCACCGTGCTGCTTTCGCTGCGCGCCTTGTCGAGCATCCGCTCGACGAGCTTGCGCAGTTCGGCTTCGTCGAACGGCTTCTCGATGAAATCCATCGCGCCTTTCTTCATGGTCGACACGGCCATCGGCACGTCGCCGTGACCCGTGACGAAGATGATCGGCAGCGAGGCGTTTTCTGCGATAAGGCGCTCTTGCAGCTCGAGCCCGCTCATGCCCGACATACGCACGTCGAGAATGAGGCAAGCGATTTGGCCGGCGTGCTGGGCGGGCTGATACGCTTCGAGGAATTGCTCGGCGCTCGAAAAGCACTGCACGCGATAGCCGTTCGCTTCCAAAAGCCAGCGCAGCGAATCGCGCACGGCTTCGTCATCGTCGACCACGAAGACGGTTTCTTGACTAGTGACTGGGCTGCTCATAGCTCTCCCGTGGTAACGGTTTGTGGTCTCGGCGCTTCGACCGTGCCGCCTTGGCCCGGATCGCTGGGTGCGCCGATCGGCAGACTACAGTGAAACGTGGCGCCTGTGATCTTCCCGTCGGCATCGACGTTGTTGACAACCCACAGACGCCCCCGATGCGACTCGATAATGGAGCGGCAGATGTTGAGCCCCATGCCCATGCCGTCCGATTTGGTGCTGTAAAACGGTTCGAACAGGCGTTCGATCGCAGCTTCGTCGACGCCCGGGCCTTGGTCGATGACGCTGATGCAGACGAACCCGGCGTCGAGCCGGACGATCACGCGAATGACCGGGTCGACGGCGTTCGGGCGAGCCTCGTGCATGGCTTCCGCGGCGTTTTTGAGCAGATTGACGAGCACCTGCTCGATCAGCACCGGGTCGACGTAGATGACGGGCAGGCGCGAGCGGATTTCGGTCAGGATGCGAATGCGGCGCTTGCGGGCCTCGATTTCGGCCAAGCCGACGGCGTCGGCGACGATGTCCGATACGCGCGCCGCCTGCCGCTTGGGCTCGCTGCGCTTCACGAATTCGCGGATGCGCTTGATGATCATGCCGGCGCGCACGGCCTGCTGGGCCGTCTTTTCGAGCACGGGCAACAGCGTTTCCTGCGTGGTGCGGCCGGCCTTGACGAGCGCGACCGTGCCCGAGCAGTAATTGTTGATGGCGGCCAGCGGCTGATTGAGTTCGTGCGCGAGCGAGGAGGCCATTTCCCCCATCGTCATCAAACGGCTCGTGAAGTGCAGCTTTTCTTCTTGCTGGCGGGCAAGCTCCTGCGCCTGCTTGCGCGTGGTGATGTCGGTGGCGATCTGCATCTGCGCCAAGTGGCCGTCCACCCACTGGATGTACTGACGGCGCACCTCGAACCACTTTTGGATGCTCTGCACGTAGATTTCCTGGGCGTCGGCCGTGCTTTCCGTGAGCGCGGCGGCGGGCAGGCCGGCGTAGGCGTCCACCATGTCGATCGAATCGGACGACGCCTGGGCGCTGTCGAAGCCGCCGCCGGCAAGCTCCAAGTGCCCGTCGGGACGGATGCCGAACAAGTGCCGGTAATAGCGGTTCGCGAACAGCAGCTCGGCTTCGTCGGCGGCCAGCACCGAGACGGCCGCATCGAGGCTTTCGAGCACGGTCGTGAAGCGCTCGTGCGCGGCCGCCAATTCCTCGCGCGCGCGCTTGGGCTCGGTGATGTCGGTCATCGACGACATCCAGCCGGTTTGACGCCCGGAGCTGTCGATCAGCGGGGAGACGTACAGCCGCGCATGAAAGAGCGAGCCGTCCTTGCGCCGCACGCGCAACTCGAAGCCGGAGGAGGGGGCCTTGCCGCGCAGCGTCATATCGAGCTGGCGCTGCATTTCCGGGTAGGCGTCGCGCGGCCAGTACGGGAACGGCGCCGTTTTGCCGACGAGGTCGCTTTCGTCCCAACCCGTCATGCGGCAGAACGCCGGATTCACGTGGGTGATCCGGCCGTGCATGTCGAGCACGCGCATGCCGATCAGCACCGAGTTTTCCATAGCGCGGCGGAAAAACGCTTCGGCATACAGCGCCTGCTGTGCCTCGAAGCGCTGGCGCGTGTGCTTCCACAGGCTCCAAAGGCTCCACAGCACGAAGCACGACAGGCCGGCGACGAGCCAGACGAGCGTGTTGTTCGTGAAGTTCGTGATCTGCGGGAACGCGTACACGCGCACGGTCACGCCCTGACCCGGCGGATCGAGCGGTAGATCGTAGAAGATGTCGCGCGGCAGCCGCGGGCGCGTCGATGTCGTCGCCAGCTCGCGGTTGTTTGCGTCGGTGATCGAGATCTTGTACTTGGCGGACAGTTCGGGCGGGATGTCGTGCTTGAGAATGCCCTCGATCGAGAACACGGCCGCGATCGAGCCGAGGAATTCGCGGTCGCGGTAGATCGGCGTCTGCAGGGTCAGATAGCCGTTGCCCACGTCGTCGTAAATCAGCGGCGAGTAGGCCTGGCGCCGCGAGCCGCGCACGTCGGCGAACGCGGCCTGGACCGCCTCGTCCATCTGGGCGTCGGTCAACCGCGCGAAGCGCTGGCCCGCCAGGGGCAGCGGCGTATTGGGCCAGCGCGGCACCTTCTGGGCCGTATACCAGTTCAGATAGAGGATCTCGGGGTGGCCTTGCATGATGTCGGCCGTCGACATCTCGAACGAGTGCTGATCGGAGTGACCCGCCGCGATGTCGCGCGCGAGTGCTTGCAATTGTTCCTGCGCGCCGGTCATCGACAGGCGGATTTGTTGCTGCGCCCAAGCCACGTTGCGGTAGAGCGTGTCTTCCTGCTGCTGCTGCTCGCGGCGGTTCAAGCTCCAAAGGATGAGGCTCATCACCACGAGGAACACGAGGATCGACAGCAGCGGCGTGAGCAAATACGAATTGGACCACCACGGTCCGTGGTGCCAGCGAGACGGCGCCGAATCGGTCCGGGGGCCGGACGATCGCGCCGAGCGTGCGAAAAGCCGATCGGTCAACATGGCTCGAATTGTAGCGCAGCGGGCCAGGTCCAATTGGCGTAAAACAAGGGTGTTCAGGCGTCGTTTGACGCAACTGACGGCACGTTGCCGCACGAATGCCATCATTTTTAGATGCAATGCAGCAATATTTCGTATTATGAGAAATGATCTCGCAATTCGAAAAATTGATTGCTAAGGCGCGCCAAGCCTCTTTACAATCGCCGTCAACCGCCGCGGTCCGACCCGGTCTGCGTCGCCCCGTTCGAAGCGCACCCCCAATCAGGAGACGAGAATGTCCGCTGTGCCCGACGAAGTCATGAAATATGTCGCCGCCGAAAAAGACGACGACCCCCAGGAAACCGGCGAATGGCTCGACGCGCTCGAAGGGGTCATTTCTGCCGTCGGTCCGGACCGTGCGCACTACCTCATCGAGAAACAGATCGAGTTCGCGCGCGTGCACGGCGAGCATCTGCCGTTTTCGGCGCAAACGCCCTATATCAATACCATTCCTGTCTCGCGTCAGGCCAAGATTCCGGGCGACCAGGACATCGAGCACCGTATCCGCTCGTACACGCGATGGAATGCGATCGCCATGGTCCTTCGGGCCGGCAAGCACACCAACGTCGGCGGCCACATCGCGTCGTTCGCTTCGGCCGCCACGCTGTATGACGTCGGCTTCAACCATTTCTGGCATGCGCCGTCGGAAAACCACGGCGGCGATCTCGTGTTCGTGCAGGGCCATTCGTCGCCCGGCATCTACTCGCGGGCGTTCCTGCTCGGCCGGCTGAGCGAAAACCAGCTCGACAATTTCCGCCAGGAAGTCGGCGGCGAGGGCATCTCCTCGTATCCGCACCCGTGGCTGATGCCCGATTTTTGGCAGTTCCCGACCGTCTCGATGGGTCTCGGCCCGATCATGGCGATCTATCAAGCGCGCTTCATGAAGTATCTGCAGGCGCGCGGCATCGCGAAGACGGACGGCCGCAAGGTCTGGGCGTTCCTCGGCGACGGCGAAACCGACGAACCCGAATCGCTCGGCGCGATCGGCATGGCCGGGCGCGAGCGCCTCAACAACCTCGTGTTCGTCATCAACTGCAACTTGCAGCGCCTGGACGGGCCCGTGCGCGGCAACGGCAAGATCATTCAGGAGCTCGAATCGGAGTTCCGCGGCGCCGGCTGGAACGTCATCAAGGTCATTTGGGGCAGCCGCTGGGACGCGCTGTTCGCACGCGACAAGACGGGCGCGCTGATGCGCCGCATGATGGAAGTCGTCGACGGCGAATATCAGACGTACAAGTCCGAATCGGGCGCTTTCGTCCGCGAGCATTTCTTCAATTCGCCCGAACTGAAGGCGCTCGTCGCCGACTGGTCCGATGAGGACATCTGGAACCTGAACCGCGGCGGCCACGACCCGCACAAGATCTACGCGGCGTTCCACGAAGCGCAGCATGCCCAAAATCAGCCGACCGTCATCCTGGCGAAGACGATCAAGGGATACGGCATGGGCGAGGCCGGCCAAGCCATGAACATCACCCACCAGCAGAAGAAGATGCAGGTGGATCAGCTCAAGGTGTTCCGCGATCAATTCCGCCTGCCGATCTCCGACGAAGACATCGTCAACGTGCCCTACCTGAAGTTCGAGGAAGGTTCGAAGGAACTGGAATACATGCGTGCGCGCCGCCAGGACATGGGCGGCTATCTTCCCGCGCGCCGCGAGAAGGCCGAATCGCTGCCGGTGCCCGAGCTTGCCGCGTTCGAACCGCTGCTCAAGGGCACGGGTGAAGGCCGCGAGATTTCCACGACGATGGCGTTCGTGCGGATCCTGAACATCCTGCTCAAGGACAAGGCGCTCGGCAAGCGCGTGGTGCCGATCGTGCCCGACGAGTCGCGCACGTTCGGCATGGAAGGTCTGTTCCGTCAGATCGGCATCTGGAACCAGGACGGCCAGAAGTACGTGCCGGAGGATTCCGATCAGCTCATGTTCTACCGCGAATCGGAGACGGGGCAGATTCTGCAGGAAGGCATCAATGAAGCCGGCGGGATGTGCGACTGGATCGCGGCCGCGACGTCGTACTCGACGCACGGCGAGATCATGGTGCCGTTCTACATCTTCTATTCGATGTTCGGCCTGCAGCGCATCGGCGATCTCGTGTGGGCGGCCGGCGACATGCGTTCGCGCGGGTTCCTGCTCGGCGGGACGGCAGGGCGCACGACGCTCAACGGCGAAGGTCTGCAGCACGAAGACGGCCACTCGCTGCTGTGGGCGCAGTCGGTGCCGAACTGCCTGAGCTACGATCCGACGTTCGGCTTCGAACTCGCGGTCATCATGCAGGACGGTCTGCGCCGCATGGTGCAGAACCAGGAAGACGTGTTCTATTACATCACCGTGATGAACGAAAACTACGAGCACCCGGCGATGCCGCAGGGAGAGCACGTGGCCGAGCACATCATCAAGGGGATGTATTCGTTCAAGAAGGTCGACGGTGCATCGAAGAGCCCGCGCGTGCAACTGATGGGCGCCGGCACGATCATGAACGAAGTGATCGCCGCCGCGGATCTGCTCAAGAACGACTGGGGCGTCGACGCCGACATCTGGGGCGTGCCGAGCTTCACGCAGCTCGCGCGCGAAGGGCAGGACGTGACGCGCTGGAACCTGCTGCATCCGACCGAGCCGCGCAAGCTCTCGCACGTCGAGACCCTGCTCAAGGACGCGCAGGGCCCCGTCATCGCCTCGACCGACTACGTGCGCGCGCTGGCCGACCAGATCCGCGCGTATGTGCCCAATCGCTTCGTCGTGCTCGGTACCGATGGCTTCGGCCGCTCGGATACCCGCGAGCGTCTGCGTCACTTCTTCGAGGTCGACCGCTATTGGGTCACCGTCGCGGCGCTGAACGCGCTGGCCGATGAGGGTACGATCGAGCGTAAGGTCGTGGCCGATGCGCTTGCGAAGTACAAGCTCGACCCCAACAAACCCAACCCGATGACCGTTTAAGGCATCGCCTTCGCGTGAGGCTGTGCGCGCGCCCGCCGCTTGGAAACACGGCGGGCGCGCCTGTGTGAGCCCCTGGAGACACCAACAATGAGTGAAGCGATCGAAGTCAAGGTGCCGGACATCGGCGATTACAAAGATGTGCCCGTCATCGAAATTCTCGTGAAGGCCGGCGACGCCGTCGAAAAAGAACAGTCCCTCGTCACGCTCGAATCGGACAAGGCGACGATGGACGTGCCGAGCCCGCAAGCCGGCACGGTCAAGGAAGTGAAGGTCAAGCAAGGCGATTCCGTGTCCGAAGGCACGCTGATCATCTTGCTGGAGCCGACGGGCGGCGCAGCCGCCGCCAAGCCGGGCCAGGCGAACGGCGCCGCGGCGCCCGCGCCCGCCGCCGCTCAATCGAGCGCACCCGCGCAAGCCGCGCCCGCTGCCGCGGCCGGCGGCGGCGTGCAGGAAGTGAAGGTGCCGGACATCGGCGACTACAAAGACGTGCCCGTGATCGAAGTGGCCGTCAAAGTCGGCGACCGCGTCGAGAAGGAGCAGTCGCTCGTCACGCTCGAATCGGACAAGGCCACGATGGACGTGCCGAGCCCGGTTGCCGGCGTCGTCAAGGAAATCAAAGTCAAGGTGGGCGATTCCGTGTCGGAAGGCTCGCTGATCGTTCTCGTCGAAGCACAGGGCGCGGCCCCGGCAGCGGCTGCCCCGGCGCAAGCGCCCGCGGCCAAGAAGGTCGAACCGCCTGCCGATTCGCCGCGCGAGGACACGCCGCACGGCATGCCGGCCCAGCCGTCGGCGCTCGCGCAAGCGCCGATCATCCCGGCCGGCGAAGGCGGTTCGCGCCTGCCGAGCCATGCGTCGCCTTCGGTGCGCAAGTTCGCGCGCGAGCTTGGCGTCGATGTCGCGCAGGTAAAGGGCACGGGCCCGAAGGGACGCATTACGCAAGAGGACGTGACCGCGTTCGTCAAGGGCGTCATGACGGGCCAGCGCTCGCTGGGCGGCTCGGCTCCGGCCGCGGCCGGCGCGGGCGGCGGCGAGCTGAATCTGCTGCCGTGGCCGAAGATCGATTTTACGAAGTTCGGTCCGATCGATCCGAAGCCGCTTTCGCGCATCAAGAAGATTTCCGGCGCGAATTTGCACCGCAACTGGGTGATGATCCCGCACGTCACGAACAACGACGAAGCGGACATCACCGAGCTCGAAGCGCTGCGCGTGCAGTTGAACAAGGAAAACGAGAAGGCCGGCGTGAAAGTCACGATGCTGGCGTTCGTGATCAAGGCCGTCGTCTCGGCGCTGAAGAAATTCCCGACGTTCAACGCGAGTCTCGACGGCGACAACCTCGTCTTCAAGCAGTACTACCACGTGGGTTTCGCGGCCGACACGCCGAACGGCCTTGTCGTGCCCGTGATCCGCGACGCGGACAAGAAGGGGCTCATCGAGATTGCGAAGGAAATGGCCGAACTGTCGAAGCTCGCGCGCGACGGCAAGCTCAAACCCGATCAAATGCAAGGCGGATGCTTCTCGATCTCCTCGCTCGGCGGCATCGGCGGCACGCATTTCACGCCGATCATCAATGCGCCCGAGGTGGCGATTCTCGGGTTGTCGCGCGGCGCGATGAAGCCTGTGTGGGACGGCAAGCAGTTCGTGCCGCGTCTCACGCTGCCGCTTTCGCTCTCGTACGATCACCGCGTGATCGATGGGGCCGAAGCCGCGCGCTTCAATGCGTATCTGGGTGCGTTGCTTGCCGATTTCCGGCGCGTGATTCTTTAATCGTCGAACATGGCGCAATCCAAACAAGAAGGGGCGTGTGAATGAGTCTCGTCGAAGTGAAGGTGCCGGATATCGGCGATTTTAAAGATGTCGACGTCATCGAAGTCAACATCAAGCCGGGCGACGTCATCGAGAAAGAACAATCGCTGCTGACGCTCGAATCGGATAAGGCCTCGATGGAAGTGCCGAGCGATGTCGCCGGCACCGTCAAGGAAGTCAAAATCAAAGCCGGCGATAAGGTCTCCCAAGGCACCGTCGTCGCACTCGTCGAAGCCGCCGCCTCTGAGCCGGCCAAGAGCGCGCCCGCGCCGCAGCCGGCCGCGGCCGCCGCTCCCGCGGCGAAGCCCGCTTCGAGCGCCGCTCCCGCCGCCGCGCCGCAAGCCGGCAGCTTCTCGGGCGCCGCCGATATCGAATGCGACATGCTCGTGCTCGGCGCCGGCCCCGGAGGCTATTCGGCTGCGTTCCGCGCGGCCGATCTCGGCATGAAGACGGTGCTCGTCGAACGCTATTCGACGCTCGGCGGCGTGTGTTTGAACGTGGGCTGCATTCCGTCGAAGGCGCTGCTGCATACGGCGCTCATCACCGACGAAGTGGCGGCGCTGGCCGACCACGGCATCACGTTCGGCAAGCCGCAAATCGATCTGGACAAGCTGCGCGCGTTCAAATCGGGTGTCGTCAAGAAGCTGACGACCGGCCTCGCCGGCATGGCCAAGGCCCGCAAGGTGGAAGTGGCGACGGGCGTCGGCACGTTTGTGGATCCGCACCACATGGAAGTGCAGGGCGAGGGCGGCAAGAAGATCGTCAAGTTCAAGCAAGCGATCATCGCGGCCGGCTCCCAAGCCGTGAAGCTGCCGTTCATGCCGGAAGACCCGCGTGTCGTCGATTCCACGGGCGCCCTCGAACTGCGCCAAGTGCCGCAACGCATGCTCGTCATCGGCGGGGGCATCATCGGCCTCGAAATGGCGACGGTCTATGCGACGCTCGGCGCGAAGATCGACGTGGTCGAAATGCTCGACGGCTTGATGATGGGCGCCGACCGCGACCTCGTGAAGGTCTGGCAGAAGTACAGCGCCAAGCATTTCGCCAACGTCATGCTCAAGACGAAGACGGCGGCGGCCGAAGCGAAGTCGGACGGCATCTACGTGAAGTTCGAAGGCGAACAGGCGCCGGCCGAGCCGCAACGCTACGACCTCGTGCTTGTGGCCGTGGGCCGCAGCCCGAACGGCAAGAAGATCGGCGCGGACAAGGCGGGCGTGGCGGTCACCGATCGCGGCTTCATCGAAGTCGATAAGCAGATGCGCACGAACGTGCCGCACATCTTCGCGATCGGCGATATCGTCGGTCAGCCGATGCTCGCGCACAAAGCCGTGCATGAAGGCCATGTGGCGGCCGAGGCGGCCAACGGCGAAAAGGCCTACTTCGACGCGCTGCAGATTCCTTCGGTGGCCTACACCGATCCGGAAGTGGCATGGGCCGGCAAGACGGAAGATCAGTGCAAGGCCGAAGGTATCAAATACGGCAAGGCGGTCTTCCCTTGGGCCGCATCGGGCCGCGCGATCGCAAACGGGCGCGACGAGGGCTTCACGAAGCTGATCTTCGACGAACAAACGCATCGCGTGATCGGCGGCGGCATCGTCGGCCTGAATGCCGGCGATCTCATCAGCGAAGTGTGCTTGGCGATCGAGATGGGCGCCGATGCAACGGATATCGGCAAGACGATCCACCCGCACCCGACGCTCGGCGAATCGATCGGTATGGCAGCCGAGCTTTACGAGGGTGTCTGTACGGACCTGCCGCCGCAGCGTAAGAAGTAAGGCAGCGCCTGCTGCCGGCCGGTGGTCGGCAGCGGGTTGTCGATACGGGAATTAGGCGGAACAGGCCGGTGTCCCGCCCGTCGTTTTCCATGCCGGGCGGGCCGGCAAATAAAAAACGGCGCGCTCCGCTTAGGGAGCGCGCCGTTTTTGTCTTTCGGCGCGGAGCGAATGCCGGGCGATTACGCAGCCGTCTTCTTGGCGCCGGCAGCGCGCGACGCTTGCGACGCGGCTTGCTGGGCAGCCTTTTGCGCAGCCGTGGCGGCGGCGTTGAAGTTGCTTTCGGCGATTTCGACCGCTTGCTTCGTGGCCTTGTGAACCGTTTCGTACGTCGTGTTGGCGGCGGTGATGGCCGACTTCATGACGGCGACAGCGGTTTCCGAACCGGCCGGCGCGTTCTTCGCGACGTTCTCGACGAGCGCTTGAACCTTGCGGTTCTGCTCTTCGTACTGCGCTTCCGCGACGCGCGCGAATTCCGCTTGCGTGGCCGAGGCGATTTCATACAGGTGACGGCCGTACGACAGAACCTTTTCGGCCACCGGTTGCGCCAGGCTGGCTTGCAGCGCGACGAATTCCTGCGCGTCCTTGACCGACAGCGCACGTTGTGCGTTTTCCTGGCCTTCGGCGAGCGTCGACTTCACCACTTGAAGGTTCAGTTCGACAAGCTTCTCGATGCCTTCGAACGCTTTGTTCGTCAGACCGAAGAGGGCTTCGAGGTTCGCTTTCTGTGCTGCGGCGAATTGCTCAGGGGTCAACAGAGTCATCTTTTCGCTCCTGAAATTCGACCTGTCTTGGCAGGCCGAGCATGGTGGAATGGCTAAACTTGCGAGGCGCTTCTTGGATCGACGTGTATTGTGCGTCGCAACAACGGTTCCCATTTTAGGACGACGTGAACAAATGTCAAGCGGATTTTGGTGCGCCGCACAATATCGGGAATTTGTCGGTAAAACAATGTCTTGCGGGTATTTGGGGACGTGACGATGGAATCGTTTTCGGGTATTTTTGCCGCACTGCTCGATGCGTGCCGGCGCGCCGATGCGGCATCGATGACGGCTTTGATCCGTCGATGTGCGCCAGCGCGCGGTGTTTTGGCGGGAAACGCTGTACACCGAACGTGAGGCTGGCGCGTTAAGACGAGCTTGTCGGGCCCCCGGGCGAGGCTGTTTGGCCGAAACCCGCGTCGAGTGTGGCCCGGCGGGGAACGAATTCGTTCAAGTTTAGACAAATACGGCCGTTATGCGGTTACGGCCCTAGTAGGCGAGGGGCGGGATGCGCAAGATGCATGCACGGCCCGCGTTTCCCTAATTTACAAATTGGATCAAGGACGGCCCATAAGTGCTTAATATTGCTAATTTTTCGTAGCTTTACTACACTTGCCGACAACCGTTCGCCACTCCTGCTTCAGAACACCAATGAAATTCGCTCTGTTTTCGTCGCTCAGCATGATGCGAGGCGTGGCGCTCGGCACAGTCGTGTCGGCCGGCGCATTGCTCGTCGCGACCATCGCGACCCCGATCGATGCCTTTGCCGCGACCGCCACGGCGGCTCATCAGCCGGTCCATAAGAAACACCTGAAAAAGAGCGACAAGGTCGCCGCCGCGGGCACGCAAGCGAAGGAGCCGGTCAAACGCGCGCGCGTACACTACACGGCGCGCGCGCACGCCCGGCACGGCGTCGTGCATCGCGTGGCTTTCGAGCCGCGTTCGCCCACGGCCGGGCAGGCGTTCGGTCTGCAGGAAACGCCTGAAGGCGTTGCGCTGCGCTCCAATGTCGCATTCGTCGTCGATCAAAACACGTCGGAAGTCTTGTTCGACAAGAACTCCACGTCGGTCGTACCCATCGCGTCGATCACGAAGCTGATGACCGCCATGGTCGTGCTCGATTCAAAGGCGCCGCTCACCGATCAGATCGAAGTCACCGACGAAGACAAAGACTACGAAAAGCACACGGGTTCGCGCCTACGCGTCGGCTCGGTGCTCTCGCGTGAAGATATGCTGCACATCGCGTTGATGGCGTCGGAAAACCGCGCCGCCGCCGCGCTTTCGCGCTATTACCCGGGCGGCCGCCCGGCGGTCATCGCCGCGATGAACGCCAAGGCCAAAGAGCTGGGGATGAACGATACGCACTTCGAGAACCCGACGGGCCTCACGAGCCATAACGTCTCGACGGCGCGCGATCTCGTGAAGATGATCAACGCGGCGTATCAGTATCCGCTGATCCGCAAGTTCTCGACCGATCGCAGCTACGAAGTGTCGCCGGGCCGCGGCGTGCTGGCCTACAACAGCACGAATGCGCTCGTGCGCAATCCTACTTGGGATATCGGGCTGCAGAAGACCGGCTTCATCAACGAAGCGGGCGAGTGCCTCGTGATGCAGGCGACGATCCACGGCCGCCCCATGGTCATGGTGCTGCTCGATTCGTTGGGCAAATACTCGCGCTTTGCCGATGCGCAGCGCCTGCGCAAGTGGCTCGACGAGTCCGACGGCCCGCGCATCACCAGCGCGGACGCAGGCGGTCGCGGCACCTGAGGCCGACGGCGACCGAGCATGCGCGCCTCTTTGGCGTAGCGTCTGCCGAAACAAAAAGCCCGCTTCTCGAAGCGGGCTTTTTGCTGTGTGCGTCCGGCGCTTCGATGGACGATCGACGATACCTACGCCGTGCCGCGCCGACAAGCAGCAGGCTTAGTGCGCCCCTGACTTCATCGGGGCGTCGGCTGCGGCTTCCGGATGGTAGCCGAGCGACTCGGAAATGACGAGAGCGGTGCGGCTCAACTGGCCGAGCCACGAGTCTTGCAGGCGGTCGGCCGGAGCGGACAGCGACAAGCCGGCTACGAGCTTGCCGGTATCGTCGTAGATACCCGCGGCGATGCATCGCACGCCGAGCTCCAGTTCTTCGTTATCGCGTGCGCAAGCCTGTTGACGAACCTGCGTCAGTTCCCGTTCGAGCCGCGAGATGTCGGTGATGCTGTTCTGCGTATGTCCCGAGAGACCCGTGCGCATGGCGTAGGCGCGGACACGCGCGGCCTCGTCGGCGGCCAAGAACAGCTTGCCGACGGACGTGAGATGAAGCGGCGCTCGCCCGCCGATGGCGCGCACGACCTGCATGCCCGAGCGCTCGGAGTAGGCCCGTTCGATATAGACGATTTCGTCGCCTTGGCGTACCGACAGATTGACGGTCTGCCCCGTCATCCGGTGCAGCTCGCGCATGGGGGCGAGGGCGGCGTCGCGCACCGAGAGCCTCGCCTTGACGAGGTTGCCCAGTTCGAGCAGCCGCATCCCCAGCCGATAGGTGCCCGGATCGGACCGATCGACGAGGCGGCACGTGACCATGTCGTTCAGGATTCGGTGCGCCGTCGAGGGATGAAGTTCGGTGCGCAGCGCGAGTTCCTTGAGGCTGACCGGGTCGGTATGGGAAGCCAGGGCGTCGAGCAGGCGCATCATGCGTTCGATCACTTGGATCGACGTTTTGGAGTCCGGATTCGTCTCACTCATTGGAAATCGATTGACTCGGCAATTAACACGTGGGGCCCATTGTATCTCGTATTGTGAAAAAAGCGAACGCCGTTTGAATGAGCCCTCGGGCGGCGGGCCGGCGCTTTTTTCCGCTCGTTGCGTTGTCGGCGGCCATAAACGACGCATAATCGTGTCGTTTCGTTCACCTGTGGCTACCATGCGAGTCGGACTTTTCGTCACTTGCCTCATTGACCTGATGCGCCCGGAGATCGGGTTTTCAGTCGTCAAGCTGCTCGAGCAAGCGGGCTTCGATGTGATCGTCCCGCCGGCGCAAACCTGCTGCGGGCAACCGGCCTACAACTCCGGGGAGCGCGGCGTCGCCCGCGATCTCGCGGAAAAGATGCTGCGCGAATTCGAGCAGTTCGATTACGTCGTGGTTCCCTCGGGTTCGTGCGGGGGGATGATCGCCGTGCATTACGGCGACCTTTTTCGCGACGATCCGGAGCTGATGGGGCGCTACGAACGGCTGCGTGCGAAAGTCTATGAATTGACGGACTTTCTCGTCAATGTCGCGAAGGTGGAATTGGCCGCCGGGACTTTCGCGGGGCCGGTCACCTATCACGATTCCTGCGCGGGCTTGCGCGAGCTAGGCGTCAAGCAGCAGCCGCGCGCGCTGCTGGCCCAGCGTGGGGTCGCCGTCACGGAAATGAAGGATTGCGAGCACTGCTGCGGCTTCGGCGGCACCTTCGCCGTCAAGTACGGCAACATTTCCACGGCCATCGCCGACGAAAAGTGCGCGAACGTCCAAGCGAGCGGAACGGGCTGCGTCGTGCTCGGCGATCTGGGCTGCATGCTCAATATCGAAGGGCGGCTGCGCCGCACGGGCGACGCGACGACGCGCGTGCTGCATATCGCCCAAGTGCTGGCCGGCGACGCCGATCACTGACCGACCACAGAGCAGCGGCGCTGCGTTCAACGAACGGATACCTCGGGCCCCATGCAAGTTCAATCGATGCATTTCAAGGCGCGCGCCAAGGAAGGTCTGGCCGACGCGCGTTTGCAGCAGAACCTCAAAAAACTCTCGACGAAATTCGTGTCCGCGCGCGCCGTGGCCATGCAGGCGATCGATTTTCCGGCCACGCGCGCCGAACTGAAAGCGCGCCGCAACCGGGCGCTCGACAATCTCGACGTGTGGCTCGAGACGTTCGAGCGTGAGGCGGCGCGGCGCGGCACGACCGTGCTCTATGCCGAAACCACGCAAGACGCCGCGAAGCTCATCGCCGACATCGCGCGCAAGCACGACGTCAAGAAGGTCATCAAGACGAAATCGATGGTGTCGGAGGAGATGCGGCTCAATGCCGTGCTCGGCGACATGGGCGTGCAGTCGATCGAGACCGACCTCGGCGAATACATTCTTCAGATCAACGGCAACGAGCCGCCGAGCCACATCATTGCGCCCGTCGTGCACAAGGACAAGGAGGCGATCGCCGATTTGTTCGCGGCCACGCACGGCCGGCCGCGGCTGACCGAGATCCCGGACATGACGCGCGAGGCCCGCGAGGTGCTGCGTCCGCATTTCTTGTCGGCGGACATGGGCGTGACGGGCGGTAATTTCCTCGTCGCCGAAACCGGCTCCGTCGCCATCGTGACGAACGAAGGCAACGAGGGCATGTGCACGGTCATGCCGCGCGTGCATGTGGCCGTCACCGGCATCGAAAAGGTGCTGCCCACGCTGGAAGACCTCGCCCTGGCGATGAGGCTGCTGCCGCGCAGCGCAACGGGGCAGGTGACGTCGAATTATTTTTCGTTGTTGACCGGCCCGCGCGGCGAGGGCGATTTGGACGGGCCCGAGCACATGTACGTGGTGCTCGTCGACGGCGGCCGCACGGGCCTGATCGGCGGTGCGTTTCAAGAAATGTTGCGCTGTATCCGTTGCGGCGCATGCATGAACCACTGTCCCGTCTATCAGAAGGTCGGCGGCCATGCTTACGGCTGGGTCTACCCGGGGCCGATGGGCTCGGTGCTCACGCCCAGCTACGTCGGCGTCGACAAGGCGCTCGATCTGCCGCAGGCCGCCACGATGTGCGGCGAATGCAACTCGGTGTGCCCGGTAGGCATCCCGCTCTCCGATCTGCTGCGCACATTGCGCGAAAAGCAGGTCGAGCGGGGCTTGAGGCCGTTGCGGGAGCGCGCGGCGCTTGCCGTATGGGGCTTTGTCGCGATGCGGCCGGCGCTGTATGCCTTGGTGACCAAGCTTGCCGTTCGGGTGCTCGAGCGGGCGGGCGGAAGCCGGCGCTCGATTGCGTACTTGCCGTTCGGCCAGGGCTGGACCGCGACGCGGGAAATGCCGGCGCCGGTCGGCCGCACGTTCCGCGAGCTTTACGCCGCGCAGCGCACCCATCTCGATCGTAGCGAACAGCGGCGCAGCTAACGAGCGGAGCGGTTCATTGTTTATCCCACCGCAACGCTGAATTCGCTATTCGCATCTTTGTCTCGATAGGCGGAGTTTATAGAATACGTGCCATGGATACGAGCGGGCGCGCGATCGGCGCGTGTCCGCCGAGAAAGGGGCGCGAATATGAGAACGACAAGATCGGGCTATATCTCCAGCTACTGGCCGTTGGCGCTGGCCGTGGCGCTGATCGCACTGGCTGCGTTGCACGCTTACGGCGACGGCGGCGCGGCGTACGAGCCGCTGCCGGCCGAGCAGGTCACGGCGGAACTTGCGCGCACGGTGTCGTACGGGCTCATCGATGCGGGGTCGGCAGCAGTCGCGCCCGCCGTGCATCGCGCACAGGCGCCTGCGGCTACGCCCCAGGCATCCTAGCCAGCAGCCCGATATAATGAGCGATTCGCTCGCCGGCGTGCAGTTCAGGGCTTCAAGGGTTTCCGAAACGGGACTCCAAAGCCGCCCCCGCAACTGCGGTCACGACACGCGCGCCGGCTCGTGCAGTCCTTTTCGATGAAAACCGTTTCTATCTGCTTCGTCTGTCTCGGAAACATCTGCCGCTCGCCCACGGCGGAAGCGGTCATGCGCGCGCAAGTCGCGGCCGCCGGGCTGACGGAGCAGGTGCGGATCGACTCCGCCGGCACCGGCGATTGGCACGTGGGCAAGGCGCCGGATTCGCGCGCGCAGCAGGCCGGGCGCGGCCGCGGCTACGACCTGTCGCCGCTGCGGGCCAGACAGATCGACGTGGGGGACTTCGACCGCTTCGATCTGCTGCTGGCGATGGACGATGAAAACGTCAGCAACTTGTTGCGCGTGTGCCCGCCCGAGCGGCGCGCCCGCGTGCGATTGCTGATGGAATTCGCGCCGGGCGCAGGCGGCCGGGAGGTCGTGGATCCCTATTTCGGCGGCAGCGAGGGCTTCGAAGCGGTGCTCGATCAATGCGAAGCGGCGTGCCGGGGCTTGCTCGCGCACCTGCGGGCACAGCTCGAACAGGCTTGACTGCGCCGTGCCCGCTCACTCCGTCACCAATAACCTAAACGTTGAAGGGGATACTTGACTAAAAACGTCATGTATTTATACTTGACCAAAATCGTCGAGAATTCGGATCCCCTGTCCCTATGAGACTCACCACGAAAGGCCGTTTCGCCGTTACGGCGATGATCGACCTGGCCCTGCGCCAGGAGCAAGGTCCGGTGACGCTCGCCGGCATCAGTCAGCGTCAGCGCATCTCGCTGTCGTACCTCGAGCAATTGTTCGGGAAGCTGCGCCGCCACGAGATCGTCGAATCGGTGCGCGGGCCGGGCGGCGGGTACAACCTCGCGCGTCGGGCGCAAGAGGTCACGGTGGCGGACATCATCATCGCCGTGGACGAGCCGCTCGATGCCACGCAGTGCGGCGGGAAGGGCTCGTGCGAGGGCACCAAGCAGCACGACGGCCACTGCATGACGCACGAGCTGTGGTCGACGCTGAACCAGAAAATGGTCGAGTACCTCGATTCGGTCTCATTGCAGGATCTCGTCGATCAGCAGCGCGCGCGGGAAGGGTCGCCGGCGGTGCTGCGCGATAGGCGCCCCGAAAGCGCGGCCGTCGAAGCGGCGCGCGTCGCCCCCAAAGGGCCCAATTCCGTATTCAACATCGCGAGTTCGTGAAGCCGGCGCGAGATCAAACGAAGCCAGCGCGAACGAACATTGACGAGCTATAACGATTTCCCCCGGAGCCATTGATGACTAACCAGACGCCCCACCTGCCCATCTACATGGACTACAGCGCGACGACCCCCGTCGATCCGCGCGTGGTGGACAAGATGATCCCCTATCTGCGGGAGCAGTTCGGCAACCCCGCGTCGCGCAGCCATTCGTACGGCTGGGAGGCGGAGCGGGCGGTCGAGGAAGCGCGCGAACAAGTCGCGGCGCTCGTGAACGCCGATCCGCGCGAAATCATCTGGACGTCCGGGGCGACGGAGTCGGACAACCTGGCGATCAAGGGCGCCGCGCACTTCTACAAGAGCAAGGGCAAGCACATCGTCACGGTGAAGACCGAGCACAAGGCGGTGCTCGATACCTGCCGCGAGCTGGAGCGCGAAGGCTTCGAGGTGACCTACCTCGATGTGAAGAGCGACGGCCTCATCGATCTCGACGTCTTCAAGGCCGCGCTGCGGCCCGATACGATCCTCGTCTCGGTCATGTCCGTGAACAACGAGATCGGCGTCATCCAAGACATCGAAGCAATCGGCGAGATTTGCCGCGAAAAGGGCATCGTCTTCCACGTCGATGCGGCGCAAGCGACCGGCAAGGTCGAAATCGATCTGAACCGTTTGAAGGTCGACCTGATGTCGTTCTCGGCCCACAAGACGTATGGCCCCAAGGGCATCGGCGCGCTCTATGTGCGTCGTAAGCCGCGCGTGCGCGTCGAAGCGCAGATGCACGGCGGCGGTCACGAGCGCGGCATGCGTTCGGGCACGCTGGCCACGCACCAGATCGTCGGCATGGGCGAGGCGTTCCGCATCGCGCGCGAGGAAATGGCCACGGAGAACGAACGCGTGCGCATGCTGCGCGACCGGCTGCTCAAGGGTCTGACCGAGATGGAAGAGGTCTACGTCAACGGCGACATGGAGCGCCGCGTGCCGCACAACCTGAACATCAGCTTCAATTTCGTCGAAGGCGAATCGCTGATCATGGCGATCAAGGACGTGGCCGTGTCGTCGGGCTCCGCCTGCACGTCGGCTTCGCTGGAGCCCTCGTACGTGCTGCGCGCGCTCGGCCGCAACGACGAACTGGCCCACAGCTCGATCCGTTTCACGGTGGGCCGCTTCACGACGGAACAAGACGTCGAGTACGTCGTCAACCTGCTGAAGAACAAGATCGCGAAGTTGCGCGACCTGTCTCCGCTGTGGGAAATGCATCAGGACGGCATCGACCTGTCGACGATCAAATGGGCCGCGCACTGAGCGCCTCACGATTACTCGGATTTAAGCGAATCTAGGAGTTCGATCATGTCTTACAGCAACAAAGTTCTCGATCATTACGAAAACCCGCGCAACGTCGGTTCGTTCTCGAAAGATGACGATACGGTCGGCACCGGCATGGTGGGCGCCCCCGCGTGCGGCGACGTCATGAAGCTGCAGATCCGCGTCGGCGCCGACGGCGTCATCGAAGATGCGAAGTTCAAGACGTACGGCTGCGGTTCGGCCATCGCGTCGAGCTCGCTCGTCACGGAATGGGTAAAGGGCAAGACGCTCGACGAGGCCCTGTCCATCAAGAACACGCAGATCGCCGAAGAGCTTGCATTGCCGCCGGTCAAGATCCACTGCTCGATTCTCGCGGAAGACGCGATCAAGGCGGCGGTGGCCGACTACAAGCAACGTCACGGCGGCGCTCAATCGGCCGACGAAGCCAAGCAGCAAGCCGCGTAAGCGAACGAAAGATCATGGCGATCACACTGACCGAAAAAGCCGCGCAGCACGTGCAGAAGTACCTGACCCGCCGCGGCAAGGGGCTCGGGCTGCGCCTGGGCGTGCGCACGACGGGGTGCTCCGGGCTCGCCTATAAGCTCGAGTACGTCGACGAGCTCGAACCCGAGGATCGAATCTTCGAGTGCAACGGCGTGAAGGTCATCGTCGATCCGAAGAGCCTGGCCTATATCGACGGCACCGAGCTCGATTTCGCGCGCGAAGGGTTGAACGAAGGGTTCAAGTTCAACAACCCGAACGTGAAGGACGAGTGCGGCTGCGGCGAATCGTTCCGCGTATGACGATGGCTGGCCGCCTCGGGCGGGCGAGAAGGCGGCGCGGGCCGCCTTTTTGTTTCTAGGCGCTCGTTCGGCGGCACGCCGCCGGTTTTACGTTTCGCGCTTTACGTTACAGCGACGATTGCCAACATGTCCTCGATCCAAGACAGCCACTTCGACTTGTTCCATTTGCCGGCGCGCTTTTCGCTCGATCTCGAGGCGCTCGAACATGCTTATCGCACCGTGCAGGCGCAGGTCCACCCGGACCGGTTCGCCGCGGCGGGCGAGGCGCAAAAACGCGTCGCCATGCAATGGGCCACGCGCGCGAACGAGGCCTACCAGACGCTGCGCGATCCGCTCAAGCGCGCCACGTATCTGCTCTCGCTGCGGGGCGTCGATGTCGGCGCATCCGAGAACACCGCGATGGAGCCGGCATTTTTGATGCAGCAGATGGAGTGGCGCGAACGCGTGGAGGACGCCGCCGATGCGAGGAACGTTGGCGATCTGCTGGCGCTGCAAGACGAGCTTCGCGACGAGGAGCGTACGCGCTTCGAGAGGCTCGGAACGCTGCTCGACACCGGCGCCGATCAACCGGCGGCCGAAGCCGTGCGGCAGTTGATGTTTCTCGAGCGCGTGGCCGGTGAGATCGGCCATCAGATCGAACGCCTCGAACACTGACCTATAAAACAGAATGGCCCTACTGCAAATCTCGGAACCCGGCATGGCGCCCGCGCCGCATCAGCGGCGCCTGGCGGTCGGCATCGATCTCGGCACGACGAACTCGCTCGTGGCCGCCGTGCGCAACAGCATCGCCGAAGCGCTGCCCGACGAAGCGGGCCGGGTGCTGCTGCCTTCGGTGGTGCGCTATCTCGAACGCGGCGGCCGCCGCATCGGCCACACGGCGAAAGAAGAAGCCGTGCTCGATCCGCGCAACACGATCGTTTCGGTCAAGCGCTTCATGGGACGCGGCAAGCAAGAGGTGGAAGGGGCGGAGAACGCCCCCTATGAATTCGTCGACGCCCCGGGGATGGTGCAGATTCGCACGGTCGCGGGCGTAAAGAGTCCGGTCGAAGTCTCGGCCGAAATTCTCGCTACCTTGCGCCAGCGCGCGGAGGATTCGCTGGGCGACGAACTCGTCGGGGCGGTCATCACCGTGCCCGCGTACTTCGACGAGGCGCAGCGCCAAGCCACCAAGGATGCGGCCCGGCTCGCCGGCCTGAACGTGCTGCGTTTGCTCAACGAGCCCACGGCCGCGGCGATCGCCTATGGGCTCGATCACGGCGCCGAAGGGCTGTACGCGGTCTACGACCTCGGCGGCGGCACGTTCGATCTGTCGATCCTCAAGCTGACGAAGGGTGTATTCGAGGTGCTCGCGGCCGGCGGCGATTCGGCGCTGGGCGGCGACGACTTCGATCACGTCTTGTTCCGCCACGTGCTGCATGAAGCGGGTTTGGCGCCGCAAGGCCTGGCGCCGGAGGACGTCCGGCTGCTGCTCGATCGTGTGCGCGTCGCGAAGGAAACGCTGTCGTCGTCGCCCGAGGCAACGGTCGAGGCGACGCTGTCGGACGGTACGCCGATCTCGGTGCCGCTGACCGAGACGCAGTTCGCGGAACTCGTACGTTCGCTCGTCGAACGCACGCTCGTGCCGACGAAAAAGGCGCTGCGCGATGCGAAGATCGCGCCGCAGGACGTGAAGGGCGTCGTGCTCGTCGGCGGGGCCACGCGCATGCCGGTCATTCGCCGTGCCGTCGAGGCATTTTTCGGCCAGCCGCCGTTGACCAATCTCGACCCCGATCAGGTCGTCGCGCTCGGCGCGGCCATTCAGGCCGACCTGCTAGCCGGCAATCGCGCCGGCGAGGACTGGCTGCTGCTCGACGTCATCCCGCTGTCGCTCGGCGTGGAGACGATGGGCGGGCTGGCCGAAAAAATCATTCCGCGCAATTCGACGATCCCCGTCGCGCGCGCGCAAGAGTTCACGACGTTCAAGGACGGCCAGACGGCCATGGCGATTCACGTCGTGCAGGGCGAGCGCGAACTCGTATCCGATTGCCGCTCGCTCGCGCGATTCGAGTTGCGCGGCATTCCGCCGATGGCGGCCGGCGCGGCCCGTATTCGTGTGACCTATCAGGTCGATGCCGATGGTTTGCTGTCGGTCTTCGCGCGTGAGCAGCACTCGGGCGTCGAGGCGTCGGTCGTGGTCAAGCCGTCGTATGGCCTGGCCGACGACGATGTCGCGCGCATGCTCGAGGAGAGCTTCAGCACGGCGGAAATCGACATGCGCGCACGCGCGCTGCGCGAGGCGCAGGTGGAGGCGCAACGCTTGCTCGAGGCCACCCAAGCCGCGCTGGCCGCCGATGGCGAATTGCTGGCCGACGACGAACGCGCGAAGGTGGAAGCCGCGTTGGCTCGCTTGAGCGCGACGGCCCAGGGCGATGTCGCCGACGACATCGAAACGGCGACCAAAGCGCTCGCCGAGGAAACCGACGAGTTCGCCGCGCGGCGCATGAACAAGAGCATTCGCCAAGCGTTGACCGGCCGCAAGCTCGAGGATATCTGACATTTCTGTGTCGACGTGCCCGCCTTACAATGACGAGGCGGGCGGCGCCGGCCGCCCCGCATTCTATAAGTCACGGAATTCCCTATGCCTCAAATCGTTGTCCTGCCCCATGTCGAACTGTGCCCGGAGGGGGCGGTGTTCGAGGCCGCACCGGGCGAGAGCGTGTGCGACGCGCTGCTCGAGCACGGCATCGAAATCGAGCACGCGTGCGAAAAGTCTTGCGCTTGCACCACGTGTCATGTGATCGTGCGTGAAGGTTTCGAAGCGCTCGCGCCGTCTGAAGAGGACGAGGACGATCTGCTCGACAAGGCGTGGGGGCTCGAGCCGACTTCGCGGCTATCGTGCCAAGCGCGTGTGCCGCAAGACAAGGATCTCGTGGTCGAGATCCCGCGCTACTCGATCAATCACGCTAAAGAAAATCATTGAGACCCGAAGGAGGGAGCAGCCATGAAGTGGACGGACGTGCAAGAAATCGCAATGGCCCTCACCGACAATCATCCGGAGGTCGATCCGCAGCAGATCCGCTTTACGGATTTGCACAAGTGGGTCATGGCGCTCGACGGCTTCGACGATGATCCTCATCGATCGAGCGAAAAGATTCTCGAAGCGATTCAGCTAGCTTGGATCGAAGACGCGGCGGAGTGAGTCGCGACTGATCCGAGGAATGCGGTGACGTGATGAAGAGGTAGGGTTGCGTTGCCGCAGCGACGGATAGCAGTCGGATAGCAGCCGAACCAAAAAAAAGGCGACCCATGTGAGGTCGCCTTTCTTATACGCGTTCGAAGTGTGAGCGCCTCCGCCTTCCATCCTTGGCCGAGGCGGCTTCGTCAGGCGTCTATCGTTAGCCGAGCGTTGCCGTTCAGCCTGCCGCCAATGCGCCGTGCTCGATGTGCACGCGCTCGCCCTGTTGGAATGGCGGCGCTTCACGATAGTTGAAATAGCGCAGATGGCCGTTCTGCATTCTCACCCGCACTTGGTAGCTCGTTTCGCTGCGTAGGTGCTTTTCCACGGAATTGCCGGCGAAGCCTCCCCCGACCGCGCCGAGTACCGTCATCGCGGTCCGCCCGGTGCCTGCGCCGAACTGGTTTCCGATCAGGCCGCCGGCCACCGCGCCGCCAACCGCGCCGATACCGGTGCCATGCCCTTCATGCCGTACCGCCGCGATCGATTCGACCGTGCCGCAGCTGGCGCAGTAGGCCTGCTGGGCGTTCGGCTGCTGTTGCGGTTGGGCGTAGGGCTGCTGTGCGAGCTGTTGCTGCTGCGCATATTGCTGTTGCTGCGTGGGCGGTTGGCCGGACGGTTGTGCGTAGGAGGGCTGGCCCGGCTGGCCAGCGTATTGCACCTGGCCCGGCGCCGGTTGGGCGGCTTGAGACGAGCGCGTCTGAACTTGCCCCGGCTGCTGTTGGGGCTGCGGCTGCGGGCTCGTCAGCGATGTCGACGTCGTGTTCGCCGGAGCGGCCGAATCGACAACAGGTTGCGACAAAACCTGCGCGTTTTGCGTTTGATCGTTTTGAACGCTCGAACTCGATGCTTTGGGGAACACGCCGGTGATGGCGGCGGTGGCGGCGAGGCTGGCAACGATGACGGTGCCCGCGGCGACCGCGATCAGCGGGTGCAAGCGACGAGCGGGGGTGGTCGGATTGTTCATGTGGTACCTCCGTGAGAACGAAGGGGCTTCTGATTGAGACGTCGTTAGTTTCCGCCATCGCGCGGATCTCGACGTTTCAATTTGTAACGCGCGGGGCCTGGCTACCGTGGTGCGCCGCGGCGGCGCCCGCGCGAAAGAGGCGCGGCCATCGGCTGTGGAAGGGTCGCACCGCATAAAACAAAGCCGCTCCCAGCGGGCTGGCGAGCGGCTTTTACCGATAGTTACAATCCGCTGTGGTTTGCGCGCGTCAGTCCTCGCGGCGCAGGTGCGGGAACAAGATGACGTCGCGAATGCTCGGGCTGTCGGTGAGCAGCATCACGAGCCGATCGATGCCGATGCCGCAACCGCCTGTCGGCGGCATGCCGTATTCGAGCGCGCGGATGTAGTCGGCGTCGAAATACATGGCTTCCTCGTCGCCGGCATCCTTCTGCTCGACTTGCTTCTTGAAGCGCGCCGCCTGATCTTCGGGGTCGTTCAGCTCGGAGAAACCGTTGGCGATTTCGCGGCCTGTGATGAACAGCTCGAACCGCTCGGTGATGCCTTCGACCGAATCCGATGCGCGCGCAAGCGGCGACACCTCCACCGGGTAGTCGATGATGTAGGTCGGCTCCCACAGCTGCGCTTCGGCCGTTTCCTCGAACAGCGCCAATTGCAGTGCGCCGACGCCCGCATTCAGAAAGGTCGGCTGCGTCGTATCGACGCCGAAGCGCTTAAGTTCCGTGCGCAGGAATGCAGCGTCGGCCAGTTGCGCATCGCTGTAGTCGGGCGCGTATTTGCGGATGGCTTGCGTGATCGTCAGGCGATGGAACGGCTTGGACAGATCGAGCTCACGCCCTTGATAGACGATGTTCGCCGTGCCCAGCGAATCGATGGCGGCCTGGCGAATCAACTGTTCGGTGAAGTCCATGAGCCACGTGTAATCCGTGTACGCGGCGTAGAACTCCATCATCGTGAATTCCGGATTGTGCCGCGGCGAGACGCCTTCGTTGCGGAAATTCCGGTTGACCTCGAAGACACGCTCGAATCCGCCCACGATCAGCCGCTTCAGATAAAGCTCCGGCGCAATGCGCAGGAACATCTGCATGTCGAGCGCATTGTGGTGGGTCGTGAACGGCTTGGCCGCCGCGCCGCCCGGGATCGGGTGCAGCATCGGCGTTTCGACTTCCATGAAGTCGGCGTCCGACATGAACTTGCGGATCGACGAAAGGGCCTTCGTGCGAGCGACGAACGTGCTGCGCGCCTCGGGCGTGACGATCAAGTCGACGTAGCGTTGACGGTAGCGCGTTTCCTGGTCGGACAGGCCGTGGAACTTGTCGGGCAGGGGGCGCAGCGCTTTCGACAGCAGGCGCAGTTCGGTGCAGCGCACCGACAGCTCGCCCTTGTTCGTGCGAAACAGCACGCCGCGCGCGGCGATGATGTCGCCGAGATCCCACTTCTTGAAGGCCTCGTACGCCTGCTCGCCCACGTCGGCCGGCGTGACGAAGAATTGGATTTGCCCCGAGCCGTCCTGCACGGTCGCGAAGCTCGCCTTGCCCATGACGCGCTTGAGCATCATGCGGCCGGCCACGGCGACTTGCAGCGCGGTGGCTTCGAGCGCGTCCTTGTCGGCGTCGACGTATTGCGATTGCAGATCGCCCGCGTGGTGCGTGGGGCGGAAATCGTTCGGGTAGGCGATACCCGACTCGCGGAGCAGGCGCAGCTTTTCACGCCGCTCGGCGATGATCTTGTTCTCGTCGACGCTGGCGTCGACGGTGGGGAGAGTCGATTCGGTCATGGTGTATCCGGTGCGCTTAGACGCCTTGCTTCAGGCTCGCGCTGATGAAATCGTCGAGGTCGCCGTCGAGCACGGCCTTCGTGTTGCTCATTTCGACGTTGGTCCGCAAATCCTTGATGCGGCTCTGATCGAGCACGTACGAACGGATCTGATGGCCCCAGCCCACATCGGTCTTGCTCGATTCGAGCTTGTCCTGCTCGGCCTGACGCTTGCGGATTTCGGCCTCGTACAAGCGCGACTTCAGCATTGCCATCGCTTCGGCGCGATTGCGGTGCTGCGAGCGGTCGTTCTGGCATTGCACGACGATGCCCGACGGCATGTGCGTGATCCGCACGGCCGAATCGGTCTTGTTGATGTGCTGGCCGCCGGCGCCCGACGCGCGGTACGTATCGATGCGCAAGTCGGCCGGGTTGATGTCGACTTCGATCGAATCGTCGATCTCGGGATAGACGAACACCGAGGAAAACGACGTATGGCGTCCGCCCGACGAATCGAACGGCGATTTGCGCACGAGGCGGTGGATGCCCGTTTCGGTGCGCAAGAACCCGTAGGCATATTCGCCTTCGACCTTGATCGTGGCGTTCTTGATGCCCGCGACGTCGCCTTCCGATTCTTCCAGCACTTCGGTCTTGAAGCCCTTGCGCTCGCAATAGCGCAGGTACTGACGCAGCAGCATCGCGGCCCAGTCGCAAGCCTCGGTGCCGCCCGCGCCGGCTTGAATATCGATGAATGCGTTGTTCGGATCGGCCGGGTTGGCGAACATCCGGCGGAATTCGAGATCGGCGACGCGCGCTTCGATCGCTTTAGCATCGGCCTCGCAGGCGAGAAGCGTGTCGTCGTCGCTTTCCTCGCGGGCCATGTCGAACAGATCCTGCGCATCGCGCAGGTCGGTGTCGAGCGCGGACAAAGTCAGAACGACACCTTCGAGCATCTTCTTTTCCCGGCCGAGGGCCTGGGCGTGCTTCGAGTCGTTCCAGACGTTCGGATCCTCGAGTTCCTTGTTGACTTCAGCTAGACGCGCAAATTTGGCGTCGTAGTCAAAGATACCCCCGTAGCTCGCTCGCGCGCCGGCGCAAGTCCGCTAGAGAGCCTTCGATCGCGTTCAGACGTTCGGCTTCCATGTCGATCTTTTCTGCTTCGTGAAAAGGGGAAATTATAGCCGATCGGTCCGCCGCGCCGGGCGCTGCCGGCGCCGACGATATTCATTCGGCCAAGGCCCCGGCGCTCGCGCATTCGATGTGGCCGGCGCGGCCGGTCAATGCGGCTCGCCTGACGCCGCGTGCTCGACGATGAGTTGCACGCGCACGACGCCGTTCCAGCTGTCGGCGGCAAGCCGGTAGGCGAGATGGGCGCGCGCCGGCAGCGTTTCCGTGTGATTGAACCAGATCGCTTGGAAGCGCTGCCGGCCGCGGGCGAGCTGCAGCTTCAGATGCTTGTCTTTCACGAGCGCTTGCGAAACCACGTCGAATTCACCTGAAAATGTCGGCGCCGGAAAGCCCTGGCCCCAGACGGCCGCATCGATCAGCTCGACGACTTGAGGGGTGAAATATGCGTCTTCGAGTTCGCCGTCTGTCATGACCACGCGCGCGAGCGCGGCATCGTCGAGCTGCTCCCGCGCCACCGTCTCGAACGCGGCGGCGAAGCGCGGCACGTCGCGCGTGGCGATCGTGACGCCCGCGGCCATGGCATGCCCGCCGAACGTGACGATGAGGTCGGGCTCGCGTTTGGCGACCAGATCCAATGCATCGCGCAGATGGAAACCCGGGATCGAGCGGCCCGAACCCTTGACGCGCTCGCCATGCTCGTCGGCCAGAGCGAATGTGAACGAAGGCCTGTGATACTTCTCCTTCAGCCGCCCGGCAACGATGCCGATGACACCCTGGTGCCAACCTTCGTTGAACAGCGTAATCGTCGCGCTGCCCTCGGGATCGAGCGCGGCGATGTCGACGAGCGCCTGCTGCTGCATGCCTGCTTCGATTTCACGCCGCTCGCGGTTCATCGCATCGAGCTGCTGCGCAAGTTCCCAGGCGCGGCCGACGTCGTCGGTCGTCAGGCATTCGATGCCGAGCGACATGTCGGACAGCCGTCCCGCCGCGTTCAGGCGCGGGCCGAGCGCAAAGCCCAAGTCGAAGCCGGAAGCGGTGCGCGCCTCGCGGCCCGCCGCGCGAAAGAGGGCCGCGATGCCCGGCTGCATGCGGCCGCGGCGGATACGCGACAAGCCCTGTGCGACGAGTACGCGATTGTTGCCGTCGAGCTTGACGACGTCGGCCACCGTGCCGAGCGCCACGAGGTCGAGCAGACCGTCCAGCCGCGGCTGCGCGATGCCGGCTTTGCCGAGCGCGCCGGTTTCGCCGAAGGCGCCCAGATCGCGCAGCCTCGCGCGCAGGGCCAGCAGTACGTAGAACATGACCCCGACGCCCGCGATGCACTTGCTCGGAAAGCCGCAGCCGGGCTGGTTCGGGTTGACGATCGCGCGAGCGGCGGGAAGCGTTTCGCCAGGTAGGTGATGGTCGGTGACGAGCACGTCGATACCGAGCGCATTGGCGGCCGCCACGCCGTCGACGCTCGCGATTCCGTTGTCGACAGTGATCAGAAGGTCGGGTTTGCGCGCGGCCGCCAACTTCACGATTTCCGGCGTAAGCCCGTAGCCGTATTCGAATCGGTTCGGGACGAGATAGTCGACCTGCGCGCCGAACATGCGCAAGCCGCGCACGGCCACCGCGCAGGCGGTCGCACCGTCGCAGTCGTAATCGGCGACGACGAGTAGGCGCTTGCGAGCCAAGATGGCCTGCGCGAGCAGCTCGGCCGCGTCGCTCGTGCCCTTCAGCTCGGTGGGCGGCACGAGCCGGGCGAGCGCGGTCTCGATCTCGTCGGGCAGGCGAACGCCGCGCGCGGCATACAGGCGGGCGAGAATCGGATGCAAGCCATGGCGGATCAGCGCGGCTTGATCGGCGGGCGAGCACGCGCGGGTGACGATTCGAGTCATGGACGGGACGGAAAAATGAAAGCGGGGACGCAGGGCGCGGCAGGCCGCTTTCCGGCGAATGCAAGCGCTGAAACGACGGTGAGCCGCTTCATTCGAACAGCGATGCGAGGACGCGACGGCGCCAGAACTTGCGCAAATCGCCGCGCGTCGCGGTGAGCGTGACCGACCCGGTATCGCCGGCGAGGGTCAGCGCGAGCGCGCCGAGGCGGCCGGCGTCGAGCGCTTCCAGCGCGGGCGCGAACCAATCGCGCTCGAGCGCATCGAGCGCCGTTTGCCAGGCGGCCCAGTCCTGCGCGATGAACGGCGCGGTGAAGGGGCTCAACTCGACGAGCGTTTCACCGGCCACCGGCGGCGGAAGCGCCTTGAACGAAGCGGGCGGCGCGCTCGGTTCCACGGCGGCCGCCAGCGCGAGCCCACGCGTGGCCGGCGCGTCGGACAGCACGCGCGCGAACGGGCTGCGCACGCGCTGCGCCGCGCCTTGCGCGTGGAGCCATATCGAGTTGACGGCCGGCAAGCCGCGCGCTTCGCGGGCCTCGTTGACGGGGTGCTCGAACCAGCCCATCTGGACTTCGTTTTGCAGCTTCATCCACATGCGCGAGCGCTGCCCGGAATGCGCCTCGTGAGGCAGCCAGATTTCGATGCTGCGGCCGCTCGCGCGAAGCGGCGACGCGCCGGCCAGCGCGCCGAGCGCCTCGCCTGACAAATACCACCGGTACGGCGTCGGCGCCTCGACGCGTACGCCGAGCGTTTCGATCAGGGGCTTGGCCGTGACGAGCAACTTCGCCGCGTCTTCGTCGGTCAAATCGAGGGCCGACGGGTCGATCAGCACCAGGTGATCGTGGGCGATGCGCACATGGACGGGCTCGACGCACGCCCATTGATCGTCGCCGGGTGTCCCGCCGTCGGCGAGTAGCATATAGGGCGCGAGCGGGGCCTCGTCGGCTGCGTTCGCGGGAACCGCGCCGAACTGGCGGGCAATCCAACGCTCGTGCGGCAACGTGCGCTGGAAGTCTTCGCCGGCCACGCGCTCGACGAGCGTCGCTCGGGCGAGCAGTTTGTCGAGCGCGGGGCTGCGCAGATCGTGCAGCGCGCTCGATGCGTCCGCGGCCGTGGGGAGCGCGAACGGCAACAGGAGATGAAGACGGTTGGAATGCATGATGGTGCGCATTGTATGGCAAACTGCGCGCTTGTTCGGCGCCGCGCCTGTGCGCGGCGCGAGTGAGCCGCCGCGGCATGCGTATTGCAAGCCGGTCGGCGCGCCGCAGAGAATTGAAGGATTCGCTTGAAGCTCCCTTACGAATGGCAAATTGGCTGGCGCTACACGCGCGCCGGCAAGCGCACGACGGGCAACGGTTTCATCTCGTTCATCGCGGCTGTATCGATGTCGGGCATCGCGCTCGGCGTGGCCGCGCTGATCGTCGTGCTGTCGGTCATGAACGGTTTTCAGAAGGAAGTGCGCGACCGCATGCTGTCGGTCCTCGCGCACGTCGAAATCTTTTCGCCGACGGGCTCGATGCCCGACTGGCAACGCACGGCCTTCGAAGCGCGCCGCAACCCGGCGGTGATCGGCGCGGCGCCTTACGTCGATGCGCAGGCGCTGCTGACGCGGGGCGACTCCGTGAGCGGGGTGGCGCTGCGCGGCGTGGAGCCGTCGCTCGAGCCGCAAGTGTCCGACATCGGCAAGGATATGAAGGCCGGCCGCTTGACCGATCTCGAGCCCGGTCAATTCAATATCGTGCTCGGCGCCGATCTGGCCGCGAACCTGGGCGTGTCGCCCGGCGACAAAATCACGCTCGTTGCGCCCGAGGGGTCGATCACGCCTGCCGGCATGATGCCGCGCTTGAAGCAGTTCACGGTCACGGGCGTGTTTCAATCCGGTCACTACGAGTACGACGCCTCGCTTGCGCTCATCAATATCCGCGACGCGCAGGCGCTCTTTCGCATCACCGCGCCCACGGGCGTGCGGCTCAAGCTCAAGGACATGCAGGAGGCGCCGCGCGTGGCGCACGAACTCGCGCGCACGCTGTCGGGCGATCTCTACATTCGCGACTGGACCCAGCAGAACAAGACGTGGTTCTCGGCGGTGAAGATCGAAAAGCGCATGATGTTCGTGATCCTCACGCTCATCATCGCGGTCGCGGCGTTCAACCTCGTGTCGTCGCTCGTCATGACCGTGACGAACAAGCAGGCCGACATCGCCATCTTGCGCACGCTCGGCGCGCAGCCGGGGTCGATCATGAAGATCTTCTTCATTCAAGGCATCACGATCGGTTTCATCGGCACGGCCTCGGGCGTCGCGCTTGGGTGCCTGATCGCCTGGAGCATTCCTTGGCTCGTGCCGATGATCGAACATGTGCTCGGCGTGCAGTTCTTGCCGCCGTCCGTCTACTTCATCAGCGAACTGCCGTCGGAACTCGTGCCCGGCGATGTCGCGAGAATCGGCGTCATCGCGTTCGCCTTGTCGGCGCTCGCGACGCTCTATCCGAGCTGGCGAGGCGCCAAGGTTCGCCCGGCGGAGGCGCTGCGCTATGAGTGATTTCATGACCGAACGACCGACGGCCGGCAGCGCCGCTTTCAACGCTCCAGGTTCGACCGAGTGCGTGCTTCAGGCGCACGGCATTTCGAAAGCATTCGTGCAGGGCGGGCTGAACGTGCCCGTGTTGAGCGGCGCGGACGTCGAAGTGCGGCGCGGCGAAAAGCTGGCGATCGTCGGCGCGTCGGGCTCGGGCAAGAGCACGCTGCTGCACGTGCTGGGCGGGCTCGACGAGCCCAGCGCCGGCAGCGTTTCGCTGTTGGGGCGGCCGTTCACGAAGCTGGCCGAACGCGAACGGAACGACTTGCGCAACCGTGCGCTCGGGTTCGTCTATCAATTTCACCACCTGCTGGCCGAATTCAGTGCGCTCGATAACGTGGCCATGCCGCTGCGGATCCGGCGGCTCGACCAGGACGCGGCGCGGCGCGAGGCGCTTGCGATGTTGGAGCGCGTCGGGCTCGCGCACCGGGCCAAGCACCGGCCGGGCGAGCTGTCGGGCGGCGAGCGCCAGCGCGTGGCGATCGCGCGGGCGCTCGTGACCAAGCCCGCTTGCGTGCTGGCCGACGAACCGACCGGCAACCTCGACGGCGCGACGGCCGACAACGTCTTCAATCTGATGCTGGAGCTGTCGGCCACGCTCGAGACGAGCTTCGTGATCGTGACGCACGACGTCGAATTGGCCGGCCGCTGCGATCGCATCATGCGATTGCGCGACGGCGTCCTGCACGAAGAGCCTTCCGTCCCCGTCTAACGCGTCGAACCCACGCCAAGCGAGGCCGACATGTGGATCGATACGCATTGCCATCTCGACGCCGGCGAATTCGACGGCGATCGCGCGGCCGTCGCTGAAGCGGCGCGCGCATCGGGCGTCGCGCGCATCGTCATTCCGGCTGTGGCGCGCGCGAACTTCGCCACCGTGCGCGAGTTGGCCCATCGCATCGAGGGCGGCGTGTACGCGCTCGGCATCCATCCGCTCTTTACGTTGCGGGCGGCGGAAGACGACGTCGATGCGCTGCGGCGCGAAATCGAGGCGAGTTTGGACGATCCGCGCTTTGTCGGCATAGGCGAGATCGGCCTCGACTACTTCGTGCCGGAACTCGACGACGAGCGTCAACGCTTCTTCTACGACGCACAACTACGGCTCGCGCGCGATTACGATTTGCCGGTGATTTGCCACGTACGCAAATCGCAGGATCTCGTGCTCAAGGGTTTGCGCCGGCACGGGGTGCGACGCGGCATCGCGCACGCGTTCAACGGTAGCTTCCAGCAAGCGCAGGCATTCATCGACCAAGGGATGCGGCTCGGCTTCGGCGGCAATGTCACGTTCGAGCGGTCGCGGCAGATCAGACGGCTGGCGGCCGAATTGCCGCTCGACGCGATCGTCGTCGAGACCGACGCGCCCGATATTCCCCCCGCTTGGCTCTATAAGCAGCGCAATTCACCCGACCAAGTACCGAGGATCGCCGGCGTCATCGCCGAGCTGCGCGCGATCGACTTGCACGAGCTGCAGTTAGGCACGACGGCTAACGCGCACGCAGCGTTGCCCCGCCTCGCGCTCGTTCGCCCATAATCCACGATCGTTCGCGCCACGCGGCCGTTGAGCCGAAAGCCAAGGCTTTCGCTCACGCTCGTATTTCGGCGCGCAGATCGGAGGGGACGAATGCGGACTGCGCTGATCGGCTTCGCGTTCGGCGTCGCCATGCTGCAGCAACGCTCGGCGTTGCCTGAGCCGGGGGAATGGGTCGCCCTTGCTGCGCTGTTTGCGGCGATGGCGGGTATCGCTGTTTTCGTTCGGGGTGATCGCTTTCGCTGGCAAGGCGGCGCGCCCGCCGCAGTGGCGAGAAGGCCGCCATGGGCGATGAGGGCCGCGCCTTTCGCCGTTCCGGTGGCATTGGCGGCTGCCGCGGCTGTCGCGGGATATAGCTATGCGGCCGTGCGCGCGCAATGGCGGTTGGCCGAAGTGCTGCCTCTCGCGTGGGAGTCGCGGGAACTCACGCTCGAGGGCTATATACGAGGTTTGCCGATCGGCGATCGCGGCAGTCTCAAATTCACGTTTGCCGTCGACGTCGGCGACGTTCAACGAAGAACGGGCATCGAACGGTTCCCGTCGATCGTTCAGCTCGGTTGGCACGCGCGTGGAGGCACTCGCCCGCCGCATCTGATGCCGGGCGACCGCTGGCGCCTGGTCGTGCGGCTCAAGCGTGCCCATGGTCACGCCAATTTCGCGGCCCACGACATGGAGGCGTCGCTCTTCGAGCGCGGCATCCGGGCGACGGGCTCGGTCGTTGCGCACGCCGCGGCAACGCGGCTACCCGGCACGACGGGCGGCATCGGCGTGACGATCGACCGGGTCCGCTTCGCGCTTCGGGAGCGGATCGCCCACGCGCTGCCGAGCGCAAAACATCGCGGCATCGTGACGGCGCTCGCGATCGGCGCACAGGAAGGGATCGCTGCCGACGATCGGCTCGTGCTTCGTCGTACCGGCACGAGCCACCTCGTGGCGGTCTCGGGCTTGCATATCGGCTTCGTCGCCGGCCTTTGCGCCGCGCTAGCGGGCTGGTTGTGGCGTCGGTCGTGTTTTTTCGGTGCGGCGCTAGCCCGCAGGGGCGCGCGCGAGTGGCCGCTCGTCATTGCCACGCCGCTCGTCGCCGCAATGGCCGGCGCCCTATGCGCCGCCGCCTACGCCGCGCTGGCGGGTTTCAACGTGCCGGCGCAGCGCGCGCTATGGATGCTGATCGTGACGAGCGGCGCGTTTTTGCTCGGGCGTGATGTCGCCTTTTCGCTCGTGCTGGCATGGGCGGCCGCGCTCGTGCTGGTCGTCGATCCCTGGGCCGTGACGGCGGCCGGCTTTTGGCTTTCGTTCGGCGCTGTCGCGCTGATCGCGTTCGCGATGCGCGGCCGGCTTCGCGTGCGCGGGCCGGACGATACCTCGCTCGATGCGGTCGACGCCATGCGCGCGAGCGATCCTGCATGGCACGCTTCGCTCGCGATGCCGAACGATGCGCTCGGGCAGGGCGCGTCGGGCGTGTCGAGCCTCTCGGCTTGGCGGCGATGGCTCGCGCGAGGGCGGACGCGATGCGCCGATGCGATGCGTGCGCAGGCGGCCGTGACACTCGGTCTCGCGCCGCTCACGGCGTATTGGTTCTCGCAGGTCTCGCTGGTCGGGCCGTTGGCGAACGCGATCGCGGTGCCGTGGGTCGGCGTGCTCGTGGCTCCCGTTGTCCTAGTGGCGATCGCGCTGCCGTCGCCGCTCGATGCGCTCGCCTACGACATGGCCCATGCGCTGCTCGAGCCGCTGCTGCGGATCCTGCACGCGTTCGCGCAGTCGCCGTGGGCCGATCGACAGCCGGCGCGTCCGTCGCTTGCGTCGCTGGCCGCGGCGCTCGCGGGCGTCGGTTGGTGTCTCATGCCGCGCGGCTGGCCGCTGCGTTTCGCGGCGCCGCTTGCGTGGCTGCCGCTCGTCATCCCCGCCGCGCCCGAGATCGAGGAGGGCGCGTTTCGTCTGACGGCGCTCGACGTCGGCCAGGGTGCATCGATTCTGGTCGAAACGCGACGTCGCGTACTGCTGTTCGACGCCGGCCCCGGCCCTGAGTCGACCCACGCGGGCGAGCGCATCGTCGCCCCTTTTCTGCGGGCGAACGGGGTCGGCCGTCTCGATGCACTCGTGGTAAGCCATGGCGACGCCGATCACGCGGGCGGCGTGACGGCCGTGCTCGACGCGGCCGAGGTGGGGCAAATCCTCGGCGGCTTGCCCGACGCGCACCGGATCTGGGATGCGGCGCGGGCGGCGGGAATCGAGCGCCTGCGTTGCACGGCGGGGCAGCGCTGGCATTGGGACGGCGTCGAATTCGAAATTCTCTGGCCCGATCCGGGCCCTTTGCCCGCACGCTCGAACGAGCAATCGTGCGTGCTCAAGATCGCCGCGCCGGGCATGAGTGCGCTGCTGACCGGCGACATCGGCATGCCCGCCGAGCGTGCGCTCGTCGAGCGCGCACCGGACGCGCTGCAGGCGGACGTGCTCTTGGTCGCGCATCACGGCAGCAACACGTCCTCGACCGAGCCTTTCCTCGATTCCGTCGACCCGCTTGCGGCGGTATTTCAGGTAGGCTATCGCAATCGCTTTCGCCATCCCCATCCGTGCGTCTGGTCCCGTTTCGAAGCGCGTGAGATCCCGCTTGCCCGCACCGATCTCGACGGCGCGGTGCGCGCGTCGCTCGTGGGCGGGCGCCTCACGCTCGAACGCTATCGCGTTTCACATCGGCGGTATTGGATGGA
>NZ_JBQCHR010000040.1:0-68638 GCF_051954495.1 Trinickia sp.
CAAGGCAGGCCACGTGGTGACGATAACGGCGCTGGCCGCGCTGCTCGTCTGCCTGATTCCGACGACGATCGGCGGCTTGCTATCGGCGATAGGCGTGGCGGGCATGAGCCGGATGATGCAAGCGAACGTGATCGCTACGTCGGGGCGTGCGGTGGAAGCGGCCGGCGACGTGGACGTGCTGCTGCTCGACAAGACCGGCACGATCACGCTCGGCAATCGGCAAGCGTCGTCGTTCATTCCGGCGCCCGGCGTCACGGAAGAAGCGTTGGCCGATGCGGCGCAACTGTCGTCGTTGGCCGACGAAACGCCCGAAGGCCGCAGCATCGTTGTGCTGGCGAAGCAGCGCTTCAACATTCGCGAGCGCGACATGGCCGCGCTGCACGCCACGTTCCTGGGCTTCACGGCGCAGACGCGCATGAGCGGCGTTGACTTGCCGAACCGCGAGATCCGCAAAGGCGCGGCCGACGCGGTGAAAAAGTACGTCGAGGAAAATGGCGGCCGTTACCCGCAAGAGGTGCAAAAAGCCGTCGACGACGTGGCGCGACGCGGCAGCACGCCGCTCGTGGTGGCCGAAAAGGCGGCGGGGCCTGGTGTGGCAGGACAGGCTCGTGTGCTTGGCGTGATCGAACTCAAGGACATCGTCAAGGGCGGTATCAAGGAGCGCTTCGCCGAGCTGCGCAAGATGGGCATCAAGACGGTGATGATCACCGGCGACAATCGGCTCACGGCCGCGGCGATCGCCGCGGAAGCCGGCGTGGACGATTTTCTGGCTGAAGCGACGCCGGAACTGAAGCTGAAGATGATTCGGACGCACCAGGGCGAAGGGCGTCTGGTGGCGATGACCGGGGACGGCACGAACGATGCGCCGGCGCTCGCGCAAGCCGACGTGGCCGTGGCCATGAATACGGGCACGCAGGCGGCGAAGGAAGCCGGCAATATGGTCGACCTCGATTCGAACCCGACGAAGCTGATCGAAATCGTCGAGATCGGCAAGCAAATGCTGATGACGCGCGGTTCGCTGACCACCTTTTCGATCGCCAACGACGTGGCCAAATACTTCGCCATTATCCCGGCTGCTTTCGCGACGACCTATCCGCAATTGCGCGTGCTCGACGTCATGCATTTGACGTCGCCGGCCTCGGCCATTCTGTCGGCTGTGATTTTCAATGCGCTGATCATCGTGTTCCTGATTCCGCTCGCATTGAAGGGTGTGAAGTACCGTGCGCTCGGCGCGGCTTCGCTGCTGCGACGCAATCTGCTGGTCTATGGGCTCGGCGGGATCTTGCTGCCGTTTCCGTTCATCAAGCTCATCGATATGCTCATCACCATGATGGGCTGGGCTTAAAGAGAGAACATTCATGAAAAGTCTTTTGCGACCCGTGCTCGTGTTGTTCGCCGCGCTAACGATAGTGACGGGTGTGGTTTATCCGGTGGTTGTAACGGCGGTGGGGCAAGCGGTCTTTCCGCACCAAGCGAACGGAAGCCTGATCGAAAAGAACGGCAAGGTAGTGGGCTCGGAACTGCTCGGTCAGCAATTCGACGCACCAGGGTACTTCTGGGGCCGCTTGTCGGCCACGACGCCGAATCCGTACGACCCGCTGGCCTCGTCCGGGTCGAATCTCGGCCCGACGAATCCGGCGCTTGCGGATGAGGTCAAGGGGCGCTTAAATGCATTGCATGAGGCCGATCCGGCCAATACGGCGCAGGCGCCGGTCGACCTCGTGACGTCCTCGGGCAGCGGGCTGGACCCCGACATCACGCCCGCGGCGGCCGCGTATCAGGCGGCGCGCGTGGCGAAGGCGAGAGGGCTTTCCCGCGAGCAAGTCGACGGGTTGATCGATCAGCATACGTCGGCGCGGCAACTGGGCGTGCTGGGCGAGCCGCGCGTCAATGTGCTCGAGCTCAATCTCGCGGTGGACGAACTGAAGCCGCTACACTGAGCGCTTCACCGTGGGCGCATGGAGCGCCCCGGCCATGATGAAGACAAGCGATGGAACGACCCGATCCCGACGCGCTGCTCGACAAGATTCAGCGCGATGAAGAAAAGCGGCAACGCGGCCGGTTGAAGGTGTTTTTCGGCGCGTCCGCCGGTGTCGGCAAGACGTTCGCCATGCTGCAAGCCGCGCGTCGCAGACGTGACGAGGGCGTCGACGTCGTCATCGGGCTCGTCGAGACTCACGGGCGCAAGGAAACGTTGGCATTGATCGAAGGGCTCGACACGATCTCGCCCGCGATGATCGAATACCGCGGGCGGCAGCTCGCCGAATTCGATCTCGACGCCACACTCGCGCGCAAGCCCGGCCTTGTGCTCGTCGACGAACTCGCGCATTCGAACGTGCAGGGCTCGCGTCACCTCAAGCGCTGGCAAGACGTGCAGGAACTGCTCGATGCCGGCATCGACGTCTATACGACCGTCAACGTCCAGCATTTGGAAAGCTTGAACGACATCGTCGGGCAGATCACGGGCATTCGCGTGTGGGAGACCGTGCCGGATCGCGTCTTCGACTTGGCCGACGAAGTCACGCTCGTGGATTTGCCCGCCGAGGAATTGCTCGACCGTCTCCGCGAGGGCAAGGTCTATCTGCCGCATCAAGCGGAAAACGCTGTTCGCAATTTCTTTCGGAAGGGCAATCTCATCGCGCTGCGCGAGCTCGCGCTTCGGCGCACGGCCGACCGCGTGGACGCGCAAATGCGCGAGTATCGCGCCGATCAATCGATCGAACGCATCTGGCAGGCCCGCGAGCGGATCATCGTGTGCGTCGGCGCGGGCCCGGAAAGCGCGACGCTCGTGCGTGCGGCCGCACGGCTCGCGGCGAGTCTGAAGGCCGATTGGCTCGCGGTCTACGTCGAGACGCCACGGCTGCAGCGGCTACCCGATGCGATTCGCAAGCGCACGCTCGACGCGTTGAAGCTCGCGTCCGAACTCGGCGCCGAGACGGTGACGCTGCAAGGCCAAGAGGCGACGCAAACGCTGATTGCCTACGCGCGCATGCGCAATGTGTCGAAGCTCGTGGTGGGCGCGATTCCCGCATCGGACTGGCGCGCTTGGCTGCGGCGCTCGACGGGCGAGCGCTTGATTCGCGCGGCACGCGACATCGACGTGACGCTCGTCAATTCGGGCACCGTCCGCGAGACGGCGGAGCGCCGCGAAGTCGTGGCGCGCTTTGCGGGCATGGGGCTGACGAGCGGGCGTTCGCCGTTCGCTTCGTACTCCTATGCATTCGGGCTTTGCGCGGCGATCACGATCGTTTCGAGCATCTTCGCTGGCCGCATCTCGCTCGCCAATCTGGTCATGCTGTACCTGCTGGGCGCGGTCTTCTCCGCCGCTCGGCTCGGGCGGGGGCCGGGCGTCATGTTTTCGTTCCTTGGCGTGGCGGCTTTCGACTTCTTTTTCGTGCCGCCGCGCATGTCGTTCACGGTGTCCGATACGCAGTACCTGCTGACGTTCGCGGTCATGCTGATGACTTCGCTCACGATCAGCAATCTGACGGCGAGCCTGCGTGGCCAAGCACGTATCGCAACGCTGCGCGAGCGCCGCACCGGGGCCATGTTCGCGATGGCGCGCGAACTCGGCGCGGCGTTGACGACGGCTCAGATCATCGAAGTGGGTACGCGTCATGTGGCCGAGGTGTTCCAGGCGCGGGTGGCCATCCTGTTGCCCGACAGTTCGGAGAAGGTCAAACAAAAGGTCGAGAACCCCGACGAAGCATTGACGCTCGACGCGTCGGCCGTCGATTTCGATATCGCTCAGTGGGTCTACGATCAGCAAAAGAGCGCCGGCTTCGGCACCGATACGTTGCCGGCTTCGGCGGCGCTCTATCTACCCTTGAAAGCACCGATGCGCACGAGGGGCGTGATCGCGATCTTGTCGCCGCGCATGGAAGATCTGTCGATTCCCGAGCAGCGGCGCATGATCGACACGTTTGCCGCGCAGATCGCGCTTGCGCTCGAGCGCGTTCATTACGTGGAGATCGCACAGGATGCGCTCGTCAGCATGGAGTCGGAGCGTCTTCGCAATTCGCTGCTGTCGGCGATCTCGCATGATCTGCGCACGCCGTTGACGTCGATCGTCGGTTTTGCCTCGATGCTGGCCGAGACGCCCGGGAAGAGCGGTCCGGCCGGACCCCAGGCCCTGGAACTGGCCGAAGCCATTCACGACGAGGCGTTGCGCATGACTGGGCTCGTCACGAATCTGCTCGACATGGCCCGGCTGCAGGAAGGCAGTATGAGACTGAACCGGCAATGGTCGTCGGTCGAAGAGGTCGTCGGGGCCGCGTTGTCGGCGTGCCGCCGCATGCTGGCCGGACGCGCCATCGAAACGCGCGTGCCGGCGGATCTACCGCTCGTGCAGCTCGACGCGGTGCTCGTCGAACGGCTATTCGCCAACTTGCTCGAGAATGCGGCGAAGTACACGCCCGGTGGCTCGCCGATCGTGATCGTCGCCGCCGTGCAAGGCAGCGATGCGCAGCGCCATGTCAAAGTCGAGGTGCAAGATCTCGGCCCCGGTCTGCCGGCGGGGATGGAGTCGCGCTTGTTCGAGAAATTCACGCGCGGCGAGAAGGAATCGGCGAAACCTGGAATCGGGCTGGGTCTAGCGATTTGCCGCGCAATCGTCGAGGCGCACGGCGGGGCGATCGGCGCGGAAAACCGCCTTGATGCACAGGGCAATACGATTGGCGCGACGTTCTGGTTCACCATACCGGCCACTGAAACCCCGGCGATGGAGGCGGACGCGGAGCCGGAATCGATCGATGACGGCGAGCGTTCGCGCTATGACTCGTCGTCGTAGCCTTCGGCTTCTCGACGTTCGCGCCGCTCTTCATTGGCGCGCCGCGCACGAAGCCGTTGCCGCGAAAGCACGACGATCACTTCGCGCGTGCTCGCGCCCGCGGGCACTTCGTTGCGAATGATGTTCGGCACCATCGGCAACCCGGAGCGCTGCCGACGCAACGCCTTGGAGATTGCCGTGCGGCACTCCTGTCCATGGCACTCCCATTCGTCACGGATTTTTCCGCAATAACGGCACTTGTCCATGCCGGACATTCTACCGGCATTCGCCGAGCCTTTTCGGTGACGGAACGGGGCCGCTTGTCGGCGCGGGGAGCGCTCGAAAGCCATTGGGCGCCTTGCAAAACCATTGAAGCGGCTCGCGTTCCGGCCGTCCGCGGCAACGCGGCCGCCTATTCAGATCGTCGCCAACTCGTCCAAGGACAATAGGCACGGCTCGCTTAGCGCGATTTCGTCGCAATTGGGCTGGTTGCCGCCGCGATCGACGACGAGGAAGTCGCTGACCGTATCGAGCGCGATCAGCGGGTGATGCCACACGCCGCGCGCGTAGTTGACTCCCGTTCGTCCATGGACGCTGAAGGCCCGCATCCGGTCGATGTCGAAATCGCCCGCGGGGGCAACGACGACGAGATAACGAATATCGGCGAGCGGAATGAAGGCCTGGCTGCCGAGCGGATGACGCTCCATCATCGTCACTTGGAGCGGCAGCGCGCGCGGCTGCCCCCGAAAGACGTTGATGAGCGGCCGCCCGCCGGCGGCGGCGACATCGATCGTCGCCAGATCGTGAAAGCGTTCCGTGGTGCCGCCGTTGATCGGAAAATGGCGTGCACCGTCGAGCGATACGACATCGCCGAACGGCGCGAACGCGGTGCGGGTGAGGGGCTCGACGGCAAGCAAGCGGCTCATGGCGCGGTCCTCACGCGAACTCGCCGAGAAGGCGCAGCCGCGAGACGCCGCCATCGGGGAAGATGTTGAACCGGACGTGCGTAATCGCCCCGAGGTCGGCGATTTCACGCTCGTAGAAGTGCTGATTGTCCATGCGCAGCGATTGTTCGGGCAGCAGGGTGGGCCAGAACATCGATTGCGTGACGAGCGATTCGTCGGTGCCGCCCGTGACGTACGCGGCTTGCACAGAGCAGCGATCCGGGTAGTTTCCCTTGAAGAACGCCGTATCGACCTCGATCTTGCGGATCACGCCCGGGTGCGCGAGCGCGACGATGGCCCAGTCGTTGCCGGGTTCGCGGCGGCGGCGCGTCTCCCAGCCGTCGCCCATGTTCACGCCGCGGCCCGGCATGAGCATGTTGGAGGCAAGGCCGAAGTGCTGATTGTTGGCCGCGACGATATGCGCGCCGTTGATGGCCGCGGCGAAGTCGACATATTCGCCGCCCGCATTCGCTTCACGTTGCAGATCGAGCGCCGGCCTGCCGTAGACGCGTAGTCGCGCCACGCCGCCGTCGGGGAACAGGGTAATGCGGATGTGCGTGAACGCGTCGGTATGGTGCACGGCGAGGTAGTGGTGCTGGTTGCCCTGAAGGGCGGTGGGCGGCACGAGCATGCGCCATTGGACGTCGTCCGGCGGCAGATCGCCGGCCACGGTGCACGCTTCGATCGAAGCGGCGGGCGGATAGTTGCCGGTGAAGTGGCTCGTGTCGATGTCCACGCCTTCGATCGTGCCGCGGCGCGCGAGCTTGACGACGCACCAATCTTGGCCGGTCGTGCGCGTGCGGCGCGTTTCCCAACCGTCCATCCATTTGCCGTGGTCGTCGTATTTGCCGGGGATGAATACGGCCGGCTGCGGATCGAGCATGCGTTCTTTCGGCGCGAAGAATTCGTCGCTGGCGGCCAGCGCTTTCGCACCCAGACGCGGATCGGCCAGATTCAGGCAGCGACGGGTGAAATCGGGGGCATTGGGGTCGAGGGTCGGGATGGCCATGATGAGATTGATCGGTAGTGGTGTCGATTGACGGAGAAAGAGGCGGGGGCGGCCTCTTTCGTCAGGGGCAGTGGAGGGCGCAGCGCGCGGCCGTGAAGGCGGCCGCGCCGGAACTTCGCTTAGAGGGCGGGGGCGCCCTGAGCGGGGGCGTCGACGTGCGGCGCCGGGGTGTCTTGCACGAAGCGCAGGCTCGGGTCTCGATCGAGCACGCGATGGGCTCGGACGTGATCGATGTCGCGCTCCCATGCGGCGACGACCATCGTCGCGACGCAGTTGCCGATCAGATTCGTGATGGCGCGTGCAATGCCGACGAACCAATCGACGGGGAGGATCAGCACGAGGCCGAGCACGGGAATGGCGGGAATCGCCGACAGCGTCGCCGCCAAGATGACGATCGCCGAGCCTGGGATGCCGTGCGCGCCCTTGGACGTGATGAGCGATACGAGCACGACGACGATCAAGTCGTGAGCCGAGAGCGGCGTATTGGTGGCCTGAGCGATGAACAGCACGGCCAGCGTCAAGTAGATCGAGAACCCGTCGAGATTGAAGGAGTAGCCGGTCGGGATGACGAGGCCGACGGTCGAATCCTTGACGCCCAACCATTCGAGCTTGCGCATGACTTGCGGCAATACCGCATCGGAGGAGGCCGTGCCGAGCACGATCAGCAGTTCTTCGCGCAGATAGCGTACGAGCTTGAAGATGTTGAAACCGGCCAAGCGCATGACCACGCCGAGCACGATCGCCACGAAAAACGCACAGCTCGCATAGAAGACGAGGACGAGCAGGCTCAATTGCTTGAGCGAGGCCACGCCGTAAGTGCCGGTCGTGAATGCGATCGCGCCGAGCACGCCGAGCGGGGCAAGCTTGATGATGAAGCCCATGACGCGGAAAAACACCTGTGCGAGCTCATCGATCAGGCCGTTCACGCGCTTGGCTTTATCGCCGAGCAGCGACAAGGCCGAGCCGAACAGGACGGCAAAGACGAGCACCTGCAATATGTCGCCCTTGGCGAACGCGTCGAACACCGTGGTGGGAATGATCTTCAGCAAAAAGGCGGCGACGTCCTTCAAGCTCTTCGCATGCTCGGTGTAGGTCGTCAACGCCTGCGCGTCGAGCGATCGGACATCGACGTTCATGCCGGCGCCCGGCTTCAGCACGATGGCCAGCACCGCGCCGATCAAGAGGGCGATCGAGGTCATGACTTCGAAGTAGACGATGGCCTTGCCGCCGACGCGGCCGACTTTCTTCAGGTTGCCGGCGCCCGCGATGCCGCTGACGACGACGCAAAAGACGATCGGCGCGATGACCATGTTGATGAGTTTCAGGAAGCCGTCTCCGAACGGCCGCAACGATTGCGCGAAGTGCGGGAACAGCGCGCCGAGCACGATGCCGGCCACGAGCGCGATCACGACGCGCCCGAACAGCGAATTGATGAACCTGAGCACGGCTTCCTCCAAGGGAGATGACGAGAATTCGTCTGGTCGAACTGGTAAGACCGGACGACTTATGACGAAGATTAGGAAGCCGATATAGTGTCGTCAAGCACGAGGTGCGTAGTGGTATACCCCGCCGGCGCCGGCCGCGCCTGCGTGGGCCATGCGGCACGGCGTCGGTGCGCGCTACAATGCTGGTCCGACCAGGCGAGACTTCCCCGCAATGAGAAGCAATACACGGACGGTGACGGAAGCGGCGACCGATACGATTCGCGAGCGCATCGAGCGCGGCGAGTATCCGGTGGGCAGCGCGCTGCCGGCTCAACGGCAGCTTTCGGAAGAGCTGGACATCAGCCGCGCCGCGTTGCGCGAGGCGCTATCGACGCTCGAGGCGCTAGGGATGTTGACGATACGCGCGGGCAAGGGCGTCTACGTGCAAAGCGCGCAGGCGATGAATGGGCAAGCGTGGCGTTTCGCCGAGCAATCTTCCCTGCCCGATACGTACCAGGTGCGCTATGCGCTGGAAGGGTTTGCCGCGCGCATGGCCGCGCAGGCCATGACGGACGAGACGATCGAATCGCTCGAGGCGAACATGGTGAAACTGCATGAAGCGCTGGCCGAGGGCGATCTCGATACGGCGGCGCAGCTCGATTTCGATTTCCATATGTCGATTGTCGCGGTGGCCGGCAATGGAGCGATCGAGGCCATCTTGCGCAGCAGCGGCGAAATCATGCAGGAAAGCCAGCGCCTGCCGTTTTATCGGCGCGAACTGCTGCAATCGACGTATCGCGAACACCGGGCGATCCTCGATGCCTTGAAAGCGCGCAATTGCGAAGCGGCCGGACGCAGTATCGAGGCGCACATCACGGCGGCCGCGCAGCGCGCAGGCGTGCACTTTCCGACACCGCCGCGCGGCTAGCCGAGGGCTCGCCGTGCGTGCACGCCGTCACGTTCGTCGTCGCGCTCGCATTAGTGCTTGTGTCCACCGTTGGGCGGACATTTCGCTTCGCTGACGGATTTTTCGATCGTCTCGCGGTCCTCCTTCGTCGTTCGCGCTTTATTGGCGAGCTCGAGATAGGCGTTCGCGATGCGACGCAAATCGTCCTCCGAAGCGTCTTCGATGCCGATCAATTGGTTGTTGGCGGTGCGATAGGCGGCGATCAACTCGTTGAGCTTCAGATGCACGGCGACGCTGTCTTTATTCTGACTTTGCTGAATGACGAAGACCATCAGGAACGTGATGATCGTCGTGCCCGTGTTGATGACGAGTTGCCAGTCTTCGGAATAATGAAAAAGCGGGCCGCACAGGCCCCATATCACGACGATGATCACCGACATGCCGAATGCCACGGGCGAGCCGGCCCATCGCGTGACCGCGCTCGCGAACGCGTCGAAGGCGCGCGTGATCGGATGTCGATTCGCAAAGGCGGGGCTCGACGAATCGGGCACCGTTTGAAGCGGATCGGTCGGCGTGGTGGGCGCGTCGTCGTGGCGCATGGCGGCGTTCCTCGTGTACGGTAATGCGGCGCGAAAGCGGCGCTGGCGCCGATGAAGGCAGCAAGGCGTGTGCCCGATAGGTCACGCCGTGAGCTTCCTGCCGAAGTTGACGCGGCGCGGGGCCGCCCCTCCCGAACCGACCGCCGATCTCGTTCGCGCGCAATGTTGCAGTCGACTCGAACGCCTAATGTGATTTTCCGGCGGAGCGTGTGCGTCGGCGACGCCCGATCGACGCGGCGTCGGCAAGCGCCGCCGAAAACGCGAGTTTGATGCGCTCTTTCATCCAGTCGATGGCGCTTTCGCCGTCGCTGTCGCGCCGCCACAGCAGGTGCACCGGATAGACGCCGAGATCGAGCGGGGCGGCGCAAGTGCCCAAGCGCGACATGCGTGCGAGCGCCGCGGCCGCGTGCGTGGGTAGCGTGACGACGGCCCGCGTGCCGGTCAAGAACGCAGGGACCGCGGAAAAGTGCGTCAGCGCCGCATAGACGTGACGCTCTTTTTTCAGTGCGCGCAAGGCCGTATCGACGATGCCTGTTCGCCCTGAAAACGAAACGAGCAAGTGTGGCAGGGCGAGATAGTCCTCGAGCGAGAGCGGCAACGGCACGTGCACGGCTTTTTCATCGACGACGCAGGCATAGCCGCTTTCGCCGATCTGCTCCTGCGCGATCCACGCGCGCTTGATCGGCCCTGACACGACGGCCAGTTCAATCTCGCGATCGTTCAGCATCTGCTCGACGGCATGCCGGTTGGTCTGACGGAACATGACGGAAACCCCCGTAGCGTCCTGTTGGACGAGCTTCGTCAGGTGCGGGCCCAGGGCAAGCTCGAAGTCGTCGGACATGCCGATGGAAAAGCGCCGCGATGCGCTTGCCGGATCGAACGCATGTTGCTGCGTCAGGACTTCCCACAAATCGGCGACGCCCGCTTCGAGCCGCTCGGCCATCGCTTGCGCCCGCGGCGTCGGCGTCATGCCGCCTCGCACGCGTACGAAGAGCGGATCGCCGCACGCCTCTCGCAGCCGAGCGAGTGCGGCGCTCGCGGCGGCTTGACTCAATGCTAGCCGTGAGGCGGCTTTTGTCACGCTGCGCTCCTGCCATAGCGCGATGAATACGACGGCCAGGTTCAGATCGAGCCGCTTAATATCGAGTACATTGATTGTCATCTTCGATAAAATTTGTTTGATCGATGTGAACGAGCATAGCAAACTGCGCCCAACGCATGATCCACCAGACCAAAGGGAGCAGTCATGACGACACAACGTGTGGCCGTTGTTCAAGCGGGCAGTTGCTTGTTCGATACCGAGCGGACGCTCGAGCACATGGCGCAGCTCACGGAGCAAGCCGCCCATCAGGGCGCGCGGCTGATTGTATTTCCGGAAGCCTTTGTCGGCGGCTATCCAAAAGGGCTTGATTTCGGTGCGCGCGTGGGGTCGCGTTCAGCGGCGGGCCGAGATGATTACTTGCGCTACTGGCGCGCGGCGATCGACGTACCAGGCCCCGACGTGGCTCGCATCGGCGCTATGGCGCGGCAAGCGGCGGCTTGGCTCGTCGTGGGCGTCATCGAGCGCGAAGGCGGCACGCTTTACTGCTCGGTGCTTTTTTTCGCGCCCGACGGCGCCTTGGTCGATTGTCGTCGCAAGTTGATGCCGACGGGGAGCGAACGGCTGATCTGGGGCATGGGCGACGGCTCCACGCTGCCGGTGCTTGATGCGCCCCCATTTGGCAAGATCGGGGCGGCGATCTGCTGGGAGAACTACATGCCCGCTCTGCGCATGACGATGTACGGCAAAGGCATCGGGCTCTGGTGCGCACCCACGGTAGACGATCGCGACATTTGGCAGAGCACGATGAGGCACATTGCTTACGAGGGCCGATGCTTCGTGCTGGCCGCTTGCCAATATCTAAAGCGTGACGCGTGTCCCGAGGACTACGACTGCATTCAAGGCAACGCACCCGATACGACGCTGATACGCGGCGGCAGCGTGATCGTCGGCCCATTGGGCGATGTGTTGGCCGGCCCCGTGTACGACCGGGAAGTCATTCTGACCGCGGACATCGATCTGGACGATATCGTGCGCGGCAAGTTCGATCTCGATGTTACGGGCCACTATGCGCGGCCGGACGTGTTCGAGTTGAAGGTCGACGCGCGCGCACGGCGGGCGGTGGCGCATGGCAATATCGACGATTGACGAACGCTCGCGTCGCGCTGGTTCGTCCCACTATATGAGCTCGAGCTTCGAGGTCAGGTAGGTCAGCTCCGTGCGGTTCGCTACCCCGAAGCGCTTGCGTAACTTGCGCAGGTGGTAGTCGACGTTATGAGCGCTCGTGTCGAGGCGGCGGCCGATTTCCTTGTCGGATGCGCCTTCGGCGATGCCCAGCAGCAGTTCCCGCTCGAATGCCGTGAGGCCATCCGAGGTGCGTTCCCGCGCCACCGTCGTCAGTTGCTGCGACGCGATGGTGTGGACAGACATGCCGATCGACAACGCCTGCTCGAGCGTGGTCGAGGTAATCCAATCGCAGTTGCGCCGCTGAGCGGTAAAGCTCATGAAGGCGTGCAGCCGCGTGCCTGGGATCGACATGGCGAACATCAGGCCGCTACGCATGCCGTCCTCGCGCATGGTGCGGATGAACGATTCCAGTCCTTCTTGCGCCCGATCGTTTTGCAGTAAGTCAATTGGTTGTGCGCGCAACTGTTGTAAATCCCACACGAGCGGTAAGCTTCCACGGCGGGCGGCCACCGTGCGCGGATCCACCTCGTGATAGCGTTCGCGCACGTATTCGCCGCGGTAGGTGCCCGGAATAAAGGCTTCGTGCAGAAACAGCCGCTCGATGCGCTCGCGGGTGATCTCGAGGGCGAAGTAGGCGAACGTGGAAAATCCGATCAGGTGCAGCAGGCCGTTGACCATGCGGCTGCGCTCGCACGCATTCTGCGCGGCTGCGAGCGCCGTTGCGATGCCGAGCCGCGGCACATGGCGCAGAGTAGCGCAGGGCTGGTGCGGGTCGTTGCACCAAACGACTTCGATCGGCCGGGCGCGCCCCGTCGTGGCCGGTTCGGCGCCACACGTCTGCGAGAGGGGCGCGAGCGCCGACTCGTCTTTGCGTAATGCAGGGTAGTGCATCGATGAGCCTCCGATCGAGATTCATGTCGCGGCGCGAAGCAAAGTTTGATGTAACCGTGTGGGCCCGCGTAACATCGCGTAATAATAAACGTAAAAAAACGATACCGGCAGGCGAGGTTCTCTTCTGATGACAACTGATGACGAATTTCCGGCGCTCGTATGGTTTTCGCAAGCCGATGCGCTGGCTCACTTGCGCGAATTCGATGCGAGCCTGGACGTCGCGCGCCACGAATTCGAGCTGCGCGAGTGCCGCGAACGCCTGCAGCAAGCCGGCTTTTCGACGTTCTCGTATATGGCGCTGGAAACCATAGGACGGCGCATTTTGCGTGCCTATACGATGCGCGAGATGGGAAATGTGCCGTTTACGACGGCCTATCTTAAGAATCGCCTTTATGAAACCGATCCCCGGCTCGTTGCGCTGCGCGAAAGCGGTTTGCCTGTGACCTGGCATATCGATCAATTGGAGGCGCGCGCCAATATTTCCGAACCGCGCGTGCGCAGCCTTTTATCGACTTTACGTGCACATGGAATGCACAGTGGATTAATACTCGGTTTACCGGCGCCCCGAGCCGAATTGCGCGTGGCGGTCAGCCTGACTTCGCCGGCGTCGGACACGCATTGGATCGACGACCGCGTCATGGGTGGGATACTGGCCACCAGCTTGACGGTGAGCCGGCTGGTGCAACCTTTTATCGACCACTGCGCCCGCCGCGCACGGGTGGTTTCATTGACGGAAGAGCAAGCCGGTGTGCTGGAACGACTCGTGAGAGGTCTGTCCGACCACGAAATTGCCGCCGAGCTTTCGTCTTCGCTGCATCGCATTACCCATCACGTCAAGACGCTCCAAAAGATGTTCAACGTCGAGAATCGAGCCCAACTGGCCTACCTCGCTGCGCGTTGGGGGTGGGGCCGGTCGTAAGCGCAGCATCGCGGCAATCCGGTAAGTCCTTGAAGGAAGCGATTGCCGGAGCGAACGAAGTCGATTCCAAAGCCGAAGCGCGGCTAGTGGCTCGAGCGGCGGCCGTGGCGCGAGAGCGAGTGGCGATCGCGAGCGGGGGCGGAAACGAGAACGAGCGCCGGACCCCGCTTCGAGCCGCCGGTTACGTCTCTTTTGCGGTGTTTCGGGGGGCCGGCATTTCGCGTAGGACTACGAACTTACGCCGTGCAGCGCCTCGGGTGCGCCGAGTACGCGCCCGGCGATATACGCAAGCTGCACACGGTTGGTCGCGTGATAGAGCTTTTTGAGCTGGCGCAGATAGTAGTCGACGTTGTGATGCGAGGTGCCGAGCCGTTCCGCGATGTCCTTGTCGTTCATGCCGAGCGTGACGAGTTCGAGAATCGAGCGCTGAATGTCGCTCAATTCGGTGACGTACGTCGGCCGGTGAATCTGCGGCGCGCGCAAGGCGAGAAACTCGTGTAGGCCGACGGCAAGCGCGTATGCGTGGCCGATCGCCATGTCGGGCAGGCGGGCCTTCGACGGCTGCGCGCTCGCGAACATGACGACGCACGTGTCGAGCGCGTCGGGCGTGCCGAGACCGAACGACACGCCGGACATCATGCCCGCATCGCGCGCGGCGGTCGCGAAACGCTCCGCGCGGGCGGCCGCACTCGTGCTCTGGCCGGGCGCCGCGGCCGTGACGCCGGCCGCCGGCTGGCCCATTCCCGTCAGCGGGGCGGGCGACGCGATGGTCGTCAGGTCCCACAGCATGGGCCATTCGTGCCGGCACGAGTAGGCCAGGCGCGCATCGATCTCGTAGAAACGCTCGCGCAAGTAACGCTGTGCCCAGCCCACGGGTGAAAAAGCGTTGAAGTAGACGAGCCGATTGATCGTGTCGCCAATGCGCGAAACGCGCATGTAGCACAGCGATTCGAAGCCGGCGGCGCGCAGGGCGGGACGTAAAAGCGCCTGGCGCGCCTGCGCGGTGTCGACTTTCGCTAGATCGTGAGCGATGCCGGCCAGGCGCTGACCGTCCGGCGCATCGTAGTCGAGGGGAAGATCGGCGATGCTGTCGAGATCGGCGTCGCCGAAAACGAGGAAGTTCGAAGCGTCGGTATCTGCATCGTTCGTGCCGTACTGATTCATCTTTCTTGCTCCGCGATTGGCGCACCCCCGCACGCCGTGAGAGGCAACAGTATCCCAGCGGGAGAGCGCTCCGTGAGAACTTCGAACCAGTAGTCGACCTAGGGTTTTGCGTGGTCCAATGCGGGGAGACTACGAGAATGAGGAATGTCCCCACATGGCTGTCGCCGAAATCAAACGTCTCCGGTAAAAGCTGCGCCTGATGCGCTGCGGGACAGGTAAGATGCACCTTCCAGTGTCTCGCCAGACGACGTTTCCTCACATGCGGCTCCGCCATATCGAAGTGTTGCGAGCGATCATGGTTACCGGCTCGATCAGCGGCGCCGGCGACCTGCTGCATGTGTCCCAGCCCGTCGTATCGCGCACGTTGCAGCATGCGGAGCAGCAAGCCGGATTCAAGTTTTTCGAGCGCATGCGAGGCAGGCTCGTGCCGACCAACGAACTGCTGGCGATCTACCCGGACGTCGAGCAAGTGTTCGCGGCGATCGAAAAACTGCGCTATTCGTCGGCATCGGTGCGGCGTCAAGGCGGTGCGCCGCTTCGTTTGGCGGTGACGCCCAGCCTCGCGAACAGCGTGCTGCCGCGCGCGATCGAGGGCATGCTCGAGACCCATCCCGACGCGTCGTTCGAATTGGCCACGCTGCACACGAACGAAGTCGTCGCCGCGCTGCGTGCGGGCACGGTCGATCTCGGGATTTGCTTGTCGCCGCCGGCCGTGCCTGGCATCGAGGCGCATCTGCTTGCCACCGGGCAGATGGTCTTGGCCACGCCCACGTCCTGGCCTCGTCTGCTGCGCCAGAACGCACCGCTGAGCGAGCTTGGCTATCTCGCCGAGCGTCCCTTCATTCGCTTGGATGACGGCACGCCGCTCGGCTCGATAATTGGTCAGCGGCTCGAACATGCGACCTTGGGGCTGCACGCCAACATCGTCGTGCAGACCTATGCGATCGCACGCGCGCTCGTCACGCAAGGCGTCGGCTATGCCTTGCTCGACACGTTTACGGCCGTGGCGGGCGGGCCCGGCGAACTGCACGCGTATCTGCTTTCGCCCGAACTCGAATTCGAGGTGAAGCTGCTCGGCACGAGCAAGACGCTTGGCGGCCCGTTCGCCGAATCACTGATGCGAAGTGTGGTGTCGGCGGCAGGCGAATTGCGCGAGGCGCTCGGTGCGATGATCGGCGAGCATAGAGTCGTTCTTTCATGACGGTCGTTCGATTCACGTCTGACCCGACTGATCGATCGCGAAGCACGTTTGCGTAAACGTCGCTCCTACGTTCGATCGTAGCGACGGCATCGATTTATGTCTCTTTGCTATACCGGCGAGACGAATTGGAATATCGGCGTATTTTGAAGGCCATTACATTCGCTCGACCGCGCCGGAGGGCCACCCTAGGCGGTCGATCTGCGCGGTTTCGAAAGTATCATCGGCCCGGAAAATGACTACCAGAACGATAAGCAGGAGCAGCGAGCGTCCGCTCGTACAGGAGAGACAGACTCGTGCCGCGGCGCGCTCGCGCGGCGGTGCGAACAAGAAGTCGGATGCGCTACGCGTGTGCGTGCGCGAGGCCGCGGCGGAAGCGGCGCGGCTCGGCCCGGCACGCGCCGGCTCGCGGCTCGCGAGCGCATGGGGCGCCGATATGAACGTCGCGGCGCAACTGATGTCGATCGAGGACCCGGGCGAGCGCACGCGCATGCTGAGCGCGTTGATGCACGTCATGGGCTTTCATTCGCTGGCCTACGCGACCGTGGGCGCGCGCGGAAAAGGATGCGTGCATGCGCAAGCGTGGGCGCTCGACGATACGACGCCGCATCACTTCGGCGGCAGTTATTTCGAAGCCGGCTATTGGGCGCACGATCCGCGTCTTGGCGCCGTGCGCACATCGAACGTTCCGCTCGTATGGGACATGGAATGGCTGCTGCGCGCGTGGCGTCGCGACGGCGCACCCGAGGCGATGCGTGGCTTGTTTCCGGCGCTGGAGCGCGAGGGAATCGGAAGCGGCGTCATGTTCGGCATCCCGACCGTGCGGGGCAACGTGCGCGCGCTTGTCAGCCTCGCGGCGAGCCGGAGCAACGCCGACTGGATCGTCGAGAACGTGCTCGTACAGGCGCTGACATTCGGCCTGTCGTTGCATCGATTCGCTTCCGATCCGAGGCATGCAATCGCAGCGGAAGGCGAGGCCGCGCGCGAGACCGAGGCGCAAGCCACGTTGTCGGACATGCAGGTGCGCATTCTGGCGTGCGTGGTCGGCGGGCTATCGGATAAGCAAATCGCCGCACGCTTGCAGACGACGCCGCATAACGTCGACTATCACTTGAGATTGCTGCGGCGCCGTTACGGTGCGGCCAATCGCACGCATCTCGCGTTTCTCGTCGGAGGGCTCGCGCTCGAATAAGAGGCGCGCTAGCGCAGTATCTTGACGGCGCCGCTATGCGGCAAGCCGTCGCTCATGCAATCGGAGATGACGACGATGCCGGGCGCGCAGCGCGACGGATGCGCGCCCGGCTTGGCGGCGGCGATTGCGTGCCCCCTAGCGGTAGGGGCGGCAGTGGGCCGAGCGCCAGCCGCGGCGTTGCGGTACGTCGCCGAGGGCGGTGCGCTCGGGGTGCGAGAAGGGCTTGGCGCGGCGCCGCCGGGTGCGAGCGGAATCGGCTCGACCTCATGGTGTCCGTCTTCCGTTGCGTGCGCAACGACGCGCTCGACGTAGCCGGCTGTGAACCCCGTCGAGAAATTACCGCTGTAGTAGCACGAGAGCGCTTTACGCAGCGCATATTGCTCGTCGGCTTCGAGGCGTGTCGCGCGCGCGAAGCACTCGGCGAGAATCGATGCGGCGACCCGCAAGTTGGTGCACGCATCGAAGATGGATGTCGTCGTTTCGCCAAAGCGTGCGAGGTTGTAGCGGTTGACTTGGCCAAGCCCAAGGCTGAAGTTGTAGCCGAGCCGCGTCAGGTTCGCCACGGTGGCGAGCGCTTCGTCGAGCGAAGTGGGCTGTCGCACGAGGTGCGCGCCGACCACGCCGATCGCGTACGGGTTGTAACCCGACTCGACACTGACGAGCGCGGCGAGCGTATGCGCTTCGACCTTAGGCGCGCATTGCGTCGCGAGCGCCAGAAAATCGCCCGCGCGCGCGGCGCCGGCGCCCCCGCCCAGAAGCAATGCGACGAAGAGGGCAGCGAGCGCGCGACGCATGGCGTGGCCTCCGGTCAACGATACGAGAGCACGAGGCCGTGCACGAGCAGCGACCAACCGTCGAGCATGACGAACAGCAAGAGCTTGAACGGGATCGAAATCGTCGTGGGCGAGATCATCTGCATCCCGAGCGCGAGCAGGACGTTGGCGACGATGAGATCGGTGACGACGAATACCACATAGATGACGAAACCGATTTGAAACGCCCGTGTCAGCTCCGACAGCATGAAGCTCGGTACGAGGACCATCAAGTCGTCGGACTTGAGCGTTTGCACGCGCTCCGCCGGCCAGATCGCCGTGGCGGAACGCATGAAAAAGTTACGCTCGCCCGGCACCGTGTGCTGCTCTAGAAACTTCTTGAGCGGTGGCGAGATCGCCTGCCCGATCGATAAGACGTCGTCGACGCTCAGCGAGCCGCCGATCGAAATGTGGTCTTCCTGCATCTTGTCGACGATGCTGCCGCCGACGGGCGCCATGATGTAGATCGTCAAGATGAGCGCGATGCCGTTCAGGACGATGTTCGGCGGCACTTGCTGTACGCCGAGCGCGGTGCGCAATAGACCGAGGACGACGACCAGCTTCGTGTAACTCGTGACCATCAGCGCGGCGAAAGGAATCGTGCCGAGCGCGACGATCAAGAAGATCATCGTGACCGGACTCGGCATGCTACTCATTGCCGTTCTCCGAGAACCGCGATACGCGTACGCCGAGCTTGTTGCCGACGGCGATTAAGTGGCCTTGGCCGACGAGCGCGCCGTTGGCGCGGATGAGCACGGTGCTTTGATTGAGCGGCTGATCGAGTTCGATCACGTAGCCGCTTTTGAGCGCTTTCAATTCGGCGAGCGGCATCGAGCGTTCGTCTAGTTCGAACGTGACTCTGACTTCGAGCGCGTCGAGATGCGCGAGTTTCGGCTCGCTGGGCGCCGCGTTGCCGGCCGCCGCATCGCGTGCGCCCGGCGTGCCCGGCCCGCTCGATGCGCTGAACGGCGGCGCGTCGGGCCGCGTGGGTGAGGTCACGGAAATCTCCTCGATTTGGTCGATGACAATGCGCGTTCCGACGGCCTTGGCGGATACGACCACGTGCCCGTCGCTCGTCGTCGCCACGCAGCGCAATGCCGATCCGAAAGACTGCCAGCGTTCGATCCCGATGATGTCTCCGGGCGCGATCGAGCGAAGCTCCGCGATGTTTAGCAAGGTCGAGCCGACGACGAAGCGCAGCACGATGGGCAGCGTGTCGAAGTCGGTCGCCTCGAGCTTGGCGGGCGGCGGCTCCGCGGGGCAGGCGAGACCGAGGTATCGCTCGTCGGTGAAGCGCAGCGCGCCGTGGCAGCGCCATTCGCTGCCGGGCTTCGTCACGCAAAAGCGCAGGGCGTCGCGCTCGCGCGTGAGGTTATCCCTGTGCGCGGGGGTGTCGCCCGGCACGACGCCGAGTTCGATCCGCTGGCGCGTTTTGGCTTCCAGCGCGTCGATGAGCGGCGAGAGGGCGTCCGCGATCAGCGCGCAGCGGATTTCCCCGGGCACGGTGTCGCTGGCCGCATCGCCGATCAATTCCTGTTCGCCGATAGGGTCGAGCATGAAGCGGCCCTCGGCCGGGCCGAAGCGAAACGTATAGACGTGACCGGGCGCGCCGAGTTCGGCGTCGGCGTCCCAGCGCAATTCGTAGGCGCCGCGCGCGAGGGCGAGCGAGAACGGCGTTGGCCACGCGTAGGCGCGATTGAGCGCGTGCGCCGCGAGCGGGCTGACGCGCGGCAGCGCCGGCGCGTTGCCGAGCGGCTGGCCCGGTTGCGACGCGGGCGAGGGCGCATGCGCCTCGCGCGGCGCGCTCGCCAGAGTGGCGGACATGACTGTCAGACGACGTACAGCCGGCCCGCGAGATACGCGAGCTGCACGCGGTTGAGCACGCCGTACTTCTTGCGGATCTGTCGCATGTGGTAGTCGACGTTGCTACGCGACATGTTCAATTGTTCGGCGATTTCCCGATCGCTGAGGCCGCTCGCGGTGAAGTTCAGAATGCGTCGCTGTAGATCGGAGAGCATCGGCGTTTGCGCCATCGAAGCCATCTGCTCGGCCAAGAACGCATGGACGCCGAGACCGAGCGCGTAGGCTTGACCCACCACGCGGTCGTTGATCCACTCGCTCGTGGGGTTCACGGAACTGAAGATCATGACGCTATGCTCGAGGCTGCCCGGATCGACGAGCCCAAACGCAATGCCGCTGCGCGTGCCGCAACTATCCGCGTCTTCCAGAAAGCGACGCATACGCTCGTTTGATTCGGCTGTGATCGCACGGTCCGCAGCTAGGCTGTCGTGATCCCAGACGAGCGGCCAGTCGTGACGGCAAGCAAAAGCCATGCGCGGATCGACATCGAAGTAGCGCTGATCCACGTAGCGCTGCGCCCAGCCGGGCGGCGAACATAGATCGAAATAGCGTGCGCGATTGACCATCTCGCCGAGCCTGGTCAGGCGGCAGTAGCAAAACCAATCGAATCCGATCGTGCGCAGCGCGATCCGCAGCAGTTGCTTGCGTTCGTGCGCGGAGTGCGCGGCGGCGAGGTCGGTCGCGATTTCGGAGACGCGGTCGCTGCCGTTCGATTCGCCGGATCGCCCGACGCTCTTGCTCACCACGAGCTGACAGTCGGCCACTTCGATGAAGTCGATCGCGTGGCGCGGATGTCGCTCGTTGCTTCCTTTCGGCAGGCGCTTGCGCGCCTCGGGGTTCGTCATGCAGTCCTCCATCTCGTGAGCGGCGCTACGCGTATTCGTGCGCCGTTTCATGGTTTTCGACTATAGCCGCGGGCCCATGGCCCGAGGAACTGCACTGTTCAGTAGTGTTTCGGCGTTGTGTCGCGCCCGATTCGCGAATTACTACGAATCTCACGATTGAGGCGCCTATCCCCTCGCTCTTACACTTTCCGTCGCGACAATCCCGTTTACGCATGGTGTTATTCGACGAGGGCTTGCATGTCTGTGGCGGCGCTGAGAAAGCAGATGAAGGGCTGGTGGCCGGGCGGCAGAAGCGGCGCCGACGACGCACGCCGACCGGTCGCGCCCTACGATCTTGCGTTGGCCGGCTTCATGGCGATCGTCGTCTCGCTGTTCGTGCTGCCCTTGCCCACCGCGGTCATGGACGGCCTCATCTCGCTGAACCTCGCGATCAGCATCGTGCTGCTCACGGTTTCCACCTATCTGCCGTCGGCGCTGAGCTTTTCGTCGTTCCCCGCCATGCTGCTGTTCACGACGCTGCTGCGTCTGTCGCTGAACATCGCCTCGTGCAAGCTCATTTTGCTCAACGCGAACGCGGGGCACATCATCGACGCGTTCGGGCGGCTCGTCGTGGGCAACAACTTCGTTGTCGGCGGCGTGGTGTTTCTCGTCATCGCGATCGTGCAGTTCATCGTCATCGCCAAAGGCTCCGAGCGCGTCGCCGAAGTCGGCGCGCGGTTTTCGCTCGATGCGATGCCCGGCAAGCAGATGAGCATCGACGCCGACCTGCGCGCCGGCATCATCAGCTCCGAGGAGGCGAAGCATCGGCGCGAGCGGCTCGAACAGGAATCTCAGCTGCACGGCGCCATGGACGGCGCGATGAAATTCGTCAAGGGCGATGCGATCGCCGGCACGGTCATCGCGTTCGTGAATATCTTGGCCGGTATCGCTGTCGGCACGATCATGAAAGACATGAGCGTATCCGACGCGCTGCATCGCTACGCGATTCTGACGGTGGGCGATGGCATGTCCGCGCAGATCCCGTCGCTGCTCGTGTCGATCGCGGCGGGGGTGGTCACCACGCGCGTGGCCACGCGCGACGCGAACGACAGCCAGCTCGGCGAACAGATCGGCAAACAAGTCACGGCGCACCCGCGCGCGTTGCTGATTGCCTCGGTCGTGTTGCTCGCCTTCGCGTTCGTGCCCGGTTTTCCGGCGTGGTCGTTCGCGCTGCTCGCGCTCGTGACGGGCGGCGGCGGCGCGCTGCTGCTGCGGCGGCGCAAGACGATGCCGCCGCTCAAGCTCATTACGCTGGCCGAGCCCATTTCGGGCGAACGCGAGACGGAAGTCGGCCCGCATACGTCGGGCGTGACCTCGCCCGTGGCCGTAACGCTATCGCGCGTGCTTTCGCCGCATCTGAATCTCGTGCGACTGCAGGAGGCGTTGAGCGCCGCGAAATCGAATGTCGATGCCGATGTAGGTCCGATCTTCCCGCGCGTGCACATCGCCTTCGATTCGACCTTGCCCGAAGGCAGCTACCAGGTGTTCGTTCAGGACGTGCTCGCGTCGGAAGGGCAGTTGCGGCCCGATCGCCTGCTGTGGGACGGCGTCACGCCGCTCGAGGAAGGCGTCGAGCGTATGCCCGGCGAGCCGTTCGGCCCGTTCTTCCAGCCAGTCTGGCTGCCGCTCGATGCGCGGGCCGCCGAGCCGGAGAACAAGGAAGCGGCGAGCGTCACCGTCAAGAACGGCTGGGGCCTCGAAACGAAGGCGGTGCGCGCCGTCGGCTTGCGTCCCGAGGATGTCCTCGCGCGCCATGTGGAGAGCGAAGTGCGCAAGCATGGGGCCGCGCTGATCGGGATTCAGGAAGCGCAGCATCTGATTCGGCTAGTGCGTCGCGACTACGCCGAACTCGTGGCGGAGCTGATGCGCCTCGTTCCGCTTCAGCGCATCACCGAGGTGCTGCGGCGGCTCTTGATGGAAGACATTCCCATTCGCAACCTGCGGATCATCTTCGAAAGCATGATCACTTGGGCGCCGAAGGAGCCGGAAGACACGATCGCGCTCGTCGAACTCGTGCGCGTCGATCTGCGCCGCATGATCACCGATCGTCATGTGGGCAACGCCCGCAAACTCGACGTGATCCTGTTCGAGCCCGCGCTGCAGGAGCGCTTCGAGCAAGCTGTGCTGCGCACCAAGCAGGGCAACATTCTCGGCCTGGCGCGCGAGGTCAAGGACGACGTCTGCGAGCAGGTTCGCAAGGTCTTCGACGGCCATCAAACCTCGGCGGGCGCGAGCATGCCGAAGAAGCGCGCGACGTCGGTGCGCACGGCCGTCGTCGTCTCGCTCAACGCGCGGCGCTATGTGCGTACGACGCTGGCCGGCGCGCTGCCGGACCTGCCGGTGCTCTCGTATCAAGAGCTCGAAGAGGACGTCGAGCTGCGCACGATCGGCTGGGTGACGAACCCGGCGATCGCTTAGTGAAGATTCGCTCCATCCCGAAGCAAAGGCTCATTCAATGACTACGGACACGATATTGGACATTACGCGGCAGGCGTTGCTGCTGGTGCTGATGCTGTCGCTGCCGATCGTGCTCGTCGCGGCGGGCACGGCGCTTTTCGTCGCGCTGGCGCAAGCCGTGACGCAATTGCAAGACCAAACGATCGGCCTCGCCGCGCGCATGATCGCGGTGATGGTGGCGATCATCGTGACGGGCGGCTGGATCGGCCGCTCGGTTTTGTTGTTCGGCCAGCAGTCCTTCGCGAGGTTGTTTTGAGCATCCGGAAGCCTTCGCTCTCTCGTCGCGCCTGTCGCGACTTTGCCGCGCGGCGCCGCGGCGCGTCGTACGTTTCTCAGCTTGCGCTCGGCGCGCTGGCGCTTTCGCTCTCGCTGGGCGGCCTGCTTAGCGGGCCGCGCCTCGCGCATGCGGCCGAGCTGCAGTGGCGCGATCGTCCCTATACGATCGTTGCCGATGGTAAGAAGGTCTCCGACTTCATTCGCGAGCTCGCGTCCGCGCAGGGTATTACCGCCGTGATCGATCCGAAAGTCGACGGTACGATCAGCGGTCATTTCTCCGGCTCGCCGCTCGCCACGCTGCGCAGTGTGTGCGCGACCTACGGGCTCACGTATTACTTCGACGGGTCGCTGCTTTACATCGATCGCGCCGAGGACGGGCAGACGCAGGTCTACCCGATTCCGAAGGGCAGCGCCGGCGAATTGTCGCGCACGCTCGAGGCGATGCAGATTCCCGACAAGCGCTTTCCGCTCATCATCAGCGATCGGGAAAACACGATCTACGTGTCCGGCCCGCAGCGCTACGTCGAACTCGTGCATCAGGCGATTTCGACGATCACCGATCCGAGCCGCGGGCTCGATCGCGCCGAGATTCGCGCGTTCCCGCTGCGTTATGCCTATGCGACGGACTTCCAAGTCAATCGCGCCGGCAAGGAAGTCATGATTCCGGGCGTCGCCTCCACGCTGGGGCGTCTGTTCGGCAAGAACGAAGACAACCGCGGCTCGCCGGGCTACGGCGCGCGGCTCGGCGGAGCCACGCGGCAAGTGAAGCTGTCCTCGGGCGATACGATCAACGTGCCGAGGCTCAATGCCGGCGCGGCGAACGGCGGCGACGCACCGGCCGCCGGCGGCGCGGGCGGCGGGCTCGATTCGCTGATGGGCGGCGGGCAAGCCATCTCGCTGCCGCAGATCGTGGCGGACGCGGGCACGAATTCGGTGATCGTGCGCGACGTGCCGGAACACATGCCGCAGTATTCGCAGCTGATTTCGGCGCTCGATGCCCGTCCGCGCCTGATCGAGGTGGGGCTGACGATCATCGACATCGACGAGAGCGCGCTCGATTCGTTCGGCGTCGATTGGCGGCTGCATACGCCGAACGGCGATTTCCAATTCGGCAACGGAGCCAACCCGCCGCTCACGTTCGATGCGGGCAACTCCGAGGCCGGTCAAACCGGCGCGACGACGCCGATCGGCTTGGCGCTGACCGCCTCGATCGGCGGTGCGATGCGCAACTATCTGCTCTCGCGCATCAACCTGCTGCAGCAGACCGGGCGTGCGCAAACGCTGTCCAAGCCGCTGATTCTCACGCTCGACAACAACGAAGCGATCCTCGAAAACCTGACCGAGTTCTACGTTCAGGTGGCCGGCTATCAGGACTCGTCGCTCTACGGCATCACGACGGGCACGAGCGTGAAGGTCACGCCGCGCATCGTCGACGACGCCGGCAAGCCCAGCGTGATGATGTCGATCGATATCGACGACGGCCAGCTCAGCAATACGTTGGTGGTGTCGCAGGTACCGGCCGTCATCGAGCGCAACATCGTCACGAAGGCGATGGTGGACGAGGGCAAGAGTCTGTTGATCGCCGGCTTCAACAACGATGCGCTGACGACGAGTAAGACCGGCATCCCGTGGATTTCCGACATCCCCTGGATCGGCAACTTGTTCAAGTACACGAAGAAGGACGGCTCGCGCACGGACCGGTTCTATCTGCTGACGCCGCGCGTCGTGCAGACCGCCAGCGCGTTCGAACCAGGCGGTGCGCCGCTGGGCGACGCGCCGCCGCTGCCCGGGCAGCCGCTCAATTCCGGCGCACCGATGCCGGGCGGACCGAGCGCGCCGCTCGTCGTTCCGCCAAGTGCCGTGCCGGGTACGCCGCCGGCGTCTGTGCACCCGATGCCGGCGCCTTCGGGCGCGGCGCCGGCGGGCACGGCGCCGGCGGGCGGCTCGCAGCAGGGCAGCATCTCGGCCCTGCCGGGTAAAGCGCCCGCGAACGCGCCGGCTCAAGATCGCGCGCCCGTCGCGGACAAGCCGAAGCCGCCAGCGGGCGCGGCCACGCAAGTCGTGTCCTCGGCTTCGCCGGCGGGCCCGTGGGAGCATTGAATGAGCGACGAAGCGACGTCCGCACTCAAGCATACGACGGCATCTTCGGCGAAGGCGCCGTGGAGTCTTTCGTTCTTGAGCGGACCGCTCTACGGTCGCACGCTGGCGCTCAAGCTCGGCGAGAACTGGGTGGGGTCGGCCGCGCAGTGTGACGTGATCGTGCCGGATCGAGAGATTGCGCCACGGCAACTGCGGTTGTCGGTGGGCCAGATCGCGGTGTCGGTGCAGAACGTCGGCGAAGGTGACGTCACGCTGAACGGCGTCGCGCTCGACACGACGCGCCGCGCGTTGCGGCATGGCGATGTCGTCGAGATCGGCGCGCTCAAGCTCGGCATCGTGCCGTCGGCCGAACCGCGCGCATCGACAGGCGCATCGCAGCCGCAACCGAGCGCCAGCAGGCTGGCCCGCTGGGCGGCGGCGCCGTGGGCGGCATGGATGGCGAGCCGGCGCTTCGTCGTCGGCCTCGGCGTGCTCTGGGGCGTGCTCGTCCTGGCGGGCGGCGCGTATTTCGCGATCGGCGCGACCGATCCGTTTTGGATTCACGCGAGCGCGACCGAGCGCATGCAGCAAGTCGGAGCGGCGCTGCACGACTATCCGGAATTGAACGTCAAACCGACGAGCACGGGTTTCATCGTGAGCGGCTACGTCAACACCCTGTCCGATCGCGATCGTCTGCAACGGATCGTGCAGACGTTTCCGCAGACGACGTTGGGCGATGTCTACGTGATCGACGAATTGCTCGGCTCGGCGCGGCTCTATTTCAGCGATACGCCGCTGACAGTGACATACGGCGGCCACGGCACGCTGCTCGTGGGCGGCTCGGGCAGCCGCTCGCTGCAGCAGCGCGTGGCCAATTACGCGAAAGACGCGCGGCCCGCGCTGCAAGTCGTCGATCACGTGGCGTATGCCGGTGCGCCGTCGGCGGCGACGAAGAAGAGCGCGCCGCCCACCGCGGGAGACGTGCCGGACATCGTCGGCGTGTACGACGACGGCCTGGGCACGCGGTTCGTCGAAACCTCCGACGGCGCGCGCTATTTCGAAGGGTCGCGCCTGCCCGGCGGGTTGGAGGTGCGGCAGATCAGCTCGAACCGCGTGATTTTCGCTCGCGGCGCGGACCGGTTCTTCATGGATGTCGGCTCGGCGGCGGTGCGCGAGTACGTCACGCCGCCGCCGGGTTAGCGTTTGCCGCGCGACGCCGGACGGGCGCCGCGCGGCATGGCAGGGTTCATGCGAGGCGCGAAGCGCTTCGTTTGAGCAAGCAAGCGCGGCAACGCGTTTCGTCAGGCTCTCGGGTAACCGGGGGGCAATGACATAACTTCACCGTTAAGGAGAGCTGCGATGGCAGTTTCAGGTTCCACCAGCATCAATGCTGGCGACATGCAGAAAGAGATGCTCGACATGCAGAAGATGGAAATGAACTTCCAACTGTGGTCGATGCAAAACAGCAACGTGCAAGACGAGTGCAAGACCGTGATGTCCGCACGTCAAGGCGAAAGCAGCGCCGTCGACACGGCGTGCCAGACGATGCAACGCGGCGTGCGCACGTCGTAATGCCGTAACCGCCGGGCAGTACGCGGTGTCCGGGCGCTGCGCGAGCGGCGCCCGGCCGGCGCGACAGACTTTTTTCGATCATCAGTGAGGTTCACATGACCGTTCCAGCCGTTCCGAGCGTAGAGCTGTCGGACGTGAAAGGATCGAAGGGCGTGAGCGCGACGCAGGCCGCGAACGAGGCGATGCCCGCCGCGCCCAACAAGGAGGCGGAGAGCGCACACGCGAAGGAGTTCGATCAGCAGATGGGCGTTGCATCGGCCGAACCCGCGCCGGCCGGCACGATTCACATGCATCGCGCGCACGAAACGCGCAGCCTCGATGCACTCGTCGCGCACGTGCGATCGGAAACGGCCGCGCTCGATACGCGCTATCAGGCCGCGGTGCAGCAGATGGAGCATCCGGGTTCGCTGCTCGATCCGAGCGATCCGATGATGTCGATGGTGCGCCTAACCGATTTCACACTGACGACCACGGTGACCATGCAGCAGTATCAGTTCAGCATGACCATGGCCGACGCCTCCAATGGAGTGACGCATTCGCTGCTGAAGAACAACGCCGAATAGCGGGTGAAACGCGCAACGCTTGTGCTTGTCGCCATGCGGTGCGCAACGGGAACTGCCTATGAAAACGCTGCTGCGCGCATGCGTTGTGCTCGCGTGCGCCCTGCTGCTGGCTGGCTGTCAGCAGGAACTCTACATGGACCTGACGGAAGCGTCGGCCAACGAAATGATCGCCGCGCTGGCGAACGCCGGCATCAGCGCCTCGAAGTCGGAGGTGCCCGATCACGGTTGGCAACTGCTCGTCGAAGGGTCGTCCGTGCCGGCCGCGTTGAACGCGTTGAAGGCCGTCGGTTTGCCGCGTCAGCCGACGCAAAACCTCGGCGAGATCTTCCGCAAGCAAGGGCTCGTCTCCACGCCGGCCGAGGAGCGCATCCGCTATATCTATGGTGCGGAGCAGGAGCTCGAGCGGACGCTGCTCGACGTGAACGGCGTGATCGTCGCGCACGTGCACGTCGTGATTCCCGAGAACGATCCGCTGTCGGACAAGATCAAGCCGTCCTCGGCCTCGGTCTACATCAAATACCGTCCGGGCATCGATTTGAAAATGATGGCGCCGATGGTCAAGGATCTCGTCGCGCACAGTATCGAAGGGCTCTCGTACGACAACGTCTCGCTGTTCTTGCAGGCCGCGCCGCCCAAGGAAAACGATCGTCCGCAGGGTATTCAAGTGGGACCGTTCGGCGGGGCCCTGTCGTTGATCGCGCTGATGCTCGTGCTGTCGACCATCGTCGCTCTGGCGGTGTTCTTCTTGCGGCGCGGGCAATTCAAGCTCATGGGCCGCGGTTCGGCCGGCGGCATGACGCAAGAGCACACGCATGCCGGCTGACGAGAACGAAGGCTTCGATGCGCACGAGGGCGCGCACGAGCTGTGGCGGGCCCCCGCGAATCGCGGGCGTTTCGCTCGGCTCGTGGCCGAGTTCAATCTACGGCCCGACCAATACGTCGATCCGAGCTGGCCGTTGGGGATTTGGCCCGCGCCATGGAACGAGCTCTCGCGCTTCGGCGAGCGCGGCAAGCGTGTGCTTGCACGCGCGCTGTTCGACAAGGTCGGATTGCGCGAGGACGCGGCGGGGGCGCTGCCGGCCGACTACGATTTCGCCGAACGCGACAAGCGTCTGGCCTTGCTGCCTCGCGACGCCTTCGAGCATCTCGCTCAGTTGTGCGGACTGTGCCTGCACAAATCGTGGCTTTCGAGCGACGAAGTGACGCGCGGCGTCGAAAAAGCGCTGCAGCTCGGTTTCGGTCCGCAGACCCTGTCGTTCGTGCGCAAGGAGACGCCGCCGTTCGACGCTGTGAGCGAAACGCTCGAGCCGATGCGCCGCTACCCGAAGCTTGTCGTGCAAAAGATCGGCGCGCGCGGCGCACGGCTGCTGCTCGATTTCATTGCGCCCGCCGGGATGCCGGTCTTTGCCCGAACGCGGCTGAAGCTGCCGCGCATCGCGGACGTGCAGCCCGCTTATCGGCTCAATGATGCGCAACGCGCCGAAGTGGCCGAGCTGCTGTTTCTCTGCCTTATTCCCGAGAGGTTGCGAGCATGGGACTGGCTTTTCTGATCACCGGCGAGAATTTGCAGATGCTGTCCGAGCGCCGCGTGCTGAAGGAGCACGAATACTCGGCGCTGCTCGACGCAAATTCGATCGTTACGACGGCCAAGAAAGAAGCGGAGCGCATCGTCGCCGATGCCGAGCGCCGCAAAGAGGAGATGCTGCGCCAAGGGTACGCGGAAGGATTCGAGCGCGGCGAGCGGGAGGGCGCCGCGCGCGCGTACGCCGCGGCGCTCGACACCGCCCATGCGCTGGCGCTGTCGCGGCGCAAGATGGCCGACATGGTCGTGCGCGGGCTGCGAGAACTCGTGGGCGAGTTCGAACGCGAGCGTATCTTCGAGCTGGCGCTCAAACGCATCGACGCATTCGTGCGCGACGAAGCGTTTCTCGTCGTGCGCGTCGCGCCGGATTCCGTCGACGTGATGAAGCAGGCCGTCGCCAACCGCCGGCAGGCCATGGAGAACGAGTCCCATGCCCATGCCGATGCAGCGGCGCTGCGCGCGCAAGCGATTCGCGTCGTGGCCGACGCATCGCTAGGCAACGACGATTGCGTCGTCGAAACGCCGGCCGGCAGCATCGATGCACGGCTTTCGACGCAAATCGATGCAATACGGACGGCCATGGAAGCGCGGAGGGGCGCATGAGCGGATCGGACATCGACTGGCGCGACGCCTTGTTCGCGCAACTTCACGGCGATGCGGACGACGACGGATTCGCCAAGGCGTTGGAGGGGGTCAATCCGCTGCGCATGCGCGGTCGCGTCACGCAAACGGCCGGGCTTCTGATCCACGCATCGGGTATTCACGCGAAGCTAGGCGAAGTATGCGAGCTGCACACGCCGGGGCTCGCGCCGATGTTCGCGGAGGTCGTGGGGTTCTCTCGGCAGACGGCCGTGCTCACGCCGCTCGGCAGCCTGGCTGGCTTGTCGAGCGCGACGGAGGTCTTGCCCACCGGCCATGCGCATGCGTTCGAAGTGGGCGACGCCCTGCTCGGGCGCGTGCTGAATGGTCTTGGCGAGCCGCTGGACAACCTCGGCCCCATCAAGGGCGGCACGCGCGTGAGCGCATTCGCCGAGCCGGTGGGTGCGCTCGAGCGCACGCTCATCGACGAGCCGCTGCCGACGGGCGTGCGCGCCATCGATGCATTTCTCACGACCGGCATCGGTCAGCGCGTGGGCATCTTTGCGCCGGCCGGCGTCGGCAAGAGCACGCTGCTCGGCATGATCGCGCGCGGCGCGGGTTGCGACGTCGCAGTCGTGGGGCTGATCGGCGAGCGCGGACGAGAAGTGCGCGAGTTCATCGAACACAACTTGTCGCCCGAAGCGCTCGCGCGCACGGTGCTCGTCGTGTCGACCTCCGATCGTCCCGCGATGGAGCGCGTGAAATCCGCCTATGTGGCGACGGCGGTGGCCGAATACTTTCGCGACAAGGGACTGCGTGTCTTGTTGCTCGTCGATTCGCTGACGCGTTTCGCACGTGCGCAGCGCGAGGTCGGCTTGGCGTCGGGCGAGCCGCCCACGCGGCGCAGCTTTCCGCCGTCGACGTTCTCGGTGCTGCCGCAATTGCTCGAACGGGCGGGACAAGGTGCGCGCGGATCCATTACGGCGTTTTATACCGTGCTCGTCGAAGGCGACGACGAGAGCGATCCGATCGCCGAGGAAGTCCGCTCGATCTTGGACGGGCACATCATTCTTTCGCGCAAGCTCGCGCAGGCGGGGCATCATCCCGCGATCGACGTGCTCGCGAGCGCCTCGCGTGTGATGACGCGCGTCGTCGACGACGCGCACGTGCGCCGCGCGTCATGGGCGCGAGAGCTGCTCGCTAAATATCAGGAGATCGAATTGCTCGTGCAGATCGGCGAATATCGCGCGGGCAGCGATGCGCTGGCCGACGCCGCGATCGCCGCGCGCGGCGCGCTGCGCGAGTTCGCGTGCCAATCGCCGGCGGTGCTGGAGCGTTTCGACGATACGATGGCGAGGCTCGTCGCCCTCGAGGGAGAGTATGGACAAAATCATCGCGAAGCTTACGCGCGTACGTGAGCTGCGGCGCGATGTCGTGCTCGCGCAGGTGCGGCGTCAGGAGGCCGTGCTCGAGACGGCGCGCGACGCATTGCGGCGCGCCGAGGGCGAAGTGATGCAGTTGATCGCGGCCAAGCTGGACGCGGGGCGTTCGCTCGGCGCGCAGATGATGGCCGGGCCGCGTTCGGCGCGAGAGCTCGTCGGGGCCGGCATCGACTGGAAGCTCTTCGACGATCGGATCGAAGCGGCACGCGAGCGCACGCTGCCCGCGCAAGCGCGTGTGCGCGAGGAAAGCGAGCGTCTCGAAGCGCTGCGCGAGCTGCTGCGGCAAGCCGACGCCAAGCGCGACCAGGCGGAGCGCACGGCCGAGCGCTTGACGCGCGCCGCGGCGCAGCGCGCCGAAGCGGCCGACGAAGCGCGCGCCGAAGAGGCGGCGCTGCGTATCGCGATCGCGCCGTTCGGCGAGCGGGAGACGTAGCGGTGCTCTCGACCGACGTCTTCGACGCCGCCTACAACGCTGCGCGGCCGGCCATCATCGTGCTGCCGCGCGTCATGCCGATCATGATGATCGTGCCGGCGTTCAGCTCGACGGTGTTGACGGGGCTCGTGCGCAACGGGTTCATGGCCGTCATCATCTTGTTCATCGGTCCGGCGCTCGATATCAGCACGCTGCACGATATCGCGCCGCTGATGTGGGTCGGCCTCGTCGCGAAGGAGGCGCTGATCGGCATCTTGCTCGCCTACGCGTTCGGCGCGGTGATGTGGGCCATCGCGACGGCCGGATCGCTCATCGATTTTCAAACGGGCGCGAGCAATCAGTCGTTCTTCGATCCGATCGCACAGTATCAAGCCGGGCCGTGCGCGGGGTTCTTGAATCTGCTGGCGATCACGCTGTTCGTGACGAGCGGCGGGTTGAACTTGATGCTCTCGGCGCTGTTCGCTTCGTATCGGCTGTGGCCGGTCGCCTCGTTCGCGCCGCATTTCGGCCCCGCGCTGCTGCCGTTCATCGCGCGCGGCGCGACGAGCATCATGATGTGGACCGTGAAGCTGGCGGCCCCCGTGGTGATGGTGCTCGTGCTCGTCGAACTCGGGTTCGGCCTCGTGAGCCGCGCGATGCCGCAATTGAACGTGTTCTTGATGTCGCAAGCGGTCAAAAGCGCGGTGGCCGTGCTGATGATGGCGCTGTTCCTGCCGTTCGTCTATTCGACGCTTCACGCCTACATGGGTCCTGACAATACGCTGCTCGATTTGCTGAAATCGATGCTGTAGCGGCGCACGACGCGATGAGCGAAAAAGACCAAGCCCCTACCGAGAAACGCCTGCGCGACGCGCGCAAGAAAGGCGAGATCGTGTTCAGCACCGAGGTCAGCTCGGCGCTGGTTTTTCTCGTCGTGCTCGCCGCGCTCGGCTCACAGGCGCCGCGTGTGCTCGATACGCTGCATGCGTTGTTCGACGAAATCTTCGCGGCGTTGTCCTCGCGCGATCCGCAAGCGTCGATTTCGACCGTGCTCTCGCTTGCCATACACGGATGGATGACGCTCGGCATCGGCATCGTGGCGCTTGCCGGCGTGGCGGGCGCGGCGGTGTCGCTCGCGCAAGCAGGGGGACTCGTCGCTTTCTCGCGCATCGCGCCGAGCTTCGAGCGGCTCAACCCGGCTGCGGGGATGAAGCGGCTGTTTTCGATGAAAAGCGTCGTCAACCTGCTCAAGACGGGCGTGAAGACGGTCATTCTGTGCGTGACGCTATGGGTGCTGCTGCGCGGCTCGCTCGACGCGCCGCTGCAGGCCGGCTACTTGCGTCCCGACGCGATTCTGGCCGTCACGGGCAAGTTGTTGCTGACGCTCGCCGGGTGGGCCGCGCTCATCTTCGTCGCATTCGCGGCGCTCGACTACGCGTACCAGCAATACGAATTCATGAAGCGGAACCGCATGTCGATCGACGAAGTGCGGCGCGAATATCGCGAGATGGAGGGCGATCCGCATTTGAACTCGCGTCGCCGCAGCATGGCGCACGAGATGGTCTTCAATTCGCTGCAGGATCGCGTGAAGATGGCCTCGGCCGTGCTTCATTCGTCGAACGCGGCGGTCGCGCTTTGCTACGCGGGCAAAGGCAAGGTGCCGTGGGTTGCCGCGCGCGGCGAAGGCGAAACGGCGCGGCGCATCGTCGAATGGGCCGGAGAATTTCTCATACCGACCGTGGCGAACGGCCCGCTGACCGACACGCTTTACGAAAGCGCGCGCGAGTACCAGTACATCGATCAGTCGCTCTACGGCCGCGTGGCGACGGTGTTGCGATGGGCCGAGGGGGAAGAGACGACGTCGTGACGACGTCGCGGCGAGGCGGCGAGACGGCGAGACGGCGAGACGGCGAGACGGCACGAAGCGAAGCGCCTTCCGTGATCGAAGGCGGCGCTTCATGCTCCGCATCGTCAAACCGCTTGCATCTTTCCTGCGAGATAGGCGAGCTGACTACGGTTGCGCGCGCCGAACTTCTCGCGCAACTGACGCAGGTGATAGTCCACGTTGTGCACGGTCGTATTGAGCCGCGCGGCGATCGCCTTATCCGACATGCCGACGACGACGGCGCCCAAGATGCGCTGCTGCAATTGCGACAGGCCGCCCGCGCAGTCTTGACGACAGATCGCCTGGACATGCGCCGCGCAGCGCTGATGCAGCGAGAGCCCGAGCCCGAGCGCTTGCGCGATGACGCTGTCGGTGATCCATTCGCAATGCTCGGGCGGGCCGGCAAAGAGAATGAGCGCGCGCAGCGGCGTGCGAGCGATCGGCAGACTGAACGCCAGCCCGCTCGCCAGCCCGCTTTCGAGCATGCCGTCGAAAAAGCGCCGCAGCGGCGGATCGATGCCGGTCTTGCGCGAGGCGTTGACGAGCGAACGCATGTCCCACACGTGCGGCCGGCTCGACTCGAAGGCGCGGCGCATGTGCGGATCGCGCAGCAGATAGCCGCCTTCCAGCGAGCGCGGCAGCAGATCCGTCGACAAGTAATCGCGCAGCAGATAGGCGTACTCGGGCTGTTTGTACTCGTCGAGCTTGAGCGCGGCATAGCCGAGACCGCTGAAGCCGATGATGTTCAAGATGCCGCGGATCATGCGGATGCGCTCGTCGGCGGAGCGCGCGGCGGCGAGCTCGGCGGCGATGAAGGTCGCGTCGCCGGTCTCCTCGGCGCGCGCGAGCGGGGGTACGTCCATTTCGTCGATATAGCGAATCTCGCAGTGCGTGCGCGGCTTCAGAGGCGGCGCCGGTGGGGAAACCGGGGCCCATGCGCGCTGCAGATCTTCGCGTTCGTCGACCACGTCGATGTAGGACATGGGGATTCCTGTTTATCTATCGGCCGGCGAACCGGCGTTGTTTTCTGGAACACATTCACGGCGCCGAAACGGTTTGCGAGAGGCGCGATCGAGACGGCGGCGGAGTAGGGTTGCACCCTTACGAACCTGCGGGTGGCACCGGCCGTATCTGCTGACGATTTTATTGAGGCCGTTTAGTCCGTGCCGGTTGGCCTTTCGTAGTGAGGGGGGGCGTGGGTGCACGAGAGTAGGGCTAATTTACGAAATATCGTGGCCCGACGGCGCTCAGGGCGCTCCTATAAAAGGCATAAAAAGTTCCAGTTCATCGGCTGACGATTGCGTGTAAGATGCTGTATGGATATACAGGGTTTTGAGCCGTCAATGCTTGCCGCTCCCATCGCTCCCATTCGTGCCGAAGACATCCATCCGTCGCTATGGCGGGCCTCGCAGCTTGCGCGCGGTCGTGCTCGCGTCGTGGAAACGGGGTATCCGGTGCTATCGGGCGAGTTGCCCGGCGGCGGCTGGCCGCTCGGCGCCTTGGTCGATTTGCTCGTTCAGCAGGCGGGGATCGGAGAAATGCGCCTGTTGCAGCCCGCGCTCAGCGCGTTGGGCGAGCGGCCCATCGCTCTGCTGCAGCCGCCTCAGGTGCCCAATGGGTTGGGCTTCGGCTATCTCGGGCTGTCGCTCGATCGGCTGCTGCACGTCAAGGCGCCCAAGACGGCCGATGCGCTGTGGTCGGCCGAGCAGATCCTGCGCTCCGGCAGTTGCGGGGCGCTGATTTTCTGGGCGTCGCACGCGCAGTCCTCGTCGCTGCGGCGTCTGCATCTGGCGGCGCAGTCGGGGGAAACGCTGTTCGTCATGGTGCGGCCGCTCACGGTGGCGCAAGACGCGTCGCCGGCGCTGTTGCGGTTGGCGCTGAGGCCATCGGCTGGAGGGTTGATGGTCGATATCGTGAAGCGACGAGGGCCCGCGCGCACGGAGCCTTTGTCGATTCCTCTTCAACCTACCCCTGTTTTGTTGTCTCGCCATGCGCGTCTTTCTCGCCGTCCATTTACCGAAACTGCCGCTCGAAGTCTTCCGGCCGAAGTGGCTGCCTGATCCCGAGGCCGGCAGCGTCGCGCTCGAGAAAGACAAGGTCGTCATCGCGGATGCGCCGGCGCGTGCGGCGGGTATCCGTCTCGGCATGAAGCGCGGCGGCGTGCTCACGTTGTCGGCAGATGTGCTCATGATCGAGCGCGATGCGTCGCGCGAGGCCGCGGCGCAGCACGAAGTCGGCGTGGCGCTGATGCGGTTCTCGCCCGATGTCGCGCTCGCCGAGGAAGCGACGGTCATCGTCGAAATCGGCGCGAGTCTCAAGCTGTTCGGCGGGGTGAGGGCTGTGTGCCGGCAGGCGCGCGCGGTGCTCGACACGCTCGGTTTCACGGCGCGCATCGGCGTGGCGCCCACTGGCCAGGGCGCCTGGCTGCTGGCCCGATACGGCAATCGTCGCGTGACGCGGCTCGCCTCGCTCGAGCGCATTCTGTCCACGTTGCCGATGGTCGCCGTGCCGGAAGCTCGGCCGTTCGCCGACTGGTTCGCCGGTCTAGGATGCGCGACGATCGCCGATATCCGGCGCTTGCCGCGTGCCGGATTGCAGCGCCGTTGCGGCGAGCGCGTGCTCGATTCGCTCGATCGCGCCTTCGGCACGGCGCCCGAGCTCTTCGATTGGCTGCTGCTTCCGCCCACGTTTTCCGCCCGCACCGAATTACCCGACCGCATCGAGCATGCGGATGGCGCCTTGCACGCCGCGCATCGCTTGATCGTGCAGTTGTGCGGTTGGCTTTGCGCCAAGCAATTGGCCGTGACGGGCGTCACGTTGTCGCTCGAACACGAGCGCGGGCGACAGGCGGTGGCGCCCACGGTCATCGAGATCGCGCTTGGCGAGCCCGCCTGGCAGGAAGCGCATCTGCTGCGTCTGCTCAAGGAGCGGCTGCATCGCATCGAACTGGCGGCGCCCATGATCGCGGTGCGGCTCGACGCGTCGAAAGTGGAAGCGGCCGTGCCGCCGGCCGAGCAGCTTTTTCCCGAGCCCGGCGGCTCGGCGCAAAGTCATGCGCGCTTGCTCGAGCTACTGGTGGCGCGGCTCGGTGAAGACAACGTGCTGCGTCCCGCGCCCACGGCCGATTATCGGCCCGAGGTGGCCAATCGCTGGGCGCCGCTTAGCGCGTCCGATATGAAGAGCGCGTTGCCGGAAGGGTTGCCGCGGCCAACATGGATGCTGGCCACGCCGGTCCGCTTGCTGACCCGGCGCCATCGTCCTTTTTACGGGTCGCCGCTGCGTGTCGTTTCCCCGGCCGAGCGGATCGAGTCGGGCTGGTTCGACGGCGAACTCGTCACGCGCGACTACTTCGTCGCCGAGGCCGACGACAAAAGCTACTACTGGATTTACCGCGAACGGGTCAGCAGCCGCGATGCCGAGGAAGGCCCGCGCTGGTTCCTCCACGGCTTGTTCGGATGACATGCGATGGTTCCGGGTCTGACTGGGCTGCCGGCGTACGCCGAGCTGTTTTGCTTTTCCAACTTCACGTTCCTAGAAGGGGCGTCGCACGCGCAAGAGCTTGTCGAGCGCGCGGCGCAGCTCGGCTATGCGGGCCTCGCGATCACCGACGAATGTTCGCTGGCGGGCGTCGTACGCGCGCACGACGCCGCGAAAGAGGTTGGGCTGCCGCTCGTCATCGGTTCGTATTTTCGCTTGCGCCAGGCGGACGGCACGCCGTCGTTCGGGCTCATCCTGCTCGCGCAAAACCGGGAGGGGTACGGCAATCTTTCGGAGCTCATCACGCTTGCGCGCACACGTTCGCCGAAGGGGGAGTACCGGTTGACGCCGCACGACCTTTCGCGGCCCGAAACGGAATACGCGCATCTACGCGGCATGCCCGATTGCCTGGCGATTCTCGTGCCCGATTTCCCGGCCAAGGAGGAGGCGCTCGCCGCCCAGCTCGAATGGCTCGACGGGACGTTTCCGGGGCGCGCGTGGGCGGGGCTGGTGCTTCATCAGCGGGCCATGGACGACATCCATCGCGGCGCGGTCGAATATACGGCGCATCGTCAGGGTGTACCGGTCGTCGCGCTGGGCCATGTCGTCATGCATGTGCGCTCGCGCAAACCGCTGCAAGACACGATGACGGCCATTCGCGTCGGCAAGAGCGTTCACGAGTGCGGCTACGCGCTCGCGCCCAACGCCGAGCAGCATATGCGCTCGCGTTTGCGTCTCGTCAACCTCTACCCTGACGAGACCCTGCGCGAAACGATCAACATCTTGTCCCGATGCACGTTCTCGCTCGACGAGCTGCGCTACGAGTATCCCGACGAACTCGTGCCGGAGGGGTTCACGCCTACCGCCTATTTGCGTAAGGAGACTTATGCGGGTGCGTTGCGGCGGTTTCCCGCCGGCATTCCCCATGCCGTCCAGCAGCAGATCGAGCACGAGCTCGGATTGATCGCCGAATTGCGTTACGAGCCGTACTTCCTGACGGTCTACGACATCGTGCGTTATGCGCGCAGCCAAAACATCTTGTGTCAAGGGCGCGGATCGGCCGCCAATTCGGCCGTCTGCTATTGCCTGGGCATCACGGAAGTCGACCCGGCGCGCGGCAACATGCTGTTCGAACGCTTCATCAGCAAGGAGCGGGGAGAGCCGCCCGATATCGACGTCGATTTCGAGCATCAACGGCGCGAGATCGTCGTGCAGTACATCTACAGCAAATATGGCCGGCATCGCGCGGCGATCGCGGCGGCTGTGTCCACTTACCGCCCGCGCGGGGCGCTGCGCGAAACGGGCAAGGCGCTGGGCGTCGATCCGCAGATCGTCGACGCCGTCGCGAAGTCGCACCACTGGTTCGATACGAGCCGCGATTTGCTCGCACGCTTCGCCGAGTCGGGGCTCGATCCCGATAAGCCGCTGATTCAGGCGTGGGCGCGGCTGGCCGCTCAGTTGCTCAATTTTCCACGTCATTTGTCGCAGCATTCGGGCGGATTCGTCATCAGCCGCGGCAAGCTGACGCGGCTCGTGCCGGTGGAAAACGCGGCGATGGCCGACCGCTCCGTCATTCAGTGGGACAAGGACGACCTCGAATCATTAGGACTGCTGAAGGTCGACGTGTTGGCGCTCGGCATGCTGTCGGCGATCCGGCGCGCGCTCGATCTCGTTTCCGAGCGGCGCGGCGAGCGCTTCGAGATGCAGGATGTGCCGCCCGAAGACGAAAAGACCTACGCGATGATTTCACGCGCCGATACGGTCGGTGTTTTCCAGATCGAATCGCGGGCGCAGATGAGCATGCTGCCGCGCCTGCGGCCGAAGGCGTTCTACGATCTCGTGATCGAAGTGGCGATCGTGCGTCCGGGGCCGATCCAAGGCGGGGCTGTCCATCCTTATTTGCGCCGGCGCCAAGGGCTCGAGCCCGTCACGTATCCCAGCGACGCCTTGAAGGCCGCGCTGGGACGCACGCTCGGCGTACCGATCTTTCAAGAACAGGTGATGCAGGTCGCGATTCTCGCGGCCGGCTTCAGCGCGGGCGAGGCCGATCAATTGCGGCGCGCGATGGCGGCATGGAAGCGCAAGGGCGATTTGCAGCGGTACTACGATCGGATCGTGAGCGGCATGCTCGAGCGTGGGTATGAGCGCAGCTTCGCCGATGCGATCTTCGAACAGATCAAAGGCTTCGGCGAATACGGTTTTCCCGAAAGCCATGCGGCAAGTTTCGCGTTGCTCGTCTACACGAGCAGTTGGCTCAAGTGCCATGAACCCGAGGCGTTTCTCGCCGCGATGCTGAACAGCCAGCCGATGGGTTTTTATTCGCCGTCTCAGCTCGTGCAGGATGCGCGGCGTCATGGCGTCAAAGTGCTGCCGGCCGACGTGACCGTCAGCGGATGGGATGCCGTGCTCGAGCCGCTCGACGGGGCGGCGCGGCCGGCCGTACGTCTCGGCCTGTCGCTCTTGCGCGGTATGAAGGAGGAGGTGGCCGAGCGCATCGAAAACGCGCGGGCCGTCAGGGCGTTCGAGAGCGTGCACGATCTCGCGCACCGCGCGCAGCTCGACCGGCACGATTTACATGTGCTGGCCGACGCGAATGCCTTGTCGGCGATCGTCGGCAACCGGCGCGAAGCGTTGTGGCACTCGGTGGCCGCGGTGCCGGAGAAGGATATGCTGGCCGCGGCGCTCGGCGCGGACGATACGCCCGTGCTCGGCGCGCCGACGGAAGGGCAAAACATCGTGGCCGACTACCGCTCGGCGGGATTGACGCTGCGGCGACATCCGCTTGCGTTGTTGCGCGCGCGCCTGCTCGACATGCGGCTGATGCCGGCCTCGACGCTAAGCGGCTATCGAAACGGCCAGCCCGCGCGCGGCTGCGGCATCGTGACCGTTCGCCAGCGGCCGGGTACGGCCAAGGGGGTGATCTTCGTGACGATCGAGGACGAAACAGGCAACGTCAACGTCATCATCTGGCCGAGCTTGCTCGAAAAGCAGCGCAAGGAGGTGCTCGGCGCCTCGCTGCTCGCGGTATATGGCGTGTGGCAATGCCAAGGAGAAGTGCGGCATCTCGTGGCCAAGCGGCTCGTGGATTTGTCGCATCTTCTCGGTGGCCTGCAATCGGAAAGCCGAAACTTCCACTGAACTAGGCGACGCCGGCGGGTCAGGCGTCGACGATCGTTCGGCTGCCGGTTACCGCGTAGCCCGCTTCGGCGATCGCGCTGCCGAGCTGCTCGGTACTCGCGCTCGAGTGCACGCGCACGCGAGCGTCGTCTAGATTCACCTCGACTTGAGCCGCCGCATCCAGCCCGCGAATCGCCTTCGTTACCGCACCGACGCAGTGCTGACAGCTCATGCCTTCGACCTGAAATTCGATCATTGCAACGTTCCTCGAGAAAAGACGCGGAGATGAACATCCCGTTGAGCGCATCGGTTTCCCTATACCTATACCGGCCCGATCGTGCTCAACAAGGGGCGCTCGCTTAAACTTCAATGAAGCGTATACCTTCCCGTCGTGGGAAGGTATACGCTTTTGGCCGATAACGAGGATCGCCATGAATATTGGGGAAGCGGCCCGCGCCTCGGGCGTAACGGCCAAGATGATTCGATACTACGAAAGCGTCGCGCTGATCGCGCCCAAGGCGCGCACGGACGCTGGCTACCGCGTGTACGGCGCGCCGGAAGTGCATACGTTGCGGTTCATTCGCCAGGCGCGCCATCTGGGTTTCTCCATCGAGGATATCCGAAAGCTTCTAGCGCTTTGGCAGGACCGCTCGCGCGCCAGTGCTGAAGTCAAGGCGATCGCGCTTCAGCATGTCGTCGAGTTGGAGCAGCGCATAGCAGAACTGTCTGAAATGCGCGACACACTGACTCATCTGGCCGAGCATTGCCATGGCGATACGCGTCCCGACTGCCCGATTTTAGAGGGTCTGGCCAGCGGCCTCGATGACACTCACCTCCCGCAAAGCCATTGCCGGCAAGCCTGACCGCGATATACCACGACCTGCACCATCGCTGTGCATTTCCGGATGCCCCATCCGCATTTCTGCACCATTCCAAAACGGAATGCCCAGTATTCGAGCATTTCACTCGCATTTCGGGCCAAGGTCACTATAATCAGGGTTAACCCTTTTACGGGAAATCCCTGAGGCGCGATCCGCCGGGGACGTCACCGACCTTGGAGCACATCATGTTTGCCTATATCCTCGAAAAACTGAGCAACTGGTTCGAATCCGCCGAGCGTAGCCGCCGTGAAGACTACCTCGCTTCGTCGTCGGATGTGGTCGACCTCGAGCGCCGTCTGCGCTCGCTCGAAACGAACGGCTACTCGCTGTAAAGCCGTCCGGCGCCCGGGCGCCGCGTGACGCACGGCCGGCTGTTACGACCGCGATCGGAGCGATGCGACTAGCGCGACGTGCGTCGCCGCGCTAAGGTACGACCATTCGTCATGCGCTCAGGCGCATTTTCACGGGCGGTCCCCATGGGCTTTTCGCTTTACCTGCGCTCTCGCGTTGTCATCGGTGCGGCGGCATGCTGCGTTCTCGCGGCTGTCTCGCCGTACGCCATGGCCGATGGGCCGCCGGTGGTGCTCGACACGCAAACCGGCATTCACGATGGTCAAAGCGGCATCGTCCTGCAAAACGCGCCGCTCTCTCGCGCGCCCATGGTGCCGGCACAGCAACTGCCGACGCCAACCGAGTTGAACGCGACGAATTCAGATCCGCCGATCGTCGTCGCACCGTATATCGCGTTGCCCGGCGCGAACGGCGCCTCGCCCGCTTCCCGATACGGCAATCGGATGCCGCCGGCGGGCCGGCAATAGCGTTGCCGCCGTGCTGCGCCGCCGCGCAGACGCTTACGTTCTGCCCCAGCCCCTCGCCTAGTTCAAGGGCGCTACACGTTCAAACCGCTCAACGGTCGAACCGCTCGACCGCCGAACCGCGCTAATCGACGCGCGCTTCGACCGTGAACTGCGCCGTCTCGTCCTGCCCGAGTGCGTCAACCAGATAGGGCAGCGCCTCCTTCATGGTGCCGGCGAGCGTATAGGGCGGATTCAAAATGAACATCCCACTGCCGTACAGCCCGTATCCATCGACTGGCGGGCGGCTCACGGTCAGCGTGAGATGCACCCAGTTCGTCGGCTGCAGCCGTTTCAATTGTTCGGGAAAGCGCTGCGATTCGGCGCGCGTGACTTGCGGGTACCACACGGCATACATGCCGGTTGCAAACCGCTTCAGACATTCTTCGAGGCAGCCGATCGTGCGGGCGTAATCGCGCTTGTCTTCGAACGAGGGATCGATGAGCGTCAAGGCGCGCCGCGGTGGCGGCGGCAGCAGCGCCTTGATGCCGTCGAAACCGTCGCCCGCATACAGCATGGCCCTCCGCCCGGCGTCACGGAAGTTGTGACGCAGCACGTCGATTTCCGTGGTGTGCATCTCGAACAGCCGCATTCGGTCTTGCTGGCGCATCAAGCGCCAGGCGAGATAGGGCGAGCCCGGGTAGTAGCGCAATTGCCCATCGGGGTTGAGGGCGCTCACTTGCGCGACGTACTCTTCCAAGGCGGCCGGCAGATCGGTGCGCTGCCACAGCTTGGCGATGCCCGTTTCGAATTCGGCCGTTTTGGTGGCATAGCCTTCGACGAGCGAGTACACACCCGCGCCCGCGTGCGTGTCGATGTACCAATACGCCTTGTCCTTCTGATTCAGATAGCGCAGCAACTGCACGAGGACGGCGTGCTTGAGAACATCGGCATGGTTGCCTGCATGAAAGGCGTGACGGTAGCTGAGCATACGGATGAAACGGTTGGAAGCCTCGCGGCTAATACGGCCAAGACGGCAATGATCGCAACGACGGCCCGGCGCGCTTACGCATCGAAGCAGCGCGGGTGGCCGCGAACATGCCGGTTCGCACATGGACTTCGGTGCGGCCCGGCCCGCGCGCAAATGCGAGAACGGGGCGCGTATTGTACGGCAGCGCTTGACCGATTCCCGTACGCTGCCGCCCGTAGGTCGATTTACGGCTCGACGCCGGCCATGATTTCCTCGATCTTGCTCAGGATCTCGGGGGTGATGCGTGCGGCGATGTCCGTCGCTTTCATGTTTTCGGTGATCTGCTCGACCCGCGACGCACCGGTGATCACCGTGCTGACGCGCGGATTCTTCAGGATCCAGGCGATCGCCAATTGGCCGACGCTGCAGGAAAGTTCGTTGGCGACTTGCTCGAGCTTGGCCACGCGTTCGTTCTTGTCGGCATCCACGAGCCGCGCGCGAAGCCAATCGTAGCCTTCGAGTTCGGCGCGGCTGCCGGACGGCACGCCGGCCCGGTACTTGCCGGTCAGCAGCCCCGACGCAAGCGGGCTCCACGTCGTCAAACCAAGCCCGATATCTTCGTAGAGCCGCTTGTATTCCTGCTCGACGCGCTTGCGGCAAAACAGGTTGTACTGCGGCTGCTCCATCACGGGCTTGTGAAGGTGATGGCGCTCGGCGATCTCGTACGCGGCGCGAATCTCGTCGGCGCTCCATTCCGATGTGCCCCAATACAGTGCCTTGCCGCGGGTGATCATGTCGCTCATCGCCCACACCGTTTCCTCGATGGGCGTGGCCGGATCGGCCCGGTGGCAAAACACGAGATCGACGTAATCGAGCTGTAGGCGTGCGAGCGAGCCGTCGATGGCGTTGTGCAGATATTTTCGATTGAGCGTGTGATACTGATTCGGCGCTTCGCGCAAGCCCCAGAAGAACTTGGTCGAGACGACGTAGCTGACGCGCGGCCAGGCAAGCTCCTTGAGCGCATGGCCCATGATCTCTTCGGATTTGCCGCCCGCGTAGACTTCGGCATTGTCGAAGAAGTTCACGCCGGCGTCGCGCGCCGCGGCGAGCGATTCGCGCGCGGCGCGACGATCCACTTGATTGCCGTAAGTCACCCACGAGCCCAGCGAGAGCTCGCTGACTTGCAGGCCTGAGCGGCCGAGTCGCCGGTAATTCATGGTCATGCGTTTCTCCTGATGCGAAGGTCGTGAACAGACAAAGCTTAATCCGATTTGCGTCGAGTCGCGTCGACGTCGGGCGTTGGGGCACAATAGCGGAGTCGGTCGCGGCGCGCCAATTCGGCCGAAAGTCATATACCGTTCGGCTAGCTTGTCCCGCGCCGTGCGCCATGATGTCATTGTCCATGTATGCGAGAGAGGTGAGGAATGTCGTCGTTGAATACGAGTCTGAACGGGAAGACCGCCGTGGTCACGGGCGCCGCGAGCGGCATCGGCAAGGAAATCGCCCTGACGCTGGCCGCGCAGGGCGCGGCCGTGGCGATCGCCGATTTGAACCTAGCCGGCGCCGAAGCGGTGGCCGAGCAAATCCGCGGCACGGGCGGCAAGGCGCTCGGCGTGGCCATGGACGTGACGAACGAAGAGGCTGTCAATCAGGGCATCGATGACGTCGCCGCCAAGTTCGGTTCGATCGATATCCTCGTGTCGAACGCTGGCATACAGATCGTCAACCCGATCGAGCAATACAGCTTTGCCGATTGGAAGAAGATGCAGGCCATCCACGTCGACGGTGCGTTCTTGACCACGAAGGCCGCGCTCAAGCACATGTACAAGGGCGACCGCGGCGGCGTGGTGATCTACATGGGCTCGGTGCATTCGCACGAAGCGTCGCCGCTCAAATCGGCCTACGTCGCGGCCAAGCACGCGTTGCTCGGCTTGTCGCGCGTTCTGGCGAAGGAAGGCGCCGCGCACAACGTGCGCTCGCACGTCGTTTGTCCGGGCTTCGTGCGCACGCCGCTCGTCGACAAGCAGATTCCCGAGCAAGCGAAGGAACTCGGCATCACCGAGGAAGAAGTCGTGAAGCGCGTCATGCTCGGCCAGACGGTCGACGGCGTGTTCACCACCGTGGAAGATGTCGCGCAAACCGTGCTGTTCCTTTGCACGTTCCCGAGCGCCGCCCTGACGGGGCAATCGTTCCTCGTCTCGCACGGCTGGTGCATGATCTAAGGAGTCGACATGGGGGAGCGCAAGGCCATGCGTGTTCGCGCAAGCGAAGCGTCAACGGGGGATCTGGGCGGGCAGTCGAAGCCGGGTGTCGCGCCGGGCAAGACGCGCTCGCTCGTCTTGCCTCCCTACCAAACGGTCGCACTCGTGCTGCAGGGCGGGGGGGCGCTGGGCGCTTATCAAGCCGGCGTCTACGAAGGCCTGCACGAAGCCGGCATCGTGCCCAATTGGATCACGGGCATTTCGATCGGGGCGATCAACACGGCGATCATCGCCGGCAACGCGCCCGAGCACCGCGTCGCGAAACTCAAGACGTTCTGGGACACGGTGTGTCAGCCGGCTTATGGTCTGCCGCTGCCCGCGGCCGTGGAAAACGTGTTTTTCGAATCGGCCGCACCGGTTCGCGCCGCCTTCACGACGATGCAGGCGCTGAGCGCGCTCGTCGACGGCCAAAAGGGCTTCTTCGTGCCGCGCATGCCGCCGCCGCTGCCGTTCGTGCCCGGCACGCCCGCCACCGCTAGTTGGTACGACACCGCACCGTTGAAGGCGACGCTCGAAAACCTATGCGACTTCGACCGGATCAACTCGGGCGAAACGCGTGTATCGGTCGCGGCGGTCAATGTCGCCACGGGCAACTTCGCCTACTTCGATACGCAGCACACGAAGCTGCGGGCCGAGCATTTCATCGCGTCGGGGTCGCTGCCGCCGGGCTTCGCCGCCACGGAAATCGACGGCGAGTACTACTGGGACGGCGGGCTCATGTCCAACACGCCGCTATCGGAAGTGGTCCAGGCATCGCCGCGCCGCGATACGCTCGCGTTCCAGGTCGATCTATGGAGCGCCCGCGGTCCTGTACCCACGAACCTCACCGATGTCCAAGGCCGCATGAAGGACATTCAATATTCCAGCCGCACCCGCCTCGTGACCGATACGATGCAGCACGCTCAGCGCTTTCGGCACGTGCTGCGCGAGGTCTTGGAGCGTGTCGCGCCGGAGCATCGCAACGATCCCTGGTGCAAGCTTGCCGAAGAGATGGCCTCCTCGCATCGCTACAACGTATTTCAGTTGATTTATAGCGACAAGGAATTCGACGGCAACTACAAGGACTATCAATTCGGCGCATCGGCCATGCAGGAGCACTGGCATTGCGGCTTGCGCGATATACGCGACAGCCTGGCGCAGCCGGGCTGGCTCGACATGCCCGAGAACGATGCGGGATTCGTCACCCACGATATCCATCGAGATCGGCGTTAGCTTCGGCAAAAAAATGGCGCCCTCGCAACGAGCGGGGCGCCATTGACGTGACCGGCGGGCCGCGCATGTGGTGCGCCGGCCTCGAATCACCGCTCAATGCATTACTTCAGCACTTGCGCGACGGCGTTGGCCACCGTGTCGATGTTGCGCATGTTGAGCGCGGCCACGCAGATGCGGCCCGTGCTGACCGCATAGATGCCGAACTCGTCGCGAAGGCGGTCCACTTGAGCCGCCGTCAGGCCCGAGTACGAGAACATGCCGCGCTGCGCGTTGACGAAGCTGAAATCGCGCGCCACGCCGGCGCTCTTCAGGCGTTCGACGAGGCCGTTGCGCATTGCGCGAATGCGGTTGCGCATCTCGCCGAGTTCTTGTTCCCACATTTCGCGCAGCGCCGGCGTGCCGAGCACCGTTGCGACGATCGCGCCGCCGTGCGTCGGCGGGTTCGAGTAGTTCGTGCGGATCACGCGCTTGAGCTGCGACAGCACGCGCGTTGCTTCGTCCTTGCTGTCCGTGATGATCGACAGGGCGCCCACGCGCTCGCCGTAGAGCGAGAACGACTTCGAGAACGACGACGACACGAACACGTTCAGTTCGGCGGCCGCGAACAGGCGCACGGCTGCCGCGTCGGCATCGATGCCGTCGCCGAAGCCTTGGTAGGCGATGTCGAGGAACGGCACGAGGTTGCGCGCCTTCACCACTTCGACGATCTGTTGCCATTGCGCGTCGCTCAGGTCGACGCCCGTCGGGTTGTGGCAGCACGCGTGCAGCACGATGACCGTGCCGGCCGCGTAGCTGTTCAGGGCGGCCAGCATCGCTTCGAAATTGACGCCGTGCGTTTGCGCGTCGTAGTACGGGTAGGTCAGCACTTCGAAGCCGGCGCTCTCGAACAGCGCGCGGTGATTTTCCCAGCTCGGGTCGCTGATGGCGACCTTCGCGTTCGGGTTCACGCGCTTCAAGAAGTCGGCGCCGATCTTCAGCGCGCCCGTGCCGCCTAGTGCTTGAGCGGTCACGACGCGGCCCGCTGCGATCAGCGGCGAAGCGTCGCCGAGCAGCAGCTTCTGCACGGCCGCGTCATAGGCTGCGATGCCTTCGATAGGCAAATAGCCGCGCGGCAGCGCCGCCTCGACACGCGCTTGTTCCGCTTCGCGAACGGCGCGCAGCAGCGGAATCTTGCCTTCTTCGTTCGTGTAGACGCCGACGCCAAGGTTGACCTTGGTCGGGCGCGCATCGGCGTTGAAGGCTTCGTTGAGACCGAGAATGGGATCGCGGGGGGCGAGTTCGACAGCGGAGAACAGGGACATGGTGTCTATCGGCGGTAGTAAAAAACTGACAATCTCGTGCGTGCGCCGCTCGGATTCGCCGATGAGACAAGGCGGATCGAAGCCCCTCAATAGGGATTCGGCGGGCGCGGAATATGTGATTGTAACGAATCCGGGGGGCGCGTTCGCGCGGTTTTGGTGCGCGTTCGTTTAATACGCGCCGATGCGCATGAACGGTCGTGCACTTCCAAGCTGGTTTTCGGCGCGAACGGGATGACGCTGGGCTGATGGACGGCGGGGGTTGGTCCGGGCGGACGGGCGCGGCACGGCGCTGCTTGACCGGGCGCAAAACGCTAAAATACCCCTTTTGTCGGCGAAGGAAGCGCCATTTCCATGTCCGAAGCTCAGCCTCATGCCCCCGAAGCCCTCGACGAATCGAAATTCGTCGAGTTCGAGGGCTCGCCGTTCCATCTCTATCAGCCGTACCCGCCGGCCGGCGATCAGCCCACCGCGATCGACCAGCTCGTCGAAGGCGTCCACGACGGCCTTTCGTATCAGACGCTGCTCGGGGTGACGGGCTCGGGCAAGACTTTCACGATGGCGAACGTCATTGCGCGGCTCGGCCGTCCGGCGATCGTGTTCGCGCCGAACAAAACCCTCGCGGCGCAGCTCTACTCGGAGTTTCGAGAGTTCTTTCCGCGCAATGCCGTCGAGTACTTCGTTTCGTACTACGACTACTACCAGCCGGAAGCGTACGTGCCGCAGCGCGATTTGTTCATCGAGAAGGATTCGTCGATCAACGAGCACATCGAGCAAATGCGGCTGTCGGCCACCAAGAGCTTGATGGAGCGGCGCGACGTGGTGATCGTGGCGACGGTGTCTGCTATCTACGGTATCGGCAATCCGAGCGAGTATCACCAGATGATTCTCACGCTGCGCACGGGGGACAAGATCGGGCAGCGCGACGTGATCGCTCGGTTGATCGCCATGCAGTACAACCGCAACGAGGCCGATTTCCAGCGGGGCGCCTTCCGCGTGCGAGGCGACACGATCGACGTCTTCCCGGCCGAACACGCGGAAATGGCGTTGCGCATCGAGCTTTTCGACGACGAAGTCGAATCGCTCCAGCTGTTCGATCCGCTCACCGGGCGCGTGCGTCAAAAGATCCCGCGCTTCACGGTCTATCCGTCCTCGCACTACGTCACGCCGCGCGAGACGGTCATGCGCGCCGTCGAGACCATCAAGGCGGAGTTGCGCGAACGGCTCGAGTTCTTCCACCAGGAGGGGAAGCTCGTCGAAGCGCAGCGTCTCGAACAGCGCACGCGCTTCGACCTCGAAATGCTGCAGGAGCTCGGTTTCTGCAAAGGCATCGAAAACTATTCTCGGCATTTCTCGGGCGCGGCCCCGGGCGAGCCGCCGCCCACGCTCGTCGATTACCTGCCGTCGGACGCCGTGATGCTGCTCGACGAGTCGCACGTGCTGATCGGGCAGTTGAACGCCATGTACAACGGCGACCGCTCGCGCAAGGAAAACCTCGTGCAGTACGGCTTTCGGTTGCCGTCCGCGCTCGATAACCGGCCGCTCAAGTTCCCCGAGTTCGAACGCAAAATGCGCCAGGCGGTGTTCGTGTCGGCCACGCCGGCCGACTACGAAAAGAAGCAGACGGGGCAAGTCGTCGAGCAGGTGGTGCGCCCGACGGGCCTCGTCGATCCGATCGTGCAAGTGCGTCCCGCGACGAGCCAGGTCGACGACGTGCTCAGCGAAATCAACGCGCGCGTGGCCGTGAACGAGCGCGTGCTCGTGACGGTGCTCACCAAGCGCATGGCCGAGCAATTGACGGAGTTTCTCGCCGATCACGGCGTGAAGGTCCGCTATCTGCACAGCGACATCGACACCGTCGAGCGCGTCGAAATCATCCGCGATCTGCGGCTTGGGGCGTTCGACGTGCTCGTCGGCATTAACTTGCTGCGCGAGGGGCTCGATATTCCCGAGGTGTCGCTCGTGGCGATCCTCGACGCGGACAAGGAAGGGTTCTTGCGCGCCGAGCGCTCGCTGATCCAAACGATCGGCCGGGCGGCGCGGAACGTAAACGGCACCGCGATCCTCTACGCCGATCGCATCACGGATTCGATGCGTCGAGCGATCGACGAAACCGAGCGCAGGCGCGCCAAGCAGATCGCCTACAACGAACGCATGGGCATTACGCCGCGCGGCGTGGTCAAGCGCGTCAAGGACATCATCGACGGCGTCTACAACGCCGACGAGGCGCGAGCCGAACTCAAGGAACTGCAGCAGCGCGCGAAGTTCGAGGACATGTCCGAGAAGGATCTGGCCAAGGAACTCAAGCGGCTCGAGAAGCAGATGATGGAGCACGCCAAGAATCTCGAATTCGAGAAGGCGGCCGCCGCGCGCGATCAACTGGCCGTGCTGCGCGAGCGCGTGTTCGGGGCGAACGTGGGCGATTCGGTGCCCGGGGCGAACTGAGCCGTCGACTCGCCCGCCGCTAGGGCGACCCTATGCGGCATGGGGTCGCCTAGTTTTCGAAGTTCCGTTCGTGTACACTTATGCCTGATTGATAATCGTTCGCATTTGCGTTCGTGTTCTCTTTGGCCTGGCGGTACGAGCGCTGGCGTTGTCGCCTCGCCGTCGGGGCGCTTGGAGAAGCAACCCATGGCGGCCGGTTAGGGCGTTTTTCGGCGAAGTGCATTGCGCTGCGCCGTTCAATTTTCGACTCGGTAAAAGAAAAGAGGAGTTTTCGATGCAGCGTTCCACCCGAATCCTGTGCGGCCTGGCAGCCGCGGCGGCTCTGACCGCGGTGTCGGCTTCGGCGGCCGAGTATCCGATCGGCAAGCCGCAGGTGCAAGGCGGCATGGAAATCGGCGCGGTTTATCTGCAGCCTGTCACGATGGACCCCGAAGGCATGATGCGCAAGGCGTCCGACTCCGACATCCACCTCGAGGCCGACATCCACGCGGTCAAGAACAATCCGACCGGTTTCGCGGAAGGCGACTGGATGCCGTATCTGCAGGTGCATTACGAACTGAAGAAGGTGGGCGGCGCGCAATCGCAGAAAGGCGACCTGATGCCGATGGTGGCCGACGATGGCCCGCACTACGGCGATAACGTCAAGCTTTCGGGTCCGGGCAAGTATCACCTGACCATCGTCGTCGAGCCGCCGATGCAAACGGGCCATATGGCCTTCGGCCGCCACGTCGACAAAGAAACCGGCGTGGGCCCGTGGTTCAAGCCCATCACGCTGCAATACGACTTCACGTTCGCCGGCATCGGCAAGAAGGGCGGCTACTAAGCCGCACGACTCGACTCTGCACTGGGAAGCAAAAGCATGAAATTCGGTTCGAAAGCAGCGCTGGCTTGTGTACTCGCCCTCGCCGGCATGGCCGCGCACGCGGACGATGCGGTGACGTTCAAGCTGGAAATGGCCGACGGCAAGCTCACGCCTTCGCGCATCGAGGCGCCGGCGGGCAAGCGTATTCGGATCGAAATGCGCAATACCGGCAAGGGCGCGGCGGAATTCGAAAGCGTTCAGTTGCGCAAGGAGAAAGTACTCGCGCCGGGCACCGAGTCGGTCGTCGTGATCGCGCCTCAGTCGCCGGGGGAATACAAGTTCTTCGATGATTTCCATCAGTCGGCGCAAGGCGTCATCGTGGTGAAGTAACGGTTCGAACGGTTTTTGCGTAGGTCGGTCGATCGAACGTCGTGCGCGTGGGAGAGGTTGAGATGGGCCAGGTATTGTTCGTCGTGTGGCGGGAAAGCGTCGAGGCTCTGCTCGTCGTGGGCATTCTTTACGCATGGCTGAAGAACGGCGACGCCGACGCGCGGCGCGGGTTGCCGTATCTATGGGCGGGCGTGGGTGTCGGCGCGCTGGCGGCCATCGCGCTCGGCGCGGCGCTCGTCGGCTTCAGCGAATTCCTGTCGGGCGACGCGGCCGACTATTTCCAAACCGGCATGGTGCTGATCGCTTGCGTGCTGATCGTACAGATGGTCCTGTGGATGAAGCGCCACGGGCGCACGCTCAAGCGCGACATGGAGCGTTCGCTGCAGGCGCGCACGCGCGACGGAAACGGGTGGGGCGTGGCCGTGCTGGTCGCGCTCGCGATCGCTCGCGAAGGCAGCGAAACGGTCATTTTTCTCTACGGCCTCGGGTTCGGGCAGTCGGGCCACGTGGGTCATAACGATGTCCTCGCCATCGTCCTTGGGCTCGGCCTCGCGTTCCTGACTTTTTATGTCTTGCAACTCGGCGGGCGCGTGTTCTCCTGGCGGCATTTTTTCCGCGTGACCGAGGTCATGCTGCTACTGCTCGGCGCGGGTCTGATGCAAACCGGCGTCGATAAACTCATCGACAAGGAACTGCTGCCGCTCGGCATCTCGCAGGTCTGGGATAGCTCCCGCATCCTCGACGATTCGAGCACGGTCGGTTCGCTGGTTGCCGCGCTCACCGGTTATCGTGCCCATCCGGCGTTGACCAATCTCATCGCTTACGCGTTGTACTGGCTCGTCGTCGGTTGGCTCGCTCGGCGCGCAAGCCGCGCGCCGGCCGCCGCAGCCGGGCGTACGGCATGAGTTCGCCGGCGCTCGCCTTCACCGGTCCGGGGCGGCTCGCCCGCGTCGGCGCATGGATGCAGCGCAACGGCGGGGCGATTCGCGGCATCCAGTGGGCCGTCGTCGCTGTCTACGCCTTTCTCATCATCGTCCCGGCCTGTCTGCCGCTGCCCGATCAGACCGCCCACCTCTGGACCAATCTAACGCTGGCCGCTCAGTTCGTCTTCTGGGGCATTTGGTGGCCGTTCGTTCTGCTCTCGATGGTGTTGCTCGGCCGCGTGTGGTGCGGGGTCTTGTGTCCCGAAGGGGCGCTCGCCGAATTCGCCAGTCGCCATGGCCGCGGGCGCGCGATCCCGCGATGGATGCGCTGGGGTGGCTGGCCTTTCGTCGCATTCGGTCTGACGACGATCTACGGCCAGATGGTCAGCGTTTATCAATACCCGCTCGCCGTTTTGCTCGTATTGGGCGGCTCGACGCTGGCCGCGATGGTCGTGGGTTTCCTCTACGGCCGCGACAAACGCGTCTGGTGCCGATACTTGTGTCCCGTCAACGGCGTGTTTTCGCTGTTGGCTCGCCTCGCGCCGTTCCACTATCGCGTCGACGAAGCCGCCTGGCGGCGCTCCTATACCGGAGGCGAGCGCGGTCATCGCGTCATCCCAATCAACTGCGCGCCGCTCGTGCCGTTGAGAAATATGAAGGGCGCGTCGTCGTGCCACATGTGCGGGCGCTGCAGCGGCCATCGCGATGCGATTGAGCTGACGTGGCGTTCGCCGTCGCACGAGGTGGTCGAGTTGGGCCGCGAAGCGGCTAATGGCTGGGACACTGCACTCGTGCTGTACGGCTTGCTCGGTATCGCGATCGGTGCGTTTCATTGGACGGCCAGCCCGTGGTTCATCGATTTGAAGCAGTTTCTCGCGACCTGGCTGATCGATCATGATTTCACGTGGATGCTCGACACCAACGCGCCTTGGTTTCTCTTTACGCATTACCCCGAGCAAAACGACGTGTTTTCTTGGCTCGACGGCACGCTGCTGATCGGCTACATCTTGGCGACGGCGCTCTGCTATGGCACCGCGCTACTCGCCCTCGTGGCGGCGGCCACACGTGTGCTGGGCCCGTTCGACCGCGCGCGGCTGCATCATCTGACGCAAGCGCTCATTCCAGTTGCCGGCACGGGTGTGTTTCTCGGGTTGTCGGCGACGACGCTGTCGTTGCTCCGCGCCGAGCACGTGCCGTTGGATTGGGCGTCCACCGTCCGGGTGGGCGTGCTGACGATCGCGAATGTGTGGAGTGCGTGGCTGGCCTGGCGCGTGACAGCGAAATACACGTCTAGCGTGACGGTGCGCCTCGGAGCGATGGTGTTCTTCATCGCGGCGCTCGCCGTGGCCGACAGCGCATGGTGGTTGATGTTCTGGGGTTTTGCGCGATAGCGCGAGTGGGTGAAACCGGATCAAAGTTAGGCCGAAGTTGGCCCTAGGTTGGCCCAAGTAGGGCCCTGACTGGGCGAGCGCTTGGCCGGGATCGGCCCAGAATTCAACTTCTTATGGCGGCGGGACGGAAAAAAGCGGCTTGGCTGGCTGCAACGTCGCTAAAAGGGGCACGAGGGGGTCTAGACTCACGTGCATAGCGTTGCGCTGGCTACTGCCTAACACCTCTCATGGAGGTGGTCCCCACAATACCCGGTACTTACTTCGTCAGAATGAGCTTTCCAAGGCGCGTTGCACGCAGTTGATACCGTTCGCCGTTATGAGCGATGAAGACGTGGCTGCGGCCTTGTAACAAGTGATCGCTCTGCAGCGTACGCTCCGCCGAAGTGTCCCCCTGGGCCCCATCGAGCCGCTTAACACCGCGCGGTGTGACGAGCGCGGCGGCGGGTGCATCTTTGGCACTCGGGCGAGCACGGCTTGAACTGCTCATGGACGTTCTCAACGTTAGCGTAGGCTGGCGCGTGGGTTCACTCATGCTCGTGGCATCGGATGTGCGATTCAATGAAGTGAAGTATAAATGAGAATCATTATCGATTGTAAAAAACAAATTCATTGAGACAGGGCACTGATAGGGCGCGACCATCGTCGTACGCCGAATCGAGCGATCGTGTGGGAGACTGAGAAGAGGCGCGGCGCCATGTCGCGCCGCACCGTGGGTCAATGCAGCGCGTCGCGCTGTGCGGGCCGACGCGCGTACTCCCGAATGAGCCGCACCGTGTCGATATCGGCCTCGCGATACGCCGATTTGACGATCTCGCTCGTTTGCCGGTCGTCTTCGGTGTCTGGCGCGGGCAGTGTCGTGGCGTACTCGAAACGCAGAAACAGCTGCAATGCATCGGGCTGCTCGATCGTCATCGTCAGCGATCCGCCGACATGCGCGTCCGTCGCCAAGATGTCGTAACGCACGCTTTCGTTCGTCGTCAGCGTCACGCGGTCCCGCACCGTCGCATGGCCGTAATGCAATTCTCGTTCGAGCGTATCGGCCGTGCGCGAGAGGATGGTGCAGCTATCGAGGCCAAGCACGAACAGTTGCGGCTGTTCCGCCCGCAAGACGAGGCCTTGCCAAAGTTGATCGCGTGTCAGCGTTTCCGCGAGCGGGTTAAGCGGATCGTTGACCTGTACAAGGTGTTCGAAATTCAAGAGTACGTTCCTTCAGCTTTCAAATGCTTCGACGGTGACGCCGTTCACGCTTCGTCGGGGGCGGCCGGCAACGTGGCGGCGAGCCCTGTTTCGATCGCGATCGGACGCGTCAAGATCTTGTGAACCGGGCAGGCATTTGCGACTTGCAGCAGGCGTTCCCGTTGCTCGTCGGTCAGTTCGCCGTGCAAGACGATTTTGCGATCGATCGTCGAGCCTTGGTCGCTTGTCTTCATCGACAACGCCACATGCACGTCTTCCAGCGGCCATCCCTTTCGCTGCGCGTACATTTTCAACGTAATGGACGTGCAGGCGCCTAAACCCGAGAGCAAAAGCGATACCGGAGTCGGGGCGCGGTCCCCGCCGCCAAGCGACTCCGGTTCGTCGGCATGCCACAAATGATGGGCGCCGTCGTCGAACGTGACTTGATAGTTGGTTGCACCGATCGTTGCCGTGACAACGCGCTCGCTCATGCCTTCCTCCTAGTTAGGGCGCCCGTATGCCCGCGAACGCCGAACGGCGGGGTGCGGACAGGTGTGGCGCGTGCGGCTATTGTGACGCAATTCGGATCGGCACGCGTCGGTCGCGGCTGCGTGACGCTTGCGGGCGGCCCTGTCCCGCTGCGGATTTCAGTGCGTAATCTCGCCCATTCGCCCTGCTTGATAGTCGACGATGGCTTGCCGAATTTCGTCTTCGGTATTCATCACGAACGGGCCGTGCCGCACGATCGGCTCGTTGAGCGGTGCGCCGCCGATGAGCAGCACATCGAGCCGATCGGCGCCCGCCGTCAGCGTGACCGCATCGCCGTCGTCGGCGAACATCACCATGCGTTGCGCCCCGATCTCGCGTTGCTCGTCGCCGTAACGCCCCGTGCCGCTCAGCGCATAGGCGAAGACGCGGTACGCGCGCGGCACCGGCTGAACGATCGACGCGCCCGGTTCGAGGGTGAAATGCTGATAGAGGATGGGCGTGCGTGTCTCGATCGCCGCCTTGACGCCAAGCGCCTCGCCCGCGATAACCTTGACGCTCGCCTTGCCGTCGCTCGTCGTGGCGGTGGGGATGCGCTCCGAAGGAATCTCCTGATAGCGCGGGGCGATCATCTTGTCTTGACGCGGCAGGTTCACCCACAGCTGCAGGCCGTGCACGCGCCCGCCTGCACGCGCAAAGGCGGGGTCCGGCATCTCGCTATGAACCACGCCGGCCCCGGCCGTCATCCATTGAACGTCGCCGGGACGAAGGACGCCGGAGTGACCCGCCGAATCCCGATGCGAGAAGCTGCCTTCGAGCATATACGTGACGGTTTCGAACCCGCGATGCGGGTGATCGGGCGCGCCCTTGGCCTGCCCGGGCGCATAGTCGACAGGACCCATTTCGTCGAGCAGCAGAAAAGGATCGAAGTCCATTAACATTCGGGTCGGGAACGGCCGATGGACGACGAAGCCGCCTCCTTCAACCGTGCGGACGGCTGCGATCGTGTGGCCAACAGTGCGGGACGTAGTCATGAAAATCACCTCGGAAGGGCGCCGCCAGTGCGTCGCCTAAGCATGTGAGGTCTATTATATGGACCGGCCCGCGTCCCTTTTAGCCGTGGCCGGAGCAATGGATTGTCCTATCGCTGGAACGATGACATGCAACTCGATTCGCAGAATCTCAATGACCTGATGTACTTCGCGCAAGTCGTCGAGCACGGTGGGTTTTCGGCGGCTGAGCGTGTGCTCGGCGTGTCGAAGTCGCGTCTGTCGCGGCGCGTGGCCGAACTCGAGACGTCGATCGGCGTGCGCCTGCTGCAGCGTTCGACGCGCAAGCTTGCGCTGACCGAAGCCGGCGAGCGTTTCTATCGCCATTGCCAAGTCATGCTGGCCGAGGCGCAGGCGGCGATGAACGCCGTTCAAGAACTGCGATCCGCACCGCGCGGCACGGTGCGCGTCAGCGTGCCCGTGACGATTTCGCAGACGATTCTGTCGAACATCCTCCCCGAGTTCTTGTTGCGCTTCCCCGAGGTGCGTGTCGCGATTCGGGTGACCAATCGGGTGATCGATCTCTATGAGGACGCGGTCGACGTCGCGCTGCGCGTGCGGTCCGATCCGCCCGACAACGCGAATATCGTCGTGCGTCCGCTGTGGCGCACACAGCAGATGCTCGTCGGCGCGCCGAGCCTGCTGAGCCAGAACGCGCCGCCGGTGTCGCCGGCCGATCTCGCGCGGTTCGAGACGCTCGATACGCCGAGCGCGGACGGCCGGCATGTTTTTAATTTGATCGCGCCCGACGGGCACCGGCACGTTCACGAGCATGAACCGCGTTTGGTGACGGCGGATCTATCGAGCATACGGGAAGCGGTGCTCGAAGGCGTCGGCATCGCCGCGCTGCCCGAGATGATGTATGGCGCGGCGCTACGAACAGGCCAACTGTCGCCCGTCATGCCGGGCTGGACGCTGCCCACACCCCAGTTGTCGGCTGCGTTCGTGTCTCGCCAGGGTATGGTGCCCGCGGTGCGGGCGTTCGTCGATTTTCTCGTCGAGAAGCTCGACGAGGCCACCCACGAGATGGCCGAGTGCCCCACGCGAGAGCAGGTGAGAGCTGCGCAGCTGGCAAGCAAGGCAGGCATTGCGCAAACGCCGGCAGCGCCGGCGCGAGCTTCAGCTGCGACAGCCGCGGCAGGTAAGTCAGTGTCATCGAAGGCCACGCTGGCTGATCCGGTCCGATAAATCGACGCCCAGGCGAACCGTGACCGGCGATTGGCCGCGGCGCGCACCAAATCGTTTTTGCCATTTAAGTCGCGCCGTCGATCAGTAGTTTCAATGGTCGCTTTCTTGAAGCGGTGGGCGTGGAGGCCTATATTGAAGTGCCTTTCGCGTTGGGGCGTCCAACGTGAAAACAGACGGCTGCTCTTATAGCAAGCCGGATAGGGCTGAAAGCGTGGTCCGTGCATAGGGTACGGTGATCGCATGCGGTGCTCGAGCCAGTCCGATGGCCAACGAGCCCGCCGCCCGAAGGCGCCGTGTGCGCACGAAAAAAGGCCCTCATCGCCCGATGAGGGCCTTTTACATGGGGCTTCGCCCAGAGCCTAAAAGCGAGCGCTGCGCCATGGCGGCGGCGCTCCGCTCAATCGTCCTCCAATCCGAACTTGAACGCCTGCTCGTATGACGCGCGCACCGGCGACCCGTTTTCGACATAAGGTGCGCATGTGCTTTCGCGGAGCGCTTCTAGAGCTGCGTCGTCGAGACGCGGAAAACCGCTGCTCTTGGCGAGCGTCACGCTGTCGATGGCGCCTGTCGTCCCGATAACGAAACGCACGGTGGCTGTTCCCGTTTCTGAACGCCGCTTCGACAATTCGGGATAGGCGGGTTTGACGATGCGGCAGTCGGCGTGTTCGACGCGCTTTGGCGTCGTAATGGCGATCGTATCGTTTGCCTCGGAGCGCACGGTCGATGGCGCGTGCGAATCGGCAGTGCTCGTTGCCGCTGCCGCCGGCGTTGGGGTTGGACTGCTGGGTGAAGTGAGCGCCGGGGGCGACGGCGGGCTGGGCGCGGCGGTCGTGGGCAGCGCCGCGCGAGGGGCGAGGGCCGGCGGAGAGGCGGAGCTCAACTGTCGCTGCTGCGGCGGGCGCGTCCGCTGTAAAGCCCGCGAATCGGCGTGAGCGTCGACCGTAGCGTCGGCACGGGCCGGGCGGGTCGAGGGTGTGGGCATGGAGCGCCCGCCTGCGCCGGCAGCAGGCGTCTGCTGCGGGGCCGGTCCCAGCAGCCGCGCCACGATGGCCGTCGAATGCAAAGGACGCGGCGCCGGCGCCTGGGCTGTCGTGAAGAAAGCGCCGATCAGCGCCGCGTGAGCGAGCGCGACACAAAGAAAGGCGGGGACGATACGCGAACGCAACATGCGGAAAGAGGCTGCCGGCCTGATGCCGGGTGCAGCGAAAAAATCCAAGCCTGCATGTTATCGCGAACGAAGCGTCCTTCGACACCAACATCGAGCGATGGAAGAGGCGAACCCATCGCCACGGCTACGTTACTTGCGGCAGATCAGTAATGAGATGCACAGCGTCGCGACGAATCCGATAAGCAATTCCATCTCAGCCTCCTGGGGCGAATCGAGCGGCTGCTGGCGGTAACGGACTGGCGTGCCGGTGTGGGATGAAGAAAGCGGAAGCGAATGAGCAGCGGAAAAAGCGGACGTGGCGAGCGCGGTTACGCGGCCTTGCGTTCGTAGAACGTGACAAGCGCCGGCTGCGACGCAACCACGCGCTCGACGCCGCATTGGCTTTCGCAGACGCCGCATTGAGCCATGACTTCGCGCACCGATTCCTCGCACTTGCCGCAACACGTCGCCACACCGAGTTCGAACTGAAGCTCGTCGAACGTATCGGCGCCTTCCGCGATGGACGCGCGGATCTTACGGTCGGAGACGGACTTGCACACGCAAACGATCATGGCTGACACTACGGCAAAACGTTAATGCGAACTATTATCATTACGTTTCGCGAACTTGGCAAGCAAAGAGTCCGGTTTTTTGTAACAAGTGTGCCGTGACCGAAAAAGCGCGCTATAGGGGGGCGATGTCGCCCTTGTTAGGGGCGTTGATAGGCGATGAGACGCGATGAAAGGCGCAACCGGCGGTAGCCACGCCGCTTCGCACGGCTTCCGATCGGGCTCATTGGGGCGGAGCTCGTCGAAGGCGACGAGGCAGTAGTAGGGCTCAGGCGTGAGAGCGGTCGCGTTCGGCGCCGCGCGCTTCGATCGAAACCTGTTCGACGGGCACATCCAACCCAAGCAGCGACGAGGCGAGCCGCCGCATATGCGTGCCGTCGTCGGTGGAATACAGCTTAGGCGGAGACGGCAGCGTATCCTCGGATGCGCGCAGGCCGTTTGCATCGAGCACGCGCTCGAGTTGCCGCGCGATCGCCACGCTCGTATCGACGAGGGTCAACCGCGGCCCTGCGATGTCGCGAATCAACGCATCGAGAAACGGGTAGTGCGTGCAGCCGAGCACGAGGGTATCGGCGCCGGCCGCCAGCATCGGCTCGATGTAGCTCGCCAGGAGGGCGCGCACTTCCGGGGTGTCGATTTCGCACCGCTCCACGGCTTCGACAAGGCCGTGACCAGGCTGACAGACAAAGTGGCAATCGGCGGCATAGCGCTCGATCAAGGAGCGAAACCTTTCGCTGCGAAGCGTGACCTGCGTCGCGAGCACGCCGGCGATGCGCGATTTCGACAAGCTGGCCGCGGGATTGATGCCGGGTTCGACGCCGATGATCGGAATCGACAACTGACCGCGCGCCAGTGCGATCGACTCGGCCGTAGCCGTATTGCAAGCGACGACGAGCGCCTTGGCCCCTTGCGCGACGAGCCACTCGCCGATTGCTAATGTGCGTTCGGTGATGAACTCGTTATCGCGCAACCCATAGGGCGCATGCAGCGAATCGGCGACGTAGAGCAGCGCCTCGTGCGGCAACTGCGTGCGGATGGCCCGCAGCACGGACAGCCCGCCCAGCCCCGAATCGAAGATGCCGACGGGCGCCGGATTGCCGTTCGACGCCGCCCCCGCCGAGGAAGGCATGGGGGCGCTGGCGTGTGGGCCGTGCGGGGCAGTCATGGCGGAGGGCAGGGTGCGGTAAGCGGCGATCGATGGGCGGACTCGGGCCTCGGCTTAGGACTCCGAGGGCGTCCCCATCGCGGACTGCTGATAATTCTGGATGCCGACCTTGTCGATCAGATCGAGCTGGGTTTCGAGCCAGTCGATGTGCTCTTCGGTGTCGTCGAGGATCGTCGTGAAGATGCCGCGCGAAACGAAATCGCGAACCGATTCGCAGTAGGCGATCGCTTCCTTGCAGGTCACTTGCGAGCCTTGCTCCAGCTTCAGATCACATTCGAGGATTTCTTTCGTTTCCTCGCCGATCAACAGCTTGTGCAAATCCTGCAAGTTGGGCAGGCCGTCGAGCATGAATATCCGCTCGATCAACAAATCGGCATGCTTCATCTCGCCGATCGACTCGTCGTACTCGTGCTTGCCGAGCTTATCGAGCCCCCAATGCTTGTACATGCGTGCATGCAGGAAGTATTGGTTGATCGCCGTCAGCTCGTTCTTGAGCTGCGCGTTCAGATATTCGATGACCTTTTTATCGCCTTGCATGTTGGTTCCTTCGTGTGAGGCTAGTGAACGCAAACGATAAACGCTGACCCGGCAAATGCCAAGGCTTGACGTGCAACTTCAGCCGTTCGGCCGATCCCGCTATCACGAAAAAGCCGGGCGCGCGGCCCGGCTTTGCGTCGTTGGACCGCTTGGCGCGCTTACGCCGTAACCACGGGCAGCTTGCCGATCTTGGCTTGCCATTCCTTCGGGCCCGTCTGATGGACCGACGTGCCGGTCGAATCGACGGCGACGGTGACCGGCATGTCCGAGACGTCGAATTCGTAGATCGCCTCCATGCCGAGGTCTTCGAACGCGAGCACCTTCGCGCCGCGAATCGCTTTCGAAACGAGATAGGCTGCGCCGCCCACCGCCATCAAGTAGGCCGCCTTGTGCTTCTTGATCGCTTCGATGGCCACGGGGCCGCGCTCGGCTTTGCCGATCATCGAGATCAGGCCGGTTTGGGCCAGCATCGTTTCGGTGAACTTGTCCATGCGCGTGGCCGTGGTCGGGCCTGCCGGGCCCACGACCTCGTCGCGCACCGGGTCGACCGGGCCGACGTAGTAGATCACGCGATTCGTGAAATCGACGGGCAGCTTTTCGCCCTTGGCCAGCATGTCGGCGATGCGCTTGTGCGCGGCGTCGCGCCCGGTCAACATCTTGCCCGACAGCAGCAGTGTTTGGCCCGGCTTCCAGCTGGCGACTTCCTCGGGCGTGAGCGTGTTCAGATCGACGCGCTTGCTCGTCTCGGTATTCGGCTCCCATTGCACCTTCGGCCATGCGTCGAGCGACGGCGCTTCGAGATGAGCTGCGCCCGTGCCGTCGAGCGTGAAATGCGCATGACGCGTGGCCGCGCAATTCGGGATGATGGCGATCGGCTTGGACGCGGCATGCGTGGGCGCGGCCATGATCTTCACGTCGAGGACGGTCGCGAGGCCGCCCAGGCCTTGCGCGCCGATACCGAGCGCGTTCACTTTTTCGTGCAGTTCGATGCGCAGCTCTTCGATCCAGTCGCGCGGACCGCGGGCGATGACGTCCTGAATGTCGATCGGATCCATCAGCGATTCTTTCGCCATCAGCATCGCTTTTTCCGCGGTGCCGCCGATACCGATGCCGAGCATGCCCGGCGGGCACCAGCCCGCGCCCATCGTCGGCACGGTCTTCAGGATCCAGTCGACGATCGAATCGGACGGGTTCAACATCGCGAACTTCGACTTGTTTTCCGAACCGCCGCCTTTCGCCGCGACTTGCACGTCGACCTTGTCGCCGGGCACGATCTCATAGTGAATGACGGCCGGCGTGTTGTCCTTCGTGTTCTTGCGGGCGCCTTCGGGCGGGTTCACGATCGATGCGCGCAGGACGTTGTCGGGGTTCAGATAACCGCGACGCACGCCTTCGTTGACCATATCGGTGACGCTCATCGTGGCCGGGCCGCTTTCGCTGCCCCAGCGCACGTCCATGCCGATCTTCAGGAAGACCGTGACGATGCCCGTGTCCTGACAAATCGGCCGGCGGCCTTCGGCGCACATGCGGCTGTTCGTCAGGATTTGCGCGATGGCGTCCTTGGCGGCCGGGCTCTGTTCGAGCTCGTACGCGCGGCCCAGGGCCTGGATGTAATCGAGCGGATGGTAGTAGCTGATGTACTGCAGCGCGTCGGCGACGCTCTGGATGAGGTCTTCCTGTTTGATGACTGTCATGACTGAGTGCTGTGGGGACGGAGCGGGCGAGCCGAAAACAAACCAAAAAGCGCGAAAAAATCGCGCTATTGTACCGCGCCGGCGCCTCGGCCGCCGTGCGGCCGCCCACCGATCACTGCGCCACGGCCCGTGCGCGCTTGGGGTTCACGCTCGCGATCGCAATGCCGGTGACGACGCAAGCGAGCGCGATGCCGTGGGCGAGCGTGGGGCGCTCGTCGAGGAAGACGATGCCGTAGGCGGCCGCCGCAACCGGCAGCACGGCGCTGAACACGCCCGCGAGCGAGCCGTGCACATGCCGGATGCCCTTCATCCAGAGCCAGAACGAGAAGATGCTGGCCGAGAGGCCGTACCAGAGCACCAATGCCCAGATGCCCGAGGGCACCGTCGCATAGTCGAAGCCGGACAGCGCCTTGAGACCGAGCGGCAGCATCAGCAAGAAGCCGAATAGATGCGTGTAGGCGCATATGTCGATCGCCGCGAGCGTTTGCGTGAGCCGGCGCGACAAAATGACATAGAGCGATTCGCAGCAGACCGCGCCGAGCACCATCAGATTGCCGACGAACGATCCCGCGGCGGGCAAGGGCGTACCCGGCTGCGATTGTCCATGCGAGAGATTGACCGCGACGATGCCGACCACGGCGAGCGCGATCGACACGAGCGCGCGTGCGTTCGGGCGTTCGCCGAGCAGAATCCACGCGAAAAGGGCGACGACGGCGGGCATCGTGCTCGTGATGACGCCCGCGGCCACCGCGCTCGTGCGCGCGACGCCGCTCAGCATGAGCAGCGTAAACCCGAATGTGCCGAAGAGCGCCTGCAGAAAAAGATTGAGCCATTCGCCGCGCTTCACGCCGCGCATCTTCGACGGCCTCAAGAGCGGCCAAAGCACGGCCAGCGCGATGACGAAGCGCAGCAGCGCGAAGACGAGGACGGGAACGAAAGCGACGATCGACTTACCGATGCCGACGTTGCTGCCTACGAGCAGCATCGAGGCGATGAGAAACCATGCGTACCGATTCAAGCTGTAGTCCGAGCGGAAAGTTCGGCTAGCATTGTAGGTGGGCGCGCGCGGCGACGTAAAGTAAAGGTAAGGGTAAAGGTAACGGTAAGGCGCGAACACCCGCAGCGTCGCGCGCGTGGTCTAACGAACGGCCGATGGCGCGTGCTGTAAGTACCCGGTAAGTTGTCGCCTTTACTGTGCAACGACTATCGTTCGAGCGGCGCGCCCCGCGCATTTTTGCTGCGATGCGGCATTGCATGCGCTTATCGCTCGGCATGGCGGCATGGGGTTGTTCTCCGTGGGCTGCCGGCGTCGGATTCACGTTTCATCATCTTGTCCATAAGGGAGTTGTCGATGTCTGCGATTGAATCGGTCCTTCACGAAAGCCGAGTGTTCGAGCCTTCCGCGCAAGCGGCGGCCGGCGCGGCGATTTCGGGAATGGACGCATACCGGGCGCTGATGGCCGAGGCCGAGCGGGATTACGACGGCTTTTGGGCCAAGCTCGCGCGCGAAACGCTCACGTGGCGCAAACCGTTCACGAAGACGCTCGACGAGTCCAATGCGCCGTTCTTTACGTGGTTCGAGGACGGCGAACTGAACGCGTCGCACAACTGCCTGGACCGCCACGTCGAAGCAGGGAACGGCGCGCGCACGGCGCTCGTGTTCGAGGCCGATGACGGCGCCGTCACGCACGTCACCTACCAGGATCTGCTGCAACGCGTTTGCCGCTTTGCCAACGCGCTCAAACGGCGCGGCGTGAAAAAAGGCGATCGCGTCGTCATCTACATGCCGATGTCGGTCGAGGGCGTCGTCGCCATGCAAGCCTGCGCGCGTATCGGCGCGCCGCACTCGGTGGTGTTCGGCGGCTTCTCGTCGAAATCGCTGAACGAGCGGCTCGTCGACGTCGGCGCGGTGGCGTTGGTGACGGCCGATGAACAAATGCGCGGCGGCAAGGCGTTGCCGCTCAAGCGCATCGCCGACGAAGCGCTCGCCATGGGCGGCTGCGAAGCGGTCAAGAGCGTGTTCGTTTATCGCCGCACGGGCGGCGCCGTGCAATGGGATGCCGCGCGCGATGCATGGATGCATGAAGCCGTCGCGCAAGAGGGCGACACGTGCGAGCCGGAATGGGTCAGCGCCGAGCACCCGCTGTTCGTGCTCTACACGTCGGGCTCGACGGGCAAGCCCAAGGGCGTGCAGCACAGCACGGGCGGCTACCTGCTGTGGGCCGCGCAGACGATGAAGTGGACGTTCGATTGGAAGCCCTCGGACGTCTTCTGGTGCACGGCCGACATCGGTTGGGTCACGGGCCATACGTACATCACGTACGGGCCGCTCGCGCTCGGCGCGACGCAAGTCGTGTTCGAGGGCGTGCCGACCTATCCGGACGGCGGCCGCTTCTGGAACATGATCGAGAAGCACAAGGTCAGCATCTTCTACACGGCGCCTACGGCCATTCGCTCGTTGATCAAGATTGCCGATGCCGACGAGAAAGTGCATCCCAAGAGCTTCGACCTGTCGAGCTTGCGCATTCTGGGCACCGTGGGCGAGCCGATCAATCCCGAAGCGTGGGTGTGGTACTACGAGCATGTGGGCGGCAAGCGCTGCCCCGTGATCGACACGTGGTGGCAGACCGAAACGGGCGGCCATATGATCGCGCCGATGCCGGGCGCGACGCCGCTCGTACCGGGCTCGTGCACGCTGCCGCTGCCGGGCATCATGGCGGCGATCGTCGATGAAACGGGCCAGGACGTGCCGAACGGGCAGGGCGGCATTCTCGTCGTGAAGCGGCCGTGGCCGGCGATGCTGCGCACGGTGTGGGGCGATCCCGATCGCTTCAAGAAGAGCTACTTCCCCGAAGAGCTGGGCGGCAAGTTGTACCTCGCCGGCGACGGTTCGGTGCGCGACAAGCAGACGGGCTACTTCACGATCATGGGCCGTATCGACGACGTGCTGAACGTGTCGGGCCACCGGCTCGGGACGATGGAGATCGAGTCGGCGCTCGTGTCCAATCCGATCGTGGCGGAAGCCGCCGTCGTGGGGCGCCCCGACGATACGACGGGCGAAGCCGTTGTCGCATTCGTCGTGCTCAAGCGGCCGCGCCCGGAAGGGGACGAGGCCGTCAAGCTGGCGAACGAGTTGCGGGCTTGGGTGGGCAAGGAGATCGGGCCGATCGCGAAGCCGAAGGACATCCGTTTCGGCGACAACCTGCCGAAGACGCGTTCAGGCAAGATCATGCGGCGCCTGCTGCGCTCGCTCGCCAAGGGCGAGGAAATCACGCAAGACGTGTCGACGCTCGAGAACCCCGCGATTCTCGATCAGCTCTCGCATGTGAGCTGAGTGGGGCCGAGCCGCTGTGATCCGAGCGGCTGACGAAGCGCCGCATCGAGGCGCGGCGCGGACAATCCCAATTGCCCGCGCCGCGCCTTTTTGATAAATAGGCGCATGGCCGCGCCACGCTCCTTCGATTCCATTGCTCAAGCCGCGCTCGAACCGCCTTCGGTGTCGAGTGCGATGGCGCTCGCGCATCGCCGCTACTGGCGGTTCAACATCGCGTTGATCAGCGTGTTGATGCTGATCGGCTTTGTCGTGTCCTTCATCGTGCCGCTGTATGCGCGTGCATTGTCGAGCGTGCGCGTGGCCGGGTTTCGCTTGCCGTTTTATCTCGGCGCTCAGGGCGCGATTCTCATCTACCTGTTGCTGATTGCCATTTATATCGGCGCGATGACGCGCGCCGACCGCCGCTTGCGACAGGCCGCGGCGGCCGATGCGGCGAACGACGCCGTGCGGGAAGCCGCGCGATGAAGCTCGTGAACCGGATGGTTCGAGCTTATGCGCTCTACATGTTCGGCTTTCTGCTGTTCGTCTATACGATGTGGCGTATCGAGGGCGCGAGCGGGCCGGGCGTGTGGGTCGGCTACGTGTTTCTCTTCGTGCCGATCGCCGTTTATGCCGTGATCGGATTGCTCTCGCGAACGTCCGACCTCGTCGAGTACTACGTTGCGGGGCGGCGCGTGCCCGCCGCGTTCAACGGCATGGCGACAGCGGCCGATTGGTTGTCGGCGGCTTCGTTCATCGGCTTGGCGGGGTCGATCTACGCTACAGGCTATGACGGGCTCGCCTACTTGATGGGATGGACGGGTGGCTACTGTCTCGTCGCGTTCTTGCTTGCACCCTACGTGCGCAAGCTTGCGCGCTACACGATTCCCGATTTTCTCGGCACGCGCTATTCGAGCAATGTCGTGCGCGGTATTGCCGCGATGGCGGCGATCCTGTGCTCGTTCGTGTATCTCGTCGCGCAGATCCAAGGGGTGGGGCTCATTGCCACGCGCTTCATCGGCGTCGACTTTGCGATCGGCATTGCCTGCGGCCTGGCGGGTATTCTCGTGTGTTCGTTTTTAGGCGGCATGCGGGCCGTGACTTGGACCCAAGTTGCGCAGTACGTGATTCTCATCAGCGCGTTTTTGATTCCGGTATCGATGATCGGGCACAAGGACGGGCTCGGCTGGGTGCCGCAGCTTACGTATGGCCGGCTGATGGCTCGCATGGAGAAGCTCGATCAAGCGGTGCGCGATGCGCCGGAGGAGCGCAGCGTACGAGCCTCATATCGAGAAAGGGCGGCGCGTATCGATGCGCAAATTGCCGCGCTGCCGGGCTCCTATCTCGACGAGAAAGCGCGCCTCATGCGCGAGCTCGATACTCTGCGCCGACGAAACGGGCCGTTGAGAGAGATTCATCAGCGAGAGTCGGCGCTCGAGACGTTCCCGCGCGACCCGGCGGCCGCGCGCGTGATGTGGCGACAGGCGCGCGACGATTTACTTGCGCGCGCGACCGATCCCGTGCCGATGCATGAACCGTTCCCTTCGGCGAACGACGACGAACGGCGGACGCACGAGCGCAATTTCTTATCGCTGCTGCTTTGTTTGTCGCTGGGCACCGCGAGCCTGCCGCATATCTTGTCTCGCTACAACACGACGACATCGGTGGCTTCGGCGCGGCGGTCGGTGGCTTGGACGCTGTTCTTCATCGCGTTGTTTTACGTCAGCGTGCCGGTGTTGGCCGTGTTGATCAAATACGAAGTCATGACGCATTTGGTGGGTAGGTCGATGACCGATTGGCCTGCGTGGGTGACCCAATGGCATCGCGCCGAGCCGGCCTTGATCGGTATTGGCGATGGGAACGGCGAGGGGATCATCCGATGGTCGGCGATACGGCTGCAGCCTGATATGGTGGTGCTGGCCGCGCCTGAGATTGCGGGGCTGCCGTATGTGATATCGGGGCTCGTGGCGGCGGGGGCGCTGGCTGCCGCGCTATCGACGGCCGATGGGCTGCTGCTGACGATCGCCAATGCGCTCTCGCACGATGTGTACTACCACATGGTGGATCCGAACGCGTCGAGTCAACGGCGCGTGACGATCTCGAAGATTTTGCTGCTGGGTGTGGCGTTGCTGGCGTCGTACGTGGCGTCGCTCAACACGGGGAATATTTTGTTTCTGGTGGGGGCGGCGTTTTCGTTGGCGGCGTCGAGCTTTTTTCCCGTGCTCGTGCTGGGGGTGTTTTGGAAGCGCACGACCAAGCGCGGGGCGGTGGCGGGTATGCTCGCGGGGCTGGGCGTTTGTGTGTACTACATCGTGTCGACGTATCCGTACTTCGGGCAGTTGACGGGGTTCGCAGGGCCGCGTTGGTTCGGCATCGAGCCGATTAGCTCGGGCGTGTTCGGGGTGCCGGCGGGGTTTGCGGCGACGATCGTCGTGAGCTTGCTCGATCGTGCACCCGATGCTTATACGAAGGCGCTCGTGGACTATATTCGGCATCCCTGAGCGGCTCGCGGGCGGCTCATGCGCGACTCGTGCGCAGCGGGGGCAGGGTATGTGCTACTCGGCGAAAGACTCTGCTATAATCTGCGGCTCTCGGAGAGATGGATGAGCGGTTTAAGTCGCACGCCTGGAAAGCGTGTATAGGTTAACAGCCTATCGGGGGTTCGAATCCCCCTCTCTCCGCCAGTCAAGCTTCTCAGGCGTTCTCGC
>NZ_JBQCHR010000041.1:0-42398 GCF_051954495.1 Trinickia sp.
CCGACTGCACCGGCTCTCCACAGGCTGCAACGCGGTGTCCCCGCGCCAAAATGTTGAGCGCGCCGACAACATCGGCGTTCTCTTCGTAACCGCATTCGACACAGGCGAACTTCGCCTGTGTGGTCCGGTTATCCGCGCTCAGACATCCACAAGCTGGACAAGTCCGGCTTGTATTCACGGGCAGCACGGCAACCAGCCACCCTCCACTCCACGTCAGCTTGTATTCCAACTGCCGGCGGAACTCGAACCAGCCCTGGTCGAGGATGGCTTTGTTCAGCCCCGACTTGGCTCGGACGTTCTTGCCTGGCGCATCGACACGGCCTGCCGCGGACCTGGACATGTTCCGCACCTGCAAGTCCTCGATACACACCATCGCGTGGTTTTTGCTGATCGTGGTCGTGGCTTTATGCAGGTAGTCGCGGCGGGCGTTGCCGATTCGGGCATGGAGTCGCTGGACGCGGGCTTTCGCCTTCTTCCAGTTGTGGCTGAATTTGGTCTTGCGGCTCATCGCCCGCTGCGCGCGGCGCAGGCGAGCCTCATGTTTCTTGAAACTGTTGAGCGGGGCGAGAAAGCTGCCATCGCTCATCGTGGCGAAACGGGCGATGCCCATGTCGATACCCACAGCGCTCATGGCTTGCGGCACCGGCTGCTCGACCTCACGCTCGGTCTGGATGGAGACGAAGCACTTACCACCCGACAAGCTGACCGTGACATTGCGCAGTTCGCCCATGACCGGGCGCGACAGGCGCAGCCTCATCCAGCCCAGCTTGGGCAGGAAGATGCGCCCGTTGGCTTGGTCGAGCTTGAATTGCTTGGGGTCGGGGTAGCGGAAGCTGTCATGCTGCCCGCGCTTCTTGAACTTCGGGAAGGCGGCACGCTTGGCGAAGAAATTCTTGTACGCCCGCTCCATGTCCTTGAGGGCATGTTGCAGCGGATGAACGGGGGCATCCTTGAGCCACGGCGTCTCTGTACCGTTGCGCCACTCGGTCAGGTGCTTGGCCATCGTCACGTACCCGATGAACTTGCCGCCCGCCTCGTAATTGGCCTTCTGCAACGCCAGCGCCTTGTTGTAGACGAACCGGCACGCGCCAGCGAAGCGGCGCATGTCGCGCTGCTGCTCGCCGTTAGGACGAAGCTCGAACTTGAAGGCTTGGAGACGCTGCATCGGACTATTGTACACTTGGTCCATGCGAGAAAATCCAGACATTCGGCATGGCCGACACTGCGTCTTCTTGATGCATGTGCATTTGGTCTTCGTCACCAAGTATCGGCGCGAGGTCTTCACCAAGGAGATCCTGGACGACATGCGCAGCATCTTTGCCAGCGTGTGCCGCGACTTCGAGGCCGAACTGGTGGAGTTCGACGGCGAGGACGACCACGTTCACCTGCTGGTGAACTATCCGCCCAAGGTCTCGGTGTCGTCGCTCGTGAACAGTCTCAAAGGCGTGTCCAGTCGCATGATCCGGCAAAAACGTTACCCCAGTATCCGCAAGAAGTTGTGGGGCGGCGCACTATGGTCGCCGTCCTACTTTGCCGGGAGCTGCGGCGGTGCGCCCATCGAGATCGTGCGCCAGTACATCGAGCAACAGAAAACGCCACACTAACCGCAGGCGAGGACGCCTGCGGCGTCCGCGCTATCCTTCCCCGCCCTGAAGGACGAGGTTTGACGCGCATTTCGATCAAATGCGAAAGCTGGAAAGCCGTGTATCTAGTTCGATTCGGCCCACGCGCCGCCATCGCGGCAAGAGGTGCCGCAGCCGCGAGCGGGCGTGGGGGCATGATGTGTTACGCGCTTGCTCGCGCTTCCTCGCGCATGCTCCGGGCTCACGCACTCAACGCCGCCAGCACCTCTTCTGTCCGACGCACATGCCCGAGGCGGGGAAAGATGTAGCGGACCGATGCTTCGTGTTGTTCGATCGATGCGCAGCTCATGGCGTCTTCGACGAGCACGAGCGAGTAGTTTTGCTCGAACGCGGCGCGCGCCGTCGATTCCACGCCGATGTTGGTCGAGATGCCGCCGAGCACGATCGTTTCGATGCCGCGTCGGCGCAATTGCAAATCGAGTTCCGTGCCGTAAAAGGCGTTCCACTGCCGCTTCGTGATCAGAATGTCTCGCTCGCCCACGCCGAGTTCGGGCGGGAACGTCCACCAATTCTCGGGCAGGCCGCTCGCCGGCACGGGCGTGGGCTGATCGACGCTTTGCTTTAACGTGTCGCCAAAATCGGGGCTGGGGCCAACGCGCACGAGGACCACCGGCGCGCCCGCTTCCCGGAAGCGTTTGAGGAGCTGCACGCTCGCCTCCAGCACAGCGTCGCCCGTGCGCGGGCCTTTGGCGTACGGCAGAATGCCCTGCTGCAAATCGATGAGAACGAGCGCCGTCGTACGGGGATCAAGGGTGTCCATGCTGAATGCCTCGGGTACGGTGATGTCGATCGGGATCGACCGACGAAGACAAAACGGGTTTAATTACGAGGTTACCCTCACAAATTAATTATATGAGGACACCCTCACAAAACGCAAGCGAGGCGCAGGACGACGCTCGGCCCGATGCAAAGGCGCCGCGGCGCGAGCGCGGCCGTGCGCGTGTGGCTGCGCTGCTCGACGCGGCCGGGGCGGAATTCGCGCAGAAGGGCTTCGATGCGGCGACGATGACGGCGATCGCCGCGCGCGCGGGAGCTTCCATCGGCTCGCTCTACCAATTCTTCCCCACGAAGGACGTGCTCGCTCATGCTTTGCTCGAAAGCTATGTGGAAGCATTGGTGAGCGACTTCCAGCAATTGCGCGACGCCGCCGCTACGCTCGATTTGCCCGCGCTTGCGCACCGCCTTGCACGCGCGCTCGTCGCCTTTCGCTCGGCGCACCCGGCGTTCGCCCCGCTTGCCGAGGCGCATGGCGGCGCCCACCCGCTCGCAGCCGGTGTGCGCGAGCGTCTGCGCGGTGAGATCGCGGCGGTGCTGCGCGCGAAAGCGCCGCACATGAAACCGGCGCAAGCGCAGGTGCGCGCCGCCGTGGTTCAGCAGCTGATGAAGGCGGCCGTGGCCGTGCAGGGCGATTCGACGATGACGCATCGCGCCGCGGCCGTCGACGAGCTGGAGCACGTCATGGGCCTGTACTTGCAGGATGCACTCGGCGATTCGATACAAGCGGGCGGCAACTCTTCGGCGGCGCAGCCGAAACGCCGCGTCAAGCAGACGGATGGAGCATGAGCGAGCGAGTTGGCAGTCGCCCTTGCGCCGGGTGCGCCGCCATTCGTCCGTCATCGGACAACCACACGGCTATAATGGGTACGATTTCGTACCGAGTCGTCTCCAAGAGGTAACCGATGTCCGCATCGCCCCTCGCCGCCCCGCCGCGGCGCGCCCGTAACCTGGCTGAACTCGTCGTCGGTCGTTTGACGGAGCAGATTGAAACGAGCGTGTTGAAGCCCGGCGACAAGCTGCCGACTGAAACGCAGCTCATGGAGGCGATGAACGTCAGCCGCACTGTCATTCGCGAAGCGATCTCTCGCCTGCAGGCGGCCAAGATGATCGAAACGCGTCACGGCATCGGCAGCTTCGTGCTCGAATCGCGCGCGAAGGCTCTCGACATCGAGATGATCCCGGCCACGACGCTGCGCGACGTGCTCGCCATTCTCGAGTTGCGCATCAGCCTCGAAACCGAATGCGCCGGGCTAGCCGCGCAACGCGCGCAGCCGGACGACATCGCACGTATCCGGGCCGCGCTCGATGCCCTGAACGTGGCCCGCGATACCGGGCGCGCCAGCGTCGACTCCGATCTGAAGTTCCATATTGCCGTGGCACGCGCCACCGGCAATCGGTACTTCGTCGATATCCTCACGCAACTCGGCACCGCGCTGATTCCGCGCGAGCGCATCGATTCGGCCGGCATCGCGGATGAAGATCCGCAAGCCTATCTCTCGCATGTGAACCGCGAGCACGAGAGCATTCTCGACGCGATCGGCCGGCACGACGCGGAAAGCGCCCGCGCCGCCATGCGCATGCACCTTTCCAACAGCCGCGAACGTCTGCGCCGCGCCTACAAGCAGGCGCGCAGCCACGACTGATCGACCGCGAAGTCATCGTACATCCGCCGTATACGACGCGCCTCGGCGCGTCTTCTTAGTACTTTCCCCACTAAAAAATCGCTTCATCCCTGACTCACAATGCGCCTTGTTGCTAGTCATACGATGACGTATGACATACCACTTGCCGGCACATGCGCGGCGAATTTCCAGCCGAGCGGCAACCGGTCGGCGCGATGCAGGCATCAAACGGAGACAAAATGAACAAGCGCGTATGGAAACTCTCGGCTGCCGCCTTGGCCGCCGGTCTCGCAGCAGGTGCGGCGCAGGCCCAAACCAGCGTCACGCTGTATGGCGTGGTCGATACGGGGATCGGCTATCAGAGCAATACGGCGCCCTCGCTCGGCGCGACGTCCGGTGGAAAGGCCGCGACGAGAATGATCAACGGCATCTGGGCGGGCAGCCGCTTCGGTCTGAAGGGCAGTGAAGATCTCGGCGGCGGCACGAAGGCCATCTTCCAACTCGAAGAGGGATTCAACAGCGCGAACGGGTCGATGAGCGTCTCGGGCCTCGCGTTCAATCGGCAAGCCTATGTGGGCTTGGCCGACGCACGGCTCGGCACGTTCACGGCCGGCCGGCAGTACACGGCTTACTACACGCTGCTTTCGCCGTGGAGCCCGACGACTTGGCTGACTGGCGCATTCGGGGCGCATCCGGGCGATATCGATTCGCTCGACACGAACTACCGCGCGAACAATTCGTTCGTCTACATGTCGCCGAAGATCGGCGGCTTCACGCTGGGCGGTTCGTACTCGATCGGCGGGGAGCCCGGCAGCTTCAACGCCGGCTCGACCTGGAGCGCCGCGGCGCAGTACACCAATGGGCCGCTCGGCATTGCGGCGGGTTTTCAAAGGGTGAACAACTCGGCTGAAGGCGGCGGCGCCTGGGGCTCGTTCTCGACGGTGAGCAACGCCGGCAGCCAGCCCGCGGTGTCGGCGCTGAACAACGGCTATCAGCTCGCGCAGGCGCAGCAGCGCATCGCCGTGACAGGCGGATGGCAATTCACGCCGTCGTTCGATCTGTCGGTGTCGTATTCGAACGTGCAGTACATTCCAGGCCCGAATTCGAAGTTCGCGAGCGAGGCGGTGTTCAATACGTACGGCGCGGTGCTGCATTGGAAGGCGACACCCGCGCTGGATTTGGCCGGCGGCTATAGCTACACGAAGGCGTCCAAGGCTAATGGGGTGAACGACGGCGCGCAATATCACCAGATCGTGCTGTCGCAGTACTACTCGCTGTCCAAGCGTACGGCGTTCTACATGCTCGAGGCGTACACGCACGCGAACGGTCAGACGCTCAATGCAAACGGCGGCGTGATCGACGCGACGGCCACGATCGGCGACGGGTTCAACGGCACGCCGTCTGCATCCAATGGTTTGTTCGCCGCGGGCGTGGGCATCATCCATCGGTTCTGATTTAGCAGCGGTCGTACAAGACAAAGCGGCGATCGGCCGGGCATGCCCCGGCCGGTCGCCGTTTTTTTTCGGGCTCTTAAACAACGATCGCGCGCGAGTCGATCGCGCCTGCATCGTTTGAGGGTTTGTTCGTCTGATTTTCACGGCGAAAACGCCCTGCGGCGGGGTATTTCGTCCATAGTGCGCCCGCTGTTGGCGGCCATGCGCACCGCCGATCGCCCGTCGGCCGATAGTCGAGCATTGGCACTGCTCGACCAAGGTGGCGGCATCTTCGATTGCGCCAACATAGCAAGTTTGCTAACATGCCGCACAATTGGACCATCACCTATTACAGCGATCGAGTCAGGCGCGAGGTCTTCGCTCTACCAGCCGGAATACTGGCTGACTACCTCAGACTGCTCGGAATCATGCAAGAATTCGGCGCTGATTTGCGCATGCCTCATTCACGCGCCATGGGTGACGGACTATTCGAACTGCGAGCCAAAGGTAGGGAAGGCATCGGTCGCGTTTTTTACTGCACGCATGTTGGCCGAGAGGTCGTCATCTTGCATTCCTTTGTCAAAAAAAAAAAACGCCGGAAACGCCCATGAACGAGCTACGCAGTGCACGCTCTCGCCTCAAGGAGGTTCGCGATGTCTAAAAATCCGCTAAACCGTCGGAAGTCCGAGGAATTCCGCCCCGTACGGCATACCGACGAAGACACCAATCGATTGCTAGCCGATCCCGCCGTCGCGGCGGCGTATGCAGCGCTCGAAGACGACTACGCCGCACTTCGCGCACTGCTGGCCGCCCGCCGTGATGCTGGACTGACGCAAGCGCAAGTTGCCGAGCGAATGGGCACGACGGCCTCGGCTGTATCGCGGCTCGAAAGCTCGCTATCGAGCGAGAAGCACTCGCCGTCGTTCGCGACGCTGCGCAAATACGCGACTGCGTGCGGCAAACGACTTGTCATCTCCTTTGCGTGATTAGCGTGCGGCCAACGCCAGCAGTCGCGACTTCCGAACCGGAGCCAAAGGGCAGCTAAGCTGGCACCCTCCCAGTGCGGCATGCATAGACCCACTAACCGAACGCGTCGATCCCCCTAACGATCCGCTTCGCCAGTCTCGGCTGCTTCATCTGTTCGATCCACCATTGCTGTGCGCGCCCATCCTGGTCGCCGCGCCATGCGGCATACAGCGTGTTGGGCTCGCGCGGATCGGCCGTCTTCATCTCCACCAGCGCTCCGCGTTCGAGCAGCGACGCAATTCGATGCCGCGGCAGCCACCCCACGCCGAGCCCCTCGCGCTGAGCCAGGATCTTCGCGTGCATGGTCGGAGCCGCCAGCACCGCCTGCCCGCCCAGCAATCCGTACGCCCGCCCGAGCGTCATCCGTGAGCTATCGGCCACGACCACGGCCCGATGCGCCGCAATGCGCTCGCGCGACAGCGGCGCCCTTTCCCGCGCCAGCGGATGCCGCGGCGACACCGCGAACACCCAGTCCATCGCCCCCAGTTCGAGCCAACGCAGGTGAGCAATAGCGGGCGGCTCGTTCGTCGCCCCGATGACGAGATCCGCGCGGCCGTCGCGCAGCGCCTCCCACGTTCCGCCCAGCACCTCATGCGTCACGCGTAGCGTCACGCCCGAATCGAGCGCATCGAATGCGCGAATCACGGGCAACAGCAATTCGAATTCGATCACCTCGTCGGTCACGATCCAGAACCGATCCTCCCAGCCGCTCGCCACCTGCCGCACGCGACGCGTCAGACGGTCGACATCCTGCATGAGCCGCGCGGCGTCATCGGCCAGTAGCTGCCCCGCAGGCGTGAGCCGCAGCCGATATCCCCGCCGATCGAACAACAGTGCATCGAACCGAGTCTCCAGTTGGCGGGCCGCATGAGACACCGTCGACGGCGCCTTGCCGAGCCGCGCCGCGGCACGCGACAGGCTTCCCGTGGTGCGGATCGCCTCCAAAAGGGACAGCTCTTCTTCCGACAACATGTTCGACTCCTTCGAACGAGTGCATCAGCAAAATCGTATGGCAATCTCGCACAGGGCGTCCATTATGGTTTCACCGTCGTCGAACGACATTTCTTTCGGAGAACATCATGGAACGCTTCACGGGTAAAACGGTATTGGTCACGGGCGGCAGCAGCGGCATCGGCTTCGTCACGGCACAGGCATTCGCGGCGGAAGGCGCGCGAGTCGTCATCACCGGCCGCGACCCGCAAGCGCTCGAACGCGCTCGGAGCGAACTCGGCTCCGCCGTGCTCGCGGTGCGCAACGAGACGGGAACGATCGCCGCCGCACGCGATCTAGCGCGGACGCTGGAGGAAGCGGGCATTCGGCTCGACGCGGTGTTCGTCAATGCCGGCGTCGCGAAGTTCGCCTCGCTGGCGGAGGCGGACGAAGCGGTATGGGACCTGATCTTCGACAGCAACGTGAAAGGCGTCTTCTTCCAGCTGCAGGCGCTTGCCCCGCTGCTGAACCGGGGCGCATCGATTGTACTAAACGGATCGATCAACGCGCACATTGGCATGCCTTTGACCGCGATTTACGCGGCCAGCAAAGCCGCGCTGATTTCGTTTGCGAAGACGTTGTCGGCGGAATTGCTGCCGCAAGGGGTACGCGTGAACGTCGTGAGCCCCGGCCCGGTCGCAACGCCGCTTTACAACAAGCTCGGCCTCGATGCACAGGCGCTCGACTCGGCCGCGGAAAACATCCGCAGTCAAGTTCCGGTCGGCCGCTTCGGCGAGCCGCGCGAAATCGCCGCGACGGTGCTGCATCTAGCATCGAGCGAATCGGCGTTCATCGTCGGCACGGAGATCATCGCCGATGGCGGGATGAGCCAGCTGTAAGCGTTGCGGACAAACGCCGCGCACCATGTCGCGCGCGGCGCATCGGGCGGATGCCGGCACCGTCTGCCGGCGACGTGCGAGACCCTTTAACGATCCTGCGGTTGCCGCTCACCGCCCCCGCGCTCCACGATCTCCCGCACGAGCGTTGGCGACACATAGTGCGGCCCATCGAACAGGTAGGTGCGGTAGCCGCGGTACGCTTCCAACTGGGGCGTCAGTTCAGCCGCCTTGGCCGCGCGAAAACCACCCTTGGGCATGCCGCGGAACGCTTCGGCGATGATGCGCACGCGCGCCGAACCCAAACGCGCGGCGAGCGCGTCGGCATAAGCGCGCGCCACGCGCGGTTCGCGCACGTAGTCGCCGCAGCCATCTTGGAAGAACACGCCGACGTCGTGCGGAAGCCAGGTATCGAGCCACGCCGCCAGCGCCGCACCGCCGATGTTCGAGTTGTCGTACACGCTGATCCAAAGCGGCTTGGGCAGCCGCTCCAGCAGCGGCGTCAGCGCCCGCGCATTCTTCCACGTCGGATCGACTTCCACCGGGAAATACCACCCCGTCACGTTCATCGGCCAACGGGCCGAAGCCAGCGCCAGCGATTGCGCAATGAGCTTTGGAGCACGAGCGCGCGCCTCGGTTTCGTCGAAGCGCCCCGCCAAGCCGACGATCACGTCGCGCGCCCACGGCTCTTTGCCGATGCGCTTCCAATCCGGTAGCCGCGGCGCGGTCGGCATTCCCGCGCCGGGCATCAGAGCCTCGTCGTCCACCGCCGTCCATTGCACAAGTAGATCGGTCACGCCCAGCGCATCCCACGCGCCGTGCGGGTTGGCATGGCTCGAATCCGGCTGCCAGACGATACCCTGCGCGAGCGGCGGCGATACGGCGCCGGCGATCATCGATGCAACCGCGGCCGGTTCAATCGATCCGGCCGCGCCGGTTGGGGCCGCGGCCAAGTTCGCCGACGAGTACGCCGAGGTCGAGATCGAAGCCCACGCAAGCGCCGCGACCGTCGCGAAGCGGGCGGCTGCGGCTGCGTTCACAGTGCGCGCGCCGCCACTATCCCCCGCCATGAACCGCATCCACCGCCAACTCCGTTCAACCCGGCCGGCGCCTGCACGTGTCACCCGCTTATCGTCCATCGCTGCGCACCAACGAGTCGGTCATCGCATTCCGATAATCATCCGCCAAGCGCGCCCGATCGATCTTCGCGTTCACCGTCAGCGGCAACAACCGGCACGGGATCAGTTCCGACGGAATCATGTACGGCGGCAAGCGCTCGGCCAGCCGCGCGCGCCAATCGGCCGGCAGCGCGAGTTGTGCGCCCTCCTCGTCGTTCGCGCCCGTTTCGACGAAAGCGACGATTCGAGCCACTGCCCCGTCGGGCCGGCGCAACGGCACCGCCGCCGCATGCGCCCCGCCGGGCATCGAAGCCAGTGCCGCGTCAATCTCCGCCAGCTCGATGCGATAGCCGTTCAGCTTCACTTGATCGTCGATGCGGCCGTGGCAGAACAGCAGCCCGCGCGCATCCGCGCTGCCGATGTCGCCCGTGCGAAACGCGCGCTGTCCCGCATGCGAGAACATGCGCGTCGCATTCAAATCGGCGCGATTCAGATAACCTCGCATGACGTAAGGGCCAGCGATGCACAACTCGCCGTCCTCCACGAAGACCTCGCCGCCCCGCCGAGCGACGCCGATGGGCAAACGCTCCGGATTCGCGGCCAACACGGCGTCGTCGACGACGATCCACGTCGCCGCCACAGTCGCCTCGGTCGGGCCATAGGTATTGATGATGCGCGCCTGCGGAAACCGCTCGCGCAACCGCCGTGCGAGCGGCGCCGGCAGCATCTCGCCGCAGAACAAGAACGTGCGCAGCATGGGCAGCGATGCCTGCGCGAAGCGCGGGTCGAGCAATTGCTGCTGAGCGAAGGAAGGCGTCGACACCCAAGTGGTGACGCTGGCCCGAACGAGCGCGTCGATGAAGGCCGCCCCGGGCAGGCACGCCGCGCGCGACATCATCACGATCGTGCCGCCCAACGCCAGCGTGCCGAAGACTTCATACATCGACAGATCGAAACTGAACGGCGCTTGATTCATGAAGACAGGCGTCGGACCTAGCGCGAAGTCGCCCGTCATCCACTCGGCCAGCGATTGCACGCTTTCCCGCCCAATCTGTACCCCCTTCGGCTCGCCCGTGGTGCCCGATGTGAACAAGACGTACGCCAGGTTCTTTTCTCGCAGCGTCGCCGGCTGCGCTTGCACGACGGCGTGTGCGGCAACGGCGCTCTGCGCCGGTTCGAATCGTTCGAAGGCGCCGCGGCGTGCGTCGAAGTACACGGCGGCGTCCAATGTACGCGCGATGCGGCGCAGGCGTTCGTCGGGATAAACCGTATCGACCGGCACGAACGGAGCGCCGAGCAACAGCGCGCCCGCCATCGCGACGAAAAACGCGGCTTCCTTATGGCCGCGCACGATGATGGGCACATCGCGTTCGATGCCTTCGGCCATGGCTGCATCGCGCCAAGCGGCCGCGGCGTCGGCAAGCTCGCGCCAGCTCAGCGTCCGGTCGGCGGCAATGACGGCGGGCGCATCGGCGCACCGGTCGGTTTCGACGAATCGGCTTTCGGCAAGATCGAAACGCATTCTCGCCGCCTATCGCTGACCGGCGTTCGATGCGTGCTCCGCGATGAACGCCGCGAGCGCGGACACGCTGGCCAGATGTTCGGCAATCTCGGTGGGCGGAAGCTGCACCCCGAATTCCACTTCGACACGCAGCACGATTTCCACGGCAAGGACCGAATCGACGAGTCCCGATTCGAGCAACGGCGTATCGGCATCGACTCGCCTCAGCACCACCGACTCCACGATCGCTTGGGCCTGTTCCAACAAGCCGGCTTGGATTGACGTCATCGACAACTCCTTCGAATCGAACATTTAGAACTGGAAATAGAGAAAGCGCGCTTCGCCATGCAACTGCGCGGCGCAGACGAGCAGCACCAGCACCACCGCGGCCGTCCAGCGCCACGACGGCGCCCATGCGAAGCGCGCCGGCACGGTAGTCGATGCGCGCTCGAGGGCTGGCGAGAAGCGGCCCATCAACTCGTGCGAATTCGGCGCGAACCAAGCGATCGCCAACAGCAGTGCAAGTTGCGGCGCCGGCATGGCGCGACCCAGCGCAAGGCGTAGCCAACCGAGCACATCGGAGGCGGCATCGAGCGGGGGCCACTCGCCCACGCCGAAGCCGTGCAAGCCGACCATGCCCGCCAGCATCGCAAGGGCGTCGCCCACCCCATGCGCGCGAAAGAACACGAACGCCACCAGCGCGGCCGCGAACGTCGTCAGGACACTCGCGGCATGACGCAGTTTCGGCCACGCCGGTGTCGCACGCGGCGCGCCGGGCTGCGCCGTCGCACGCCAGCTCCGCCAGGCGTGATTGACGGTCAGGTAGGCCGCATGCAGCAAGCCGTAGATCAGGTATTGCAGACCCGCCCCATGCCAAATGCCCGCCAACCCCATCGTGTAGAAGGTCGGCGCCGCGACCGTGGCGACGAAGCCCGAAGGCGAGCGCTGGGCCGCACGGCCGATCGGCAAACCGCGCGCCGCGCGGCGGCGATTGATGCGCATCGAAAGCGGGTAGTACAGGTACGCAGTCAAATAGCGCGTGAGCGTCATATGCCAACGCTGCCAAAAATCGATGATGCTCGTGGCCTTGAACGGCGAATTGAAGTTCAACGGAAACCGCACGCCGAAGAGCTTGGCCAATCCGATCGCCATGTCCGAGTAGCCGGAGAAATCGAAGTAAAGCTGCAGCGCATACGCGAGCGCCGTGCCCCACGCTGCCCACGCGCCGAGTGCGGCCGGTGCGGCGAACCCGGCGTCGGCATAGGCGGCGATCGGATCGGCGAGCAGCAGTTTTTTGGCAAGGCCGAGCGCGAATACGCTCGCGCCGATCGAGATGTTTTGCGCGCGCAGCCGGTACGTTTCAGGCTGCGCGAACTGCGTCATCATTTCCTTGTGATGCAGGATCGGCCCGGCGATCAGATGCGGAAAGAACGTCACGAACTGCACGAACCCCAGCGCGTCGGGCCGCTTGACGATGCGCGCACGGCAATCGAGCAGATAGCCGATCTGCGTGAACGTGAAGAACGACACGCCGAGCGGCAGCACAACGCTGGATGCGGCCGGCGCGAGCCAGCCGTGCGGCGATAGACCGAGCCATGCGATGAGCGCACTCGCCATCGTCGACAAATACTTGTAGCGAACGAGTACGCCGAGGTCGATGCAAATCGCGAAGGCGAGCCACCCGCGCCCGCTGCGCGAGCCGGGCTCGGCGGCGAGTATCGCGCGGCTCATCGCATAGTTGAATGCGATGGAAGCGACGAGCAAGCCGACGAAGGCGGGCGCCCATGCCCCATAGAAAACGAACGACGACAGACACAGCCACAACGCCGCCGTACGCGGCGAACGCGCGCCCGCGGCGTAATAGACGATCAGTGCGATAGGCAGAAAGAGCGTCAGGAAGATGAACGAATTGAACAGCATCGGGGCTCGCCTTACGCTCGGTTGCGGGAGAGAGGGCCGGCGGCGGCCGGTTCAGGCTCAAGCTGGGACGGCTTCGCCGCCGCGGGCCGCTCGGACAGCGCGTCTTCCGACATCTCCCAGATCACCACGCGCAACCCGGCCGGCCAGTTCGGTCGCTCGCGCCACACCGCGGCGAGGGCGCGGTCGAATCGACCATCGTCCACGCTGACGTTCCACACCTCGCGGCCCAAGGCCTGCCCCAGCCGATCCGCGAAACCGCTGCGTCGAGAAAACGAGCTGCCCGCCAGCAACACCTGGGCGGGCGGCGTATCGTCGAGCAAACCGCCGGACGGTTCGGGGCGAATCGTTTCGGGCACTTCGACATCGAGCGCCGGGCGCCAACCGTCGGGCGCCGCGTCGAGTCCCGCAAGCCGCACCAAGTCGCCCATCCGAGGTTTGACGCCGGACGCATGCTCGAACGTAAAGCGGGCGCTCCCGCGTCCCCCGACGAGCGGCAATACCGTCCGCGCGACGACGTCGGCCGCGGCTTGCGCGCCTCGCGCATTCCAATGCACGTCGGTCCGATAGAAGGCCGGACGCACGGCCTTGAGCGCATCGAGCAGATCGACGTGCGCGACGCCCGCTTGTGCAAGCGCCTGCCGCCAGGCATCCCAGCGCGCCGTCATTCGCGGGTCTTGCCGTAGGCCGCACAGCGCTTCGGTTTCGACTCGCGCCTTGTCCGGCACGGTCACGACGACGAGCGTCTTGCCGTCACGACGCAGCGCATCGGCATAGCGATGCAGCGTCGCGATTCGCTCGCTCATCGCAGCATCGTGCGGACCCGCCGGCAGGGACGTCGGCGCGGGGCGCAGGCCGTCGGCATAGAACAGCCACCCAGGGCAGCCTTCGCGCACCTGCGGTCCCAAATCCCCGAGCAGGCGATATCGCGCCGCGGCGCCGGCACGACGCAAAAGCGAGGCGTAGGGCACGTCGATCGCGCGGTCGATGCGATGCATGGCTTCACCGTTGCGCCACGCCGCCCCATCGTCGATCGCGAACTCGGCGTCGGTTCTCGCGTGCGTGACGAGCGAGGCCACGCCGAGCGCCAGCGCGCCCGCGAGCAGCACCAAGAGGCACGCGGCCGTCGGACGGTGCGCGCGTTCGGCCCGACGCGCCTCGCGTTCGGCGGCGGCGTCGCTGCCGCCCCGCGTGCCGAGCTCCTGTCGAACGGCGGTATCGCTCATCGCATCAAAGCCTTGTCCAAACGGTCGAGCCACGCCGCTTCGCTCATGATCGACGTGGCGTCCCATTGGCCAGACGCGCCGGGGCCATAGGCCATCTGCCCTTCGTTGAACTGCCAAACGATGGCCTGCGGCCGCTGCGAAGAGAACGCCGGCGATTCGAGGTAGTCGAGCAGCGTCTTCCACGGGCCCGTGTCGCCGAACTTCCAGGTGAGCCCGACGGGACGCCCGAGCGCATGCGCAAGCCGCTGCGGGAAACCGAGATACGGCTGCACCATGCTGTTGCCCACCACTTGAACGACCGGCGTCGCATCGGCGAGCAAGCCGCCGCCGCCCGTCTCTTCACGGACGATGAAGCGGTCTTTGCCGACCGCGCGCTTGCGCTCCGGTGAAAGCAGCGCGGCCAGGTCGCCGTATTCCATCTCCTCGGTCCAGTCGCCGAGCGCGGGCTGGTCCGTCGGCTCGCCACGCAAGACGCCGGGGGCGGACAAACGATCGGCCGTCGCATCGGCGACCGCTTCGGCCGTATGGGCCGACCAGTGATAGTCGGCGCGGATGTAGGTGCTGTCCTCGCGCGTATCGACGTTCGCCAGCGCGGCGGCCGCGTCCACGAAGTCGAGGCCGGCTTGTTTGCCCTTCGCGAGAATGGCCGCATAGCGCTGTGCGACGGCGGGTGACAGCGCGGCCCCCTCCGGCAGCTTGTCTGCTGCCGCGCGCGCTTTCAGCGGCGCGACGACGAGCGAGCAGCGAACGTCATGCGCCGCGAGCTTGGACACGGCCGCACCGATCAAATCGACGACTTTCAGGCAAGCCTGCGTATCGTCGGCTGCGTAGCTTTCCCAAGCGGGAAACAACCATCGGTCGCGGCCCTCGATCACGCCCTGTGCGGCATGGGCATCGCGCGGCATAAGCGATAAGCCGCTCGCGAACGGCGCTGCCGCAAGGGCGAGCAGCAAGCGGCGTCGGCGCATCGAAGCAACGGCTTTGGAGTCGGAGAAGTACGTAGGTCTCATCGCGAAGGTCGTTCGTCAATCGTCGTTCATGAGTGGACGCGCGGGTGGCCTCGGCTCCACTTCTTGTTGCGTGTCCGCCGCGGGGCCGATCAGCGCGCGCCTCGCGGCCAGTCGAGCGTGTCCAGCACGCCGCGCAGGACAGGCCGCGAGGCGGGGCCGGATAGAAACAGGCTGTAGCTCTGGCCGGCCGCGAGTCGAGGCAGCGCGAGCGGCGCCGAGACGGCATCCCCGCAGATGGCCACGAGCGTCGCCGCCACCGGGTTGATCGAGCGCGCCAGCGCGTGCCTCGGCGCGACGTGCTCGAACACGACCGGTGCGCCGCTTTGCGCGCCGGTTCGTTCCAGGGCGACCTTGCCGTCGCAGCCCTCGGCGAAATTGAATAAGCGCAACTGCGCGCGCAGCGCATCGGTGCTCGCCGCCGGGGCGGCGATCGGCACAGCGCGCCAGGCGCCTGCCTCCGTATGCTCGATCGCAAGCGTGATCGTCGCGCCGACCGTATCGGGGCCGGCGACGGGCGCGCTGCCGGCCTGAAGGACCGGCGCCAGCGCGTCGACTTTCACCTGCAGCGACGTGCCCGGTCGCACGACGTCGAGCGCGGTCGCGGCGCCGGGGCCCAGATCGACGGGCCGCGCCCCGCTCGGCAGAGACACCTTCGCCGTGAGCGTCGAGAGATTGAGCACGCGTAGGTAGGTGGCGTCGGCCGGCGGTTGCGGGCCGTACAAACTCGCGACGTCGTCGGCGGACGCGTACGCCGCGATCGGCGCGGCGCAAACGGCCGTCGCCAATGCGAGCAGACGCAACGTCGCCGAAAGCGGTTTAGAGGCACAGTGTCCTTTTCGAATCATCTTCATCGTCTCGCTAGAAAGTGTCCATGGCGTCGGCCATCAGTACGAAAACACCGCGCCGCAAAACACGCCGCGCGCACGGTCGTCGCCGGTGATCTTCCATCGGTACTGAATCGACAATTCGATCGAAGAGCGCAACGCGTCGTATTTGCCGTCCCGAAACGCGTAGCGCGCGGACACGCCGACACCCGCGCCGATCGGCACGCTTCGATCGACGGTCGTGTCGTAGTCGGCCCCCGCCACCGCAAAGGGAAACACCGTCACGCGCGGGCTGATGCGATCGATCCGGTAGGTGCGGCCCGCTTCCAAGGACGCGGTCGCGTAGTTCGACGCGTGGCTGATGTAGTGGCCGCCTTCGGCATAGCCCGAGACCGTCCACCACGACGGTACGTCGATGCGTCGCTCCGTGCCGATGCCGCCCGAATACGAGAGCCGGGCAAGCCAATCGCCTTGCGCCTGAGAGCCGATCGGAACGATGCGCTCGAACGCCACGATGGCGTCGATGTTCGCGAACGGTTTGCCTCGCACGCCGAACGCCGCCTCGAGCGAGCTCGCGCCGCTCGGCCCGCCGCCTTCAACGCCGAAGCTCTCGTAGCCTCGCGCGTAAAGTTCGAGCATGCGATCGCCCAAGCTGCCGAGCGGGCGCCAATAGACCTCGGCCCCCGTTTGCCAGCTGTTGCTCGTGCTCGGCTGCGGCGCGGCCTGGTAACCGGACTGCAACCCGGCGCCGCGATAGTCGATCGATACGTCGAAGCCCCATCGGCGCGTCGCTTCGGCATGCGCCTCGCGCAGGTCTTCTAGCGCTTGCGCGTCGCGCGCCTTCTGGGCCCCGCGCGGCGCGCGTCGGCCCTCGGCGGCGAGCGCGTCGATCGCTCGCTCGAAATAACGCGCCGAATCGGCGTCGCGATCGGCGGAGGCGGCGGCAAAGCCCGCATCGGCCAAGGTTCCCGCAGGCAACTTGCCTTGCGCGTCGGCGCGGCGGAACGCGGCGAGCGCGCGCGCGTTGTCGCCGGCGCGCAGGGCGACGTAACCGGCGTCGAGCGCCGGCAGCGCATCGAGCAGGCCGTCGGCGATCAATGTGCGCGCGGCGTCGGCCGCCTCGCGCGTTTGCCCCGCATCGTCGAGCGCATCGATCAACGCCACCCGGTGCTGCGCGCTATCGGGGGAGGCCGCGACGGCTTCTCGCGCATAGCGCAGCGCGGCCTGTTTGTCGCCGCCCTCGCTCGCACGCTCGAGCGCGCGACCCGCCGCGAACCCCGGATCGGCAGGCCAGACGTCGCAGCTCGCACCGAAATCCGGGTCGTTTTCGCAATCGACGATGGGCCGCGCGGCCGCCAGCGTCGGCGCCGGCGTCGACGTCGACTGCGCGGCGGCCTGCCGACGAGCGCGTGACAGACGTTCAGCGACGAGCGCATCCGAGTCGTCGCCCGTCGGCTTCAGCGCCGCAAGCCGGTCGACCGCGTATTGGGCGCGAGCCTCTGCCATCCATAAATCGGCCGCGATGGCGCGCGCGCTGTTTTGTGTCGTGCGCGTCGCGTCTCGTATGCGCAGCGCAGCGTCCAGATCGGCGTCGGCTTGCTCCACGCGTTGCTGGGCCGCCCGCGCATAAGCGCGAAACACGTACGGCATGACTTCGGTGTCGTCGTAGGCGATCGCATCGCCGGCCGCTGCCTCGAGCCCAGGCCAATCGCCGGCTTGAATGAGCGCATCGAATAGCCACACGCGATAGTCGATGTTATCGGGCGCGTAGGCCACGGCCTCGCGGCCGATCGCAATCGCCTCGGCAAGATCGCCCGCTTCACGCGCGGCGATCGCACGGCGAGAGGTCTTCGGCGCCAGGCCATTGCCGATGAACGTGCGCCGCAATCGGAGCTCGTCGTTGTCGCCGAAACGCCGCACGGCCTCGACATCCGACTGCCAAGCGAGGACGTCGTTGCCCGCGCCGCTCGCTGCATCGATCAGCAAGAGACGTAGACGAAGCAGATCGGGCCGCAGCGCGATCGCTTGCTGGGCTGCTTGCGCCGCATCGGCGAAGCGCTTCTCGCCGTAGGCGCGGTAGGCCTGTTGCGCAGCCTGGAAAGCCTCGCCGGTCAATACGTCGCCCGGCGCTCCCGATGGGTTTTGCACGCCTGGAGCGCTCGCGCTCGGCCCCTGCGCAAGTCTCTTGGCGGCGGCCGCGACGGCGTCGATTTGCGCCCGGCGCTTGATGAGCGGATGCAACGGCCCGAACACGCCGATAGCGTCGCCGAGCGCGTGGCTCGCCTGAGCATAGCGATGCTGCGCGGCCAGCGCATTGGCGAGCAAGAGCCGCAATTCGACGACATCGGGCCGCTGACGAATCGCCTCTCTCGCACGCGCTTCGGCATGCGCGTAGTCATGTTGCCGATAATCCACGTAGGCCTGGGCTGCCACGCGATAGGCCGCGCCGGCCAGCGGAAGCGGCGCAACGGCGGGCTCGGCCGCATGCGCCGCGCCATGGGCGAACGCGAGACATGCCGCCCCCGCTTGCAGCGTCAGCCGCATGCGGCCTGCGCATCGTTTGGAGAAGGCGTGCCGAATCACGGGATGGAGCCTTGGATGGTTCATGCCAGGGCTCCCGACAGACCGCTCGCGCGCCGCTGCTCCTCGACCACACGCTCGACGGCTTCTCGCGAAACGACGCCGCGCGCCACCATGAAATCGCCGATGCGGCCGTGCCGATCGGGATGGTAGTCGGTCAAGGCCGCTTCGAACGCCTGCCGGCGCACGTAGCCTCGCTCGATCAGCAAATCACCGATTAGCGGCACGGTCGATGCGGAGGGTGCTACACCCGGCGCCGCAGCGTCATTCGTCGATACCGGCCCGGCTTGATCGCCCGCGCTCCCACGCCCGTTTGCATCCGCATTCGCGTCCGTATTCGTATTCGTATTCGCCACGCCTCGCAGCGCGCGAAGGCCGAATGCAATTTCCCCCTCCCGCACGATGCGTTGCTCGATGCCGCCCCCGAGTTCAGCCGCAAGCTGCGCAATCGCGGCATCGCCGAGCGGGCTCGCCGTCAGCAAGACGAGCCGCCCATCCGCGTCCACGCCATGCGGCAGCACGCGATAGCGCACGATCGTGTCGAGCGGCAGCTGTTCCCGATAACGTTCCAGCGCGCCCATATCGAGCGCGCCGCGTTCGATGTCGGCCTGAAACGCAATGGCCTCGGCCAGCGTCTCATCGTCGAGCCAGCCCTTGGCCATCAGCACGCGACCCAGCGGCGCCTCGCGCGCATGCGCTTCGTCCAGCGCGCTTTGAAGCTGATGCGCATCGATCGCTTGCCAGGAGATCAAAAGCTCGCCAATCCTCTGCCGCCGGTCCGCCAACCCGTCCGCCGAAGGAAAATCGTGCATCGTCTTGTCCCAAGCCAGCCGCTTTCCCGTGACGAGGTGCACGATGAACAAACGCCAAGCGCGCGTCACGGCCAAGAAGTTGATGTAGTTCGCAATGACCATGCGCGGCGCCGAGAGAATGCCGTGCTCCCAGCCGTACAAACGCGTCACGAAATACATCCGTTGCACGGCGCGCAGCATCAAGGCCGTAGCGTTGAACCAGAGCAGCGCGCGAAACCAGGCGGCATCGGCAAGCGGTGAAGCGGCGAAAGGCGGTGCGATGCCAAGCGCTTGGGCGAGCGCGAAGAGCAGGAACTGCGCGACGAGCACATACGCGAGCATGCCGACGATCGCGGTCACCGTCCCCTTGCGATCGCGCAGCAGCAAGTATCTATTCGCGAGCGAGCCGGTAAAGCCTGTTTGCCGCCATCCTTGCAGCCCGATGCCGAGCGTCCAGCGCGCGCGCTGACGATAGGCCGTGCGCAGCGTATCGGGGAAAAACTCGCGCACGCACAGCGGCATGGTCAACGTGAACTCGCGCACCGGGCCGAAGCCGAACCAGCTCTTGCGGCGTGCGGCGAACGTGACGGGAAAGCGCGCGAAGATCGACTGCATGCCGAGCTTGGCGAGGCGCGCGCCGACGTCGTAATCCTCCGTCAGGCTCTCGGTGTTGAACGGCTGATTGTCCGTCTGCTCGATCAAGGCGAGCAGCGCCCGCCGAGAAAAACACGTCCCGACGCCGGCCGACGGCACCGCGCCGGCCAGGCTTTCGCGCACCACGAGATCCTTCGCGTGCCATTCGGCGAATTCGTCCATGTACGTGCCCGCGACGAGCTCGAACCAATGGCGCTCGAGCGACGCGACGGGCAACTGGATCATGTCCTTGCGCGGCAGCAGATAGTTGAAGAACTTCAGCTCGATCGGATGCAGCACGTCTTCGCTGTCATGAAGAATGACGCCGGCAAACTCGTAGCCCGCCTCTCGCTCGTGCTTGAAGATCGCTTGAATGACCCAGTTCAAGCAGTCGGCCTTGCAGGTGGGGCCGTCGTGCGGCACTTCCACGCGGCGCAATTGCCGGTAGCGGCGCCGCATGCGCTCGACTTCCGCGATCGTGCGCGCATCGTTGCGGTACGTGCCGACGAATACGATGTAGCGGCGGTAGTCGAGCACGCGCACCATGTCCTCGAGCATCGCGGCGATCACATCGTATTCGAGCCATGCCGGCACCATGATCGCGAGCGGCTGCTCTTCGCGCGCGTGCAACTGCGCGACCGTGAGCGGGCTGTAGCGCCGCCTGACCGTGAATCGCCGATAAAGCTCGCGCGCCCAGTACCACAGGTCGACGAACAGATCGTCGAGGCTCGAGATGAAAATGGCGACGGCGACCACGGCGGCCAACAGTTCGAGCACCGTGAAATAGCGGCCCACGAAATAGCCGCCGTACCACTGCAGCGCCGTCAGGTTCATTGCGCGTCGTCCTTCGCCTGATGGCGGCGGCGCTCGATCCCGGCGACGACGATGAGTGCGACGAGCAACGCCACGATACCGGCGGCGACGAGCCATGGCAGACGACGCGAGAAGCCGTCGGCGCGCGCGCTTTCGGTGACGATTTGCCCCGGATTGCGCGAATCGAACAAACGCGCGACACCGGTCGAGGAAACGAGCGCTACGTCGCCGCGCGCGAGACGCAACGTGGCGGGCACGCGCGGCGCCGCACTGCCGAGCGTACGGTAGGCGATGCCGGCGTTGCCGTTCGCATGCGCAATCGTGAAGACGGCGAGGTTCGAAAGACCCGACACGTCGGCGTAAGCGCGGCCCGATCCGTCGACGAGCTTCAGGCGATCCGTCGACCACTGCGCACGAGGTTCGTTTTCGTCGAGGCCCACGTCGATGGCGAAGAACGGACCGGCAGGCGCGCCGTTCGCGCCGTTCGCCACCACCGACAAGCTCGAATGCGTCGGCGACACGCCGGCCACGTGCGTCAACCGCGCGACTCGCCCGATGCTCTCTGTCGCCTCGTCGAGATAGGCCGCCGGCACGAGCACGTTCGCCGTGCTCGCGTATTGAGCGAGCATGCCGATGAAGTCGTCGCCGGCCGTCGCGGCCGCGAGCGTCAAATGGCTCGTGGGCAGCACGGCCACGGGGTAGCCTTTCGAACGCGCGGCGCAATCGCTGTCGGGCCGGCGCTGGAATACGACGCGCAATGCATTGGTCGGCGCGAGCGCATAGCGCGGGACGTGCGCGGCGATACGCTGCGGCTTGCCGTCGTCGTCGAGCATCGTCGAGGCGATCAGCACACCGTTGAGGTAGACCGAAGCGATGTTGCCGTCATGACGCGGCGTCGGCGCCGCCGCCACATCGAGCACGAGGTCGTCGGGCAATTTGCCGTGGCCGGAAACGGCGGCGAGGTCGAACGAGGCTTCCCACATCGCACGGTCGACCACTTCCAGCGTGCGCGGCTCGCCGCCCAATGCAGCAAGCGAGATGCGGTCGGCGCCGGCATCGGGGGTTTCGTCCAGACGATGCACGACATAGCGATCGGTCGCGCCGATCGGCCGCCAGTCGCGCACGAGCGCCTGGGCCGCGGTCGTATCGCCCACCACGATCGCCGCTTGGCCGGGCAGGTGTGCGATGCGGATTTCGCCGGCCGCGAGCGGGCTGGTGATCGCTGCAAATGTCCGTGAGCGCCATGCATCGAAAGCCTCAGCAGCGGCGGGCGAAGCGGCGGCAAGCTGCGCACGCAGCGCGTCGAGCGCCGCGACGGTTTGCCCGCGCAGCGCGTCGTCGGCAACGACGATGTCCGCGGCGAAGGTGTGCGGCGATTCGAGCGCCAGCACCGCCCCCACCTGCGCGGCATCGGCGAGCTTCACGGCGCCGCCGGCCGCCAGCGCGGCAAATGCCGGTACGGCGCGCAACGCGGGCGGCACGTCCGACGCGGCGACCTCGACGGTCTCGCCCACCGCAGGCCAAGCGCGTGTGACCGGGCGACGCCCCTCCCGATCCAGCAGCGCTTGGATTCGCCAGGCCGTGTCGAACGCGGGTGTGGCGATGCGCTTGCCCGAAATCGCCACGACAGGGGTGATCGGCAACGCGCTCCACGCCGTGCGCACGTCGGTCACGGCGCTCGGGTCGAAGCGATAGGTCAAGCGGGAAGTCGGTGCGATTCGCAGCACGTTGCCGATCGCCGTTTGATCGGTACAGACGCGTTCGTCGATCAAGGACGCCCATTGCAGCCCCACGCGCACGAAGCCGCTCGGGCGCGGCGAACCGTCCACGCCGACGCTCGCTTGCGCGTCGCCTTGCGGTTGCTCGAATCCGCGTGCGAGCACAGGCGCGCCATCGAGCGAAACGACCATCGTCGTGCGGCCGCCGTCCGCGCGCAGGAAGTTGCCGTCGATCTGCAGCGTCGCATTGCCGATGGGCAGGCCGGCTGGAACGGGCACATACAGTTCTTGTCGCGCGTCGGGCGCGGAGAGCACGAGCGGCTCGTTGATGCCCAGATCGGCGAGCGAGACGCTGCGCACGATCGCGCGATGCTCGCCCAGATGCGCGAAGGCATCGGCAACACTGCCCGCGGCCGTATCGCTCGTGCCCGCGCCGTAGGCAAGGTGAGCGAAGATCAAGAAGGGCGTGGCGGCCAGCGTTTGGCGCAATCGCGTCGCAGCGCGCAGGGGAGTGTCGGAGGTCACGGTAGGTCGTGTCGAATGGGTCGAATGGGTCGAATGAACGAATGAAGGCCGGATGCGGGAAGCGGGACGACAGAGCAGGCCCTCTGTCGCTAGTACGTCATGGCTTGCTCCGGCGCTTCAGCCAATGCCGCGCACGGCTGCGCGCGGCTGACGAATTCCTCGAACGGCCGGCCTGCGATCGACGCGGCGATGCGCGCGGCCGCGTGTCCATCGCCATACGGGCTGATCGCCTCTCTCGGCCCCGCGGCCCGCTCGGCGAGCAGCGTGCGCACACCTTCGACGATGACGTCGCTGCGCGTGCCCACGAGCCTCACGGCGCCGGCCGCGAGCGCTTCCGGCCGTTCGGTCACGTCGCGCATGACGAGCACGGGCTTGCCGAGCGCGGGCGCTTCTTCCTGCACGCCGCCCGAATCGGTCAGCACGATGGCCGCGCGCTGCATGAGGCGCACGAAGCCCAGATAGTCGAGCGGTTCGATCAAATGCAGGTTCGGCGTCGCGCCGATACGCGCGCGCGCCGGCCCTCGAACGTTCGGATTCAAATGGATCGGATAGACGATCTGCACGTCGCCGCTGCGTCCGAGTTCATCGAGCGCATCGCAGATCGACGCGAACCCTTCGCCGAAACTTTCTCGACGATGCCCCGTCACCAGCACGATCGGCTTTGTGTCGTCGAGCACCGGCAGATGCGCGTCCAGCTTGGCGCGCAACGCCGCGTCGGCGTCGATGCGCGCCGCGGCCATGTGAAGCGCGTCGATGACGGTGTTGCCCGTCACGAAGATTCGGCCCGGCAAGGCCTCCGCCATCAGATTGGCCTTGGCGCTCTGCGTGGGCGCGAACATGAAATCGCTGATTGCATCGACGACGCGGCGGTTCATCTCCTCGGGCCACGGGCTCGACAGATCGCCCGTACGCAAGCCGGCCTCGACATGGCCGACCGAGATGCGGCGATGAAACGCGGCCAAGGCGGCGGCACAGGCCGTCGTGGTGTCGCCGTGCACGAGCACGCAGTCGGGCCGCTCCTGCGCGAGCACATCGTCGAACGAAAAAATAAGCCGTGAAGCCAAGCCATTGAGCGTCTGATTGGCGGTCATCAATGCAAGGTCGTAACGCGGACGAATATCGAACAAATCGAGCACCTGTTCGAGCATCGACCGATGTTGGCCGCTGACGCACACGATCGATTCCAGCCCGGACATCTCTTCCAGCGCTTTGACGACGGGCGCCATCTTGATCGCCTCTGGACGTGTGCCGAAAACCGACATGACTTTCAATGCCATCGCTGATATTCCCCGTTGATCGAATGCTCTTATGTCGCGATGCATAAACCGGCCTCGCCCGATATTGGGCGCGTATGGCGCGTGCGCCAGCTGGACGCACGCCGCGATTGCAACGCGCTACGACCGGCCGCATTTGCGACGAAGGGGAATTTTCCGAATATTTGCGAATGGCCTTACAAACAAATGTTAAATCGCGGCATCGAAAACGTTAAATTTATTCAACATCGCCGCGCAAACGATTTACATTTGTCCGAAGTTTTATTTGGCGCTGTTTCTTGTTGCTTAATACCACGCACTGTGGATCGGATTGAAGCCGCGGGTAATCTTGAATCAATACGCTTGACACGAGGACATGCGAGGCAGGCCGCGTTGCGGCCGCCTCGCGTCATACCTGGCTTTCGCTGATCAGCACCGCAACAGCCTTGCGGTAGATTTGGCCCAGCAAACTTGCGCGGTCGCCGTCGATGATCACTCGCCCCCGCAAGCGCCGCCACGCCGTGACGCGCGCATCGCGCGACACCGGCACGAGCGCGGCGCGATAAACAGCCGTTTCGGGAACGAGCTTGTTATCGGCGTTCTTGCGTACGGCGACACCGCCGCCGTAAATCGACGCCAGTTCCGTCACGTCGAGCACGCGCGCCGACGAGGTCTCGACGTGAGAGACGACGAGGTCGATGCTCGGGTCGCCGTTCTCGGGGAAGAATCGCGCATGCGCGCCCGGGTGCACGCGCGGCAGATCGGCTTCGCCGATGAACGCCTCGACGGCGGCGGAAGACGGGTCGATCAGCATCGCCAACGCCGTGCGGCGCGGCAGCCATTCGCCTTCGCGCATCGGGGGCACGTCGGTGACGACCCCGGAAAACGGCGCGCGAACGGTGAGCAAGGCCTCTTGTGCCGCGACTTGATCGACCGATGCGATGGCGCCCTGCAACTCTTGCTCGCCGACGGCGATCATGTCCGCCTGTTCGGGATCGAACGCCTGCCCCTTCATCCGGCTCTCGACGCCCGAAAGCGAAGCGAGCGCGACCGCCTTGTGGTATTCGACGGTCGGCGATTCGAGTTCGAATAGCGGTTGCCCGGCCGCCACGGCGGCGCCGTTCGCCGATTGCTTCACGAGACGGCCCGGTTCCGCGACATAGAGCGTGGCCTGCTTGGCCGCGCGCAGCAGCGCCGGCGCCGACACCTCGCGCCGCCATGGCACGACGAGCAGCAAGAGCGCGAATGCACAGCACGCGATCGTCACGACTGCTCGCCGATCCGGCCGCTTGTCGCCGAGGCGCGCATACCAGATACGAAGCTCGCCGGCGATGGGACGCACGAGAAACCAGCCGATCTCGACGCACATCAAAAAGATGCCCAGCGCCTTGAACGCCATGTGATAGACGACGAGCGCGATGCCGAGAAACAGCGTGAAGCGATACACCATACAGGCGAGCGCATAGCCGATGACGATGCGCCGCTTGTTGGGCGGAAAGTGTTCGGGCGGCGGATCGCCGAGCCCGAACAGCGTCTCCCTGAGCCACCAGCGCCCCATCGCAAAGCCGCGATCCTGCAGGTTCGGCACCTCGAGCCAATCGGAAAGCAAAAAATAGCCGTCGAAGCGCATCAGCGGATTGACGTTGATGGCGATCGTCAGCAGCCAGGTCGAACTCGATAGCAAAAACATGCCCGTTCGCAAGGCGCCGTCGGGCAAGACGGACCAAGCGAGCGACGCGAAAATCGCGAGCGTCGTCTCGGCCAGCATGCCGGCCGCATCGATCGCGAGCCGTCGACGGCGGTCGGTGAGCCGCCAGGCATCGGTCGTGTCGGTCCACAACACCGGCCAAAGCACGAGGAACGCAACGCCCATGGCAGGGACGCGACAGCCCATGCGCTTGGCCACGACGCCATGGCCGATTTCGTGGACGACCTTGGCCGAAGCCAGCGCGAGGCCGACGAGCGCCGCGCCTTGCAGCGAGAAAAGATGCAGCAGGCTATGTGTGTATTCATCCCACTGCCGGCTGATGAGATAAAAGCCGAGCGCTGCGAGCGACGCCAGCACGATCGCGAAGCCTCGCGTGAAAACCCATCCCATCCTCGGCACGATGCTCGACAGCACGCGGTCGGGATTGACGAGACGCACCTTGATCGACAGATAGTTCTTCAAAAGCCAGCGCGCCGCGGACAATCGTTCGGCGGCGCGCTCCGCGGCAAAGCGCTCCGTGGCGCGGGCGTCCACAGGCGCCGTCAGCCCCGCGCGGTAAGCGAAAGTCAGCACGTCGAGGACATCCTGCGCTGTCGCGCGTATCGTCGTCTCCTCGGAGATGGAACGCGCCACGGCTTGCGCGTCGCCGAGCGCCCAGCGCGCCAGGACTTCGAATTCCAACCAGCCGATGCGGATGAAGCGATGCCGCGCCGGGTCGTGCAGCGTCCAGGTCGGACTGCCGTCGCCGCCCGCGGGCCCGGGCATCAGCTTCAAGTCTTCGCGCAGCGGCGGCAGTGCAACGGAGGGGACCTCGGCGACGCCATCGCCTGCCTGGGCGACAAGCGGCGCGCCTGGCGACGCTTCGTTCAAATCGAAAGCCATTCGCGCACCACCGTCAACGGACGCCTGAGCAGCCAGAGCGCAAGCGCACGGCGCGGCCCGTAGATCTTCGCCGTTCCCTTCAAACCGAGCCGCAATGCCTGCGCATGCTCGAGCGTTGCGCGGAAGGCGTACGACAGCACCCCATCGGCCGCGACCGTGCTCGAATAGCTCGCGAAGGTCAACTTGCCGTAGGCGGGGCGATCGGGCCGCAAGTTGCTGAAAAACATGACCTCCGAGCCGGGCTCGAACGACACGACGGAACTGGCCGGCACCTCGATCTGCAATTGGGTGCGCGCGGGCGAAGCCACCACCATGATGCGCTCGCCCAGCACGACCGGCTTGCCGATCCACTCGCTGCTGTCGTCGAATATCGCCACGCCGTCCACGGGCGAGACGATCTGCGCGCGGCGCAGCATGTCATCGTCATACGCCAGCTCGGCCTGGTCTTGATCGACCTTGCTCGCGAGCATGGCGAGCCGCGCCTTCGCGCGGTCGTCGCTCAGCGCCTGCTGCGACGTATCGGCATACTCTTCTCGCGCCATGTCGAGCGCCTTCTTGGCGACCTCATAGCGGGTTTGCAACTGCGTTCGATCGAACGAGACGAGCAATTGACCCGCGCGCACGGCTTGATTCGGCTCGACGCGAAGCGAGCCGACCACGCCGTCGAAAGGCGCTCTGACAGCTGCGGGTTCGATCGGCACGATCTCCGCCGGCGCAAGCACCGATTCGCGCACGGGAAACACGGCGATCGCCAGCAAGACGGCGGCGGCGATCGCCAGCGGCCGCTTGCGCGCCGCCATTTGCCGCAGCACGCCAGGCTTCGGATCGCGCCGATGCAGCAGCAAACTCTGCGCGTAGGCGCCGGCCAGCGCGTCCAGCAAGTGCCGATCGCTATCGGTCCAGACATCGGCGCGGCCCAGCAGCAGATAGCCGACGCTCGCCGTATCGCGCCAGACGAGGGGGCACAGCAACGCCTCCGCGGGAAACCATTCCGGCCATTCGTTCGCGAGCGGCTCGGGCAACTGGTCGGGCCGCACGATGCGCGGCTCGACGGCGCTCGCCTCGGGCTCCTGCGTCAAGGCCGCGAACACGCGCTCGAGCCAGAGATAGTAGGGCCCCCCGCGCTCGGCCGATGCGACGCCCGAAAGTAACAGCGGTTCGGCGCCGGATGCATCGGTCTGCCATAACGCCGCCTGCTGATACGGCACGACGCTCGCCGTCTCGTTGACGATGAGAAATCCGAGCTCCTCGCGCGCCGCCGCACGCGCGCGCCGCTCCAACGCGAGGACCGCGCCGAGCCGCAAGAGCTGATAGTTGAGCGCGCTTGCGGGCGAATTCATCGCTGCGAGGTCAGGGTCGCACCGGCGGGCGGACTAAAGATCGCATGACCGCTCATGCCGGGCAGCAGCGTATCGGACTGCGTATCGATACGGCCATAGACCTTGACCGAGCGGCTCACGGCATCGACCTTGCCCGAGAGCCGCGAAAGCGTGGCGGGATACGTTTTGCCCGTTTCGTCGATCGCCACCTTGAGCGGGCTGCCCGGCTTGAGCCAGGAGAGCCACATCGACGGCACGATCATCTCCAGTTCGAGGCTCTTGTCGCTCAGCACTTCGAGCATCGGCGCGCCTGTTTGCAGGTACTGATAATCGTGCGTGTAGACAGCCGAGACGCGTCCGCTGAAGGGCGCGGCGACGGTGCAGTTACCCACCATCGTCTGAGCGGCCTGCACGTCCGCCGCCGCCTGCTTCTCGTCGGCCGCGGCGACCTTGTACTCCACTTCGCTCGACGTGCCCAGCGCTTTCAAGCGCTGCTTGCTTTCGTTCACCGACTTTCGGCTTTCGAATACGGCGCGGGCGTGCGCGAGCGCCGCTTCCTTTTCTCCGCAATCGAAGCGCGCGAGCACCTGCCCCTGTTTGAACCGATCGCCGTCGCGCAACGGAAATTGCGCGAGCCGTCCCGCCATCGGCGCGCCGATCGTGGCGATCGTATCGGCGACGAGCTGCACGCGAATGTCGCGCGCGGGCGACGCCGGTTGCGACGAAGCGGCAGGGGCCGCCGCGTCCGGTGCATGAGGCGGCGCGGAAACCGGCAACGCCTGGGGCTTCGGCGCAGGCGCAGGCGCGGGAGCGGGCGCCGGAGCCGGCGTCTGCGCGGCGAACGCGACGGCGATGCCGGCGCTGACGAGGGCGATGCCCGCGAAAGCGACGAGTTTGCTCGCCTTCGGGGTGTGATGGTGATGCACTTTCATAGCAGTCCTAACCGTCTAACGTCCAAGTCCTTATTGCGCGGCGATGCCTGTTTGCGCCGCTGCGGCGACGGGCAGGGATACGGCCTTCGTTTGCGCCGCGGGCATCGCCGGCGACTGCGCGCCGACGGCCGGCGCGGTTGCCGTCGCAGCGTCAGATGCTGCGGCGGCCGGCGCCCCGAGCGTCGAAGCCGCCGGCAAGGCGAGCGCGACGTCGGGCAGTTGCCCCGCCTCCCAGCCGGCGATCGCCGACTTCACGCGCGCGCTCAGCTGCGCGAGATCGTCGGTGTCGGCATTGGGCGGCACGAGGTCGACGCCGACGGACGTATAAAGGTTCGTGAGCGCCGTATGCACCTGCGCGATGGTGCGGTCGTAGCTGAACTCGGCCACCATCGACGCCAGATCGCGCCGAATGCGGTCCGCCTCGGACTCTTCCTGTGCGCTCGCCTCGTTGGCCGAAGCGACGCGAATCTGCTGTTCGACGTCGTTGATTTGCTTGGCGATGTCCAAGTCTTCGACCGAGGCCAAATACTGCTGGTAGCTCAAGTTGACCTGAGTGAGCACCGCCACGCTGAGCGCGAGGCGTCGCTGGCGCGACACTTCGACCGAGGCTTTGGCCGCCGAGATCGCTTTCGGCCCTTCGATCAAATTCACGAGATTGAACGTGGCGTTCACGCCGAGCTGCGCCCAATTCGGGTTGTACAGATACCGATTGCTGTCGTAGTTCAAGCTGCCGAGCACGCCCACGCCCGGCATCATCTTGACGATTTCCTTGTAGACGTCCTGCTGATCGATCTTTTCCTGGTAGGCCTCTTCACGCAGTTCCGGACGCATGGCCAGGCCGAGCGCCTCGAGCTTGCGCGGATCGACCTTCGCAGCCGTCGTCGACAGATCCAGATCCATCGGCGCGAATTGAATCGGCGCATCGGTGGGCACGTCGATCAGCGAAGCAAGCTGCACGCGGGCCGTATTGAGATCGGTCTGCATCCGGCGCAGCTGTCCGACCACGGACAACATGTTCTGCTGATAATCGAGCCCCTGCAGTTGCGGGACGAGCTTTTGGCGGCTCGCCTCGCGCGAGTTTTCGAGCATCCGGTCGGCCTCGGCCAGCAGCGGCTTCAAGCGCGGCAACAGGCGATCGGCCGCGACGGCCTTCCAATATGCCTCCTGTGTGCTCTTGACGATGTCGTCGATGACCTTGCGGCGGCGCTCGATGGCCGCGTAGGTGCGGTACCCCTGCTGCTTCGCCTGAAAATAGCTCACGCCGAGATCGAGCAAGTTCCAAGAAAGCTCGAGCGAAGCTGTCGCATGCGACGGCTGCTCGGAGAACGAGTACTCGAGCGACTGCTGCTTCGTGAGTTCCGAGACGCTTTGCGCCGCGTTATCGTTGTTGCGCCACGTGTAGCCTGCGTTGGCCGCGAGACGAGGCAGCATCTGCGCGATCGCCAAATCGAGCTGCCGATCCTGCAGCGTCTCCTCGGTTTTTGCGAGGCGAGCGTTGTAGTTGTACTTCAGCGCCCGCGAGATCGCGTCCGACAGCGTAAGCGGTTGCGTCAGCGGCACGTAGGTCGAATAAAGCGTCCGGTAGTCGTCCTGCGCGCGCTTGACGTGCTCCGCTTGGCTGATCGGTTCGGGCTTGATCGCACAAGCGGACAGCACGGCAGCCGAGAGCAGCGTCAAGCCCGCGACCCGCGCGGCAGACATGGCGCGTTCCCGATTAGGACGTCGCCCCGCGTCGTTTCGATCCCCGGTGCTCGGCTCCGACAGCACGGTCCCCTGTCGCCCCCCTGGGAGGCGGTCGATGAATCTGGTCTTCATGTTGGCGTTCGATTGTTGAGTTGTTCAATCAGCTTGCGACCGTGAGCTTCTCGCCCTGCGCGGACACAGCGCCGACCACGGAGTGCACCATGCGGCGCGCCTGCAAAAGCTTTCCGACCGGGCCGGCCTCGCGCAACTGCGCGGAAAACGCCGCGCGTCCGGCGCCTTGTACCGGTGTGGACGTGGGCGACGTCCGGTGCGGCTTGACGTCATGACCGTGGTGCCGTGCGCCGCCCTCGTGCACGTCATGCGCGCCGTGGCCCGAATGCTTCGCCGGTGAAGACGCATGCAGGTTCGACAGCATCTGTTCGAGATCCCTCGATTCGCGTCCGACCGTGATCTGGAACGTGGCCGTCGCCTGATTGCCGAACTGATCGTGCGCCACGATCTCGACTTCCACGGTGCCGCGCGAACCCACCGGCGGCGTTCCCGTGAACGTCAGATTCCGGGCGTCGAAGGTCAGCCAGGCCGGCAACGGTGCGCCGCCGGGCATCCGGGCGTCGTACTGCAGTTCGGCGTTCGGGTAGGTATCGTTGAACAGATCCGACGGCACCGCGATGACGGAGTGCTGCTGCTCGATGATGAAGCGGCTTCCCACCGACCCCGTCAGCCAGACCTGCGGAATGATCGGCTCGCTGTAGAGGTCCGGCCGATAGCCGCGCCCCTCGGCGGGCGGGATTGCGCCGTCGTCGGGGAAATGCTGCTCCGATGAGGCGAACGGCGCATTGGGGTCGACGCGCGGGCCCAGCTTGTTGAAGTCGTTCGGCGCATTGAAGTCGGGAATGAGCCCGGCCTGCTGCGACAGCACGGGGCGATTGCTCGAATTCACCTTCGTCGTCAGCGCAACCGTGGCCGCGCTGTAGGCCGACGTGCCGCCGACCGCGCCAAGGTCCACGCCCGAGGCGTCGACGATGCTCGACGTGCCCGAACTATCGATGAGCCGCACGGCTAGCGCGCCCGGCGTGCCGCTGAACGTTCCCGACGGCAGGAACCGCAAGCTGTCCGTGGCCGCGAGCACGAGCGCGTTGCTGTCGCTCAAACCGTTCGTGGGAACGTCCGTCCACGTCTTGCCGCCGTCGCTCGAATATTGCCAACTTCCCTGTCCCGCGCTGGCGGCGTCGCCTACGATCGCGATGCCGGCTAGCGTATTGGCCGTCGACCCCGTCGGATTGGACGCACTGTGCTGTTGATCGGCGCTATCGTTGAAATCGCCGCCAAAGAGCGTCGCCACCGAACTGCCCGTCGGGTTGCGGTCGTCTTGCTTGACCGGATCGATGCTGGCCGTGCCGCTTGCGATCGGCGCGTCGTTCACGGGCGTGACCGTAATGCCGAGCGGCACCGTTTGCGCACTGACGGCCGTCGTTCCGCCGTGGTGCGCGCCCGATACGTCCACGCCCGCAATCGCGATGTCCGTCGCAGCGAGCTGAGCGCCGGTGACCGTATCCGTCACCGGCATGCTCGACGCGTCGATGAGGCGTGTCGTCAGTTGTCCGGGCACGCCGTTGAAATTCGCGACCGGCACGAAACGCAGTTCGGCCGACGACGAGAGCACGAGCGCATTCGAATCCGTCAGCCCCGTGGTCGCGATCGTGTGCCAGGTCGCGCCGTTGTCCGTCGAATATTGCCAACTGCCCTGGCTTGCATCGGCGGCATTGCCGGTGATCGCGATGCCCGCCAGCGCGTTGGCCGTGGACCCGTCCGGGTTCGCCCCGCTTTGCTGTTGATCGGCGCTGTCGTCGAAGTGCGTGCCGAACAATGCGCCCACGGTTTGCGGCGCCGGCGCGCCGGTGTCTTCGGCAATCGTCGGCATGCTCGCGCTGCCCGATGCGATCGGTGCATCGTTGATCGCAGAGACGTGCAGGGGAATCGTCTCTTGCGCCGACGAATAGGCCGAAGCTGCGGTATTCGTGCCCTGCCCGAACGTGCCCGTGCTCGGCAGCGCCGAAATCGTGCCGTTCGCGACACCGTCGAATTGATCCCAGGCGCGGAAGGTCAACGCATTGTTGACGGTCCCGTTCCAGTTCGCTTGGGCCGGCTCGAAGTAGAGCCGCGTATTGGCATCGGCAACGAGGTGCAGCGCGTTGCCCTGCGAAATCGCCGCCAATCCCCCTCCCGCGAACTGCGTCCAATGCGCACCGTTATCGGTCGAGTACCACCACGTGCCTTCGGTGGTATCGGCGGCCGTGACGGCCACGCCGGCGGCGCCCGGCGCCTGTCCGTCGTGCGCCCCCGCGCCGTCGGGATCGGTCACGTTGCCGTTGCCGGTCAGCTGCGAAACGAGCATGCCGACCGCGCCGGACGGCGCGCCGTTGTCCTCGAGCGACGTGGCCGTGACCGGCTGATTGTTGAGGACGGGCGAATCGTTCGTCGCAACGACGTCCACGGTGGAGACGGCCGCCGTCGTCGTCGCGTGGGTGACCTCATCCGTCACGGAGATCGTCACGTCGCGCGTCGTCGTGCTCGGCGTATCGCTGTTGTCGTAGTAGCTGATCGCGCGCAGCGCGCTTTGCACGGTCGCCGCGTCGAGGTTCGTGCCCGACAGCGTCATGGTGCCGGTGGCGGCGTCGAAACTGGCCGTCACGCCCGAGGGCAACGATCCCGACACGACGAGCACGTCTTCGCCCGGTCGATAGTTGCCGCTGATTTGGACGGTGGCGCCCGAGAACGTGTCCGTGCTCGTGACGGTCACGGTCGGATCGACGGCGACGGCCGCCGCGGCGGGCGACGAGCCGTTAGGTTCGGTGAACGTCGCCGACGACGACCCCGCGCCCGGCACTTCGTTGATCGTGACGAACACCGGCGAGCTGACCATGTTGCCGCCCGTACCTTGCTGGCCCGCGACGTTGTGATCGTCGATCGTGGCGCCGATCCGTATGCCCGTGCTGACGGTCGTCGTATCCGTGCTCGAGTAGGCCAGATTGTCGAGCACCGCGTCGACGGTGGCCGACGTCGCGCCAGCCCCGAACGTGATCGACAGCTTGCCGCCCGCCTGCGTGTAAGTGCCCACGCTCGTGCCGTTGTAGGTGACCGTCCCACCCGCGAGCGCCAGCGGCCCGATCGCGGCGAAGACGTCGGTCGCGCTCGGCGACGGCGTGCTCGAGCTATAGCGTTGCAGCGTCAGCGTGGTGCCGCCGTAGTCGCCGCCGAGCGCATCGAGCTGCGTATCGGTGATCGACGAACCGGGCCCCGACAACCGCACCGGCGCTCCGCCCTCGACGTACGAATCGGTGTTGCCGCCCCACTGCGTGATCGACGGCGCCGTATCGGGCGCTTGGTAGGAGAAATCGACGTTCGCATGGGCGTCGCCGTTCGCCGTGAACGAGGTGGATGCGGGGCTGCCCGTCACCGCATTGCCGTCGTTGTAGGCCAGCGTCTCGTCGGCGGGCAGGCCGCCGCTTCCCGCGCCGGGCAACGTGATGACGACCGTGCCTTGCGGCAGCGCGCCGAACGTGTAGGTGCCGTCGGCCGCCGTCGTCGTCGTTTCGGTGATGACCGTGCCGTCGCCTTCGGTGACCTTGGCCGTGACGGTGATGCCGCCGAGGCCCGTATCGGCCGAGCCGCCCGAGCTCGCGAACGTCGTCGGATCGTTGCCGACGTCTTGCCAAACGCGGCCCGATGCCGTGGCGATCTGCGTCGTCGCCGTGGCGCGGTAGGAATCGGGGGCGCCGACCGAAGAATCGAAATCGCGAGCGCCCGTGGTTGCGCCCACCGCGCCGCCCGTCGAACCGTTGAACGTCTGTTGTCCGGGCAGGCTTTGCCATACGACCGCGGCCGTATCGTTCTGCACCGTCTGCCCAGGGGCCACCTGCACCGTGTAGGTGATGACTTCGCTGCCGCCCGCGGCCAGCTGCCCGATGGCGTAGTTCAAGTCGGTCGAACTCGTGCCGGCCTGGCCGGCTCCGCCGACGCCCGCGCCCGTCGCGCCCACGAACGTGACGTTGTGTTCGTTCGCGACGGCAGGGTCGTCGACCGTCACGTTGTAGGCCGTCGAGCCGCCCGTGTTCTTGACCGTGACCTGGTACGTCACCGTGCCCGTGGCGTTATCCACGGCCGTGGCCGTTTTCGTGACGGTGACGTTCGGCTCCTCGACCGATACGTTGACCGTATTGGACGTCGCGCCGCCGACGGTGAAACTCGTCGCCAGCGCAGCCGCGCCTTGCACGTTCGCGGCTACGTTGCCCACGACCGCGTTGAACTCGACGATGACGTAATTGCCGATCGGCGAGCCGTCGTTATTGGTCAGCGTGCTCAAATCGATGCTGACGTGGCCGCCGCCCGTGGTCACGACGCTTGACGGCAATTGGCTCGTCGGCTTGAACGTCGCCACGTCGCCGCCCGTCGTCGTAAGGGTGGCCGGATCGACGTAGTTGGCGCCGCCCGAGTTGCCGTCTTGCATCTGCGCAACCCCAGAAAGGGCGCCGTTGCTCGAAATGAGGTCGCCGTTCGGGCTCACGAACGCAATCGTGGCGCTGCCGTCGTTCAGATACTCGAGCCCCGGGGGCAACGTGAAATCGAGCGTCGTCGGGTTGGCGCCCTCCGGAACTTGAACGTAGGCGTGGTACGTCACGATTTCGCCGACCGTCGCCTGCACCGCGGTTTGGGTGTTGGTCTGCGAGGGCGTGTGAACGGTGTCCGTACCGTTCGACTCGCCCGTGATCGACAGGACGGGCGAGATTTGCCCGATCTTCACCGTCGCGCTCGCGTTGTCCGTGTATTTGTGTCCCTGCGCCGTGCCTGGCTGCGAATAGTAAGTGCCCGATGCGCCGTCGTTCGGGGTATCGACCGTGATCGACGATCCGGCGCTCTGGTTCGGCGCGACGGTGGCTTGGAACGTGAACGTCGCGGTTTGACCCACGCCGAGCGTGGTCAGCCCCACGGAAAGACCCGACGTATCCGAGGTCGATCCGCCCGAGCCGCCGCTCAGATAAGTCAGCGAACCGGGCACGTAGTTCAGGCCCGCGGGCAGATCGATCAAATCCGACAGGTTCTGCGCCGGCGCGTCGCCCGTGTTCTTGAGCGTGACGGTGTAGGTGAGCCCCTCGTTGCTGTAGACAGTGCCGTTGGCTGCAATCGTCGACCCGGTGTTCGTATCCTTGACCGTGATGGTCTCGGTGACGTGAGGGTCGACCTCGTGGATCGTCGCCGTGGCAGGCGGCGAAGTGAGCGTCGAATCGTAGTTGATGACGACGCTGTTCGTGCGCGCCGTGCCGTCCGCGGGCGTATCGGTCGCGGTGACGGTCGCCGTGTAGACCAGGGTGATGGTGCCGTTCGCATCGACTTGACTGTTCGTCAGCGAACTGCCGAGGTCGAACGTGATCGTGCCGCCCGATACCGATGCGCTCACCGCGCCCGGGCCGCCCGGCGAACTGACGCCGTTGAACGTCACCGAATTGAGACTGCCGAAGGTCATCCCTGCCGGCAGCGAATCGGTCAACGTCACATCGCTTAGGCCATTGGCCGTCGTCCCCTGCGGCAGCGTGACCGTGATCGTATAGGTCACCGTTTCGCCCAGCGCGACGTTGTTGCTGCCCGTGAGCGGAATATCGCCCGTATCGCTCGCCGTCGTGACGGTCTTGGTCACGCTCGGCGCGGCAAGGTTCGCGGTGGCGGTATCGGCCAGCGCCGCGACGTTCTCGCCGATCGCCCGCGCGGACGCCCCGGTGCCCGACACGAAACCGTTGCCGCTCGCCACGCCGCCCGCCACGCTCGCCCAGTTGACGACGTTGCCGGCAAACGTGAGCGTATCGCCCGTTTCCTGGGCCGTCGGCAGTTTCAGGTCGTAGACGACGTAGACGTTGTCATGCGCCGCGATCGACGAACTCAGCTGCACGCCGCCGGCCGAAAAGTACTGCGCCGCCGTGACGCCGGTATCGATCTGATGGCCCGATGCGTCGTAGATCGCGAAGTTCTGCACATCGCTCGTCGAAAACCCCGACGGCAGCGTGCCTTGGATCGTCACGTCGTAGGCGGTCGATCCGCCTTGGTTCTCCACCGTCGAAACGATTCTCGCGAGATCGCCGCCGTCCCCGCCTTTCACATTCAGATTGTCGGCGCTCAACGGATCGCCGGTGCCCGTGAAAGGACTGGTGCCGGCCGGCGTGCCCGCCGGTGCGAACGGGCTGCCGGCGCCGCCGCTCGGCGTGGTGTTCGTCTGCGATGTCCAGGTCACGCCCGTCGAGTTCGACGAATCGGCCGAATACGTGCCCTTCGATGCGCCGCCGTCCCCGACGATGGAAACGACGCCCGTCTTCGTCGCGAGTTCGGGCTCCTGCAGCGGGACTTGCTTGATCGCGGCGGCCGCCAGCGTCTGGCCTTCCGAGTTCGTGTAGGAGCTGCCGCCCTGCGTCGTCAGTTGCAGGCCGTTCGCGAAAGGCTTGTTCGAGACGACCGCGCTGAAATAGACGGTCACCTGCTGTCCGGCGGTATTCGTCGGGTCGTCGCGGTCGCCGAAATGGAAGGAGAGGCTGTTGGCCGTGCCGTCGGTCGTCACGGTCGGCGTCGCTTCGCCCGACAAGGGATTCACGAGCTTGAAGGTGCCCGCCGTCGGAAACGCGTCGGTGCTGTCCTGCGAATAGCTCGAGACGTTGCCGCCGTTGGACAGCGGATCCGTCGTGGAAAACACCGGCAGGGGCAGATACGCGGTCAGGTTCAGGTTGCCGTAGTCGCCCGTCGTCAGCGTATAGGTCATCCCGTAGGTGACCGTGTCGCCCGGCTTGATGTCGGTGAGGTCCGTCGTTTGCCCGTTGACCGCGACGACTTGCAGCACGAGTTGTCCCGGCGCGACCTCGTTCGTCACCGACGAACCGTCCGTGACCGTGCCGTTCGTTCCCGTGATCGTGTGCGCGTTGTTGTCGACCGTCACGACCGCCGCGCTCGTGCCCGTGGTCGGCACGCTGTCGGAGATCTGATCCTTCTCTCGCAGGCTGTCCTGACTGTTCGAGTTCGTGTACTTGTCCAGCACCTTCGCCTTGAAGGTGACGGTCCCTTGCGTCGGACCGCCGCTGCCGTTGACCGCGCCGCCTTGAAGCACGCCCGCGAACGCCGCACCGCCAAGGTTCGCTTCGATCAGTTCCCCAATGCTGAAGGTCAGCGTGGTCGCGCCGGGGTTTGCCGACGAACCGGCATCGTCCCGCGCGTAGTTCCAGTTCGCGTTCGAACCGCTTTCCGCCACCGATTGACCGTTGATCGTCGTTTGAACGTTGTTCGATACGTCGCCGAACGAAATCGAACGGGTCGAGCCGCCCGTCGTCAGCGACAACGAGGGCGTCGCGTAGCCCACATCGGACGGCGTGAGCAGCGTGATGCCATCGCCGATCAGGTCCGCGATATTGAGCTGATTGAGCGAGTAGTAGTCCGATACTTGGAAGTTGATCGAATAGTCGACGATCTCGCCGGGGACGATGTTGCCGTTGGGCGCATCGTCCGTCACCTGGATCGCCAACGACTTCGCGACGAAAGCCGTCGATTCCGTGTTCGCCGAGCTGTCGCCCGAGATGGTCTGCGCACCGGCAGAATGGTCCGCCGATCCCGTCACGGCCGTCCACGAACCCGTGTAGCTGTAGATGGCCGTCGTGTCGATCGTGCGCGGTTGCCCGGCGGAGCCGAGAATCGACGCGCCCGACGCGTCGAACTGCGGCACGAAAACCGGGATCTTGATGACCGTCGGCGTGTTCGCCGCATCGGTGCCGAGCGACGTGAAGGTCACCGTCACCGTGCCGCCGGCGCCGCTGACGCTGCCGGCCTTCGGATTGAACGTGGCCGTGCCGTGCACGCCGCTCGGTTCCGTGAACGAAATCGTCCCGTTCGTGTATTGCACCTGATCGGGCAACGTGAACGTGAAGGTCACGCTTTGCATCGGATCGCTTTGCGTCACCGGCGCCGGTTGGAGCGTAATGACGTAGTCGAACGGAAAGTCGGGGCCCGTCGCGGTTTCGCCTTCGTGCAGATCCGTGGTGGCCGACACGTCGATCAGGGAAACTTGCGTCGCCGCGGTGACGAGACCGTCGCCCGCATTCGTCACGCTCGCGCTGCCCGCCGTTCCTCGGATCGACGGATCCGATGCCGGGTTATTGAGCGCATCCGCACCGTATTGAAAGCCCCCGATCGCCGAAATGTTCAGCGCCTGGCCGCTGTGCATGCTCGACAGTTCGCTCGTATTCGCGACCGAGAACGTCAATTGGATTTGCGCGGCAGGCTCGCCGGGCGTGTAACTGCCGAAAGGCAGCTGCAGCACGTACATCGTGTCGCCCGCCTGGTACCCGGCGGGCGCTGCCACGAACAGCGGCTGACCGCTGCTGTCCAGGGCCAGCGGATGCAGTGCGCCGAGGGTGCCGACATGGCCCGCGATATTGGTCGACAACGTCACTTGGTCGACCGTCACGGCCGTGCCCAGATACGTGGCGCTCGTGAGGGTCGCGTTTTCGGCGGAATCGGTCGGGACGTAGAGATCGATGAACGGCCCGTAGCCGGCGGCGTTCGAAGCGGTGTTCTGGAACTGCACCGTCTCGGTGAAGGTTCCGCCGAGCAGCACGTCGTGCGGCACGGTGCTCCCGACGAAGGACACGCTCGGCACGGGCGTATCGAGCACGCCGTGATAGGCCGCGATCGCTGTGTCGCTGAACGGCGAGCCCACCGCGAGCGCACCGGTCGTGCGCTCGAGCACCCAATCGCCGCCGAGCGAGGCCTCGCCCGTGGCGTCCGTCGAGGCGCCGACTTGCGCACCGGTCAATGCATGAACGGTATCGACGAACTGCTGCCCGCTCGCGCCCTGGCCGACATCGCAACCCCAAAACTCGATGTCGGCGTTCGCGGCGAGGTGGTCGCTCCACGAGGCCACTTGCTGCTTGGCGGCGGCGAGCGCATCGGCCGTGATCGGCGCGCTGCCCAGTTCGATTTGGCCGGCCGAGCCGTAGGTGAGGAATTGAATCGACTTCAGATCCGAGCGCCCTTGCAGCGCTTCGGTCACTTGGCTGATGCCGTCCCGGTTCGGGTCGATGACGACGACCTGCACGTTCTTGCCGACGCTGGACGCGAGGGTTTGCCAGTTCGACACGCGCGGATCGACGAACAGGATTTCCGTGGCTTTCGGATTCGGGGCCAGGGCCGGCACGTCGGCATTGGCGTGCGGCGCGGCGCTGTCGTGCTGCTGCTCGGCGCCGTGGTGCGCCGCTGGAGGCGAGGCGTCGTGCGAATCGTGGGCGTCGGCCGCCGGATGCGGATGAGGCGTTTGGTCTAACGCTGCATGGGTCGTCTTCGCTGCTACCGCCGCCACACTGCCATCGAACAGGTGGCGAGGTTCAAGAATTAGTCTCATCGCATTCCCCGGAGTTTCGCGACCGCAATTTATATGTGCCGATAAAGTCCTACAATATGGCCGCGGGGCGTTTTTCGAAATTTAACAATTCGTTCCGCATAGTGGGAGCCGCTGCGACGCACAGGTCGTCTGAGATCTCAATCCCCTCCGGGGGGCGGGAGGATTCAGACGACGCAGCATTCGTGTTGCTCGCCCAACTGTGGGGAAGGTGTCCGCGGAGGCAATAGTAATACAGCAATATTATTTCTGTGTGACCAGCGTGGTCTGCTGGACCAAGGTGCGGGCGACGAAAGCCAAGCGGGTCGGGGCCATCAAGGAACCGAGCGCGGAGAGGTGTGAAACCGTGCGTCGCTTGCTCCGGAAGCAAGCCGCGGCGTCAGTCACTACAATAGCGGCGATCTTCCCTTCGCCGGGTGTCGAGCGCAGCCACGACCGATGCCCGACCGGCTCGAGCCGGCCAAAGCCATACGTTGCCTAGATGACTCCAACTGTTACAGCCCCCGTCGCCAAGCGCGCGCCGCTGCGCAATTCGCCGCGTTTCCTGCTTTTCTTGATCTGCTTGTTCTCGTCCGCGGGGCAATTGGCGATCGATATTTACGTCCCCGCGCTGCCTGCGATGGCGCGCTACTTCGGGACTTCGCCGCAGGCCATCCAGTCCAGCGTGTCAGGCTACATGGCCGCCTACGCGCTCGGCCAGTTGATCTTCGGCCCGATCGCCGACGCCTACGGTCGCAAACGCGTACTCGCCTTCGGCCTCATCGTCTATACGATCGGCTGCGTGCTGTCGCTCGTCGCGCCGAACCTCGAGACGTTCATTCTTGCCCGGTGCCTGCAGGGCTTCGGGATTGCCGCGACGAACTTGCTCGCCAAGGCAATCATTACGGACTCCTTCTCGGGACAGGCGCTGATGCATGCGTTCACCTACATGGCGATCGCGTGGGGCCTCGCGCCGATCATCGCGCCCGTGATTGGCGCGCATCTTCAAACGTGGTTCGGCTGGCAAGCGTGTTTGGTCTTTCTGCTGATCTATTCGCTCGCCATGCTGGGGGTGCTCTGGCGCTATCGCGAGACACTGCCGTCACCGGTGCGTCTCGAACCGCGCACGTTGATGAGAAACACGCGGATGGTGCTGTCGAGCCCCGTGTTTCAAAGCTGCTTTCTTGCACAAGGGCTTTGCTACAGCATCCTGCTCGTTTTCAATATCGTGGGGCCGTTCATGGTCCAAAGCACGCTGCACAAAGAGCCGACTTTCTTCGGCTATCTCGCACTGGGCATCGGGCTGATGTATTTCCTCGGTGGACTTTCCAATCGTCTTCATGGGCCGCGGCTGCCTAGCGCGGAAACGCGGCTGCGGGTCGGTTCGCGCGTGATGGTCGTCGCCGCGATCGCGATGCTCGTGCTCGCGCTGACGGTCGGCTTGCGCGTGTGGACGCTTGCCGTGCCCGTGCTCGTCATGGGACTTTGCGCGGGCGCGATGTATCCGACACTGATGGCCAAGGGCAACTCGCTGTTCCCGCACATCGCCGGGTTGACGAGCGCGATTCTCGGCTGCGCGCTGCTGCTGGTTTCCTCGGTGATGATGGGGCTCGCGGGGTTCGTCTCCATCCACGTGCTGCTGCCGCTTGCCGTGTTTTTCTTGATCTTGGCGATTACCGTCGTGGTGATGGTGACGAAACTGCTGCGACACCTGAGCCAGGTCGAAGGCGAGCAGGCCGGCGGACAGGCGGCGCCGATCCGGTAAGCGCGGGGCTCAGGCGCAGAGCTTGGCGCTCGCCAGGCGATTGAGGCTGACGCCCTGCTCCACCGCTTGTATGACCAGCGCGCGATGCGCCTGCGGCGGGATGCGAACTTTGAATTCGCCACTATACCTGCGGTCGGCGATCGGTTCTGGCACCGCTTCACCGTTTGCGGCCATATCTCGAACGACATCGGCAACAAGCCGCCTGATGCCGGCCAACGCGCCTTCCAATGTCGGATCAAGCCATGAAAGCGATGGGAATTCGGCGCACAGACCAACGTGCTCCCCGTCCTCCGGCGACCAAGTTACACGATAAGTGAAGTGGTCATCAGTCATGGTTTGGATCGCTCCTTCAATCGATCTATCGCCTCGAGAACCTGCCGCACTTGATATGGCTTGGCCTTGCCCCGATTGCTTTGAATATGCTTTGAATATTCACGCGGGGGTCGCCCTGC
>NZ_JBQCHR010000042.1:0-27492 GCF_051954495.1 Trinickia sp.
ACGATTCGATTTTACGCTCGCCGCCTGACGATGGCGCGTGCCGCGAAGACCGGTGCGGATGCCGTCCAGCGAACCTGGCGAGCCTAGCGAGCCGCGAAGGCGAACCATCCCGCGCTGGCCGAAAGCCTGCGCGGCCGGCGATTGCCGGCGGGAACGGCGCGTTTGGCGCGTTCGAGCGCCGCGCGCCGAGCCGTCGTGCGGCGCAAGAGCCTACCGAGCAGCAGACGCCGGGCGCGCGTGCCCGTGCGCAGCGCCGCGACGACCGCGTGCAGCCAAGTGCGCAGCAGGCCGCCGCTTTCGGCGCCCGAGACCGGCGGCGCGTGACGCGGCGACAGACGGGCGCGCGCGGCATGGTGCCGCAGTGCGCGCATCGACGTCCGTCCGACTGAGCGAGCGGGACTGAGCGTCGTACGATTATGGCGAGAGGCGAGACGTTTATGCATGGCGAGGGGAAAGCGTTGATCGGCCCCGCGGCGAGAGCGGGGCGGCCACGTCGATGCAGCAAGCGTGCCAGCGGGTGCTAGGCGGGCGCGAGGCAACAGGCGCGGCGACAGCGAAAGCGGTAGGTAGGGCAACGGCGCGCCACGTGAAGCGCGACTGCAAGCGGCCGGTAAGCAGAATCGACATGCGAGGCAGCCTACACGCGAATCGTGACGCGTGTAAGTCGTGCGGACCCCTGATCGAGTTCGGTGCAGCGACGCACCGAACTCGACCGCCGTAAAATAAAACGTTTCCGCTCGGTGCGGCGCTTCAGCAAGGAAGGTTTCATGTCAGCACAATCGAAAAAAGAACAAGTGCAAGTCCTGCGCGAGTACGGCTTCGTCGTCGTGAAGGGATTGGTGTCGCCCGAGCGCTGCGCGGCGCTTAAAGCTGTTGCTTTGCAGCAATTAGGCGAAGCGGAGCAGCCGCTGGAATACGAGGCGGACTTGCGCTATCCGGGCGCGCCGGAATCCAAGCATGCTCCGGGGGGACACACGGTGCGGCGCTTGCTCGATGCGTATGCGCGCCATGCGCTGTTCGGGCAATGGGCGACGGCGCCCGAGATCCGGGGTTGGATGGAGCTGTATTTCGGTGAGCCGGCGCGGCTCTCGCGTGCGCATCACAACTGCATGATGACGAAACATCCCGCCTACGGAAGTTTGACCGGCTGGCACCGCGATGCGCGCTACTGGTCGTTCGAGCGCGACGATCTGGTGTCGAGCTGGCTCGCGCTCGGCAAGGAAACGGTCGACAACGGCGGACTGTGGTTCGTGCCCGGATCCCATACGATGACGTTTACGTCGGATCGATTCGACGGGCAGAAGTTTTTCCGCGCGGACATGCCCGAAAACGAGGCGTTGATCCGCACGGCCGTTTCGCCGGAACTCGAGGCCGGCGATGTCGTCTTCTTTCATTGCAACACGCTGCACTCGGCGGGGAAGAACGTGACGGACGACGTCAAGTTTTCGCTCGTGTTTACGTATCACGGCGCGAGCAACGTGCCCTTGCCGGGCACGCGCTCGGCGTCCAAACCCGAAGTGGCGCTTTGAGCGGGGGCGAGCGGTGAGTCGAGCACTCGCCATGCGCTCGTCGCGCCGCCGCTCAGCGTTTGCCGGCGGAGGACACCGTCAAACCGACGATGCCGGCCAGCGTTGCGACGACGCCGCCCGCGATGAGCCAAATGGTCTTGTTCGTGGGCGCGCCGGTGAATGCGCGCGACATGTCGTTGACGAACGAGTGGTACGACTGGCCGCCGAAATACAGCAGCACGACGCCGCCGGCGATCAACGCCGCGGAAATTGCTTTGATCATGGACTCTCCGATCGAGGGTTCGAGCACGCGGCAGTGTAGGAACTTGCCGCGCCAGTGTCCATCGGTTCGCACCCGTCGTTGCCGCGCGGCAGCGCGGGCGAGCGCCCTAAACGCCGTATTTGTACTCATCGAGGATCCTCATGGCCTACGAAGCAGCATCCAATCGCTACTCCGACATGCAATACCGCACGTGCGGCCGTTCGGGGCTCAAGCTGCCCGCGCTGTCGATCGGCTTGTGGCATAACTTCGGGGATACGACGCCCCTTTCGACGCAGCGCGACATCCTGCGCACCGCCTTCGATCTGGGCATTACCCACTTCGATCTGGCGAACAACTACGGGCCGCCCTACGGCAGCGCCGAAACCAATTTCGGCCGGCTGTTCAAGGACGACTTTCGGCCCTATCGGGACGAGCTGTTGATCTCGACCAAGGCCGGCTGGGACATGTGGCCTGGCCCGTACGGTCAAGGCGGCGGCTCGCGCAAATACGTCCTGGCGAGCCTCGATCAGAGCTTGCGGCGCATGGGTCTCGACTATGTCGATATCTTCTATTCGCACCGGTTCGACGCCGATACGCCGCTCGAGGAGACGGCGGCCGCGCTGGCGAGCGCGGTGCATCAGGGCAAAGCGCTCTACGTCGGCATTTCTTCGTATTCGGCCGCGAAGACGCGCGAGATGGTGTCGTTGCTGCGCGAGCACAAGGTGCCGCTCTTGATCCATCAGCCTTCGTACAACATGCTCAACCGCTGGATCGAGGGCGAACTGCTCGATGCACTCGGTGAAGTGGGCGCGGGCTGCATTGCGTTCACGCCGCTCGCGCAGGGGCTTCTCACGTCGAAATATCTGAACGGGGTGCCGGCCGACGCACGCATCAACAAGCCCGGCGGCGGTTCGCTCAATCAAAGCCACCTCAGCCCGGAAAACATCGAACACGTGCGAAAGCTCGACGCGATCGCGCAGCGGCGCGGGCAGAGTCTCGCGCAAATGGCCCTCGCGTGGGTGCTGCGCGATGCGCGCGTCACGTCGGCGCTCATCGGCGCGAGCCGGGCCGAGCAAGTGCGCGAGAACGTCGGCGCGCTGGCGAACCTCGCGTTTTCGAACGAGGAGATTGCCGAAATCGACCGCTACGCGACCGAGGGCGGCATCAATCTCTGGGAGAAGCCCTCCACTGATCAGCGTATCTGAGGCACGCGGGTTCGGCGCAAGCACGGCCTTGCGCCGGACGCTACATCAGCGCCGGCAGCCCTTCCACGAGCACGACCGCGAAGACGACGCCGATCAGCGCCCCGAGCACGCGAAGAACGTTGTGCAGGGAACGAGATGAGGTGGGCAGCGCGCCGAGGAACAGCGCGCCGGCGAGCGCCATCGGAATGATCAGGATGAAATCGCTGATAGTGAACGTCGTTGTCATGCTCGTCTCCTCCCGTTTTCACTACGGCGCAGCGCTGCAAGCGTGCGCACGCGTCAATCGAGTATAGGAAACGTGCGCGATTCCGATGAGGATACTTCGCCTTTGCGTGTTCGCCGAAGCGCGGCGAGAACGTCGCATAGCCGGCGAAGCGCTAGGCGAGGTCTCGCTCCCCGATACGTTCGCGGGCCGCGTTCCAGGGACGGTCTTTCGTCGGTCGCATAATCCCGAATGTGCGTCAGGGTTGCGGCGCCTGCGGCGGCGGTGAGCCGCTGGGCGCAGGCGTGCGATACGCCGTCGTGGCGCTGGGCTTGACGTAGTCGGGCCCGTGCGGGGCGCACGCCCCGAGCATCAGCACGAGCGCGATGCTGGCCGCGCATCGCTCGATCGAGTCGCGCGCATGCCGCTGCGCACGCTCACCGGACGTGCAACGTTGCGAAAATGGGTTCATCGTTCGATCTCCTCGGTACTGCCGCGACGCCTGCCGGCGTGCACGCAGGCTTGAGCGGTCCGCAAGCGGCATGCCGTAGGCACGGTGCGCATACGGCTTGCAGTTCGCGCATGCTGCATCGCAGCGGACCAGTTTGCCCGGTGCGCGCTATGCTTGGACTATAGCGCTCGCGCGCCCATGCCGCCGCGAGGTGCGCCGAGGGGCGGTTTCGCGGCTTGGGCGGCGCGGCGGGCAAGGCTGCGCGTGGCGCGTTGGATTGCGCGCGATGCGTCGTTAGTCAGTATGTTGTAAGGATGATCGTGGGAAATAGCGCCCAATAGGTCGTCACATTCAGCTTTTCTCGATGGCGCATTGCGTGAACAATCGAGGCAATACTCAATACCCTGGGGGGAATACATCATGCAAGTCGGTTCGATCGTCAGGTCCGTGCATATGGCCGTGCCTTCGGGCGCGCGCGGGATCGTCATGCGCATACTCGGCGATATGGCGATGGTCGTCTGGTACGCCGGGGAGCCCGGTGCGTCGCTGCAATTGAACACCGAGCCGTTCTTTCTCGAAGATCTGATCGATACGGGCGACCTCGTCGCGCGTCCGGCCGGCTCTCTCGTGCACTGACACGTCGCTTCGGCGTGATTTGACGGCGCTCGGAAGCCGGGCCGTGCGCCGATGGGGCACAATGCCGGCATGAACGAGCCTTTCTCCCCCGATTCCCCCGACGTGCGCGCCGATGCGGCTGCGCATCCCTTCACCCGGCTGACGCCGGAATGCGTGCTCGACGCGCTCGACAGCGTGCTGGCCGCGACCGGCGTGCGCACCGACGGGCGTCTATTGCCGCTCAACAGCTACGAAAACCGCGTCTACCAGGTCGGCGTCGAGGACGGCCCGCCCGTCGTCGCGAAGTTCTATCGCCCCGAGCGCTGGTCCGACGAAGCGATTCTCGAGGAACATGCGTTCGTCGAGGAACTCGTGCAGGCCGAGATCCCCGCTGTCGCGGCGCGCTTGATCGAGGGTCGCACGCTGCACGCATTCGATGGCTTTCGCTTCGCCGTGTTCGAGCGGCGCGGCGGGCGGGCGCCCGAACTCGACCGGCGCGACACGCTCGAATGGATGGGGCGCTTCATCGGCCGCATCCACGCGGTAGGCAAGCGCAAACCGTACGTGGCGCGACCTACGCTCGACATTGCAACCTTCGGCTATGAGCCCCGCGAATTCTTGCTGACGCGCGCGTTCATTCCGCCCGAATTGCACGCATCGTATGAAGCGGCGGCGAAGCTCGCGCTGGAAGGCGTCGAGCGTGCATTCGAGGCCGCCGGCGACGTCGCTCGCTTGCGGCTGCACGGCGATTGCCATGCGAGCAATGTGCTGTGGACCGATGCCGGGCCGCATTTCGTCGATTTCGACGACAGCCGTATGGGGCCGGCCATTCAGGATCTGTGGCTGCTGCTCCCAGGCGGCCGCGCCGACGCATCGCGCGCATTGACCGACTTGCTTGCCGGCTATGAGGATTTCTGCGAATTCGAGCCGCGCGAGCTGCACTTGATCGAGGCTTTGCGCACGCTGCGATTGATTCACTACGCGGCTTGGCTTGCGCGGCGCTGGGACGATCCCGCGTTCCCGGCTGCGTTTCCCTGGTTCAATACGCAACGATACTGGGAAGCGCGCGTGCTGGAGTTGCGCGAGCAAATCGGCGCGATGCAAGAAGGGCCGTTGTGGCCCGTGTAGCCCACGCTCGAGCGCGCCGCAAGGACGGTGCGCCGAAGGTCAGAACCGGAACATGAGCCGCATGACGGCGTGAAAGCGCCGTCCGTACGGCGGCAGCAGCAGCGGGCGTGCATTGAGACGCGGCTGAAAGAGCACGGGCTTCATCTTCGAGAACGTCTTGAAGCCGTCATAACCGTGATAGGCCCCGATGCCGCTCGCTCCGACACCCCCGAAAGGCAGGCCTTCGCAGGCGATCTGCAGCAGCGTCTCATTGACGGCTACGCCGCCTGACACGGTCTCGTGGAGCACGCGCTCGACGGTGACGCGCTCGTTGTCGAAGAGATAGAGCGCGAGCGGCCTCGGGCGGGCGTTCACATATCGTATGGCGTCGTCGATCGTGTCGTAAGGGACGATCGGCAGCAGCGGCCCGAAGATCTCCTCATGCATCAGGGCCGAATGCTCGGGGGCGTTCGTCACCGCGCAGGGCGGGAACTGCCGGCTCGATGCGTCGGGCTGCGCATCGCTCAACGGATGAACGGTGGCGCCGAGCGAGGCGGCCTCATCGGCGAGCGAGCGCATCCGCGCGAAATGACGATCCGATACGATCGTCGTGTAGTCGCGATTGCGCGTGAAGTCGGGATACAGCCGCGCCATGCAGGCACGCGCGCGTTCGACGAAAGCTTGCTCCTGGCCGCGTGGAACGAGGACATAGTCGGGTGCGATGCAGGTTTGGCCTGCGTTGAGCGTTTTGCCCGCCATGATGCTGTCGACTGCCGTTTCAAAGCGAGCATGCGGCCCGACGATGGCCGGCGATTTCCCGCCGAGCTCGAGTGTGACCGGCGTCAGGTTGGCCGCCGCCGCGCGCATGACTTCCCTGCCGACGCGCGTGGACCCGGTAAAGATCAGATGATCGAACGGCAGCGCGCAAAAGGCCGCGCCGACCGAGGCGTCGCCATTGACGACGGCCGCTTGCTCTTGGGCGAACGTACGGCCGATCAACTGCGCAAACAGCTCGCCCGTGCGCGGGGTGAGTTCGGACATCTTGATCATGGCGCGGTTGCCAGCCGCGAGCGCGCCGATGAGCGGGCCGACGGCCAGCAGAATCGGATAATTCCAAGGCGCGACGATGCCGACGACGCCGAGCGGCTGCGGTATGACCTTCGCCGTGGCGGGGCGCAGCCAGATCCCGGTCGCGCGCCGACGCGGGCGCATCCAGCGCTTGCCGTGCCTGAGCGCCGAATCGATCTCGCTTTTGACGAGCCAGAGCTCGGAGAGCAGCAGCTCGGCTTTCGACCGCCGGCCGAAATCGGCGTCGAGCGCATCGGCCAGCGCGTCCGCATGATCGAGCAACATCGTTCGCAGCGCGCGCAAATGCCCCGCGCGTTTTTCCCACGACGGGTACGGCTCGCGCGAATACGCCTCGCGTTGCGCCAGCAGCACCTCTTCGAGCGCGCTCGCGCCGGGCAAATCGTTCTTCATGCGGGTTTTCTCCTCTAGGCCTCGTGTGGGCGCGTGTTTCGTCCCGCACGGTGCGGCCAGTGCGGTGGCGGCGGGCGATACGAGTCGCCCGGCCGCTTCTCTCAAGCGTCGAATGCGCGCGCGATGATGGCGGCGTGATCGAAGGAAGTGGGCAGCGTGCCGTAGACGCGGCCGCTGGCGAGCCCGGCGCCCGCGTCCGCGTCCGTCAGGCGCGTCGCGATGAACGCTTGCGCGTGGTCGGCGGGGGCGGTGCGCAGCATCAACGCGGCCTGGGCGCACAGCACGAGCTGCTGCGCGAGCCTGCGGGCGAGCGCCTCGCGCACTTCGGGCGGGGAGGCGAGGGTGGCCTCGAGCGCGTCGAGCGCACGACCAAGCGGGGGGCTTGCTTGCGCATCGGCGCGCCACTTCGCAACGAGTGCGTGGGCGCCTTGCGGGTCCCGCTCGATGGCGCGTAGCACGTCGAGACACATGACATTGCCCGAGCCCTCCCAGATCGAATTGACGGGCGCTTCGCGATAGAAGCGCGCCATGGGACCTTCTTCGACATACCCGTTGCCGCCCCACACTTCCATCGCCTCGCCGGTGAACGCCAGCGCGCGCTTGCAGATCCAGAACTTGGCTGCCGGCGTGACGATGCGGCGCCAAGCGCGCTCCTCATCGCTTTCAGCGCCGCCTTCCCGTTCGGCCGCGAGGCGCGCGTCGAACGCGCGCGCGAGGCGCATGAACAGTACCGTCGCCGCTTCGGTTTCCAGCGCTAGGTCGGCCAGCACGTTGCGCATGAGCGGTTGATCGACGAGCGGCCGCGAGAAGGCGACGCGGTGGCGTGCATGGTGAATCGCCTGCACGAGCGCCGCGCGCATGAGCGCGGCGCTGCCGATCACGCAGTCCAGCCGCGTGTAGTTCGCCATCTCGATGATGGTCGGCACGCCGCGGCCTTCGTCGCCGATCATGATGCCGTAGGCGTCGGCGAATTCGACCTCGCTGCTCGCGTTCGAGCGATTGCCGAGCTTGTCTTTGAGGCGCTGGACGCGAATGGCGTTACGCACGCCGTCCGGCGTGTAGCGCGGGACGTAGAAGCACGACAGCGGCGCATCGGCGCTCGTGCGCGCGAGCACGAGGTGAGCGTCGCATTGCGGCGCGGAGAAGAACCATTTATGGCCGACTAGCCGGTATTCGCCGGCGCGCCCAGACTGCGCGCCCAGCGGCGCCGCGCGCGTTTGATTCGTGCGCACATCCGAGCCGCCTTGCTTTTCGGTCATGCCCATGCCGATCATCATCGAGCGCTTGGCCGGCAGCGGCGCGTCGCTCGAGTCGTGTTCGCGGGAATAGAGTTTGTCCGCGATCTGGGCGAACAGCGCCGTCTCACGCCGCAATACAGGGATGCTCGCGAAGGTCATCGTCAGCGGACACAGCGAGCCCGATTCGAGTTGAGCGTGAAGAAAGTAGCCGGCGCACCGCGCGGCCATGGCCCCGGCGCGCGGGGTGTCGAACGGCAGCGCGTGAAGCCCTTCTTGGCGCAACAGCGCGAGCAGCCGATGCCAGCTCGGATGAAATTCGAGCGTATCGATGCGCTCGCCACGCGGGCTGAACGTGAACAGCTCCGGCGCATGCCGGTTCGCCAGCCCCGCGAGCGCGATGATGTCGGGTGTGCCGAGCATGGCGCCGTCGCGCGCGAGCGCCGATGCATGCCATCGAGCCTCTTCGCGTTCGACGGCCGCCGTCAATGTCGGGTCGCTTTCGAAGAGGTTGTAATGCTCGAGCGGGGGCACTTGGTTCGTGACTTCGTGCGTGGCCGGCGGGGCCTGCGGTTCCAGCATGAGCGTGTCTCCTGTGGGATACGGCGGCCGTTTCGTGCGGCGATTCGTTCGATACCGGGGCGCAAGCCGCGTGGGGCAGGCGGTACGCGCGGCATCGGCGTTTGAACCGCGCAGGCAAAGGCCGCGCGCGCATGCGCGCTGCCTTCAATAATAGATTCGCGCGGGCCCTGCCGTTTAGAGGAATCGCTCTCCCATGGGCATGCGGCGCCGGCCGCCACCCTTCTACAATGCGCGAATGCACGATAAGAGCCGACATCGGCCGCAGTCGCCGAATTGGCCGCGCGCTCGCCAGGCCGGCGCGCACAGGAGGAGCGGATGCAATACGACTACATCATCGTCGGCGGCGGTTCGGGCGGCGCCGCGCTCGCGGCGCGGCTTGCGCAGCGGCGTCCCGATGCGACGATCGCGCTGATCGAAGCCGGGCCCCATACGGCGCGCAACTGGCTCGTCAATACGCCGCTTGGCCTTGCTGCGCTCGTGCCGTTCAAACTGCGGACGAATTACGGCTATCGCACGGCGCCGCAGCCCGGTTTGGCGGGCCGCCGCGGCTACCAGCCGCGCGGGCGAGGGCTCGGCGGATCGAGCGCGATCAACGCGATGGTCTACACACGCGGCCACCGGCTCGATTACGACGAATGGGGCGATCTGGGCTGCACGGGATGGCGTTGGGCGGACGTATTGCCGTACTTTCTTCGTTCAGAAGACAACGCGCGCGGCGAAAACGAATGGCACGGGGCGGGCGGGCCGCTCACCGTCTCCGACTTGCGCTTTCGCAATCCCTTCTCGGCGCGCTTCGTGGCCGCCGCAATGGAGGCCGGCTTCCGCGCGAACGACGATTTCAACGGTGAGGAACAAGAGGGCGTCGGCTTTTATCAAGTCACCCAGCGCGATGGGCGGCGCTGCAGCGTGGCGCGCGCTTACCTCTATGAGCGCCGCGGCGAATCCGCCGGCCCGCCCGCGAACGTCGACTTGATCGTCGGCGCGTGCGCGCTGCGCGTGCTGTTCAACGGGGAACGTCGTGCGACCGGCATCGAGATCATGCGTGCGGGCCGGATTGCGGCGCTGACCGCACGTGCCGAAGTGATTCTCGCGGCGGGCGCGTTCGGCTCGCCGCAATTGCTGATGTGCTCGGGCATCGGCCCGCGCGAAACGCTGCGCGCGTTCGGCATCCCGATCGTGCACGAGGCGCCGAACGTAGGCGCCAATCTCATCGATCATGTCGACTTCACGCTGAACGTGCGCGTCGCGTCGACCGAGCCCGTCGGCTATTCGCTACGGGGCTTCGCCAAGCTGGCCGCGCAACTGCCCGCCTATCTGCGCACAGGGGACGGCATGTGGTCGAGCAATGTCGCCGAGGCCGGCGGTTTCGTCAAAACCGACCCGTCGCTCGACCGTCCCGATCTGCAATTGCATTTTTGCGCCGCGCTCGTCGACGACCACAGCCGAAAGCTGCATTGGGGCCATGGCTACTCGATCCACGTTTGCGTGCTGCGGCCCAAGAGCCGCGGTGTCGTTTCCTTGGTAAGTGCCGATGCGCGCGTGGCGCCGCGTATCGATCCGCGGTTCTTATCCGACCCATATGACGCCGACACCCTGCTCGCGGGCGTGCGCATTGCGCAGCGGATCGCTGCGGCGCCGTCGCTGGCCGATTCCGGCGGCCGTACGATGTACGTGCCGCCGCACGCGAGCGACGATCAACTGCGAGAAGTCATTGCGCGTCACGCCGACACGATCTACCACCCGGTCGGCACCTGTCGCATGGGCGGCGACGTGCGCGCCGTCGTCGATACGGAACTGCGCGTGCGCGGCGTCGCGGGCCTGCGTGTGGTCGATGCCTCGGTGATGCCGACGTTGATCGGCGGCAATACCAACGCGCCGACGGTCATGATCGCGGAGCGCGCCGCCGATTTCATCGCACCGTCGCTTGCCGTGGGTCAGGGCTCGCCCGACACGTCGCTCGCGTTGTCCGAGCGCGTGTAGACGAAGTCGTCGCCCGGCTGCCCGGGCAGCGTCTCTCGCGCCACCTCCAGCCAAGCGCGGGCGGCGTGAGAGAGATAGCCGCTTTTGCGCCAGGCAATCGCCATTTCCCAGCGGATTTCGGGCTCGACCAGGGGCCGGCAGGTGAAGTGCGCCGGATCGAGCCGCCGGCAGTACGGCGCGGGAAGCAGCGCGATGCCGACACCCGAGTGCACGAGCGCGGCCATGAAATCCCAATGACTGCTGCGCGAAACGATCTGCGGCGCAAAACCCGCGTCGCGGCATGCGCGCGTGACGACGTCGTTCAGCGCCAGGCTCTCGCCGTAAAACACGAACGGCTCGGAGGCGAGATCGGCCAGGCGCACGGCGTCGAGCGCGTCGAACCGCGAGCCGTGGCGCGCGACGACCCACAGCAATTGAAGCGACATCGGCAGCACGTCGAACATCTGCGCATCGACAGGCAACAGCACGCCGCCGAATTCCAATTCCCCGGCTACGAGCGCGGCTTCGATCGCCCGCGAGCCTTGCTCGAACAGTTTGAGCTCAACCTTCGGATAGCGGCGCCGGAACGCCGCGATCACCGGCGTGAACAGCGAGCCGCCCATCGGCGGGATGCCGATCGTCAACACGCCCCGACCGAGCGTGCCGACATCGTCCAATTCCGCTTGGAGCTGGGCGTACGCGGCCAGGACATCCTGCCCGCGCTGAAAGACGATGCGCCCCTCGTCGGTCAGCACCATCTGGCGGCCGTCGCGCAGCAGCAGCGGCGCACCGATCTCTTCCTCGAGCGCTTTGACCATCTTGCTGATGGTGGGCTGCGTGACGAACATGCGCTCGGCGGCCAACGTGAAGCTTTGCTGGCGGACGACTTCGACGAAATAGCGCAGCGCGCGTAGCTCCATGGCGGCTCTTCTCCTCTAGTTCCAAATTGGAATGCCGGAGATGAGTTTAAGTCATTTTATTTATGAGATCGTGACTCTTACAATTTGGTCATGAAGTCAATAGGGAGTTTTGCCATGACGACGAAGGCGATCGAACACGTGGGCGCGCTGGCCCGCATCGCGGGGCAAAGCGCGTTGTTGGCCGCGCTGTGGTTCGCGGCCGACTTCGCGGCGCGCCATCTGGATCTGCCCGTGCCGGGCAGCGTAATCGGGCTCGCGGCATTGCTCGTCCTGCTTCTGACGGGCGGCGTCGCACCGCGCTGGGTCAAGGCGGGGGCCGACTGGCTGCTCTCGGACATGTTGCTGTTCTTCGTTCCGGCGGCCGTCGCCGTCGTTCAGTACGGCGGCTTGTTCAAGTCCGACGGATGGCGTCTTGCGCTCGTCGTCGTGGGCGGGACGTTGATGGTGATGGTTGCGGTCGCATTCACCGTCGATCAGGCCGCGCGGTTCGAGCGCGTCCTTGCTACGCGGCGCGCACGCGCAGCGCGCTTCGTCCCGGTGCGATAAGGGCGATGGGCACACGGTCGATGCGTTCCGCGATGCGAAGGGTGCGAAAGGTGAGAGCGGGCCGCTTCGTGCGGCCGCCGGTGTCTTAACGAGGGTGTGTCGATGTCGATTTCGTCAGTGTTGTCAGGGTCCTTGGCCGAAGCTCGACCGCAATTCGTGGCCGCAGCCTGCTTCGTCCTGACGATCGTCTTCTATGCGCTCGGCAAGCGCCTATACGCGCGTTTCAGGCGGCCGTGGCTGACCCCGCTCGTGATCGTGCCCGCGATGCTGGCGGCGGTGGTGCTCGCCATGCACATTCCCTATTCCGTCTACTTCGCCGATACCCGTTGGCTGATGTGGCTGCTCGGGCCCGCCACCGTGGCGTTCGCCGTGCCGATCTACGAGTACCGGGATTTGATGCGGCGGCATTGGATTTCGCTCGCAGCCGGCGTGACGGTCGGCATCGTCGTGGCCGTCGCCGGATCGCTCGCGCTGGCCAAGCTGTTGCACCTCGCGCCCGATGTCGCGCGCAGCCTCATGACGCGTTCGGTATCCACGCCTTTCGCGTTGGCCGTATCCGACCAGATTCACGCGCCGAAGCAATTGACGGCGTTGTTCGTCATCGCCACAGGCGTATGCGGCATGCTGCTCGGCGAGCTCGTCCTCGCGATTCTGCCGTTGCGCAGCCGGCTGGCGCGCGGCGCGATGTTCGGGGCGGCCGCGCATGGCGTGGGGACGGTCAAGGCCCGCGAGCTCGGCAGCGAAGAAGGCGTCGTCGCGAGTCTCACGATGATGATCGCAGGCGTCGTCATGGTGCTGCTCGCGCCGCTGCTGGGCTCGGTATTCGGGTAAATCGGCCCGGCTTCCGTCCCCCTCGCCGTCATGCGCATTGATGCTACAATGCCCCCCACTTCCGAGGAGCGTTGCGACGGGGTCACCCGCCAGGCTCGGAATTCAATTGGACTGCATGCCGCCGCGGCTCATCGCGCGGGCGTGCCGGCTCCATCGAACGGCGCTCACGTCTATTTTTTCTAGAACTCATTAGAAAAGGAGGGCGTGATGAACGCCGCAGTTATCGATTCGAAGCAAAACCAAGATTTCGTCGTCGCCGACCTGTCGCTGGCCGATTGGGGCCGCAAGGAACTGACGATCGCCGAGACCGAAATGCCCGGTCTCATGCAAATCCGCGAAGAATACAAGGCCGCGCAGCCGCTCAAGGGCGCGCGCATCGCGGGCTCGCTGCACATGACGATCCAAACGGGCGTGCTGATCGAGACGCTCCAAGCGCTCGGCGCCGAAGTGCGCTGGGCCTCGTGCAACATCTTTTCCACGCAAGATCACGCCGCGGCCGCCATTGCCAAGAAGGGCACGCCGGTATTCGCGTTCAAGGGCGAATCGCTCGACGAATACTGGGAATTTTCGCACCGCATTTTCGAATGGCCGAACGGCGAGTTCGCCAACATGATTCTCGATGACGGCGGCGATGCGACGCTGCTCCTGATCCTCGGCTCGAAAGCCGAAAAGGATCGCTCGGTCATCGCCAAGCCGACGAACGAAGAAGAAGTCGCGCTGTTCAAGTCGATCGAACGTCATCTCGGGATCGACCCGACCTGGTATTCGAAGCGTCTCGCGCAGGTGAAGGGCGTGACCGAGGAAACGACCACGGGCGTGCACCGCCTTTATCAAATGGAAAAGGACGGCCGCCTGCCGTTCCCGGCCATCAACGTCAACGATTCGGTCACGAAATCGAAGTTCGACAATCTGTACGGCTGCCGCGAGTCGCTCGTCGACGGCATCAAGCGCGCGACCGACGTCATGATCGCGGGCAAGGTCGCGGTCGTGGCCGGCTACGGCGACGTGGGCAAGGGCTGCGCGCAATCGCTGCGCGGGCTCGGCGCGACGGTGTGGGTCACCGAAATCGATCCGATCTGCGCGCTGCAAGCCGCGATGGAAGGCTACCGCGTCGTGACGATGGAATACGCGGCCGACAAGGCCGACATCTTCGTGACGGCCACGGGCAACTACCACGTGATCAACCACGATCATATGAAGGCGATGCGCCACAACGCGATCGTCTGCAACATCGGTCACTTCGATTCCGAAATCGACGTCGCCTCGACGCGCCAGTACACGTGGGAAAACATCAAGCCCCAGGTCGACCACATCATCTTCCCCGACGGCAAGCGCGTGATCTTGCTGGCTGAAGGCCGCCTCGTGAATCTCGGCTGCGCCACGGGCCACCCCTCGTTCGTCATGTCGAACTCGTTCGCCAACCAGACGCTCGCGCAAATCGAGCTGTTCACGCGCGGCGGCGAGTACGAGAACAAGGTGTACGTGCTGCCTAAGCATCTCGACGAAAAGGTCGCGCGTTTGCACCTCGCGCGCATCGGCGCGAATCTGACCGTGTTGTCGGACGCGCAGGCGAGCTACATCGGCGTCGAGAAGACGGGGCCGTTCAAGCCGAATCACTATCGCTATTGATCGGCATCGAACCGTCGCGGCGCCCGCCTGTTCGTCGCCGCGACGGTACTGAGCGACCACAACCGACCACAACCGACCACCACGCCGAAGGAATTGCCATGACCGTGCTGCTGACCTGGGTGATCAACGCGCTCGCACTGCTCATCATCACCTACCTCGTGCCGTCGATTCACATTCGCAGCTTCGGCACCGCGCTCATCATCGCGCTCGTGCTCGGGCTCATCAACGCGGTCCTGCGGCCCGTGCTGATTCTGCTCACGCTACCCGTCACGATCGTCACGCTCGGGGTGTTCATCCTCGTCGTCAACGCGTTGTGCTTCTGGCTGGCGGCTTCGCTGCTGAAGGGCTTCGAGGTATCGGGATTCTGGTCGGCGTTCTTCGGTTCGATCTTGTACAGCATCGTGTCGTGGCTGCTGTCGGCGCTGATCTTCGGCAATCGCAGCTTCGGCTGATCGCGTGCCGGCATCGTCAAGCATTTACCGCATCGAGCGGACCATGAATCCCATCGAAATCTCATTCGAATTTTTCCCGCCGAAGACGCCCGAGGGCGTCGAAAAGCTGCGCGCGACGCGCGCGCAATTGGGGCTGCTCAGGCCCAAGTTCGTCTCGGTCACGTTCGGCGCCGGCGGTTCCACGCAGCAAGGCACGCTCGATACGGTGCTCGACATGGCGAAGGAAGGGCTCGAGGCCGCGCCGCACTTGTCGTGCATCGGTTCGTCGAAGGAAAGCCTGCGCGCCATTCTCGAGCGCTATCGCGCTCACGGCATTCGCCACATCGTCGCGTTGCGCGGCGATCTGCCTTCGGGCATGGGCGAAGTCGGCGAATTGCGGTACGCGTCCGAACTCGTGTCGTTCATTCGCGCCGAATACGGCGACTGGTTTCGCATCGAAGTCGCGGCCTACCCCGAGTACCATCCGCAAGCACGCTCGCCGCGGCACGATCTCGAGAATTTCGCCCGCAAGGTCAAAGCCGGCGCGAATGCGGCCATCACGCAGTACTTCTTCAATGCCGACGCCTACTTTCGCTTCGTCGAGGACGCCCGCAAGCTCGGCGTCGACGTGCCGATCGTACCGGGCATCATGCCGATCACGAACTACTCTCAGCTGATGCGGTTCTCGGAGATGTGCGGCGCCGAAGTGCCGCGCTGGGTGGCCAAGCGCCTCGAGAGCTTCGGCGACGACAAGGAAGCGATCCGCGCCTTCGGGCTGGACGTCGTCACGCAGCTCTGCGAACGGCTCGTCAAGGAAGGGGCGCCGGGGCTGCATTTCTATACGCTCAATGCGGCCACGGCGACCAAGGCTGTCTGCGAGCGGCTGGGCTACGGCCGCCGCGGTTAAGAAGCAAAACGGGAAGCGGCTCAGTAACCGAGCGCTTCCCCGGCCGGACGACGCTCGTCGTTCGCGCCGTAGAAATACCCCACGCGCACTTTGCCGCCCACCGACGCATCGTTCCCCGAACTCTGCGACGCATCGGCCGCCACGCCCGGCAACCCTACTTCGATCAATTCAGTCGCCCCCCACGGCGTTTGCTGAACCATCTTGTAGCCTTCGTCCTTCAGGATCTTCAGCGTGTCGGCGGACAACCCGTACGGCTCGTAATAGACGACGTCGGGCAGCCACTGCTCGTGAATGCGAGCGGCATCCACGGCTTCCTGCGGTTCCATGCCGTAATCGATGATGTCGATGGCGGTTTCTAGCGTCGTCGTGATGATGCGCGAGCCGCCCGGCGAGCCGACCACGAGAAAGACCTTGCCGTCCTTCGTCACGATCGTCGGCGCCATCGACGACAACGGCCGCTTGCCCGGAGCGATCGCATTGTTCGGGCCCTGCACGAGGCCGAACATGTTTTGCGCGCCGACCTTCGTGGTGAAGTCGTCCATTTCGTCGTTGAGGAAGAAGCCTGTTCCCGGGGCCATGACGACGGCGCCGAAGCGGCCATTGATCGTGTATGTGGTCGAAACGGCGTTGCCTTCTTTGTCGACGATCGAGTAGTGCGTGGTTTCCTTCTTCTCCGGCAGCGAAGCGGCGTCGGCCAGGGACATCGACGGCGTCGCTTTGTCAGGACTGATCGAGGCGCGGATCTGCGCCGCATACGATTTGCTCAGCAGTTGATCGAGCGGGTTGTTCACGAACGCCGGATCGCCGAGCTTGGTGTTGCGATCGGCGTAAGCGTGGCGCATCGCCTCCGACAGGTAATGCACGGCCTGCGCCGAGTGCCAGCCGAAGCCCTTCAGGTCGTAGCCTTCGACCGTATTCAGGATTTCGCACATCGTCGTGCCGCCCGAACTCGGCGGCGGGGCGGAGATGAACGTGTAGCCGTGGTAGTCGCAGGTCACGGGCGTCATCTCGGTGGCGCGATAGTTCGCGAAGTCCGCGGCGGTTAGCAGACCCCCGCCGGCTTTCGAGGCCGCTTCAATCGATTGGGGAATCTTGCCTTTGTAGAAAGCGTCGGGCCCGTGCTTGGCGATGGCTTCGAGCGTATTGGCCAACTCCTTCTGCACGAGACGGTCGCCCGGTTGCAGCGGGGTGCCGTCTTTGCGCAGGAAGATGCTGGCGATGTGCGGGTCTTCCTTGAAGCGCTTGACCGTGGTGTCGAGAATGTCGGTGTCCGCGCGCGTGAGCACGAACCCTTGGCGGGCGAGGCGGATGGCCGGGGCCATGACCTGCGCGCGCGTGAGCTTGCCGTATTTGCGCTCCGCCATGTCGAGCCCCATCACGGTGCCGGGCACGCCCACGGCGCCATAGCCGAACAGGCTCGCGCCTTTTTTGACGTTGCCCTGGGCATCGAGATACATGTCCGCGGTGGCGGCCGCGGGAGCCGTTTCGCGGAAATTGATGAACGTATCCTTGCCGTCCGCGAGATGCAGCGTCATGAAGCCGCCGCCGCCGATGTTGCCGCAGCACGGGTTGACGACGGCCTGCGCGTAGCCGACGGCGACGGCCGCGTCGATCGCGTTGCCGCCCATCTTCAGAATGTCGACGCCCACTTGCGAGGCGAGGTGCTGAGAGGTGACGACCATGCCGTTGGCCGCCTCGACGGCGGGCCGCGACGCGGCGTCGGCTGCCCCGGGCGCGGCGCCCGCGACGATGAACGCCGCGGCAAGGGCGGCGGCGAGAGGAGAGGTCTTGTTCATCATGTTCGCTCTAGGAGGTCCTGTGTCGGTGGGGGAAATGTTCGGCCGGTTGAGCGTCCTCGGTGACGCCTCCGGCTCTCAATGCTTCGATGCGCTTCAATCGGGTCGTCGCCTCGGCCGGTAGGCGATGCACGAGCGCGGCGACGATGGATTCGGTCTGGGCGAGCGCCGGCACCTTCGTATCGAACGGCGAGGCGCTTTGCACGAGCGAGACGAGCACGGCGTCGGCGAACAGCGCGATAGGCGAGCGCCACTCGTCCGTGAACAACACGATGCGGGCGCCCAGTTCGTGCGCCGCGCGGGCGAACTGAACGACGCTGTCCTGGTAGCGGCGGTAGTCGTAGACGACGAGCACGTCGCCCGCCTCCAGGTCGGCCAGCGCCTCCGAGCCATGTTCGAGCGAGGGTTCGACGTGACGCGCGTGCGGGCGCAGCTGGCTCAGCAGCACGACGAGCCAGGCGGCGAGGAAACGGCTCGCGCGGCCCCCGCAACTGAACACCGTGCGCTTGGTATCCGCGAGCAGCGAGACGGCGAGTTCGAAATCCTCGCGCGACGCCTGTTCGGCCGTCTTTCCGATGGCGAGCGTCAGCGAACCGAGCATCGCTTGCTGCGTGTCTTCGGCGTGCGGCTCGTCGGCGCACGACTCCAATCTGGAGAGCGGCGAATTCATCCGCATGTCGACTTCGTCGAGCAGCGCGCGCTGAAACTCCGGATAGCCCTCGAAGCCGAGCTTCACGACGAGCCGGTGGACAGTCGGGTCGCTGACGTTCGCTTGTCCGGCGAGCTGCGAAATGGAAGTCAGCGCCGCGCTGGGGTAGTTGGCCCGAAGGACGGCGACGACGCGCCGCTCGGCGGCCGTAAAGGTTTCTTCTCGCTGCTGGAGCAGGATTCTGACGGAGGGGCGCGCCACGATGTCTCGTTCGATGAAAGCTTCGACTTCACGAACGGCTGGCAGCGCGTCGTGTAATGTCTATTACGTAGCTTGAATGCTAGCAAGTCAAAATGCATCGTCAATGCCGCGATTGATCGGTGTTTACCCGTTATGACTTCGAGCGTAACCGCGTATTGGCGGTTTTTTGGCGTGATAAACGTTACATTGCCCGCGCCGGCCAGGCTTGGACGCCGTGCTACGCTTGCTGGGCCAGTCATTCAGGGAGCGCATATGCCGGTAGGACGTCCGCTTTTCGCCGTTCGTTTGACATCGTTCATCCTCGCCGCTGTTGGCGCCGCGGCGTATGCCATGGCCGCAGGCAGCGCCCAAGCGGCCGAGACGCCGGCGAAAACGCTCGTTTATTGTTCCGACGCGAGCCCCGCCGGCTTCGATCCCGCCCAGTACACGACGAGCGTCGAATTCACGGCCGCCGCCTATACGGTCTACAACCGGCTCGTCGAATTCGAGCACGGCGGTACCAAGATCGAGCCGGGTCTCGCGCAGTCTTGGGATATTTCGGATGACGGGCGCGTCTACACGTTCCACCTTCGTCACGGCGTGAAATTTCATACGACGCCGTATTTCAAGCCGACGCGCGAATTCGACGCCGACGACGTCGTGCTCACGTTCGAGCGCATGCGCGATCCCAACAACGCTTTGCGTCTCGCCTACCCGGCCGTGTTTCCCTACTTCAACGATCTGGGCCTCGCGAAGAACCTCGCGAAAGTCGAAAAAGTCGATCCGTACACGGTGCGCATGACGTTGAACACCGTGAGCGCGCCGTTCTTGTCCGAACTCGCCATGCCGTTCGCCTCGATTTTGTCGGCCGAATATGCCGAGCAACTGATGCGCGCCGGCAAGGCGTCGGATCTGAACCGCTTTCCGGTCGGCACCGGGCCGTTCATCTTTCACAGCTACGAAAAGGACGCGACGATTCGTTTCGACGGCAACCGAGACTATTGGAAAGACGGCGTCGTGCGCGTGGGCAAGCTCGTGTTCCAAATCACGCCCGACCCGGCCGTGCGCGAGCAGAAGCTGAAAGACAACGAGTGCGAGATCATGAACTACCCGCGCCCAGCCGATATCGCGGCGCTTTCCGCCGACCCTAACCTGCAAGTGCCGCATCAGGTCGGGTTCAATCTGGGCTTCCTTGCTTACAACACGACGCATGCGCCGCTGACGAACGTCGACGTGCGCCGTGCGCTCGACATGGCGATCGACAAGCCGGCGATCATCAAGTCGGTCTATCAAGGGGCGGGCCAAGCCGCCGTCAACCCGATGCCGCCCACGCAGTGGTCGTACGACGCGTCGCTCAAGGATGCCCCTTACGATCCGGCTCAGGCGAAGGCATTGTTGGCCAAGGCGGGCTACCCGGACGGCTTCGAGCTCACGCTGTGGGCGATGCCCGTGCAGCGCCCGTACAACCCCAACGCTCGCTTGATGGCCGAGATGATTCAGGCCGACTGGGCGAAGATCGGCGTGCGCGCAAAAATCACGACCTACGAGTGGGGCGAATATGTGAAGCGGGCGCACGCGGGGGAGCACGATGCGATGCTCATCGGCTTCACCGGCGACAACGGCGATCCCGACAACTGGCTGGGCGTCCTTTTGGGCTGCTCGGCCGTGAACGGCAGCAACTTTTCGAAGTGGTGCTACAAGCCGTTCGACGATTTGATCGTCAAGGCGCGCGGCACGACAGATGCCGCCGAGCGCACGAAGCTCTATACGCGGGCGCAGGAAATCTTCAAGCAGCAAGTTCCTTTTACGCCGATCGCCCATTCGACGGTGTATCAGCCGCTGCGCAAGAACGTCACCGGGTTCAAGATCGATCCGTTCGGGCCCACGCAGTTCTGGGGCGTGGGCTTGCGGTAACGCCGGCCGTCAGCGGCGCGGCGTGCCGTGCGTTGCGCCGCACATGACTTCTTTTTTGACGCATCGACGAGCGTCGGCCGGCGCATTATCATCGCGTAATTTTAGTGGCACTAAACACGCGACGATCGCAAAGTCAACGCGTGAAAGTGCTGGTCGTTGCCTTTTCCCGACCGCTTGTTCGGGGTATCAAAGGTCAGTAATATCCGCGTACGCTGGCTCCACCCAGCCTTGAGATCTGGAGGAAACATGAAGCAAAACAAACTGTTGCGCGCCGTGCGGGTCACCGCGATCGCGGCCGCCGCCGTGACGGTATCGCTGGCTGCGACGGCTTCGCATGCCGCCGACATTCCCAACAAAACGCTCGTCTACTGCTCGGAAGGCAGCCCCGCGGGTTTCGATCCCGCGCAGTACACCACGGGCACCGATTTCACGGCGAATACGTTCACCGTCTATAACCGTCTCGTCGAATTCGAGCGCGGAGGCACGAAGGTCGAGCCCGGTCTCGCCGAGTCGTGGGACGTATCCGCCGACGGCAAGGTGTACACGTTCCACCTTCGCCATGGCGTGAAATTCCAGACGACGGACTTCTTCAAGCCCACGCGCGAATTCAACGCGGACGACGTCGTCTTCACGTTCGAGCGCATGCTCGATCCGAATCAGCCGTTCCGCAAGGCCTATCCGGTGCAGTTCCCGTACTTCACCGACATGGGTCTCGACAAGCTCATCGACAAGATCGAGAAGGTCGATCCGTACACCGTGCGCTTCACGCTGAAGGAAGTGAACGCGCCGTTCATCCAGAACATGGCGATGGAGTACGCGTCGATCCTTTCGGCCGAGTACGGCGACCAATTGCTCAAGGCCGGCAAGGCCTCGGACATCAACCAAAAGCCGGTGGGCACGGGCCCGTTCATCTTCAAGAGCTATACGAAGGACGCGACGATCCGCTACGAGGGCAATCCCGATTATTGGAAGGCGGGCGCGGTGAAGATCAAGCATTTGATCTTCGCGATCACGCCCGATGCCGGCGTGCGCGTGCAAAAGCTCAAGCGCAACGAATGCCAGGTGATGAGCTATCCGAAGCCGCAGGACATCGCGCCGCTCAAAGCCGATTCGAACATCTCGATGCCGTCGCAGGCCGGCTTCAACCTCGGCTACCTTGCGTACAACGTCGAGCACAAGCCGCTCGACAAGGTGGAAGTGCGTCAAGCGCTCGACATGGCGATCAACAAGAAGGCCATCATCGAGTCGGTCTACCAAGGCGCAGGCCAGGCCGCGACGAACCCGATGCCGCCGACGCAGTGGTCCTACGACAAGGATCTGAAGGCGCAGGCATACGACCCCGAGGGCGCGAAGAAGCTGCTCGCGAAGGCCGGCTTTGCGAACGGCTTGCCGCAAGAAATCACGCTGTGGGCGATGCCGGTACAGCGTCCGTACAACCCCAATGCCCGCTTGATGGCCGAGATGATTCAGGCCGACTGGGCGAAGATCGGCGTGAAGGCGAAGATCGTCACGTATGAATGGGGCGAGTACATCAAGCGCGCGCACGCGGGCGAGGACGACTCGATGCTGATCGGCTGGAGCGGCGACAACGGCGATCCCGACAACTGGCTCGGCACGCTGCTCGGCTGCGAGGCGGTGAAGGGCAATAACTTCTCGAAGTGGTGCTACAAGCCGTTCGACGATCTGATCCAGAAGGGGCGCACGACGAACGGCCAGGAAGCGCGTTCGAAGATCTATATGCAGGCCCAGCAGATTTTCGCGCAGCAGCTGCCGTATTCGCCGATCGCGCACTCCACGATCTATCAGCCGACGACGAAGAACGTCGTCGACATGCGCATCGAGCCGCTCGGCTATGCCCGCTTCGACGGCGTCAGCGTGAAGTAATCACGTCGATGCAGTCCGCTCTTTCGGGCATGCCCGGAAGGCCGCGATGCACGACTTGCGGCGACAGAAGCCCCGCGCTTCTCGTCGCCGTTCGCATTTTTCCTCCAGCAATATAGGGACGAACCATGTTCCGATTCGTTTTACGCCGTGTCGGAATGGTGATTCCGACGTTCATCGGCATCACGATTCTGGCCTTCGCGCTCATCCACCTGATCCCCGGCGATCCCATCGAAGTCATGATGGGCGAGCGCGGCGTCGATCCGGCCATGCACGCGGCGGCATTGCACCGGCTCGGGCTCGACGAGCCGCTGCCGATGCAATATGTCCACTATGTTTGGCGCGCGCTGCACGGCAATCTCGGCGATTCGATCATCACGAACACGACCGTGATGAGCGAGTTTCTCGCCCGCTTTCCGGCCACCGTGGAGTTGTCGATCTGCGCGATGATCTTCGCGCTCGTGATCGGTTTGCCCGCGGGTGTTTTCGCTGCCCTCAAGCGCGGCACCGTCGTCGATCACGGTGTCATGGGCACGGCGCTCACGGGATACTCGATGCCGATTTTCTGGTGGGGATTGATCCTCATCATGCTGTTTTCGGTGACGCTCGGATGGACCCCTGTCTCGGGCCGCATCGCCGTCGAATACGACATTCCCCACGTGACCGGCTTCATGCTGATCGATGCGCTGCTCGCGCCCGACGAAGGTTCGTTCAAATCCGCCGTCAGCCATCTGATTCTGCCCGCGATCGTGCTTGGCACGATCCCGCTCGCGGTGGTCGCGCGCATGACGCGCTCGTCGATGCTCGAAGTCCTGCGCGAGGACTACATCCGCACGGCGCGCGCCAAAGGGCTCTCGCCCGTGCGCGTCATCGTGGTGCACGCGCTGCGTAACGCGCTGATTCCGGTCGTGACGGTGATCGGCCTGCAAGTGGGCACGCTGCTCGCGGGTGCGGTGCTGACCGAGACCCTCTTTTCATGGCCCGGCATCGGCAAGTGGCTCATCGATGCGATTAGCCGGCGCGACTATCCGGTCGTGCAAGGCGGCATCTTGATGATCGCGACGTTGGTCATCGTCGTGAACTTGTGCGTCGATCTGCTCTACGGCGTGCTCAACCCCCGCATTCGCCACACGCGCTAAGGAGCCCGCAATCATGGCAGATATTCAAAACGCGGCGCCTGGGCAGGTGACGCCTTCGAGCGGCCGCGCACTCGTGCTGCGCGAATTCTGGCGCAACTTCTCGCGCAATCGCGGGGCGGTGGCGGCTGGCCTGATCGTACTCGTGGTCGCGCTCATCGCGATTCTCGCGCCGCTCGTTGCGCCGCACAGCCCGATCGAGCAGTATCGCGACTACGTCAAAATCCCGCCGGCATGGCTCGACGGCGGCAATTGGAAGTTCGTGCTCGGCACCGACGAAGCCGGTCGCGACATTCTCGCGCGCCTCATGTTCGGCGCGCGCATGTCGTTCTGGATCGGGTGTGTCTCCGTCGTGCTCGCATTGATTCCGGGCATCGTGCTCGGGCTGTGCGCGGCATTCTTCGAATGGGCCGATACGCCGATCATGCGCGCGATGGATGTGCTGCTCGCGCTGCCGTCGTTGCTGCTCGCGGTGGCCGTGGTCGCGATCATCGGGCCGGGGCTGACCAATACGATGTTCGCGATCGCGATCGTCGCGCTGCCGGGCTACGTGCGCTTGACGCGGGCGTCGGCGCAGGGCGAATTGCAGAAGGAGTACGTCACGGCATCGCGCGTGGCCGGCGCCGGCACCCTGCGGCTCATGTTCTCCCAAGTGCTGCCCAACTGCACGGCGCCGCTGATCGTGCAGGCCACGCTCGGTTTTTCGTCGGCGATCCTCGATGCGGCCGCGCTGGGCTTTCTCGGTCTGGGCGTTCAGCCGCCGACGGCCGAATGGGGTGCGATGCTGGCGTCGGCGCGCGACTACATCGACAATGCCTGGTGGATCGTGACGATGCCGGGCATGGCGATCCTCATTTCGGTGCTTGCGATCAACTTGCTCGGCGACGGGCTGCGTGACGCGCTCGACCCGAAACTCAAACGGATGGCCTGACCATGAACACTTTATTGACCATCCGCAACCTGGCTGTCACGTTCGGCGGCGCGCCGGCGGTGGACGGCGTGAGCCTCGACATCGCGCCCGGGGAAGTGGTGGGCGTCGTGGGCGAATCGGGCTCGGGCAAGAGCGTGACGATGATGGCGCTGATGGGCCTCATCGACGCCCCCGGCTTGGTGACGGCCGATGAAATCACATTCGACGGCAAGGACTTGTTGAACGCCTCGGCGAAAGCGCGCCGAAAGATCATCGGCAAGGATATCGCGATGGTGTTCCAGGACGCGTTGACGAGCTTGAACCCGAGTTATACGGTCGGGTATCAGATCAAGGAAGTCCTGAAACTGCACGAAGGCCTGCGCGGCGCGGCGCTCGAGCGGCGCGCGCTCGAGTTGCTCGACCAGGTGGGCATTCCCGACGCGAAAAATCGCATTTCGGCGTTTCCGCACCAACTGTCGGGCGGCATGAACCAGCGCGTCATGATCGCGATGGCCGTGGCCTGCAACCCGAAACTTCTCATCGCCGACGAGCCCACCACGGCGCTCGACGTCACGATTCAAGCGCAGATCATGGATCTGCTCGTGAAGCTGCAGAAGGAGCGCGGGATGGCGCTCGTCCTGATCTCGCACGATTTGGCCGTCGTTTCGCAAGTGGCGCAGCGCGTGGCGGTCATGTATGCCGGCGAGGTGATCGAAACGAATCGCGTGCCCGATATTTTCGCGCGGCCGCATCACCCGTACACTGAAGCGCTGCTGGCCGCCATTCCCGAGCACAACCGCGGCGCGAAGCGGCTCGCCGCGCTGCCCGGCATGGTGCCCGGGCGCGACGACCGGCCTACCGGCTGCCTGTTCGCGCCGCGCTGCAAGTACGTCGTCGACGATTGCCGAAAGGGTAGACCGCGCCTGGATCCGCCCGATTCGCACGAGGTGCTTGCACGGGCCCGCTGCATCAAACCGCTGAACCTCGAGACGGCGCGCTCGAGCACGACCGACCTGGGAGGCGCACGATGAACGCAGTACCGGAAGTTTCGCGCGCGCCGCGCCATGACGACGAGCGCGTGCTCGTGGCCGAGCAACTGACCAAGCACTACCCCGTGCGACGGGGCATGTTCGGCCAGGCCACGGTCAAGGCGCTGAACGGCGTGTCCTTTTCGCTCTCGCGCGGCAAGACGCTTGCCGTCGTGGGGGAATCGGGGTGCGGCAAATCGACGCTCGCCCGTCAGCTGACGATGGTCGAGCCGCCCACGTCGGGGCGCTTGCTGATCGAGGGCGAGGACGTCGCGGGCGCCGATCGGACCAAGATCGACCAGTTGCGCCGCCGCGTGCAGATGGTGTTTCAGAACCCGTTTGCGTCGCTGAACCCGCGTAAGACCGTCGAGCAGACGCTGGCCGAGCCCTTGCTGATCAATACGGAGCTGAGCGCGACCGAGCGCGTGAGCCGCGTGGCGCAGATGATGCGCACGGTCGGATTGCGTCCCGAGCATGCGAAACGCTATCCGCACATGTTTTCGGGCGGACAAAGGCAGCGCATTGCGATTGCTCGTGCGATGATTCTGGATCCGCGCATCGTGGTGGCGGACGAGCCCGTCTCGGCGCTCGACGTTTCCATCCAAGCGCAGATCCTGAACCTGTTTATGGACCTGCAAGAGCAGTTCAAGACGAGCTACGTCTTCATTTCGCACAATCTGGCCGTCGTCGAGCATATTGCCGACGACGTGATGGTCATGTACTTCGGCGGCGTGGCGGAGCTCGGCGACAAGAAGACGATCTTCGCGCACCCGCGTCATCCGTACACGCGCTCGCTGATGTCGGCCACGCCGGCGATCTTCGAGGCGGACCGGCGCACGCAGATCAAGCTCCAAGGCGAAATGCCCTCGCCGCTCAATCCGCCCTCGGGCTGCACGTTCCACCAGCGTTGCCCGTATGCGATCGAGCGGTGCCGCGTGGAGGAGCCGAAGCTGCGCGAAGTCGATGGCCGGCTCGTGTCGTGCCACCGCGCCGAGGAGGTGGGGGAAGCGGATGCCTGAAGCGCGGGCGGCGCGTCATGTTGCGCGCCGTTCGCACGGGCGCGCCGCCGCGGCCGCCTTCGTGCGGCGCGTGCGGCGCGTGCGGGCCCTCGTCCTCGCGTTTGTCTTCACGTTCGTCTTCACGCTGGCGATCGATCCGCGCTCGGGCGGCTTGATCGCCCCGGCTTTCGCCGGGCCGGCCGCCGCGCCGGTTACCCAAGCGGCGCCCCGGGCGCCGATCGCCCCGGCGCCCGGAAGCCCGCCGGCCACGCCGGGGGCGGCTATTCCGGGCTTTCATGGGCCGCCGCCCGACTTCGGCGGCACGAGCGCGAGCGGGCCCGTGCGCGCCGAGCCCGCCCATATGCCGTTCTATGTTGCGACGAGGGGATCGACGACGATCTACCTGCTGGGGACGTTGCATGTGGGCGATCCCTACGACTACCCGAAGAGTCAGCCGTTTCGGCCGCCCATTCTGGCCGCGCTGGCCGCGTCGCCGACGCTCGCGCTCGAGATTTCACCGGACGACCTGCTTCAATCGCAGGACGACGTATCGAAGTACGGCGTGTGTTCATACGACTGCTTGCCGCGACTGTTGCCCGATGCGCTATGGCGCAGGCTTGCATTGCGGCTGCGAGGCAATCCGGCGGCGCTCGATGAAATCAAGAAGACCCGGCCGTGGCTGGCCGCGCTGCTCGTCGAAACCTACGATTCGATCGCGGCCGGTTTGCAAACCGAATACGGTACCGAAGCGCAGTTGCAGAACGTCTACTTGCGCTCGCGCGGCAAGATCGTCGGGTTGGAAACGCTGGCCGAGCAGATGCGCGCGTTCACGAATCTCACGCTGGCGCAGCAGCGCGAAATGCTCGGGCAGGATCTTGCGCAGACGCCGGCGCAAAACATGGCAGACGTGGCCATGCTGCATCGGCTGTGGCGCGTGGGCGACGCCGATGCGATCGCCGCGTGGGCGAGCGCCAAATCGGAGCGGCTCGCCCGCACGCCGGCCGTGGCGCGGACGCTCGATAACCGAATCATCTATGACCGCAACCGCCGGTTCGTCGTGCGGATGACGGC
>NZ_JBQCHR010000043.1:0-7428 GCF_051954495.1 Trinickia sp.
CATGAAGCGTGCCATGTGGCTGGCGAATACTGCGAGGCCCCGTGGTTACGGGGCTGCGGGGGCGTCAGTTAGGGGCGTATAAGACGCCAAAACGCCTGGGCCGAAAATCAGGGCAATCACCAATCTTGTGCAGCATCGCGCGCCGAGTGTGCGTGCGCGCTCTGTTATTGCGATGCGATAAATTCGCCGGGCGATGGAGCGGGCAGAACGGCTGGCGTCGCTTGCAGCGGCTGCATGCGGGGAATCCGTCCCCTTTGCGGTTGCAGCAAGACCGCTCTGTACGTCTAGTTAAATGGTGACCAGCACGAGCTGCTCAATATTTGAAGAAGGCAGTGCGCTTTACGCCACGGCGCCCGCCATCGATTCGCTGTTTACGGCCTCCGCCTTTTTGCGTAAGATGGCGTTCAGTCACGCGGCGCCTTCTCCGGAAAACCGCTGCTTCGTCCGGCTGGGCTTGGTTCGAGAGCATTCTCGTTTCGCCACCCCCCGGTCCGTGCTCCCATCAATATGACCGATCAAAATCGGGCGAGCGCGTCTTCAGTTCCATTTCGTCTGTTTTGATCCGGTTCGTTGACCACAGGGTCTGACCTAGCTGCATGAATACCCAAGAGGCGAAGATCGTCCTCGAGACTGCTTTGATTTGCGCGCAGGAACCACTGAAGGTCGGTGACTTGCGCATGCTTTTCGCCGACGGCGTATCGGCGGATACAGTCCGTGCGTTACTTGAGGATTTGCGAAACGAATGGTCGGGGCGCGGCGTCGAGCTCGTCGCGCTGGCGACCGGCTGGCGCTTTCAAAGCAAGCCGGCGATGCGAACCTATCTCGACCGGTTGCATCCGGAAAAGCCGCCGAAATATTCGCGCGCGGTACTCGAGACGCTCGCGATCATCGCGTACCGGCAGCCGGTCACACGCGGCGATATCGAAGAGATTCGCGGCGTCACGGTCAATACGCAGGTGGTGAAGCAGCTAGAAGACCGCAGCTGGATCGAAGTGATCGGTCACCGGGATGTGCCGGGCAGGCCGGCGCTTTACGCGACGACGAAGCAGTTTCTCGACGATCTCGGGCTCAAGGCGCTCGACGAATTGCCGCCGCTCGAAGATCCCTCGACGCAGAACGCGGCCGATCTCTTGGCGCAACACGCCATCGAGTTTCCGGACGATGCGGCGCTCGTCGAAGGCGGGCCGCTCGCGGGCGGCGATGCCGGCGGCCCCGACGATTCGGCCGAGACCGGCGATGCCGGAGCGGCGCAAGCCGCGCCGTCGGGCGCTGCCGAGTCGCGGCAAGCCGAGGAACCGGGCCTTTCGGCCCACGAACAAGAAGACGACGGCGCGAGCGCGCCGCACGATGGACAGGCAAACGTTGCACCGTCCGTCGAGGGCGGCACGATTCCTGCCGCCGATGGCGGTCGCGACGAGAGTCGCGGCTCGCATGAAACCGTTTCGGACGAAATCGACATCGAGTTGCCGCGGCATGCGCAAGACAGTGACAGTACGTCTTCCGTCGCCGATGCGCACTCGATGGACGCGATGCGCGAGGACGCGCCTCGCGACGAATCGGCCGACAACTCGGACGCTTTCACCGACGACGAACCCGCGTCGCGAAGTGCCTGACGTAAGCGAACGCACGCGGCGCCCGCAATGGGCGCGCGATTGACACTTGAGGTTGTTTTGACAAATACCCACGACACCGATTTGTCCGCACCCGGGCATGCCGTAGCGGCCGCGGGCCGCGATGACGCGCCGGCCGCGCAGGCAGGCCAATCCGAGCAAGGCGCCCCCATCGCCGAAGGGGGCGAACAGGATCAGGAGCGCCCGCGCCGCGGTCTGCGCCGAGGCCCCCGTAGCTTGATCGCGCGGCGTCGCGCCGCCGCCAAGACCAAAGGCGAGGGCGGCCCCCAAGGCCAGCCGGCGGCCGAAGACGCCGACGCGCAACCGTCCGCGGCGGCGAGCGCGGCCGAAGACGGCGCGCCGCCTGTGCGTGCGCCGCGCAAGGGGCCGCAAAAAGGTGCGCAAAAGGGCGGCCGCAAGCCCGCCGCCAATCGTCGGGAAGAAGGCGGCGCGCCCGATAAGGGCAAGCCGGCCAAGGCGGCAGAATCCGCGACCGACACGCAAGACGATCTGTTCAGCTACGTCACCTCGCCGGCGTTCGACGCCGACAATGGCGCGGCGGCCGGCGTGCGAGCGCCGATGCTGCGTCGCGGCCGCGAGGCTCAGCCCAAGCGTGTGCTGGCGCCGGACGACGACGCGCCGAAGCTGCATAAGGTCTTGGCCGAAGCCGGTATGGGGTCGCGCCGTGAAATGGAAGAACTCATCGTCGCGGGTCGCGTTTCGGTGAACGGCGAGCCGGCGCACATCGGCCAGCGGATCATGCCGACCGACCAGGTGCGCATCAACGGCAAGCCGGTCAAGCGCCGCGTGCAGACCAAGCCGCCGCGTGTGCTGCTCTATCACAAACCCACGGGCGAGATCGTCAGCCATGCCGATCCGGAGGGGCGTCCCTCCGTGTTCGATAAGCTGCCGCCGATGAAGACGGCGAAATGGCTTGCCGTCGGCCGGCTCGACTTCAATACCGAAGGCTTGCTGATGCTGACCACGTCGGGCGACTTGGCGAATCGGTTCATGCACCCGCGTTATAGCGTCGAGCGTGAATATGCGGTCCGGGTCGTCGGCGAACTGTCGGAAGCCTCGCGTCAAAAGCTGCTGCACGGCATCGAACTCGAGGACGGCCCCGCCAACTTCCTGCGTATCCGCGACGGCGGCGGCGAAGGGACCAATCATTGGTATCACGTTGCGCTGGCCGAAGGGCGCAATCGCGAAGTGCGGCGCATGTTCGAGGCTGTCGGGCTCATGGTGAGCCGGCTGATTCGGACGCGCCATGGCCCGATCTCCCTGCCGCGCGGGTTGCGTCGCGGACGCTGGGAAGAGCTCGAGGATAGCCAAGTTCGCAGCTTGATGGCCGCTGTCGGCCTCAAGGCGCCGGTCGAGGAAAAAGGCGCGCGGCGCCAGGGTCAGGAGCGGCGTCAGCCCGATCCGATGCAGACGTCGATGGGCTTCATCAATCGTGAACCGGTGCTGACCGCGCACGGCCGCTTCGAGCAGCCCGGACGCGGCCCGGGCCGGCGCGGGGCGGGCGGCTTTGGAGCCGGCATGGGCGGCGGCTTCGGCGATGGCCTGGGCGGCGGCTACGGCAACCGGGGCGGCGGCAATCGCGGCGGCGGTGCGGGTGGCGGCGGTGGCGGTGGCGGTGGCCAAAAAGGCCGGCCGCAGCGCGACGTCGACGGCAACCGTGCGCCGAGTTCGGGCAGCGGCGGCGGCAAGCGCGCGTTCGGCGGCAATGGGAACGGCAATCGCTCCCCTGGCGGCAACCGCAGCGGCGGCGGCCAGCGCCCGCAGGCGCCGCGCGGCCGCTCGCGCAGCCGCGGCTAGCATCGGCGCGCAAGCGGCCCAGCGTCATACATGACCGCTGGGCCGGCGCCGCATCAAGGCCGTTTGCACCGACCGGTATTCGAGCATTTGCCCCGATATGACAGGTCGCTCGCGTGAGCGCCCCGATGCGCGGGCGCTCACCGCTTTGCAACGCGCCGTCAAAAATGCTATACTCGCAAAGTCGCTGGGCGTGCGGTTTTTTGTGCGGCTCAGGTGCGACCACCGGTAAGAAGATGATGGGCGTTAAGCCCATTTTTTTTTGGCGGAAACGGTTCGGCATCTCGGCCAGCAGCACCTTTTCGCGCGCCGGCATGGCGCGGCGCGCGGCCCCTGGGGTGCTCGCGCGTTTGCGCGAACATCTTAGAGGGCACTTGTGCAACTGACGGAACTGATAGAAACCACGGTCTCGGGCATGGGCTACGAGCTCGTGGACCTCGAGCGCACCGGGCGCGGCATGCTGTGCGTCTATATCGACCAGAGCGCCGGCATTGCGATCGAGGATTGCGAAAAAGTCACGCGTCAGCTCCAGCACGTTCTGACGGTTGAGAACATCGACTACGAACGGCTCGAAGTATCGTCGCCGGGGCTCGATCGTCCGCTCAAGAAGTTGGCGGATTTCTTGCGCTTCGCGGGCAGCGAGGCCGTCGTGACATTGAAAAAGCCGTTGAACGGACGCAAGACGTACCGGGGCATTCTCCATGCGCCCAACGGCGAAACGATCGGATTGGAATTTGAAGGGAAGGAGGGCGCCGCGATGCTCGATTTCACGCTCGCGGACATGGACCGCGCACGCCTCGTCCCGCACGTTGACTTTAGGAGCCGCAAACAATGAGTCGCGAAGTACTGATGCTGGTCGATGCGCTGGCGCGCGAGAAGAACGTCAATAAAGATGTGGTGTTCGCTGCGCTTGAAGCCGCTCTTGCTTCGGCCACCAAAAAGCTCTTCGAAGAAGACGTGGACATTCGCGTGCATATCGACCGTGAATCGGGCGAGCACGAAACGTATCGCCGTTGGCGCGTCGTGCCCGACGAAGCCGGCCTGCAAGAGCCGGATCAGGAAATCTTGCTGTTCGAAGCGCGCGAACAGAAGCCCGAAATCGAAATCGACGACTATATCGAAGAGCCGATTCCGTCGATCGAATTCGGCCGTATCGGCGCGCAGGCCGCTAAACAAGTCATCTTGCAGAAGGTGCGCGACGCCGAGCGCGAGCAGATCCTGAACGATTTCCTCGAGCGCGGCGAAAAGATCATGACCGGCACGGTGAAGCGCCTGGACAAGGGCAATTTCATCGTCGAATCGGGCCGCGTCGAGGCGCTGCTGCGCCGCGACCAGCTCATCCCGAAGGAAAACCTGCGCGTGGGCGACCGCGTGCGTGCCTATATCGGCAAGGTGGATCGCACCGCACGCGGCCCGCAGATCGAACTCTCGCGCACGGCGCCCGAGTTCCTGATGAAGCTGTTCGAGATGGAAGTGCCCGAAATCGAGCAAGGCCTGCTCGAAATCAAGGCGGCGGCCCGCGATCCGGGCGTGCGGGCGAAGATCGGCGTCGTGGCCTACGACAAGCGGATCGATCCGATCGGCACGTGCGTCGGCATTCGCGGCTCGCGCGTTCAGGCCGTTCGCAACGAGCTCGGTGGCGAGAACGTCGACATCGTGCTATGGTCCGAAGACCCCGCCCAGTTCGTGATCGGCGCGCTCGCGCCGGCCGCGGTTCAGTCGATCGTCGTCGATGAAGAAAAACATTCGATGGACGTCGTCGTCGACGAAAGCGAGCTCGCGGTCGCCATCGGCCGCAGCGGCCAGAACGTGCGTCTCGCCAGCGAACTGACCGGCTGGCAGATCAATATCATGACGCCCGACGAGTCGGCGCAGAAGCAAGACCAGGAACGCGGCGTTCTGCGCGACCTGTTCATGGCGCGGCTCGACGTGGACGAGGAAGTCGCCGACATCCTCATCGACGAAGGCTTCACGAGCCTCGAAGAGATCGCCTACGTGCCGCTCAACGAGATGCTCGAAATCGAGGCGTTCGACGAGGATACCGTCCACGAACTGCGCAACCGCTCGCGCGACGCATTGCTGACCATGGCGATCGCGAACGAGGAGAAGGTCGAGGGCGTCGCGCTCGATCTGAAGAGCCTCGACGGGATGGACGCCGATCTGTTGGCGAAGTTGGCGGAGCACCAGATTCAAACGCGCGACGACCTAGCCGAATTGGCCGTCGACGAATTGGTCGACATGACCGGAATGGAAGAGGATGCCGCTAAGGCGTTGATCATGAAAGCACGTGAACATTGGTTCCAGTGAGTGAATGACCATGGCGCACTGATTAGACCGCGATCTTGCGATCGCATGACCCGATGCTAACCGCAAGGAATCGGTCCTTGCATTAAGAGGAATGAATGGCGAGTAACAACGTAGCCCAATTTGCCGCGGAACTCAAAATGCCAGCCGGGGTGCTGCTCGAGCAGCTCCAGGCGGCGGGTGTCCAGAAAGCGAGTGAGGACGATGCTTTGTCCGAATCGGACAAGGCGCGTCTGCTCGACCACTTGCGTAAGTCGCACGGCTCGGCCGATACCGACAAGCGCAAGATCACGCTGACTCGCCGGCACACGTCGGAGATCAAGCAATCCGACGCGACGGGCAAGGCTCGCACCATTCAGGTCGAAGTTCGCAAGAAACGTGTGTTCGTGAAACGCGACGAAGCCGGTGACGGCGCGGCGGCGGAAGCGGCCGGTCAAGAGGCCGCCGTCGCCGAGGAAAGCGCCGAGCTGCAGCGCCGCGAGGAAGAGGCGCGCCGCGAAGCGGAGCTGCTCGAGCAGCAAGCGCAGGAATTGCGCGAGCGGCAAGAGCGCCTCGAACGCGAGGAAGCCGAGCGCCAGGCGCGCGAGAAGGCCGCCGAAGCGGAGCGTCAGCGTGCCGAGGAAGAAGCCGCGAAGCATCGTGAGGACGCCGCTGCCCGCGAGCAGGCGGAGCGCGTCGCCGTCGAGGACGAGCGAGCCGCCGCCGAGCGCGCCGCGCAGCGCGAAGCGGCCAAGAAGGCCGAGGACGCCGCACGGGAGGCCGCCGAGAAGGCGCGCGCCGAACAGGAAGAAATTCGCAAGCGTCGCGAGAAGGCCGAGGCCGAGGCGCGCGCGATCCGCGAAATGATGAATACGCCGCGCAAGGCGCAAGTCAAGGCGCCGGAGCCGGCGCCCGTGGCCAAGCCGGCCGAAGCCGCCAAGGCGGCCGAGGCGAAGGGTACGCTGCACAAGCCAGCCCGTCCGGCCGGCGAAGCGGCGCGTCCCACGCAAGCACGCAAGCCGGCGGCAGGCGCTGCCGCGCCCGCCACGACCCAGCCTTCGACGACGACGCCGGGCGCCGACAAGAAGAAGCAGGGCGGCAAGGGCGGCTGGCAGGATGACGCCGCGAAGCGTCGCGGCATCAAGACGCGCGGCGATTCGAGCGGCGGCGTCGATCGCGGCTGGCGCGGCGGCCCGAAGGGGCGCGGCAAGCATCAGGACGCGGGCACCTCGTTCCAGGCGCCCACCGAGCCGATCGTGCGCGAAGTGCACGTGCCCGAGACGATCACCGTGGCCGACCTCGCCCATAAGATGTCCGTGAAGGCATCGGAAGTCATCAAGGTGATGATGAAGATGGGGCAGATGGTCACGATCAACCAGATGCTCGACCAGGAAACGGCGATGATCATCGTCGAGGAACTCGGCCACCGCGCGGTCGCGGCCAAGCTCGACGATCCGGAAGCGCTGCTGGTCGAAGGCGAAGCAACGGACGCCGAGCAGCTGCCGCGTCCGCCGGTCGTCACGGTCATGGGTCACGTCGACCACGGCAAGACCTCGCTGCTCGACTACATCCGCCGCGCGAAGGTGGCAGCGGGCGAAGCGGGCGGTATTACGCAGCACATCGGCGCGTATCACGTCGAAACGCCGCGCGGCGTCATCACGTTCCTCGACACGCCGGGTCACGAAGCGTTTACGGCGATGCGTGCGCGCGGTGCGAAGGC
>NZ_JBQCHR010000044.1:0-42510 GCF_051954495.1 Trinickia sp.
CGTTGGTCGGTTGACGCGCCGGCGCTGCCGCTTGCGCGGACATCGCAGCGTTGCGCGCGGCGATGGCGGCTTCGTCGGCATTGCCCTTGCCGGGCTTCGTCGCCGCCGTCGAACTCGCAGCGTCGGGGGCGATGTCGGCCGCGGCGATGCTGGCCGAGTCGCCGCGTGCGTCGGCCAGCGCGAGGCCGCTCATCAGCCGCTTCAGATACTCCAATTCGAGCGCGGGATCGTTCGGCTTGGGCTCCCACGACGACGAGTCGTTGTTGACACCCGTCAGCGCTTCGCGCATACCCTTTTGGCTGATGAACACGTACGTGCCGCCGTTCGGGGCCGACTCGAGCCGGGTGCGGAACTTGTTGCGTTCGGCCGCGACATACGAATTGCCCATTGCCTTGGAAAGCGTATTGCGGATCAAGCCTTCGTTGATCTGCGGGCGCGTTTCGTTCCAATCGGTTTCGAGCACGTGCTTGTCGCGCTGATCGACGACGAGCAGGAAGCCTTGCTCCTGCCAGAAGCGGCGGATTTGCGGCCAGACTTGGTCCGGGGAGCGGCTATCGATGACGAGCCAGCTCTCGGTGCCGTCGCGTTGAATATGCATGCCCTTGACGGGCGGCATCACCGCATTTTCCGGCGGCGCGGCCTTTTGAACCTGAGTGAGCCCGGACAACGACGCCTGGCCGCTTTGGGGCGGCAGCGAGCGCTGGTCGGCTGCTTCGTCTAGGAGATTGGGCGGAACGGCGAGCGACGCTTGCTTCGACTTCGAATCGCTCTTGTAGTCGACCTTGGTGGGCGACGACGTGCTGCAACCGGCAACGAGGCCGCCGGCCAAAACCAAAGCGGCGAACCGCGAGGTAAAACGAAAATCGGTCATGTTCGGGAAATCCTTGCGCTTTCGCCGCCAGTGGGTGAATGAATCAGCCGAGCATTTTACCGGGCCCGGCGAGGCCTGTGCAAAAACACATGCCGAACAAGCCGCCGACGGGGCGATCGGAGCGGGAATCGGGTGTGGCGAAGACAGTCAGTGCGGTGGCTGCCCGCGCTCGAGGATATGCTGGAGCGCGGCCGATTTGGCGGCTTCCTCGGCTTGCTGCATCGTGGCGAACGGGCCTTGAGCCAGGTGCACGACGGGCCAGTCGGCTTCGTCGCCCGCGTCGCCCGAAACTCTGTAGCGTGCCGCGAAGCCGCTCGGCGACGCCGGCACGATCTGAATGTCGACCGACACGCCCTCCATTTGATGCCGCACGAAGCCATCCATGGCCGCCTCCTCGTTCCGTTCGAACGGATACAGCGGACATGCTAGCACCGCACGGTGCAGGCGATGCGGCGGGCGGCCCTTAGCCGTTCGACGCGTCGGGCGCCGGCGGGTTCGCCAGTTCAGCCGGTGCGAGCCAACGCGCGGCGGTCAATCTGTCTTCGTCGAACGTGCACTCGAGCGCGGCGGCCTTGACGATCGGTTTCGCCGGCTTTGCCGGTTCGCTCGCCTGCGTCGCCGAGCTAGGCGAGACGGCGGCTGCATCCGGAGCGTCCACTGGATCAGCGGGCGGCGGCGCGGCTGTCTTGAGCGCGCCTTCGACGACGACTCGAGAGCCCTTGATACCGACGCCGACATGCGAAATGGACAGCGTTGCCGCCGGCTCGGCTTGCGCGGCCGCGCGGCGCATTTGCGCTTCGCACGCGCTCGGATTGGCGTACAGCGAACAACCACCGGCTAGGATCGGTGCGATCGAGAGCAGCGCGAGCAAAGAAAGCGGTGGCTTGGTCATCGGCGGTCCTGATTTTCGAAGGGCGTCATTTTAGCCGAGGATCGTTCAGGCCATGCCCTCGGCGCGCATCGACGTTTTGGGGTGCGCGGCGCTCGAGCGGTGGTAGAATCGCGTCCGCCCTGCCCGGGTGATGAAATTGGTAAACATAGCGGACTTAAGCAATTGAGTGCCCGGCCGGAAACGGCCGGTGCAGAACCCTTCAAATTCGGCGAATCCCCTGGCGCCCAGGTGCTTGCGCGAGCAAGTCACCTTCGATACCGCGCCGAGGCAACGCCGAGCCAAGCCCGAAAACATGGCCTGCCACGTCAGGCCGCTTCGCGGAAGGTGTAGAGACTAGACGGGGGGCGCCTAATGCGGCGCGCACGAGCGAGCCTCGTGCACGCAACGATGGCGAAGGCATAGTCCAGCGCACGAACGGCGATAGCGATCTCGCCGGCGTCGAAAGACGCAGTGTGACGAAAATCCGCCGCCTCACGGCTTGCCGGTTCGAGTCCGGTCCCGGGCACCACTGGACGCTTCGACTGCCGCCGGAATCGATCGTGCTCGATCGACATTTAGGCGTGAATCGTCTCGCCGCGATTCAGCATGTCGACGAACTCGTCGATCTTGCGCGCCCGCGTTGCAGGCTTTTTTGCGTTCTGTATCCGAAACAAGATGGCATAGCGGTTTCGGCCGCTCAGCGTCGCAAAGAACGCACTGGCCTTGGGATTGGCATCCAGAGCGGCCCGCAGGTCGTCAGGTACGACCGAGTTGCTGGGTGACGTATACGCGGCCTCCCAGCGGCCGTCCTCCTTAGCTCTCTCGATTTCGCGCATGCCCGCGGGCCGCATTCTGCCCGCGGCGATCAGCGCTTCGGCCCGATCTTTATTGAGCCGAGACCAGATGCTTCTTGCGGAACGCCGAGTGAAGCGCTGCAACCAATATTCTTCGTTTTCAGTCTGCTTTTGACCGTCGATCCAACCATGGCAAAGGGCGCTTTCCACTGCCGCTTCGTACGTCAACGTCGGCTGCTCTGCGCCTTTTTTAGCAAGGCGCAGCCACACCCCGGTCGAAGTACCGCCGTTTTGGGTCAACCAGTTTTCCCACTCATTCTGGTCAAGGAACGTTAAACGCGGTTCTGTCATGGAAGATCGGAATGGCTGCATTCAGGCGGCGAGGCGTCTCTCGTTCCCCGATAGGGCTGTACGTCTGTGCAACGGGCCGTTGCGCAATTGCCGCGCCGCGCAAGCGCCCTGCCCATCACCGATGCTGCGTGGCCACCTTGAGCCCAAGCGAGATGAAGATCGAACCGATGATCTTGCCTTGCCAGCGGCCGAGCCACGACAAGCGCTTCACCAGTCGCCCCAACGGCCGAATCGACAAGACGACGAGCGTCGTATAAATGGCACTGAGCCCTACGAAAATCAGCCCGAGCACAGCGAACTGCGCGAACGTCGACCCATGTTCCGGATGGACGAATTGCGGCATGAACGCGAGGAAGAACAACGCCGTCTTCGGGTTGAGCACCTCGGCCGGAATGGCTTGGAGAAAAGCCTTGCCCGGCGTGACCGATGCGATCTTCGGCAACGACGGATCGCTCGGCTTTTCCATCAGCGCGCGTACGCCGAGGTAGACGAGATACGCGGCGCCCACGATCTTGACCACGTTGAAGGCCAGCGCGGACGTCATCAACAACGCGGATAGACCGACCGACGCAAACAGCGTGTGCACGAAATCGCCGGTTGCCACGCCGAGGCCCGTGAGAATGCCCGCTTTACGCCCGCCTTGCACCGTCCGGCTGAGCACCAGCAGCACCGCCGGCCCCGGAATGAGAAAAAGACCGAGGACCACGGCGACGAACGTACTCAACGTGGAAAGATCGAACATAGCGTCTCCGATTATCGAAATAGTGAGCGGGCGCCCCGTAAGGGCTTGCGCCGGTCGATTTTAACTCGGCGCATGAATATCCCGCTCTCTACTCAACGGCATTACGGTTGTTCGTAGTGCCGTTTGCAGAAACCCATGCCCGCGACGCTAAACCCCGCTCTTGAGCACCTTCCCGATTGCGTCGGCAACGATCGCGACGTTCGAATCGTTCAAGGCCGCGACGCACATCCGGCCGGAGCGCAAAATGTACACGCCGTGAACTTCGCGCAGCGCTTCGACTTGCGACTCGGTCAACCCCGTATACGTGAACATCCCGCGCTGCTTGACGTAACGCGTGAGCGCCTCGCCGCTCACGTGCTCGCGCAAGCTGTCGTGAATCGACTGCCGCATGCGCGCGATACGTTGGCACATAGCTGAAAGTTCGTTCTCCCACTGCTTGCGCAACGACGGCGTATTGAGCACGGTCGATACGATCTTCGCGCCGTGAACGGGCGGATTGCTGTAGTTCGAACGCACCGCACCGGCCAATTGGCCCAGCACGCGCGCGGCCGCCTCGGCACTCTCGCAAATCACGCTCAACCCGCCAATGCGCTCGCCATAGAGCGAAAAATTCTTCGAGAAGGAATTCGCCACCAAAGCCGGCAGCCCCCGCCGGGCCAGTTCGCGCACGGCGAACGCGTCCGCGTCGAGCCCCGCGCCGAAGCCCTGATACGCCATGTCGACGAACGGCAACAGAGCACGCGCGTCGATCACGTCGATCAAGCTTCGCCACTGGCTTTCATCGAGGTCGACGCCGGTCGGGTTGTGGCAACACGCGTGCAGCAGCACGATGCTGCGCGGCGGCAGCGCATCGATCGCGGCACGCATCGCGTCGAACTTCAAGCCGCCCGTTGCCTCGTCGTAGTAGGGGTACGTATTCGCCTTGATGCCGGCGCGCTCGAAGATGAAACGGTGGTTTTCCCAGCTGGGATCGCTGAGCCATACCTGCGAATCGGGAAAGTAGCGCTTCAGAAAATCGGCGCCCACCTTCAGCGCCCCCGAACCGCCCAGCGTTTGCACCGTCGCGATCCGATTCGCTTTGCGCGCCGGGTTTTCTTCGCCGAACACCAATGCCTGCACGGCATCGCGGTATTGCGCCATGCCGACCATCGGCAGATACGGTTTCGGACCGATCTCGCGCAATTGCACCGACTCGGCCTCGCGCACGGCTTCCATCACAGGAATGCGGCCGTCTTCATCGAAGTAGATGCCGATGCTGAGGTTGACCTTCCGGTCGCGCGGGTCTTTCTGGAAATCCTCGTTGAGCGAGAGAATCGGGTCGCCCGGATAGGCTTCGACGTGTTCGAACATTGCGATACCCATACATGAAATAAATTGTGGGGCGCGGCGATGGGGTGCGCGCTGCGCGTCATCATCGCCTCATTCGCGGGCGATGTCATCCTCGGCGCGTCCAGACCCCGACCATGTCGCAGGCATCACGTCCCTTGCCCGAGCGAGCGCCAAGCACCGGATAGTGTCCGCGCACGCGACGAGTGGAATTTATTCTTTTGTCTACCGATTCCCCCGATTGAAGACAAATTCTTCGCGCGAGCGCCGATTTCGAGCGGCACTCGTTTCTCGCCTTGTCGAGCGGATCAGCGGGCATTGCACATCGATTTAGATGCATACACAACCATCCCGTCGCAGCGCCGTGTGCCCGCCCGTTATGAGCCTACACCGCCGCTTTCGCCTCGACGCGCGCCACGGAACGCGTAGGCAGCGTCGGCACGAAGTACCATACGGCCGCGATCGCCTGGAGCGCGATGAGCACGGTCCACACGGTCTCGTGCGCGGCAGCGGGATAGCGGCCGGCCTGCATCGGCCAGTGTCCGAGCGCAGCGCCGATCGCCACCTGCAGCGCGAAGATCGCAAAAAAGATGACGAGGTTCAGCGACGTATTCACACGCCCGATGAGGCGCGCGGGAAAATGTTCGGCCATGACGGCGTACGTCAAGATGCCGGTCCCGCCCAGCGCGCCGTAAGCGGCCCACAGCACCGCCTCGGGGATCGGCGCGCGCGCCGCGATCAGCGCTTGCACGAGCACGAACAGCGCCATCGTCACGCCCGAGGATAAATACACGCTCACGCCGCGCCGCTCCAATACGCGGGCCAGCGCGCCGAAGCCGAGATTACCCGCGATGAAGGCCGCGCCCAGCAGCGACACGAGCGTCGCGACCCGCGATGCGCCGGCGTGGGCGCCCGCCGGAACGACGTCGCGCAGGAAAGCCCCCACCCAGAGCGATTGCATGGCGTAAAAGACGCTCTGCGTAAGGCCCGAGAATGCCGTGAGTTTCCAAAATGCCCGGCTGCTCAGCACATGCCAGGCGCCCTTGAATTGTTCGACGACGCTCGCCTGAGCGGGGCGCTCGGAAACCGAAGGCGCACCCACCCAGACCGCCACGGCGGCAACGGTCGTGAGAATCGCCAACCCGATGCCGATCGTACGCCAGCCGGCCATCGACAAGAGCCAGGTCAACGGCGCCCCGACCGCGACCCCGCCCAAACCGCCCACCGCCATGACGACGCCGTTGACGAGCGTGAGCTGGCCGACCGGAAAATGCTGCGCCGTCGCCTTGAACGCGCCGCCCAGGCACACCGAAACGCCGACGCCGATCAGAAAGCGGCCCAGCATCATCGAACCGAGGCCGCCCGCCAAGCTGAACAGTAGCGCGCCGATCGCGGCGATCAGCATCACGCCCGCGGTGACCCGGCGCGCGCCGAACCGATCGAGCAGTACGCCGACCGGGAGCTGCGCGCCGGCGAATCCCAGAAAGTAGAGACTCGTCAACGTGCCGAGATCCGAGGACGAGAGCCCGAAGTCATGGATGAGCCGCGGCGCGAATGCGAGATTGACGCCGCGAAACACGTACGACACGAAGTACCCGAAGGCGAAAACGGCGAGTAGCCGGCATTGAGTCGAAGTCATGGTGAATCGCAAAAACAGGCGATGGAGGAAGGGTTCGATTATTGGCGAGCGCAGGAGCGCATGCCAGCGAGAGATTTTTCAGGGTAATGTGAGTAGAATTTGACGGCATGAGCACCTCGCTTCCTCCCCTGCAGGCGCTACGCGCGCTCGAAGCGGCCGCTCGACGCCGCAGCTTCAGCCGCGCCGCCGAAGAATTGCATTTGACGCACAGCGCGGTGAGCCATCATTTGCGCGGCCTCGAAGCGCAGCTCGGCGTCGAGCTGTTTCGGCGCGCCGGGGCACGCATGATTCCAACCGCGGCGGGCGCGCAATTGGCCGAGCGCGTGCGGCACAGCCTCGACGATCTGCGCGACGCGCTCGACGCGGCCCGTCGCGGGGCGCGAGGCGCTCACGGGGCGACGCGGCTCGAACTCAGTGCGATGTCGGACTTCCTATCGATCTGGCTCATTCCCAGGCTCGGCGATTTCTACGACCAGCATCCGCTCATCGATTTGTCGCTGCATATGCACGCGGACGTCGCGCCGCCCGATCCGTACTCGGTGGACATCGGCATCTGGCACCGGCGCGTGGACGAACCGGGGTTCGAAATCCGCAAGCTGCTCGACGACCAGGTCATCGCCGTCTGCAGCCCGGCCCTGCTCGCGCGCTATCCGAACTTCCGAATGGAGGATTTGCCGAGCATGCCGCTCCTGCATTTCTCGCGTCGATCATGGCGAGATTTCTTCGAGGCGGCCGCTCTGCGAGCCGACGAACCCGAACGCGGCCCCGTCTTCGACGATGCGGGTCTGCTGCTGCAGGCGACGGTGAACGGGCAAGGCGCGGCGACGGCGCGGCTGCAGCTCGCGCAGGGCTACCTGCAGCGCGGTGAACTGGTGCAGCTCGGCCACGTGCGCATTCCCGCCTCTCTCGACTATTTCTTCACCTGGCGCGAAGGCCACCCGCGCGAAGCGGCCATTTTGCAGTTCTATCGCTGGCTCAAAGGCAAGCTTTCGGCTGAGCGTCAGCCCGCTGTCGCGTAGTCCGTGCGCACCGTTTCGATCGCCTGCGCCAGGTACTTCTCGAAAATCTTCACGACGACTTGCGTCTTTGACGGCGCGGGCCAAGCGACGGCGAGCGCTCGGTGAGCCGTGCCGTCATATCGTCTTCGGCATGTCGCGCGCCGGCGAATTGCCGGCGGTATTCGGCCGGCGTCATCCGTTTGGCCGCCTTGAATTGACGGTTGAAATTGGCGACGTTCGCGAACCCGGCGCGGGCGGCGACGACGGAAACCGGCATGGACGAATCGGTCAGCAGGCGGCATGCATGACCGATCCGGACGCGCGTGACATAGCGCGCGACGCTCTCGCCCAAGTGCTGGCTGAAGCGGCGCGTAAGCGTGCGCTCGGACAAGCCCGCGGCTTTCGCGAGGGTCGCCAGGCGCAACGGGCTCGCATAGCCCGTCTCGATCAATGCGAGCACGCGGTGGATCTGGTCGGGCTCGTGGCCCGACGGGGCGCCTTTGCCCGTCTTGGCATCGAAGGCGCTCGGCGAGGCGAGCGGCGCCGCGGGCGCATCGGACAAATCATCGAGGACATCGAGCACCGCTTTCAAGCGTTCCCGCGAATCGGCGCTCAGCAATCGATCGAGCGTGGCGCGCATGCGCGCGCCCGCCCCTTCGCCGAAGGCGAGCCCGCTGGCGGCGCGCCGCAAAAGATTGAGCAATCCCGCGTATTCGGGACAGAGGTCGACGAACCGGCGCACCCATGCCCCATCGAACCAGACGACGACGGCCACTTGCGGGCTCGCTGCGTCGATGGAGCGATTCGACGCCCACGTATGCGGCAAATTCGGCGGAACGAGCACGAGATCGTCGGCGCCGTAGGCGGCGATCGAATCGCCGATATAGCGCTTGCCTCGGCTGTTCATCGTCAAGGTGAGTTCGTACTCGGGGTGATGGTGCCATTCGAACGGAATGCGCGGCAGCCGCCGATGGTAGACCCGCACCGAACAGCGATCGCCGAAGTCCACGTACTCATAGGCCGGCTTCATGGCTGTTTCCGCAAAGTAATTGGCGCAATAGTATCACCCTGGAATCGACGCACGGCGTACGCTTCTGTACATCGCAGCACCACTAAAACGCACCGATGCACGAAGTGAAGGAGACGAGGCCATGCCACTGAAAATCGACGACCTGCCCACGGCGATCCGACACGCGAAGCGCGAACTGCGCGCGCGCTTGCCCAATTATCGCGACGTATTCGCCGCGGTCGAGGCCGACATGAATGCGCAAGCAACGCACATCGCCGCGCTGCGCGAGCGCGGCGAATCCGTGATCCCCGAGATCGCGTTCGAGGACATCGCCGCGCAACGCGTCGACGCCGAACATATCGCGCTAGTCAAAGCACGCGGCGCGTGCGTGATTCGCCGCGTGTTCGACCGCAAGCTCGCCGAGCAATGGGATCGGGACATTGCCGATTACGTCGAGCGAAATCGTCTCGACGCCAAGCTGCCCCACCGGGCGGAGGATAAATACTTCGGCCAGCTTGCCTCGAGCAAGCCCCAAATTTACGGCGTGTATTGGTCCAAACCGCAAGTGCTCGCGCGGCAGTCCCCGGCGTTGACGCAAGCACGCGTCTTTCTGAACCGGCTGTGGCGCGCGCAAAGCGAGGGCCGCGTGCATTTCGATCCCGATCGCGTACCGGTCTACGCGGACCGCGTGCGGCGCCGCCCCCCGGGTTCGGCATCGCTCGGGCTGTCCGCACATTGCGATGGGGGCTCTGTCGAACGATGGATCGAGTCCAACTTCCGCAAGGTCTACCGTCATGTGTTTTCCGGACACTGGCGCGACTACGATCCGTTCGACGCGGCGTGGCGCACCGACGTGGAGGAGATCGCATCCCCGGCCGTCTGCTCGATGTTCCGCACGTTCCAAGGATGGACTGCGCTGACGCGCCAAGGCCCGGGCGACGGCACGCTGCAGCTCGTGCCGATCGCCAACGCAATGGTCTATATCCTCCTGCGCGCGCTGCAAGACGACGTGGCAGAGGACGACCTATGCGGCGCACAACCCGGGCGGGCGTTGTCGATCAACCCCGACTATCACGCGCCGCTCTTTCGCGCGCTTTCCTCGATCCCCACGATGGATGCAGGCGACACGGTGTTCTGGCACAGCGATGTCATTCACGCCGTCGAAGACGCCCATCGCGGCACGGGCTACAGCAACGTGATGTATATCGGCGCCCTGCCGTCCTGCGCGAAGAACGATGCCTATCTTGCGAAGCAACGCGCGAGCTTCCTAGAGGGCAAGAGCCCGCCCGATTTCCCGGCCGATGATTTCGAGGTCGACTTCGAAGGCCGCGCGAGCGCCGACGATTTGACCGCGCTCGGCCGTGCCCAGATGGGTTTCGATGCGTAGCACCGTCGCGCCGCGCGCGGCGGCCCTACTTGACGGCGAGCGTAGCCGCATTGCCCGCCCCGCAGATCGGGGCGGAGAGCGCGAGTTCGCTCGCGCGCCGAGCGCCGGGGCGCCACGCGTCCAACGCCCCATCGCGCACCCTGTCCACGAACGCGTCGACGCTCGCTTTCGCGTCCGCCAGCGGCTGCGTGATGCGAGAGATGAGCGCCGTCGTCGGCGAAACGATGGCGACGTTTTGCATCATGCCGAAATCCTCGTGATCGAGGATATGACAATGCATGACGAATTCGCCGGTGAAGTCCTGGTAGTGCGTGCGCATGACCACCGTATAGCCGGCTTTGACGAAGACGGTATCGAGAAAGACGCCGCGCAGCGTGCAGTATTGCCGGTCGCCGGTAGCGAGTTCCGCGGCGGTGCAATGGCCGGCGGTGTCGAATATCGACGCGCCGTTCGGGCCCAGAATATCGACGATCTCGAACGGATTCACGTGAATGTGAAAGAGATGACCACCCGCGCCGGCGGTCAGTCGCCACTCGTCCGTCGTTCCGAGCACGGCCGTGTAGTCGACGCGCGCCGGGTCGTAGGTCTGCCCGTTCATCATGAACCGCAGCGCGCCGTTCGAAAAGGCGATGTCGAACCGCATCGATACCTGCTTGTTGACCAGGCCCGTGAGCGGTCTTTCCGGCGAGAAGACCTTCGTGTCGAGCGAGCGCAGATCGCCTAGAACGTCAGCCGGCAAATCGCCGTTCGCGGCGACGAACCGGTTTCGCACGTATTGCCAGTACTTCGAATGCCCGAGTCCGTCGGGCGTGTAGTCGGGGATGTTCGTGCCGGGGCCCACGCGCACCAAGGCCAGCAGACGCCGGTCCTTGACATTGCCCGCGCCGGGGCGAAAGTTGATCGTCGCGCTCGCGTCGGCCGCCTCGTCCAGCACGCAATACAGGCCCGGCTTGGGAAATGCCACGAGCACGTCGCTGCGGTAGCCCGGGTTCAGCGTGTTCACGTCCTTTTCGACCATGGCGTTGCGCGTGAGCCCGTCGACCGCGATCTCGACTTGCTTGACCGTCTCGCCGCCGCATAGTCGATCGAGCGTCGTCGCTCGTTGCGCGCGCGAGCGCACGCCGGCCAGCAACGCATTCGCCGCCCTCGCCCCCGCGTCGATGTCTTGGACGGTCGCGGCGCCCTCGCCCGCGCGGCCGAGCACCGACACGTTCGCGCGCACGACCTTCATGTTGATCGTGTCCCGGTCGCCTCCGTGCACGAGGCGCCAGCGCTGAATTTCGCCGGCAGGCAAGAAGCCGCTCGCGGAAGGAAACTGCGGTTGCACGACGCCGTTGATCTGCGTATAGCGGCCGGAAATCGCCCACGTCGAATTGAATTGCCCCGCGTGCGCCGGGCGCGGATCGGCCACGAAATTCAGTTGATTCGTGTAGTTTCGCAGCTCACCCACGCCCCCGGGCGGACACACCCATTCGTGCGTCTCGGGGTCGGCCAGCGGCGCCGCGGCTTTCGCGTCCGCAAAGCAGCCGTACTCGACCTGCTGGAACAAGAAGACGTGTTCGGGGAAAGGTCTTTTCAGGCGCTCGTCGTGCAGGATTGTGTCGATGTCGGCGATGCCGCCGTTCGCCGCGCGATGCGCGACCGTGCGATGCCCCCGCACGATCAGCACGCCCTCCATGCCGCTCGCGGCGTCGATGGCGGTCGAGCCGTGCCGATGCGAGTGATACCAGAACGTGCCGGCCGGGTGATTGCGGGGAATCTCGTAGCGATAGTCGAGCGACCCGCCCGGCGGCACGCTCAGAAAGACATTGTCGCTATTGCCCGACGGCGAAACGTGCATCCCGTGCAGGTGAATGTTGACGGTGTTGAAGCAGTGCGGCGCGTCGTGCGCTGCATCGGGCGGGCAAGTATCGGCCGATTCGGGCGGCAGCAGGTTGTTGAGTCGAATGCTGAGCGTCTGGCCCGGGTCGACGTTGATCGTAGGTCCCGTTGGACAGCCATCGTAGGCGCGCACCTTGACCTGATCGTAGCTGTCCGTGGAGGGGTTGTAGATGCGATACGAGGCGTAGCCGGCGTTGAGTGTGACCAGACGCGACGCGTCGAACGTGTAGGCCGCGCCGGCGCAAGGCAATGACGCGCGCGAAATCGATGAGGCAGCCGGTACGAATGGCTGCGGCTGAGCGAGCGCCGGCGCGTTCGCGTCATTCAGATCGGCGAATGCGCGGGCCGCGCCGGACGCCGCGAGCGCGGCCGTGCTGCACAGCATTGCCGTACAGGCCGCGGCGGCGGCCATCCATCGCAGGAACCGCATCAGTGAACTCCTTGCCGTGTCGTGATTATTCGTTCTTGGGGTGTCGGTGTCGGCATGACGAACCGCACGCCGAAGCGTCGTCGATTCGTTCGACAAATGCGTTTTGATTGGACGGGCGAAGAAATCTGACGCAATCCGCGTGTCCGAAATTGACGCGCTTATGTCCGGGCGAGCCGTCGTAGACCGAATGGCGGCCAAACGCGCGCCCAAAATCGCATCAAAATTCGCGCAAAATTGCGCGCCGGCGCGCGGCGACTCGTGCCGTTCAACCGAACGTGGCCGTCACGAAATCGATGAAGCTACGTAGCTTCGGCGTGGGTCGCCTATCGGGAGAGAACAGCAGGTGCACCGGCAACGGCGGTGCTTCGTAGCCGGGCAAAACGCGCACGAGGCGCCCGGATGCGAGGTCGTCGTCGAGCAACTCCAACGGCTGGAGAATGATGCCGAGGCCGGCCAGCGCCGCCATCCGCAGCCCTTGTCCGCTGTTGATCGACAGCCGGCCGCCGACGCGAACGTTCGTCGTCGTCCGCTCGCCCGTCAGCACCCATTCCGGCTCCGGCGGGCGCCCCCAGTACGCGAAACCGAGGCACTCGTGATCGGCCAGATCCTCGGGCCGCCGCGGCGTGCCCCGGGCCGCGAGGTACGCGGGCGAGGCGCAGACGATGAGCCGGTACGGCGTGAGCGGCCGGGCGATCATGCGCGAATCGGGCAGCGGCGCGATTCGGATGACGGCGTCGTAGCCCTCGTCGACGAGATCGACGACACGGTCGCTCAACGTCAATTCGACTTGCACCTCCGGATGGTCCGCCAGGTAGCGCGCCAGCGCCGGCGCCAGCCGATAGGCGCCGAAGCTCACGGGCGCGTTGACGCGCAGCGTACCGCGCGGGACGGCCTGCAGGTTCGCGGTCAATGCCTCGACCGCCTCCGCTTCGGCCAGCACCGCTTTGCAGCCTTCGTAGAACGCGCGGCCCGCCTCGGTCAGGCTTTGCCGGCGCGTCGTGCGGTTGATGAGCTGCATGCCGTAGCGCGCCTCGAGCGCGCGCACATGCTTGCCCACCAGCTGCGAGGACATGCCGAGCGCCGCGCCGGCCGCCGCGAACGAGCCCGCTTCGGCTGCCTTGGCGAAGATCGCCATGCTCGTGAGTCGATCCATGATTAGAAACGTTTTGTTTCGATAGAAGGGTTGAATGCGGCGTTTTTCTACGATTCAGCGCGAATTATAGTGGGCGCTCTTTCCCTTTTCATCGACCGGAGAATCGTCATGCCGAGCATCGTCCGCTTCCATCAAAACGGCGGCCCCGAAGTGTTGAAGATCGAAGACGTCGACGTACCGCCGCCGGGTCCGGGGGAGGTAACGCTGCAGGTCAAGGCGATCGGGGTCAACCGTGCCGAATCGATGTTTCGCACGGGGCGCTATATCGAGGCTGCGCAGTTCCCGGCACGGCTCGGCTACGAAGCCGCCGGCATCGTGACCGCGCTGGGCGCGGGCGTGGAAGCACACGAGTTGGCGATCGGCGACGCGGTCAGCCTAGTGCCGCCGACTTCGATCACGCGCTGGGGCACGTATGGCGAACTCGCCAATGTGCCGGCGGCGTACCTCGTGAAGCATCCGGCTACGCTCACCATGACCCAGGCGGCAGCCGTCTGGATGCAGTACGTGACGGCGTGGGGCGCGCTCGTCGATCTGGCGCAGCTCGAGCGCGGCGACACGGTGATCGTGACGGCGGCGTCCAGCAGCGTCGGCATTGCCGCGATTCAAATCGCCCGTTGTCTCGGCGCGAAAGTCATCGCGACCACGCGAACCGGCGCGAAGCGCGACGCGTTGCTGAAAGTGGGCGCTCACCATGTGATCGCGACGCAAGAAGAGGATTTGGCGGCGCGGGTGCGCGAATTGACGGACGGCAAGGGAGCGCGCGTGGCGTTCGACCCTGTCGCCGGGCCGCAATTCGACGCGATTGCCGAAGCGCTGTCGGAGGACAGCACGGCGATCGTCTACGGCGCCTTGAGTCCCGATGCCACGCCGATGCCGCTGTTTCCAATGCTCGGCAAGCGCATCAGCGTGCACGGCTACACCTATAAGCGCGTCATTCATCACGCCGAGCGCTTCGCGCGCGCTAAGCGCTTTATTCTCGACGCGCTAGCCGAAGGACGGCTCGTCCCCGTCGTCGACCGCACGTTCGCCCTCTCGGAGATCGTCGAGGCGCATCGTTATCTGGAGTCGAACCAGCAGTTCGGGAAAATCGTCGTGACCGTCTAGCGTCGCGTGCGCCGGCGCCGTCAATATTGAACGAGGATCGTCACCCGGCGGTTGGCCGCGCGTGCTTGCGCGTCATCGCCCAATACGAGCGGCACGTTGTCGGCGCGCCCTACCGCCGCGAGCCGGTGCGGCTCGATGCCCTTATCGACGAAGAATCGAACGACCGCGCCCGCGCGAGCGGCCGACAGTTCCCAGTTCGATTCGTACTTGCCGTTCGAGATCGGCACGCTGTCGCTGTGTCCTTCGACGAGAATGTTCTTGCCCGACCGGCCGGCGAGCACCTGGGCCACGCGGCTCAGCACGTCGAGCGACTCGGGCAAGAGCCTAGCGTCGCCGGACGCGAATAGGACTTTCGCGTTGATGGCGATCTCGACGCCTTGCGACGAGGGGCTGACGGTGATCGCATGCGCGTCGCTCAGCGGCGCGAGCTGCGCGATCAACGCCGCCTGCGCCGCCCTGCGCACGTTGTCCGCTTGGCTCGCCGCGCTTTGAGCGCGCGCGGTCGCGGCCTGCGCCTCGAACTTCTTCGTCTGCAGGTCGCGATCCTTCGCCAGCTCGATCACATACAACGCGAGAAAGAACACCATCAGCGTCGTAATGAGGTCGGCGTACGAAATCAGCCATCGCTCGGAATGCTCTTCGGCGTGGTCGTCATGCTCGTGACCGATCTCGCCCGAGGCCAGGCGTTTGCTGTCCGCGAGAATGCTCATCGGCGCGCGCTCCGTTCAAATAGGTCAGAGAGGTCGTTCGGACGGCCCCGCAACGGGCTAGCCGAGCGACTCCGCCGCGCGTTCGCGCACTTCCGCCGCGAGCCGCGTCTCGATCGTCTGCGGCGACTCCTTGCGGGATATGGCGAGCAGCCCATCCATGTAAAGCCGGCGAAAACGCAGCTCGCTATCGACTTGCGCCTTGATCTTTCCGTAGAGCGGGAGGAAGACGAGGTTGGCCAGCGCGAGCCCGTACAGCGTGGCCGTGAATGCCGTGGCGATGCCGCTGCCGAGCTGGGCGGGTTCGAGCACGTGACCCGTCACATGAATGAGACCGAGCACGGCGCCGAGAATGCCGAATGTTGGCGCATAGCCGCCCGCCTGCTGCCAAATGCGCGCGGCGGCCATGCGGTTGCGCTCGTATGCCGCCAGTTCGCGATGCAGCGCGTCCTCGAGCACGGCCGTCGACACGCCGTTCGCGAGCAATTCCAAACCGCGCTTGGCGAACGCGTTGATGCCCGTCGCATCGATCGATTCGAACGCGAGCATGCCGTTCAGCTTCGCCTGATCGCCCCATTCGAGCAGCGTCGATAAGCTCTTGCGATCGACCTGCCGCGCCTTCATGAACGCGAGATGCAGTTGCTTGATGCCGTCGAAGAAACGCGACCACGTGTTTTGAATCATGACGGCGGACAGCGTGCCGCCCAGCACGATGACGAACGCTTCACCTTGAAGCAGCGTGCCGAAATGGCCGCCTTCGAGCCAGAACCCCACCCCGATGGCCGCCGCGCCGAACAGCGCGCCGATGACGGTTAGCAAATCCATAAGTACCCCGGGCTAGGCTGTCTTCGCGCTTGCAGGGCCGCTAGCGGCCTTGATCGTGCGAATCGTTTCGAGCAAGCGCAATTCGATGTCGTCCACTTCGGCTTGATCGAGTTTCAAATCGCGCCGCATGACCCACGAAACTTCCTTCTTGCGCGCTTCGGTCATCACCGAGAACAGCTTGTCGACGATAGCCGTGTCGGCAGTCGATGCCGCGAGCTTGGCAAGGTCGTAGGTGTCCATCGAACTCACGGCGTCGAACAGCGTGCGATGATCGACGTGCTCGATATCCTCGAGCGATTTGATCTCGCCGCTGCCGCGCGAGCGTTTCGAGAAGTAGCTCACGCCCTTCTCTTCCACGTAATGCAACACCTTCGTCTTGCGGAACGCGAACATGTCCTCGGCGATCTCGTCGTGCGACAGCTTGTTCAGCAGCATCTTCCGTTCGACGCCGATCAGCGCCTCGAGATCGGACAATTCGATCAGTTCGAGTTCGCTGTTGATCGCGATGTCGAGATCTTGGTCGGCCACCTGCTGAGCGCGTTCGGTGATGCGCGAGGGATCGAACGTCACGACCTGCCGGTTCGACGCGCCGTCTTGGCCCGCTCGCGAATTGCCGCTCAGATGCTCGGCGCGGCCCGTTCCCAACGACACGAGGTTTAGCTTTTCCATGCGGCTGAGCATCGTCATGACGTGCGGGCGCGAATGGCCCGCGATGGCGCGGCACTTCTTGACCACTTCCGGCAGGGGCACCGCCACTTCGTCGCTCTGGCCGCGACGCATGCGGCCATCCATTGCGTCCATGCCTTCGGCGCCCGCCATCAGCGCGAGCACGTGCGCGTACGATACGATCCCCGGCAGAAAATCGGCGTGGGTGTAGGTCGCGAGCAGATCGTCCTTCTTACGGCTGCGGCGGATCGTGGTGCGCACGACGTGACGCAGCAGCGGCGACGCGCGTTCGAGTTCTTCCTCCACCATGCTGGCGTGGACGACCGTGAGTTGGCAGAATGCGAGGGCTTTTGCCGTATGGGCGCGCGGCTCGGCTTGCAACAGCACCGCCTCGCCGAAGAATTCGCCTTTGCCGAGCGTAGCGAGGACCACCTTCTTATCGTCGCAGCGCGTCGAGAGTTCGACCTTGCCTTCGGTGATGACGTAAAGGACCGCTTCCCCGGCGAAACCTTCGGAATAGATGACTTCGCCGGGCGCGGCCGTCCGCGTCCATGACGTTCGTTGCTGGTTCAAGGTGCTTTCCCCGTTTCGATTCTTGTTTGCCCTCGCCCACGCGACACGAGGGGCGAGACAGGAAGCCGCTGTTTGGAACGGCTCATGCGTGCGTTAACGACTCGCCGCAAACGATTCTTTAGCTGCGAGGGGGCCTAGCGCCTCGTTTTGGGGATCAGGTAAACGCGCATCGACAGGCGTGTACGGCCGGTGCAATGCTCGGAACTCCGCCCCGCGATCGAGCGTTCCGTCAGGCATTCGGGGCGTTCGTTCCGGATGCGGGGCCTGTTTGGCGTTTTATCGTTTTTTGTTGATGCAGATCAACACGGCAGCGCGCCGTTTGCAGCCTGCTTGCGCACCGCCGTACCGATCAATCAATGGTGCGCCCGGGCGGCGCGCGTGCGCGCAGCCTTTTTCGCCGCAGCCGAGCGCGCGGCGGCGCCCTTGGTGTGCGCGGCCTTCTTAGCCGCGGCCGACCGGCTGGCCGCCGGCCGCTTGGCTGCCGCCGACTTCGCCTGCTTCGACACCGCGGCGTGCGACGCACCGCGCGTGCTCTCGCGCTTGAGCACGGACTCGCTCGTGCGGGCGCGCTTGGCCTTCGTTTCGGTGCTGGCCGAATGCTTGGCCTTGCCCTGCCCCGCGGCCGTGTCTTTCTCGGCCTTCTTGCGCGTGGCTTCGCTGGTTTTCCCCTTTTTGGGCGGCTTTAAGTCGACGCCGGCGCGACGCGCCTTGGACAGTCCGATCGCGACGGCCTGCTTGGCCGAACGCACGCCGTGCTTGCCGCTGCGCACGTGATCGATCTCCTCCTTGACGAATTCACCGGCCTGAGTCGAGGGCGCCTTGCCGGCTCGCTTGTCGGCATGCGCGCGTGAGAGCGTTTTGCGTTCTGGCATGGGGATCCTCCACTGGAACGTTAAGACATCGTCCTGCGACGCAATGCCCATGCCTGCCGCGCCGCGCAGCACAGCGTCGCCCTGCGCCAAACGACACGGCCCGCACGCGATAACCGCATGCGGGCCGTGAGCCGACCAATCGGCAGCGAGGCATTGAAGCGACCCGGCGGCGCGGCATCCCGACGCCGCCGCGCGCCGCCGTCGAGCCGAGGCGTTACTGACGCTGGCGCTGCTGCAGGTACTGTTTGACGTCGCTCATCGTCACACGCCCGCTGTGGGCCGTGTCGATTTCGTCGAAGTGCTTGGCGATGTAGCCGAGCCCGTTCGTCTGAGCTTGGGCCTTCGTAATCGCCGCGCCATTACTGAGCACGGTATTGGCGCCCAGCCGCGCGTCGATCCGTTGCTGAGCCTGTTGCGCGAGGTCGTTGCCGGTCGACGGCATGACGGCTTTGGCCCGGGTTTGCGGGAAAAACGGGCCGTCCACGCCATGGCCGCGGCTGGGCAACCGAACCGGCGCAACCGCTTGCAGCGCGGCCGCATGGGCAGCGCCGGCCAGCACGCTCAATGCGATGAAGGAAGAGAGACGTCGCAGCATATCGATGGATGACATGATCCGCTCACTTAAGAAAATTAGCCGAGGAAACGCGCAATCGCCAGTCATTGCGTCATGGATTGCGCCGCGAGCGTCGACGTGCCGGTCGGCGGCGCTTCATCGCGCCACGGCGGCGGCAGCATCCACAAGCCGAGCGCCCCGGGCGCCGGCTCGCCGGCGTAGAAGTGGCGCAGATCGGACTTCATCTTCGGCCGGGCCTGGCTATCCAGATAAATCATGTGACCGCCCGGGTAGAACGTCACCTGCAAGTTCGGATTCAAGCCCTGCACCGTCTGCAGCCGCGCGAGCTGCTTTTCCGTATTGAAGAACGGTGTCGCGAGATCGTGGTACCCGTTCAGCGCCATCACCTTCAACTGCGGATTGAGCTCGATGGCCGCCAGAAGATCGGGGATCGTATCGGGCAGCGCCTGACCATCGTGCGAGAAATCCCATGCGTAGATGATCTCGTCGTTCAGCGGCATGTACGTCGCGTTCGGCGCCGTGTATCCGAGGTAGTTCGGCATCTGCGTCGCAAGCGCCGTCGTGAAGGGCTGCGAGATCAGAATATCCGACGGATCGCCGTCCGTTTGCAGGCGCGGATCGGAGTTCGGCAGCGACACGCGTCCGTCATAGCGGCCGATCGTCGTGCCCGGCAGCAGCGCATTGTTGAACGGGTCGATGTTGAAATATCCGTTCAGCGCTTGGTACGACAGGCCCGACGCCCACGTCCACGACGCCAGTGTCGGCGCGCTCGGGAACACGGGCGTACCGAGGAACGTCGGCACCCCGAGTTGGCTCAGCACCCAGGACTGCGCGTACTTCTTGAACTCGTGGTAGTGCATCGAGGCGAACAGCTCCGACTGCATCGCGAACAGGCCCGGGTCGGCCGGCGGCGCCGACAGCTGATTGAAGTACGCCGCGACCGCCGCATAGCCGGGGTAGTAGCCGCTCAACGTATCGGTGTCGAGCTTCATCGCGTTCATGTCGATCGTGTCGGTGCTCAGAATCGCGACGGCTTCGACCGCATCGGCGAAATAGTTCAGGATCGACGATTGCAGCATGATGCCTGTCACATGCACCCCGGACGATTCGAGCGCGAGCGAGAGCATGTCGGTGCGCGGCGTGCCGTACGATTCGCCGAACAAATAAAGCGGCGACGACGAGCGGTTGTTCGCCGCGATGTAGCGACGGATGAAGTCGCGCATTACGTTCACGTCGGCATCGCTGCCCCAGAACTTCTTGTTGGTGTTCGGCGCGATCGCTTCCGACAAACCGGTGCCCGGCGGGTCGATGAAGACCATGTCGGTCGTATCGATCAGGCTTTCCGCGTTGGTCACGAGCGGGAAATTCGGCCAATTCGTCATGAGCGGATCAGGCGTCGCCACGCGCGTGGGCGCGAACGAGCCGAGCCGCAGCCAGATCGACGACGACCCCGGTCCGCCGTTATAGAAGAACGTGACGGGCCGCGGCTTGCCGTCCTTGCTCGGCGCGGTATAGGCGACGTAAGACATCGACGCTTCGGCGTTGCCGCCGAGATCGGAGGCGGTCAAATGTCCCGTCGTCGTGGTGTAGTGGATCGTCGTTTTGCCCGATTTCCACACGTGATGCATGACGGCGGCCTTCTCCGTCGCTTGCGTCGGATCGAGGCTGTCGGCCGCGCTCGTTTTGTAGGCGATCGGGTCCGAATAAGGCTGATCGGCCGCCTGCTTTTGAGCCGCCGCCTGCGATTGCGCGGCCGCCACCTGCTGGGCGTTGGCGCTCGTCATCGACGAGGCGCCGTCGCCACCGCCGCAGCCGGCCAGCGCAAGCGCCGCCGCCGCGATTGCACCGAGCCAGACGCCGCCGCTCGAGCGACGGCCAAGGCCGGAAATACCACTCCTATCTCGATTCTTCATTTTTGTCCTTGGTAGTTGAGTTGCCGTTTCTCGATGACCGAGGCGGCCCCGCGAACCGCATTTGCGCGGCGCGCAAAAAGCCACGTCGGTCGACATTCAGCCCTCTTCTCGATAACGACCAAGAGCCTGCCTATCGAACCGCACGAAAGAAATGCTGCGCAATGCGAAACGTCGATAAAACGTCGTTCTTTACTACTGGAATTCGGAGGGTAAAGCGGATGCAGATTCAGTGCAGATATGCCGATGGAATCGGCGATAAGAAACTAGGCGCGAACCGGATACTTGTCAAGCGGCGAAGCGAATAGGCGCATCGGTCTTCCGAATGCCCACGGGCGTCCTGCCTCTCGGACCGGGCCATTCGATGATGATGAGAACTCGCCTCTTAACGAATAGAGCGATAAATCGTAAGCTAATCGTCAATTAAAATATAAAGGTCGTTCTTTCCGCATTCATTGCAAAAGAAAATGACGATTCAGCGATAAGACATTGAAATGGTTCAGCAATAGCGAAACGAACGATCCATCTAATCGCTGAACGCAGCGGGGCACGAAGATTGCGGCAGCTTGCTATGCCAGCGCGGCCACGGCCTCGTCGACGGCGCGCGCGTCCGTCGGCCGAACGACGCGCGCCACTTCCACCCCGTCTCGCAAGAAAATCAGCGTGGGCCACAGCTTTACCTTGAACGAGCGGCCCAGCGGCCTGCCGGGCCCATCCTCGATCTTCAGGTGGCGAAGGGCCGGGGCCCGGCCGAGCGACTCGCCGATATGGCGCTGCGCCCCTTGGCAATAGCCGCACCAGTCGGTGCCGAATTCCAGCACGGTCGCGCCCGGCAGCGCGTCCACCTCGGCGCGCGTCGGCGCCTCGCTTGCATAGCCCGTTCGTTCAGTCATGACGTGTCCTCTCCGTTCGGCGCTTTTCCAGGGCCAGGTCGCTTGCGCGTCGGGCCTAGCCTGGCGCTTACTCTATCCATGGGTAATCGGCAAGCAGGCATTGTGCCCCGGCTGCCGGTATGGCGCTTGCGGAGGAGAACGGGAAGCAACCGTTACCGTCCATTGGAGCCCAGCCATGAAACTGAAAGACAAACGCGCGTTCGTCACCGGCGCCGACTCCGGCATCGGCCAGGCGATAGCCGAGATCTTCGCCCAGGAAGGCGCCGACGTCGCCATCGTCTATCACACCGACCGAGACGGCGCCGAGGAAACTCGACGGCGCGTCGAAGCCGCCGGACGCCGCGCGCTCGTCATGCAAGGCGACGTGGGGGATTCCGACAGCGTGCGCCGGCTGTTCGACGACGCCGTCCACGCGCTCGGCGGCCTCGATATCCTCGTGAACAACGCCGGCGTGGGGACGGGGGGCGCGAGCGTCGACGAGATCGAAGACGCCGAGCTCGAGCGCGTGTTGCGGACCGATTTGATGGGCCCCCTCTTTTGCTGCCGGGCGTTCGTCAAGCTGCGCAAGCAAGCCGGCGGCGGCGGACGCATCGTGACGATCTCGTCCGTTGCGCAGCACCTGCCCACCCCGGAGAGCGCGCCGTACGGAATGGCCAAGGCCGGGGTCGGTTCGCTCACGCGCAGCCTGTCGCGCGAAGTCGCCGACGCCAGAATCAACGTCAACAACATCGCGCCGGGGCTGATCGAAACGCCGATGACGCAGCCCCGTCTCGACGACCCGGCGAAACGCGAACAGTCGTTCAAGACGATTCCGTGGCATCGCGCGGGCCAACCGCGCGAGATCGCGCGCCTTGCGCTGTTCCTCGCGTCGGACGACGGCGACTATGTGACAGGCCAAACCTGGACGATCGACGGCGGCCTGAGCATGCAATGGGGCGGCGCGTAATGCGAACGGCGCAATGCCGCCGCCGTGCGGACAGCGGCGCGGCGATCAAGCGGCACCTGAATCGACATTGCAGGAGAGCATCATGAAGCTACGAGCAAGCGACCCCACCACGCCACCGATCCCCGACCAGCCGACCATCCCCGATGCGCCGAGCCCCGGCACGCCCGGCGACGTCCCCGATGTCGGCACGCCGGAACCCGAGCCCGATCAGCTACCGGGCACGGCCGGGGATTGACCGCGAAGGGGCGCTCCGCCATTGCCGCAGCACAGACACAGACATCCCCTCAATGCAATGACATGCGAGGAACGACGAGCGGTGTTTGCCTGAGAATCTTCCAGCGCGGCGTTTGAATCCCATATGTCGAGCAATCGCCGCGCGCGAACGCGCGCCGCCCCCCAGGCGAACGGTTTCTTGCACTACGCTCTTCACAATAGTTTTGACCACGCCGGCGCGCGAATCTCATAAGATCCGAACACCGTGAGGCGACCGGCTGCATCGGCCTTCTCAATCGATCCCCTATCATTTCATTAGGAGTCCAAACTATGCCCGCATTGCGGCGCTTCTTGGCCGAGGCCTTCGGTACCTTTTGGCTCGTCTTCTGCGGCTGCGGCTGCGCGCTGATTGCGGCCAGCTTCGGCGCCCCGGGACACGAAATCGGCGTGGGCCTCCTCGGCGTGTCGCTGGCGTTCGGGCTCAGTGTCCTGACGATGGCTTACGCGATCGGCAACGTTTCGGGCGCGCACCTGAATCCGGCCGTGACGATCGGCCTGGCGGTCGCGCGCCGCTTCCCCGTGCGCGACGTGGCGCCGTACATCGTCGCGCAATTGATCGGCGCTGCACTGGCCGCGTTCGTGCTGTCGCAGATCATGGCGGGCAACCCGGCCTTCGATGCGGCCTCGAGCCGATTCGCAGCGAACGGCTACGACGCCTACTCGCCGGCTCACTACTCGATGATGGCGGCTTTCGCGTGCGAGGCGGTGATGACGGGCTTTTTCGTCTTCGTCATCCTAGGCGCGACCGACAAGCGCGCACCGGCGGGCTTCGCCCCGATCGCGATCGGGCTGTGCCTCACGCTGATCCATCTCGTGTCGATTCCGGTTACGAACACCTCGGTCAATCCCGCCCGTTCGACGGGGCCCGCGCTGATCGCGGGCGCCTCGGCCATTCATCAGCTATGGCTCTTTTGGGCGGCGCCGATCTTGGGCGCGATCGTCGCGGGTATCCTGTATCCCGCCATCGCGGGGCACGGCGAGGAAAACGCGGGCGAGCAAGGCGCGCTTGAAACTGCTGGCCTCGCGGCACGCGGCGATTGACAGACCGTTGCCGATCCGCCATCCTTGCGCAATGAACCGCCGCGCCCTGCCTATCGTCGCCATTATTCCCGCCATTCCAATCATGGTGGGTTAGCGCGCATCCGCAGCAGTCACGAAACCCGCCCTGAAAGGCGGGTTTTTTGTTTTCCGCCTCCCGGGCTCGCTTGTTACGCAACGCTATCCGAGGAGCCTTTTATGCAAACATCGCTCGCCCCGCGCTCAGGCGACGCCCGGCACGACACGCGACACACCGGCGGCCAGGTCGATTACCTTCAGCAGATCCTGAACGCGCGCGTCTATGAGGTCGCACGCCAATCGGATCTGCAATTCGCGCCGCAATTGTCGGCGCGCGTGCGCAATTCGATCTATTTCAAGCGAGAGGACCAGCAAAGCGTTTTTTCATTCAAGCTGCGCGGCGCGTACAACAAGATGGCGCACCTGCCGCCCGACGTATTGGCGCGCGGCGTCGTGACGGCATCGGCGGGCAATCACGCCCAAGGCGTCGCGCTGGCGGCGGCCAAGCTCGGCGTACGCGCACTCATCGTCGTTCCGCAAACGGCGCCGAGCGTCAAAGTCGACGCCGTTCGCGCCCATGGCGGGCCCACGGTCGAAGTCGTCCAGTTCGGCGAATCGTACAGCGAGGCGTATGCGCACGCGTGCGAACTGCAGCGTCGGCACGGCCTCGCCTTCATCCCGGCGTTCGACGATCCGCACGTGATATCCGGACAAGGCACCGTGGCGATGGAAATATTGCGCCAGCATCAAGGTCCGATCCACGCGATCTTCGTGCCGATCGGCGGGGGCAGTCTCGCGGCCGGCGTGGCGGTTTATACGAAGGCCGTGCGGCCCGAGGTTCGCGTCATCGGCGTGCAGACGGAGGATTCGTGCGCGATGGCTCGTTCGCTTAGCGCCGGCCGACGCGTGGAGCTGGCCGACGTCGGGCTGTTTTCGGATGGAACGGCCGTCAAGCTCGTCGGCGAGGAAACCTTCCGTCTTTGCAGCGCCTATCTGGACGAAGTCCTGACGGTCGACACCGGCGCGCTATGCGCTGCCATCAAGGATGTCTTTCAGGACACGCGCAGCCTGCTGGAGCCGGCCGGCGCGTTGTCGGTGGCGGGCGCGAAGCGTTACGTCGAACGATGCGGCATGAGCGGCGAGACGCTCGTCGCCGTCACCTCGGGCGCTAACATGAACTTCGATCGCTTGCGCTTCGTCGCCGAGCATGCGCAAGGCGCCGCCGAGCGCGAGCGTGCGCTCACATGACGCTCGGCGTGCGAGAAAGAGCAAGGCTTTATTCGAGCAGCGCGCCCTATCGGTGAGCCGCATCGGCGGTGAGATGAAAGACGCTGACCGCCGATTCGAGCGACTGCGTCTGCTGGCGCAACCCCACGGAGGCCGCCGCCGATTGCTCCACGAGCGCCGCATTGCGCTGCGTGAGGTCCGACACTTGACCTACCGCATCGTTGATCTGCGCAATCTGCAGGCTCTGCCCGCGGCTCGCGGCCACGATCTCCTGCAGCGTGTCGGTGAGCCTCGTCACGAACTGCTCGACCGTGTTCATCGTTTCGCCGGCCCGGCTGGCCGTATCCGTCGCCGTGGTGACGGTGTCCATCGTGCTTTCGACGAGATCCTTGATCTCGCGTGCCGCGCCTGCCGCGCGTTGCGCGAGGTTGCGCACCTCGGTTGCCACGACCGCGAAGCCGCGGCCGTATTGCCCTGCTCGCGCCGCCTCGACCGATGCGTTCAGCGCGATGATGTTGGTCTGAAAGGCGATGCCGTCGATCAGCGACGTGATCTCGGCGATCTTGCGCGAATGGTCGCGCACCTGCGTCATGACCTCGACGGTCTTTTGCACCTCGCGCGCCGCCGATTCGGCCGACTCGGCCGTCTCGTGTCCCGCGGCGTTCGCCCGCTCCGCCCCGAGCGCATTGCGCTCCGCCGTCTGCGTGATTTCCGCCAAGCTCGCCGTCGTCTTTTCGATCGCGCTCGCCTGCTCGTCGGTGCGGCTCGCCAAGTCGGCCGTGCCGTTGGCGAATTCCTGCGTCGCCCGCTCGATCACGTCGATCGATACTTTCGCGTCGATCAGAATGCCGACGAGCTTTGCGTTCATTTGATTGAGCATGCGCGCGAGCCGCCTCGCCTGCGCATCGCCGCGTTCGGGAAAGCGCGCGCGGATATGGCCGCACAGTACATTCAGCGCGCTGTCGTTGAGCGCCCTGAGCGGCGTCAGCACTTCACGCATGAGGTACCAGCCCGTGACCGCAGCCATGACGATGCCGAGCGCGCCCAGCGAAACGCTCAGCATGGCCGACGACAAGCCGGGCACGAACGCATCGCGCGCCGCGACGCTCTGCAGCGCGAACAGCGCCATGAGAAGCGCCATCACACCCCACAGGCGCAGCGCCACGGGCAGACGCAGCACGCGCGCGAGCACGCCGCGCAGCCCCGAACGCTCGAGTTCGCCGCCTTCGAGGCGCATGCCGTGGCCGCCCGAGGCGTCAAGCCGTGCATACAGGCGCGTCGCCTCCTCGATTTGCTCGTCGGAGGGCTTCGTCCGTACCGCCATGTAACCGACTTTCTGCCCGTGTTCGAACACGGGCGTCACATTGGCGAGGGCCCAATAGCCCTGCCCGTCTTTACGCCGGTTTTTGATGAGCCCAGTCCAAGGCTGGTCGCGCCCGATCGTGTCCCACAGGTCGCGAAATACCTCGGCGGGCATCTCCGGATGCCGAACGATGCTTTGCGGCTGGCCCGACAATTCGTCTCGCGAATAGCCGCTGCTCTTCACGAAGGCCTCGTTCACGTAGACGATGCGTCCCGCCGTGTCGGTGCGCGAAATGACGACGTCTCGGTCGGACAAGCGATAGGTTTCGCTAGCCGTGGGCAAATTCTCGGTCATGGGTTAGGACGGTCTGTCGATGCGAATGAACCGTCCTACGATACGAAATACCGTGCTGGGACAGCTTGACCTGCGTCAAGTCGGCGCACGGTCGGCGCGCCAAGCGCTCGCGCGAACCCGGTGCGAAGCCGGTACCGTGACCGGCAGCGCCGTCGAACGGGCCGAGCGCGGCGCGGCCGCGCCGGTCAGCGCGCTAAGCGGTAGAAGAACAGGACCGTGCTGCCGGTAAAGATGCCGAACAGCGCGAGGCCCATTGCCATGGCGAGATCCATGCTGGCTCCGGAACGATAGCAGTTGAACGCGAGCGCGGGCGTGGAAACGTGACGACGGCAAGAAAAAGGCCGTCTTGTGAAAAACAAGGGCCAAGATACGTCTCAAAGAGACAAAACACCCACACGCGACGCCATTATGGCTTGGCCTCGGCCGCCTCGAAAGCGGCAATTTCCCCAGCAGGGTTTTTCCCGAGCCCATCCCGAGGCACAATCGCATCTCGCCGCGCTTCGCCCGCCGCGCTAGGCGCTTCTTTTCACGTACGAGTGCAGCCCATCATGACCGATACCCCGCAGCCCGCTTTCGTCGATATCGCGCACGGCCCGTCGCATCTCCAGCTCGCCCCGCAGTGCGGAGGGCGGCTCCTCAGCTGGCGCATCGGCGATGAAACCGTCATTTACTGGCCCGAGCGCGCCGACTGGAGCAACGTGTCCCGCGTACGCGGGGGCAATCCGCTGCTCTTTCCGTTCCTCGGGCGGCATCGTGTCGACGGCCGGATCGGCGAATGGCGCGACGGACAGGGCATCGTTCGCGCGCTGCCGATGCACGGTTTCGCGCGGGACCTGCCGTTTTCGCACGCGATCGACGACGACGGCCGAGGCGTGCGCATGACGCTCGTCGATACGCCGGCCACGCGCGCGCAGTATCCGTTCGCCTTCCGCTTCGAAGCCGCCTACCGGCTGGCCGATGAACGCTCGCTCGATGTGACGCTCACGACGTCCAACCTCGGCAACGCGCCGCTGCCTTACTACGCCGGGCATCACTTCTATTTCGCGCTGCCGCACGCACTGCGCGGCGAGACGACGCTCGAGCTGCCGCCGACCGAACGCCGCCGCCAACTCGAGGACGGATCGATCGGCGCGCCGGAAGTCGGCGACCCGCGCTATACGTTGGACGACCCGCGGATCCACGATCGGTTTCACTGCCTGCAGGGCGTCCCGAAGGCCCCGGTGCGGCTCGAATCCCCATCGCTGCGCCGACGCATCGAGATCAGCCTCGATCGCCCGGGCTCCGCACCCTGGTACGCGGTGACGACCTGGACCGAGACCGACACGTCGGACTTCTATTGCGTGGAGCCGTGGCTCGGCCTGCCCGACGCCATCCATAACGGCCTCGGCCTGCGCTGGCTCGAGGCGGGCGCGACCGAGACGGCTTCGCTGCGCATCGTCGTTTCCGAACTGTGACGGGCTTCGACTTCGGCTGTTTTTGGGTCTGAAGTCCGAATCGCTGTCTTCTTGCACATTCGTCGACCTACCGCCGTTACAATCGGACGTTTTGTCCGTCGCGCCGCAGACCCGGCGCGGCGGCGCGTTCCGAAGGTGTCGAGCGAGGTTCAATGTTGCAAAAAATAATGACGCGGCTCGCGTGCGTCCCGCTGGCCGTCGCACTGGCCGCATGCGGGTCGGCGCCCGTCGCTCCGGGGTACTATCGCGTCGAGCGCGGCGACACGGTGACAAAAATCGCCCGCAGCCACCGGGAGTCGGTGCAAAGCATCGTCCGCTGGAACAACCTGGCCAATCCCGACGCGATCGAAGTAGGCCAAGTATTGCGCGTCGCGCCGCCGGGCGGGAACACGTCCGCCGGCGCGTCCATCCGCTCCAATGCGGGCGCCGCGTCGGTCGCCCCCGCCACCGGCCGTTCAGCGCCGCGCGCGCTGCCAGAGGCCTCGCCGCCGGCAAGCGGCATCGCGCTCGTCTGGCCCACTTCGGGCAAGGTCGTGCGCAGCTTCGACGGCGTCAATTCCAAGGGCATCGATATCGTCAATGCGGCCGGCACCCCCGTACTGGCGGCCGCGGCGGGCACCGTCGTCTACGCCGGCAACGGCCTGCGCGGCTACGGCAACTTGCTCATCGTCAAGCACAACGCCGACTTCCTCACGGCCTACGCGCACAACCGGAAGCTGCTCGTGAAGGAAGGCGATCATGTCGACCAAGGCCAAACGATCGCCGAGATGGGCGACACCGACAACGACCGCGTCGCGCTGCACTTCGAATTGCGCTACGGCGGCCGATCGATCGATCCGTCTCGATACCTGCCGTCGCGTTAAAGTGTGGCGAGCGACGGGCGCCGCGAGCGGCCTTCGGGCGCCCGCACCAAAAAAAGAGGCCCGACGCGATGTCGGGCCAACGGGGGTTCGGCGCAGTGAGGCAAAGGACCGGTTCGCCATGCGCCGATTACAAATTTAACGATTTTGCAATACATGCACAATCGAATTATTGAACAAAAAGCGGTAATTGACACATAGTGCCGAGATAATGTCATAGAAATACGGCGCCGCCGAATCGATCGTGTGCCGAGCGGTGCGTAAAAACTCGCTGCGCCGCGTGCGGAAAGCCGCAGCGGGAGCACGAGAAACGGCGCCTGCAATGGCGCGAAAGCGGTCGATTAGCCGTCAATCGACTGATCTAATCGAGCGCGGCGCAATTGATCTGCATTTTTGGCGATTTTTTTATCGACGAATTAATCATTCCGCCAGAAGATAAGAGGAATAGAGGAGACGCGACATGCTTACCCGAACCAGCAGCTACGAAGCGCTCGTCCAAGGCTTTACCTGGTCCATTCCCGAGCGATACAACATCGGCGTCGACGCTTGCGACAAGTGGGCCGACGGCAGCGGCAGGCTTGCCCTCGTCTATGAACGGCGCGACGGCGAGATCGTCCGCTACAGCTTCGACGAACTCAAGGCGCTCTCCAATCAGCTCGCGCACAGCTTCGAGCGGCATGGCGTGGCGCGCGGCGAACGCGTCGGGATTTTCCTTCCGCAAGCGCCCGAAACGGCGCTCGCTCATCTGGCGGCCTACAAGCTCGGAGCCGTGGCGGTGCCGCTCTTTGCGCTGTTCGGCGTCGAAGCGCTGCAATACCGCCTGTCGAACAGCGGCGCCGTCGCGCTCGTCACCGATTGCGCCGGCCTGCAAAAGATCCTGCAGATCCGCGATTCGTTGCCCGAGCTGAAGACGATCTACTGCATCGACGGCGACACCCGGCCGCTCGAAGCCGACGGCGTGCTGCCGTTCTGGCCGTCGCTCGAGCACGAGGTGCGCGTGTTCGAGCCGGCCGATACGCGCGCCGACGACCCGGCCGTCATCATCTATACCTCGGGCACGACGGGCAAGCCCAAGGGCGCTTTGCACGCCCATCGCGTGCTGCTCGGGCATCTGCCCGGCGTCGAGATGCCGCAAGCGTTTTTCCCCGAACAAGCGCGGCTGATGTGGACGCCGGCCGATTGGGCGTGGATCGGCGGCTTGCTCGATGTGTTGCTGCCGGCCTGGCATCACGGCGTTCCGGTGCTCGCGCGCCGTTTCGAGAAGTTCGACGCCGACGCCGCCTTCGATCTGATGGCCCGCCACGGCGTCACGCACGCGTTCTTGCCGCCGACCGCGCTGAAGATGCTGCGCACCGTCGAACGGCCGCGCGAGCGTTATGCGCTGTCCCTCGTCGCCGTGTCGAGCGGGGGCGAGTCGCTCGGCGAGGAGCTGATCGAATGGGGCCGCGCGCAATTGGGCGTCACGCTCAACGAGTTCTACGGCCAGACCGAATGCAATGTCGTGGTGAGTTCGTGCAGCGTGCTCTTCGAACCGCGCATCGGCTCGATCGGCAAGGCCGTGCCCGGCCATCGCGTTCAGATCGTCGACGATGCGGGCCGCGTCCTGCCGGCCGGCGCGGAGGGCAACATCGGCATTCATGCGCCCGACCCTGTCATGTTTCTCGGCTATTGGCGCAACCCCGACGCCACGCGCGAGAAGTTCGCGGACGAGTATCTCGTGACGGGCGATATCGGCGTCATGGACGCCGACGGCTTCATTCGCTTCGTGGGACGGAACGACGACGTCATTACGAGCGCCGGGTACCGGATCGGCCCGGGGCCGATCGAGGACTGTCTGCTCGGGCATCCGGCCGTGCGCATGGCCGCGGTGGTCGGCGTGCCCGACGCGACGCGCACCGAAATCGTCAAGGCGTTCATCGTGCTGAACGAAGGGTTCGCGGCCAGCGACATGCTTGTACGCGAGATCCAAGAACACGTTCGCACCCGGTTGGCCGCACACGAATATCCGCGCGCGATCGCCTTCGTGGAAAACCTGCCGATGACGGCGACCGGCAAAATCGTGCGCCGCGAACTGCGCACGCTAGGGTAACGGGTCGTCCCGATGCGCCCCGGCGCGTGCACTACGCCATCCGGCGCATCACGCTGTCGCGCAGCACGAAGTGGTGATAGAGCGCGCCGAGTACGTGCAGGCCGATCAGCCCGAGCATGACCCAGGACAGCACGCCGTGAACGTCGCCGAGCGCATGGCCGATCGAGGAGCCCGTCGGGGAAAGCGCGGGCAGCTTCAGGCCCAAGAGCGTTACCTGCCAGCCGCGCGACGAGGCGTTCGCCCACCCCATCAGCGGCTGCACGATCAACAGCAGATAGAGCAGCCCATGCGTGAGATTGGACACGCTGCGCATGAACGCGCTGCCGTCCACGGGGCGGGGCTCCGCACGCAGCAAGCGCCACAGCACGCGCAAGATCATGACGGCGATGATGGAAGTGCCCAGCACAAGGTGAACGTTGATCAAGCCGACGGGCTGCGTGCCGCGATGGATGTCAGGCATCGTCCACGCCACGACGTATTGCGCCGAGAGCAGCAGCACGACGAGCCAATGCAGGAAGCGGGCAAACGGATCGTATTTCGAAAGGGTGACTTGGCCGGCCATGGGGGTGTCCTTTTGGATAGACGAATGAGATGGCGCGACGCGTCGGCCCGAATCGACCAGGGCCCGAGCGCCGCGGCGCAATTGCGGCCGATTGTAGTCGCGCAACCTTAAGGGATCCTTGACCGACCGCAGAAACGCCGCGATGTCGCGCCGCACCGCCATGGTTTATAGTGACGGCCCTTGCCGCCCCTTGACGCCCGCCCCTCATGACTGCCCCCGAGCGCCCCGCCGCCAGTACCGGCCACAGCCCGCTTTACCTGAAGCTGCTCGCCGAAACGGCGAAAATCGACTGGCCAGAACTCGAACGCTTCTTTGCCCGCGGCATGCTGCTGCGCGTGGCCCGCGATCTGGACCTCGTAACGGTCGCGGCCGCCATCGCCGAAGACGACAGCGCGCAAGTCGCGCAGTGGCTCTCCTCGGGCCTAGTCGAGCGCATGCAGGCCGAAACCGCCGCGGATTTCGCAAAGCGCAATCCAGAGCTTTGGGCTGTCGTCGTTTCCCCTTGGGTGTGCGTGCAGGAGCGCGGCTAGACTAGCCTCTCCTCCATACCCTCCATGTGGCCTCTCTTGTCCTAGTATGTAGTTGCGCGACCCCAATCGCGAAAGGAGGCTGCCATGGACGCTGAATCGATTGCCGGGCTTGTCGGGCTCGCCGTCGGGCTGCTCGTGCTGCTGGCGTTGACGGTATTCGAGTCGCGCTCATATAAGCGCGATCACAACGGCGAAGGCATGATTCACCACTGGATGGCCGAGCATCACATGCTCGACTGGCGGCGTACGCGGCATTAGGTGCCGCGTTAGCACGCCGTCGGGCGCGGCATTGTCCGCCGCCCGCCGTTACTGGCCGGCCCGCCGAGCCGGCGCGGACCGCGCGAGGAACGCGCGGCGCTCTCACGTGCGCGCGAATTCCTTCAACGCGGCCTGATCGGCGGCGAGCGTGGCCGGCAATTCATCGTGCAGGAAATCGACCCACGTGCGGATCTTCGCATCGAGGTATTGCCGCGACGGATAGAGCGCGTAGATATTGAGCGGCATCGACGTGTACTCCGGCAATATCCAGACCAATTCGCCGCTCCTGAGCCCGCGCATTGCCGAATACATCGGCAGCACGGCGATCCCCATCGCCTCGCGCACCGCTACGGCCATCGAATCCGCGCTGTTCACCTGAAAGACCGCGTCCGGCACGCTGAATGTCTCCGCGCCGTTCGGACCATCGAAATTCCATTTGTCGAACACCGATGCCGGGGTGACGATCCGCAGGCAGTCGTGGTTCGCCAGATCGGCCGGCGTGCGCGGCACACCGCGGCGCTCGAGATAAGCAGGTGCGGCGCACGCGATGCTAAATACACTGCCGAGCCGCTGCGAAATCAGGCCTGAATCGGGCAGATCGTAGCCGAGCACGACGGATACGTCGAACCCCTCGTCGAGCAGGTCCGGAATTCGCTGAGCGAGGGTCATCTCGACGGAGACGTCGGGGTAGCGCCGCTGGTAGCGGCCGACCGCCGGCACGATGTAATGCGTGCCGAAGCTGGCCAACACATGCAGCCGCAGTTTGCCCGACGGCCGCGCGTGCGCGTCGCTCGCCTCGGCCTCGGCCTCCTCGACGTAGGCGAGGATCTGCTGACAGCGTTGCAGATAGCGCTCCCCCGCCTCGGTCAGGGCGATCCGGCGCGTCGTGCGATTGAGCAGACGCGTGTGCAAGTGCGCTTCAAGATCCGACACCGCGCGCGACGCATAAGCGGTCGTGGTGTTCAGATGCTGCGCCGCGGCCGTGAAACTGCCGGATTCGACGACGCGCGCGAAAACGCGCATGTTTTGGAGCGTATCCATACCCACCTCTGTCATGTCTCTGCGGCGCGATTGTTGCACGTTTCGCAAAGCCGATTATCTCAACCCAGGTAAAGATCCATTACATCCTTACGGCTTATTCGACAATCCCGCGAAAAATATAATCGGTTGCGTCAAATAACGTCGCCGAGGGAGAAAATCGTGCGATTGCCGATCGCCAACCTACGCATCGCAGCCGCCTTTCTTGCAATGTCGCTAATAATAGCCGGCTGCGCCGGAACAGGCGGAATCGCCCCGCAGCGACAGGCGCTCGAGCCCGCCTCGCTCGACGTGGGCGCCGCCGTACGCGCGGCCGATCGTAGCGCCAACTGGCCCGACGCGGATTGGTGGCGCGCATACGGCGATCCGCAACTCGATACGCTGATGGCCGACGCCGTCGCAGGCAACCCGACACTCGCCGCAGCCGATGCGCGCGTGCGCCAGGCGCAGTCGCTCGCCGGCGTGGCGGCTGCCGAACTGGCGCCGCACGTGACGGGCAACCTGTCCGTCACACGCGAGCACTGGCCGGACAACCCGCTCTACTACGGGCCGGGGACGCTGGCGAACCAAAACACGTGGAACAATACGGGCACGCTGGGATTGTCCTACCGCCTCGATCTTTGGGGCGGCGACGAGCGCGCGCACGAGCAGGCCCTGGACGCCGCGCACGCGCGGGCGGCCGACGCGCGGGCCGCTCGGCTCGAACTCGAGGTCAATCTCGCGCGGGCCTACGTCGACTTCTCGAAGCAGTTCGCGTTGCGCGATGTCGCCGTCGATACGCTCGCGCGTCAACACGAATTGCGCGACCTGGCTTCGCGCCGTCTAAGGGGCGGGATCGGCACCCAGCTGGAAGTGAGTCAGGCCGAAGCGCCGTTGCCCGAGTACGAGCGACAAATCGAGGCGCTGAACGAAGCGATCGAACTGGACCGTAACCAGCTCGCGGCGTTGACCGGCAAAGGTCCCGGGGCCGGCGCCGCGTTGGCGCGCCCCGCGCTCGCGCTGGATGCCGCGGTCGCACTGCCCTCGATGCTGCCGGCGGAGCTGATCGGCCACCGCCCCGACGTGGTGGCGGCGCGCTGGGCCGTGGCCGGCGCCGCGCGCGGCGTCGACGTGGCGCATGCGGCTTTTTACCCCAACATCAATCTGGTCGCGACGCTCGGCGGGTTTGCCGCCGGCGGCCCGTTGTTTCAGTTCCTCAATGCGGCCAACGGGGGCTGGACGGCGGGGCCGGCGCTCTCGCTGCCGATCTTCGAAGGCGGCGCGCTGCGCGGCAAGCTGGGCGCCGCCGCGGCGGGATACGACGAGGCCGTCGAGCACTACAATGCCTCGGTCGTGTCGGCGCTCAAACAAATCGCCGATCGAATCGTTCAATTGCGTTCGCTCGACGCGCAACAAGGCGACGCATTGCGCTCGGCCACGGCCGCGCAGCGCAGCTATCAACTCGCGCAGGTCGGCTTCAAGCGGGGCCTGAACGACTACGTCAACGTCATCGTGAGCGAGACCCAATGGCTCACCGCGCAGCAGCGCGTCGCGAGTATCCGCGCCGCTCGGCTCGCCGCCTACGCCTCGCTCATGGGCGCGCTCGGCGGCGGTCTTGCCACGCCGGCCGAAGCCCCCGGCACGGACGAGATGCAGCCTACGTCGCATCGCTCGAACGCGCATGCCTCGTCCCAGGGCGCGCCCATCGCAAGACACCAAGCCGCCGAGCCGAGCGGCGAGTCTCGATAGCAGGCGCGCCATGGCCGAACCCATATTCCCCTCGCCGCGATCGCTGCCCGCGCTGCAAGCGGCCATCGTCGAATGGGCGCGTGCGGACGGGCGCACCTGGATCTATTTGTTCAAAGCGCTGACCGCCGCGTTTCTCGCACTCTGGATCGCCATGCGGCTGGATTTGCCGCAGCCGCGCACGGCGATGACCACCGTCTTCATCGTCATGCAGCCGCAAAGCGGCGCCGTCCTCGCCAAGAGCTTCTACCGGATCGGCGGCACGCTCGTGGGTCTTGTCGCCACGCTGGTCCTGATCGCCGCCTTCGCGCCGCAGCGCGAGTTGTTTCTCGGCGCGCTGGCGATATGGACCGGCATCTGCACTGCCGGCGCCGCGCGCAACCGCAACTTCCGCTCGTATGGCTTCTTGCTTGCGGGGTATACAGCGGCATTGATCGGCATTCCCGCCGCTCAGCATCCGGACGGCGCCTTTCTGTCGGCGCTCACGCGGGCAGCCGAAGTCACGCTCGGGGTGCTGTGCGCGGGCGTGGTCAGCGCGCTCGTGCTGCCGCAGTACGCGAGCCTGCAAATGCGCTCCACCGTGCGCGCGCGATTTTCGGCATTCGTCGAATACGTCGCGGCCGCGCTGTCGGGACGCGTCGAACGCGCCCAGATCGAACGCACGAACGCACGCTTTCTCACCGAGATCGTCGGGTTCGAGGCCATGCGCAGCGTTGCCGTATTCGAAGGCCCGGAAACGCGCGGCCGCGGCGGCCGCCTCGCTCGACTGAACAGCGAGTTCATGACGGCCTCGACGCGATTTCACGCGCTCCATCAACTGATGAACCGATTGCGCGGGGCCGGTGCGATAGAAGCCGTGGACGCACTCGAGCCGTATTTCAAGGAACTGGCGCCGCTTCTCGTCCCGCCGGACGAGCCCGTGCTGACGGCCGCGGACGCCGCGCTCTCGGCCCGCAAGCTGGAAGCGTTCAGGGCTGCGTTGCCGCGACGCGTGCGCGACACCCGCGCCGCGTTGGCCCAACGAGCAGGGTTCCCGCTGCTCGACTTCGATACGGGCGCGGAACTCCTCTACCGCTTCGTCGACGACATGCACGCCTACGCGCTCACCTACGCCTCGCTCGCCGCAACGACGCACGAACGCGAGCGTTCCCCGGAGCGCTACGAACCGAAAACCAACGCCGTGCTGACATGGGTGGCCGGCGTGCGCGGCGCGATCGTGATGGGCGCGCTGAGCGCGTTCTGGATCGCGACGGCCTGGCCGAACGGCGGCATGCTCGTGCTGAACGCCGCGGCCGTCTGCGCGCTCGCGTCGTCCTCGCCGCGCCCCACGCGCATGGCGTTTCAAATGACGCTCGGCACGGTGCTCGCCGCACTCGTCGGCTTCGTCGTGGTGTTCTGGGTGTATCCGCGCATCGACGGTTTTGCTCTGCTGTGCGCCGCGCTCACGCCGCCGCTCGCGCTCGGCATTTTCATGACGACGCGATCGAAGCTCGCGGGCTACGGCGCCGGCTACTGCATCTTCTTTTGCGTGCTGGCGGCCCCCGATAACATCGTGCACTACGATCCCGCCGGCTTCGCGAACGATGCGATCGCACTGATCCTGTCGATGGTCGCCAGCGCGGTCGCGTTCGCGGTCCTGCTGCCGCCGTCGACGCCCTGGCTGCGCGGCCATCTGCTCGCCGACTTGCGGCGCCAAGTCGTGCTCGCCTGCCGAGCGCCGCTTGCGCGCGTGCGGGGCCGTTTCGAGAGCCGGGCGCGCGATCTCGCCTTCCAAGCTCATGCGCTGCTCGAGCAGGAACCGCAGGCCCAGCGCGATGCGCTCGCCTGGCTGATCGCCGTACTCGAAGTGGGCCACGCAGTCATCGACCTGCGCCGCGAATTGGCCGCGTTGCCGAGCGATGCGCGCTACGCCGCCACGATGCCGTGGCGGCGCGGCATCGCGCGCTCGGGCAAGGCATTGACAGCGCTGTTCTCGCGGCCGACCGACGCGCGCCTTGACGCCGCTCTAGCGGCCAATTTCGATGCGATCGCCGCGACGCAACAGGCGCTCGCCACGTTCGCCCCGCCACGGGAGGACCGGCGCCGTCTGCAACGGATCCTGAGCTATCTGCACTTCGTGCGCACGGCGCTGCTCGATCCGCAATCGCCGCTCGCGCGCTATGCGGGCGCGGCGCCCACCCACGCCGCGGCACCGGCATGAAGGAGCACCCTAATGTCACGTGAAATCGCCGTCCTCGGCGCCTACCTGCCCGCGCTCGTGCCGCTCTGCATCGGCGGCGCAGCGCTGACTTGGCTCGTCGATCGCCTCCTCGCGAGCGTCGGGCTTTACCGCTTTGTCTGGCACCCGGCGCTCTTTCGCGCCAGCCTGCTCGCCTGCGTCTGCGGCGCCCTCGGGCTCGCCGTCTATCGCTGAGCGCTCTTTCGCCCCAACACCATCATGACGCTTCGACACATCATCGGTTTCATCGCGACGGCAGTGCTCGTCGTGCTCGCATTGACAATCGGCCGCACGCTTTGGGTTCACTACATGGACGAGCCGTGGACACGCGACGGCCGCGTGCGCGCCGAGATCGTGAACGTCGCGCCCGACGTCTCGGGCGCGGTGGTCGAACTGCCGATCGCGGACAACATGTTCGTGAAAAAGGGACAAGTGCTGATGCGCATCGACCCGGCCCACTATCAAGTCGCCGTCGAACAGGCCGAAGCCGCCGTGGCGGCCCGACGCGCCGACTGGCAAATGCGACGCGCCGACGCGGCGCGTCGAGCCGACATGGACAGCCTCGTCGTATCGAAGGAAAACCGCGAAAACGCCACGAGCGCCGCATCGAGCGCCGAGGCGCTCTACCGCCAGGCGCTCGCCGCGCTCGACGCCGCCAAGCTGAACCTCTCGCGCACGACGATCGTCTCGCCTGTCGACGGCTACGTGACGAATCTGTCGGTGTTTCGGGGCGACTATGCGACGGCCGGCACGCCCAAACTCGCCATCGTCGATAGCCATTCGTTCTGGGTGTACGGCTATTTCGAGGAAACGAAGCTGCCGCGCGTGAGGATCGGCGACAAGGCTCGGATTCGCCTGATGAGCGGCGGCGTGCTGCAAGGCCACGTCGAAAGCATCTCGCGCGGCATCTACGACCGCGACAATCCGCAAAGCCGCGAGCTCGTCGCCGACGTGAACCCGACCTTCAACTGGGTGCGCCTCGCGCAGCGCATACCCGTGCGGATCCACATCGACACCATTCCGGATGGGCTCGTGCTGGCGGCGGGAACGACCTGTACGGTGATCGTATCCCCAGCGCATTGAACAGCTAGGAAGCGGGCGGGCCCGACAGAGGCCCGCCGCTCGGGTCAGCGGTTAGCGGTTAGCGTGCAGCCTGAACTGGCCGACCAGCCGCTTGAGCGCCTGCGCCTGATCGTCGAGCGAGCGCGCGGCGGCGGTCGCTTCTTCGACGAGCGCGGCGTTTTGCTGCGTGCCCGCGTCCATCTGCGTCACCGCCAGATTCACTTCCTCGATGCCCGCGCTTTGCTCGGACGACGCGGCCGAAATCTCGCCCATGATGTCGGTCACGCGCTTCACGGCCTTGACCACTTCATCCATCGTCTGCCCCGCGTCTTGCGCGAGGCTCGAGCCGTTGGCGACGCGCTCGAGCGACGTGTTGATGAGCGTCTTGATCTCCTTGGCCGCCGCGGCGCTGCGCTGCGCGAGGCTGCGCACCTCGCCGGCCACCACGGCGAAGCCGCGGCCCTGCTCGCCCGCCCGCGCCGCTTCCACGGCCGCGTTCAGCGCAAGGATGTTGGTCTGGAACGCAATGCCGTCGATCACGCCGATGATGTCGCCGATGCTCTTGGCGCTGTCGTTGATCTCGCCCATGGTCGTGACGACGCGCGAGACGACGCCGCCGCAGGTCGAGGCGATTTCCGACGCATTGTTGGCCAGCGAACTGGCTTGCTTCGCGTTGTCGGCGTTTTGCTTCACCGTCGAGGTGAGCTGTTCCATGCTCGTCGCCGTGCGTTCGAGCGACACGGCCTGCATCTCGGTGCGCTGCGACAGGTCGAGGTTGCCCATCGAGATCTCGCTCGCGGCCGAGGAGATCGCTTCGGCGCTCGCCGCGATCTCGCCCACGGTCGCGGCCAACCCGGTCTGCATTTCCGACAGCGCGTACAGCATGCTCGAGTTGTCCTTCTTCGCGAGCGCAATGCGGTTCGACAGATCGCCGGCCGCGATGTGGCTCGCGATTTCCTTCGCGTAGGCCGGTTCGCCGCCGAGCTGACGCGTGAGACGGCGCACCACGGCTTCGCTGACGACGAACGCAAGCACGATCAGGCCGACGGTCATCGCCGCCATCATCACGAACGACGACTTGAAGATGAAGGCCGACTTCTCGATCGTCGATTTTGCTTCGGCGCCGCGGCGCTGGACGAGGTCGTCGACGGATTTTTCGAGCTTGCCCGTTTCGACGAGCAGCGACACGTCTTGCATGCCGACTTGCCAGTTCATCTGCGACAGGTCGAGCGACTGCGCCTTCACGAGCGTCACGAAATCACGCAGGTGCCCGGCCCAAGTCGTGACGGCCGCTGAAAACTTTTTCTGTTCGGCCAATCCTTCGCCATCGGACGGATCGGTGTACTGCTGCAGCGTCGCCACTTCGCCGTTGATGGCCGACAGGCCCTTTTCGATGTCGGCGCCGAGCTCGTCGCGCTCCTTGGCCGTGGTGGCCGTCAGCAGCATTTTTTGCGCGCGGCTCGCGCGCAGGACGTTCGCTCGGACTTCTTCCGCCGCGCGGCTGGCGACGTGGCCCTGTTCGTAGATCGACTTGATCGAGCCGTTCAGACGCTCGATCTGCGCGAGCGAGAACACGCCGATCACGAGCGTGCCGACGAGCACCACCGCGAATGCCAAACGCAGCGACGCCTTCACCGACAAACCGCTCAACTTGCTCTTCGCCGCGCGCTTGTGCCCACGGCCGCCGGCCCCCGTGCTGTCCGGAACAAACCCCGCACCGGAACGCCTGCCCAGCGATACTGCCTTCATATGAATCCCCTTTCTTATCACCTGCCGCCGTGGGTGGGACGGCAAAAGCCTTGTTTACCTTCTCGGGTCAACGGCATCGACGCCGCGGTTCTTTAGCTCACGGCGAAGGATGTAAACCCGGTGTGGCGGCTCGTGGCGCGCCAGACGCTTTATAACTCGCCAAAAAGGCGGCACGGCGACAAGCGGCAGCGCGATCAATATTGCTCGCTTCGCTTTTCTTCCAGGGAGAGAATCGCTACGCAGACGGCTACCGCTCGCATCGGGCCATTGTTCTGGCCCTTGTTGCCATCGAAGCACAGGACTGGGAGCACGCGGACCCACGCCGCGGATGTCTCAAACAAGACAAACTTTGTCCGATTATTCATTTCAGGACAAACTAAACTCGTAGCGTACGCAAGTAAGACGATTGGAACGCCCCGAATGAAACGCCCGGCCCGCCTCGCCGGCCGGCGGGTGAATACCGTCGCTTTCCCACTTCCCTAGCCCACGATGCAAACGACCCTCAATAAGAACGCCCTCGCTACGGATGCCTCCGCTGCACCGGCTAGCGCGGCCCCCGGCACGGCAAGTCCCGTCCCGCGTACCGTCTACTCGGTGCTCGGCGCCATCAGCTTCTCGCATCTGCTCAACGACATGATTCAGTCGCTGATCCTGGCCATCTACCCGATGCTGAAGCAGAACTTTTCGCTGTCGTTCGCTCAGATCGGCCTCATCACGCTGACTTACCAGATCACGGCGTCGCTGCTGCAGCCGCTCGTCGGCCTCTATACGGACAAGCGCCCGCAGCCCTATTCGCTGCCGGTGGGCATGGGCTTCACGTTGACGGGGCTGGTGCTGATGTCGATGGCCCCGAGCTTCGGCGTACTGCTGGTCGCCGCGGCGCTCGTCGGCTGCGGGTCGTCCGTGTTTCACCCGGAATCGTCGCGCGTGGCGCGCATGGCCTCGGGCGGGCGCTACGGTCTCGCGCAGTCGCTGTTCCAAGTGGGCGGCAACGCGGGCTCGTCGCTCGGGCCGCTGCTTGCCGCGCTGATCGTCATTCCGCACGGCCAACGCAGCATTGCCTGGTTCTCGGTGGCCGCGCTGGTGGCGATCGTCGTACTCGCCAACATCGGCCGCTGGTATAGCCGCCACCCGGCGACCAAAAAGAAGGCCGGCGCGCGGGCAGTGCATCCGACGCTGTCGAAGTCGCGGGTAACGTTGGCGGTCGGCGTGCTGGTGCTGCTCGTCTTCTCCAAGTACTTCTACCTGGCGAGCTTGAACAGCTACTTCACGTTCTACCTCATCGATAAATTCCATCTGTCGGTGCAAGCCGCGCAGATCCACTTGTTCGTCTTCCTGGCCGCCGTGGCGGCGGGCACGATCATCGGCGGGCCGATCGGCGACCGCATCGGGCGCAAGTACGTGATTTGGGCGTCGATCTTGGGCGTCGCGCCGTTTACGTTGATGCTGCCGTACGCGAATCTGTTCTGGACCAGCGTGCTGACGGTCGTCATCGGCGTCGTGCTGGCCTCGGCGTTCTCGGCCATCATCGTCTACGCGCAGGAACTCATCCCGGGGAACGTCGGGATGGTGGCGGGCCTGTTCTTCGGGTTTGCATTCGGCCTGGGCGGGGTGGGCGCCGCCGTGCTCGGCGATTTGGCCGACGCAACGAGCATCGGCTACGTGTACAAGGTCTGCTCGTTCCTGCCGCTGATCGGCATTCTGACGATGTTCCTGCCCAACATCGAGCAGAAGCGGCAGCCGCGTTCCGCTTAAGTCGCCGCTATATCGACGGCCCCGGCACGACGCGGGGCTCCGTCGGTCCTAGAAGCTCGCTTAGGCGACGCTATGCGGTTAAAAGAGGAGTACTTTGCGCTTTCCGACGGCTCCCCGTCTTCGCAATGGACTTCTTGATGACCGAGCTAATTCACACTTACCGCGCCGGCTTACCGCTCGAGCCAGCCGCCGTCTCACCGGCTCTCTCGTCAATGGATCGACAGATAACAGTTACTTGTCCCAATCAGATATTATTGCGCGATGGCTTCGGATCGGCGAGACGGGCGGACATCATGCAACTTTTGACGCTGGAAAAATTGCGTGCCATGCAACTATCATCGAAGACGGCCCCACCGAGGTCACAGTGCTAAACGTCATCCATGCGCGACGAAAATATCCCTGAGCCGCGCCGCTCAAATTCGAGCCGTCCACCCCTCGGCGTACGCAGCCAAAAAGCGCCGCAAGATGCCTGACG
>NZ_JBQCHR010000045.1:0-2643 GCF_051954495.1 Trinickia sp.
ATCAGCCATCCGTCGAGACAGTGACTGTTTCCCACGCGCGAATCTCGTCGTCCAATGCCGATAATTTGGCGCGTACGAGATTCAACGCATCGCTGCCGAGCAAGAGATGGGCGGGCGGGCGTTCCGCGGCGATCACCGCGAGCATCGCCCGCGCCGCTTTCGTTGGGTCGCCCAGTTGTTTTCCGCTTTTCTCCTCACGCGCGAGGCGAATCGGATTGAAGACGGCGTCGTAGTCGGCGATGGAGCGAGGCGTGCGCTTCATCGAGCGGCCCGCCCAGTCGGTGCGGAAGGAACCCGGGGCTACCGCCGTCACATGGATGCCGAAAGGCTTCACTTCCTTGCCGAGGGCCTCGGAAATGCCTTCGAGCGCAAACTTGCTGCCGCAGTAATAGGCGATGCCCGGCATCGTAATGTGACCGCCCATCGACGTGATATTCAGGATGTGGCCACGCCGGCGCGCGCGCATGAACGGCAAGACCGCCTTCATCATGGCCACCGCGCCGAATACGTTCACGTCGAATTGACGGCGAATTTCCGACAGCGGCGATTCTTCCATGACGCCCTCGTGTCCGTACCCCGCATTATTGACGAGCACGTCGATCGGCCCGGCCGTTGACTCGATATCCGACACGACGCCGTCGATGGCGTCGAAATGGGTTACGTCGAGCACGCGTCCAAATGCCGAGTGCGCGGACATCGATTGGAAATCGCGCCTGTCCTTTTCGCTTCTCACGGTGCCGACGACGGTGTGTCCTGCGGTCAGCGCCTCTTGTGCGAGGGCACGGCCGAAGCCGCTGCTGACGCCGGTGATGAGCAGCGTTTTGCCGGTTGTCATGACTGCATCCTCCCAAATGTGGTTCAGGAAGTGCATACTAGTCTCGCCGAAGAAGCCAAAACAGGCGATTTCCGCTGATTTTCTTGCACAAAGCTATGAGCGCTGACCGCAGAGTTCCGCCACGCCCCGATTTGCCCGCTCGAAGCCAGAAACGCATCGTTGCGCTGCTGCATGCGTTGGCGCCTGAAGAGGGGTATAACCTCACCCCCTTGTCCGGCGTCCGTATCCTGCGTTCGAATCGCGCACTGTCGCGCACGCCCGTTTTGTACGATCCGGGCATCGTGATCGTTTGTCAGGGCCGCAAGCGTGGCTGCTTCGGCGATGAACTCTATCTGTATGACGAGCGTCAATACCTGGCCGTGTCGATCCCTGTGCCATTTACGATGGAGACCGACGCCACCCCCGAGCGCCCGCTGCTCGCGCTCTATCTGCACCTCGATTTCGCCATGGCGGCCGAACTCGCGGCACAGATCGATCGCGAAGGGGTGGCCGAACCCGTGCAGCCGCCTCGCAGCATGATGTCCACGCCGATCGACGACGCCATGCAATCGTCGGTCTTGCGCCTGCTCGAAGCGATGCAACGCCCGCTCGAAGCGGCCGTATTGGGGCACGGGCTGCTGCGCGAACTATACTTTCGTGTGCTTACCGGCGCGCAAGGCAGCTCGATGAGAGAGGCGCTGGCCATGCGCGGCCAGTTCGGTCGGATAGGTAAAGCGCTGCGGCTCATTCATGCCGCCTACGCGCAGCCGCTCGACGTGGCGAGGCTGGCGAAAGAGGCGGGTATGAGCGTTCCGAGCTTTCATAGTCACTTTAAGCAGATGACGCAGGTTTCGCCGATGCAGTACGTCAAATCCACGCGCCTGCATCAAGCTAGACTGCTGATGGTTCGCCGCGAGCTTACCGCCGAGGCCGCGAGCCACGCCGTGGGCTACACGAGCGCATCGCAGTTCAGCCGCGAGTTCAAGCGGCTGTTCGGGTTGACGCCGGCGGCCGAGGTGAAGCGCATGAAGGCGGCTTTTGCTATTCCCGCATTTGAGGATACGACGTTTGTGTCGTCGCATTGAGCGAATACACCTTCTGTCACAATGATGTTCCACCGATTCGCCGGCGTGTCGTCGGCTGTTGGCCACGAACTACGATCGATCTTCTCGTCAATGCGCATTTTCGGAATAAGCCTCTCTGTCATCATCGCCGTGATCTTCGCGGTGCACGCCGTCCGTTCCCGGCAGAACATGTACTGGCTGCTGATCTTGTTTCTGTTTCCAGGCCTTGGCAGTTTGGTCTACTTGTTTGTCGTTTACTTGCCGGGCCTGCGCCAATCGCGTGGGGCGAGGGCGGCAACGCGGGCCTTCTCGCAGCTAGTCGATCCTGACCGGGCGGTGCGCGAGGCGCGCACGGATTTCGACCGCGCGCCTACGGTCGCGCATCGCATGCGGCTCGCTGCCGCGCTGCTCGATGCGGGCAATGCGGCCGAAGCGCTCGGGCATTATCGCGAGGCGGCCAGTGGGCCGTTCGCATCCGATCCGGACTTGCTCGAAGGTCTCGCGCGAGCGCAGTTTGCCAACGGCGAAGCCACGGCCGCGCAAGAGACGTTGGAACGTCTGTTCGCCGTTCATCCGGTCGCTCGGCAGAAATCCGAACCGGCCTTGTTGTACGCACAAGCGCTGGCGGCGGTCGATGCGCCGGGCACGCGTGCCGCAGTCGAGGTTGCGCTGGCCCGCGCCAGGGGCGCGGCGCCGCGGTGGGTCTACGCCGATTGGCGGGCCGCGCGGGCCGCCGCCGCCGACCGCCGGCGTGCGCGGGGGCTG
>NZ_JBQCHR010000046.1:0-10737 GCF_051954495.1 Trinickia sp.
ATGCGTCAAAACGATCTGCCCGAAGCGCTGCGCCAGCTGACCGATATGGCGCGCTCGGTGCGCGCGCTCGCCGATTATCTCGATCGACATCCGGAAGCGCTCGTGCGCGGCAAGGGAGGAGGCGGCCAATGAATCCGACGATCAAGGCGGCGCTTGCCAGCCGTTGCCCCGCGCAGTGCGAACCGCTCGCGCGGTCGAGCCGGCCGGCCGGCGGCGCGACGAGGGCGATGCGGCGTGTACCCAATTTTTCGCTCCCGTTGCTGCTGACGATGACCTTGGCGAGCGCATTGTCCGGCTGCGGCCACAGCCCGCCGACGCGGTACTTCTCGCTCGATGCCGTGCCGGCGAGCGCGCCGTTGGCGACGGCCGCCATGCCTCCAGTGCAATTGGGCGCCGTGCGCGTGCCGGCCGCGCTCGATCGGCCGGAGGTCGTCGCGCAGGACGGCGAGCATCGGCTGACCGTGCGCGACACCGATCGATGGGGCGCGCCGCTCGGGCAGATGATGCGGCGAGCGCTCGCGCAGGACCTGCTCGCGCGACTGCCCGCCGGTACGTTCGTGCTGCCCGATGCGCCGGCTCCGGACGGCGCGCGCGGCATCGTCGTGACCGTGCTCGATCTGCGCGCGAACACGAAGACAAACGGTCGCCTGACGCTCGAAGGCAGTTGGACCCTGACCGCGGGCCAACCGGCGAAAGCCGTGGCGACGCAGGCCGTCTCGTTAAGCGCGCCGATGAGTTCGGGCGATTCGGCCGCAATTGCCGATGCGTTGAGCCGCGTACTCGGACAGCTGGCAGACCGAATCGCCGTTTCCCTCGAGGCGCAGCGTTAAACGCCGCCAAGCGTTCCCCGGCGTTGTGGCCCTAGAAAAAATCCACGTCTTTGGGTCCGATGCTTGCTGCTCCCCCACGGGGAGCGCCCTTCACGCGCCTATCATCGGGCGACGCCGGCAAGTTTTCCCGAGTCGAGTCGACACCCGTTCCCGAAGAGCGGCCACGGAGCCGCGAGGTCATGCGAGATGGCAGTAGCCGCCGATGCTTGTTTCCCGCCCAAGCACAATACTGGGCACTTCGTTCGGTTCTATCACGCCGAGTCCTTGCTCGTCGGCGAGATCGCCGAGTTCGCCGCCCGGGCGCTTCGCGCGGGCGGGCGCGCCGTGCTCATCGCCACGCGCGCGCATCTCTCGGCGGTCACCGCGCGCTTGCAGGCGCTGCAGGCAGGCGAGGCGGCGCTGGCCTCACCCCCGCAGCGGTTCGTCGCGCTCGACGCCGACGAGGTGCTCTCGCGTTTCATGGTCGACGGCTGGCCCGACGAAGCGCGCTTCTTCTCGTCCGTGGGCACGTTGATGGGATCCGTGGCGGTGCAAGCCGGCGGTCCTGTGCACGCGTTCGGCGAGATGGTGAGCTTGCTGTGCGAGCGGGGCTTGCATGATGCCGCGGTTCGGCTCGAGACGCTTTGGAACGAACTCGCGAAGCGTTGCTCGTTCACGCTGTTCTGCGCCTATCCGCACGCCCTTTTTTCGAATGCGGAACACAGCCCCGTTTTCGAACACATTTGCGCGGCTCATACGCATGTCCTGCCGAGCGAACTGTTGACGGGAGCCGACGACAAGCAGACGCACCGCCTCGTTGCGATTTGGCAGCAGAAGGCGCTGGCGCTCGAGCGCGAGGTGGAACGCCGCAACGCGGCGGAAGCGACCCTGCGGGCCGCTCAGCGCCAGCGCGACGCGCTGTTCATGAATGCCCCCGTCGCGGCCGCATTGTTGAGCGGCCCGGCGCATGTCTTCGAACTGGCCAATACGCGTTTTTGCGAGCTCGCGGGTTGCGCCGAACTCGCGGGCCGCCCGTTTTCCGAGGTCTTCGCCGAAGCACGGCTCGGCGGGGAAATAGGCTCGCTGATGACCCAGGCGTTGGCGCAGGGCGAATGCATCGTCAGAGAGGATTTGCGCATCGACGTGACGCGTGCCGACGGCGCGTTCGAGCCGCGCTACTTCACGTTCCACTTGGAACCGCTGTCTTTTCACGAGCACGCAATCGACGGCGTCATCGCCGTGGCCGTCGATGTCACCGAGCAGGTGAGGGCCCGCACGCGATTCGAGAAGTCTCACGCGGAGCGCGAGCGCCTCGTCGCCGAATTAAGAGAAGCCAGTCGCGCGAAAGACGAATTTCTCGCCATGCTCGGCCATGAGCTGCGCAATCCGCTCTCGCCGATCGTCACGGCGCTGCGGCTCATGCGCATGCGCACCGACAGCAATACGTTGCGCGAGCAGAGCATCATCGCGCGGCAGGTCGATCATCTCGTGCGGCTCGTCGACGATTTGCTCGACATCTCGCGTATCACGCGCGGCAAGATCGCGCTGAAGCCGCGCACGGTGAGCGTCGACGAAGTGCTGGCGAACGCGGTCGAGATGGCGGACTTTCTGATCGAGCAGCGCGAGCATCGGCTGGTGATCGACATCGAGCCGAACCTCGTCTGGGACGTCGATGCCACGCGGCTCGCGCAGGTCGTTTCGAACTTGCTGATGAACGCGGCGCGTTACACGAGCGCGGGCGGGCATGTCGAACTGCTCGCGCGGCTCGAAGCGAACGGCATGATCGCCGTCAGCGTGAGCGATGACGGCATGGGCATCGCACACGACGTGCTGCCGCGCGTGTTCGAATTGTTCTTTCAGGGCAAGCGCGCCCTCGATCGCGCCGAGGGTGGGCTTGGCATCGGCTTGGCGCTCGTCAAGAACTTGGTGGAGATGCATGGCGGCAGTGTCGTCGCGGCAAGCGACGGGCCGGGGCTCGGCAGTACGTTCACCATTCGCGTGCCTGGCCGGCAGGGCGCGCGCCGCCCGGCGCCCCGTACGCCCCACGCGCCGGCTCCCGCACGGGCGCACACCGGCGCGCGACGGGTGCTGCTCGTCGACGACAACGTCGACGGCATCGAAGCGCTAGCCGAACTGCTCAAGGAGTGCGGACATCAGGTGGAAGCCGTTTGCGATCCGGCGGCGGCGCTGCACATCGTATCGCGGTTCAAGCCCGACATCGCCGTGATCGACATCGGGCTGCCGGGCATGGACGGCTACGAACTCGTACGCCGGCTGCGCGCCGAGCGCGCGAGCCGCGGGTGCTTGTTCGTCGCGCTGACAGGCTACGGACAAGACGCCGACCGTCATCGCAGCCGCCAAGCCGGCTTTCATCATCACTTCGTCAAGCCGCTCGACCCGCCGCGCCTGCTGCACCTTATCGAAACGCTCGCGCCGCGCGCGCCTTCCGTCGCGCAAGAATAGTGGGGCGCGCCGGCCCGCCGGCCAGACTACGCCGCTACGACGGCGAGTTCTGCACGTGCTCCAGCCGAGTGGCGAGGGCCACGTGCAGTGCGTCGAGCACGGCCGGTTCCGCGTCGCTGACCGCCCACCACGTCATACCGTGATCGTTCCAACGCGCGAGCGCGTAGCCGTCGCTCGAGAGGGCGGCCGGCGCGCGGTGCGCCGGGGCGTCCGCTTCGGGCATGACGTAGACGTCGATGACATGCTTGCGATACCGATACACGAGCACGGCCACGCGCCGATGGTCGATGTAGTCGAGCCGCCCGCCCGTCAACGTGAAGCCTTGTGCCGCGAGGTCCTCGACGGGCGGCGCGTAGTCGAGCTTGCCGTTGAACCAGGGCTTGACCGTATGCTGGTCGGACGAGACCACGTCGATGTCGTGTCCCGAGAGTTGTGCGCGAACGTGACTCGCGACGAGTTCGTCCACGAACGGCGCGGCGGTGCTGCCCGGACGATGCGAAACGAGCGCGAGGCTCGCGACGAGTGCGACGGCGGCGATCGCGACGCCCGCCGGCCAGCCGAACGTTGCGGCGCGCCCGCGTGTGCCTGCGGCCCGTTCGCCGCGCGGCGTGCGCCATGCACCCCAAGCCCAGCCGAACGAACGGGAGCCGGGGCGCTCGGCGTGCCCTTTCGGGTGGGCGTCGGGCTGTGACGGCTCGCGCGGCGGCGTCTCGTCGGTGCGCGATCCCGGGCGTGTCGGCGCAGGTATTTCCGTGGCGTTTAACGCGGCGCCGGCTGTCTGTTCCGGCGCCGGTTCGACGGCCGGGAGCGCCGCGATCAGGCGAGCGCGCAGCGCTTCGGGTGCACGAAAATACTCGGCCGAGCGCGTGACCTCGCTGACGACCCGCAGCGCCTGCGCTTCGCGCCGGCATTCGGCGCACGTCGCGAGATGCTGCTCGATGCGGCGCGCGTCCGCGGCCGACAGTTCGTTATCGATGCGGGCGTCGAGGAGCGGGCGAGCTTCATTGCAGTCCATCGGGACCCTCCTTGGCGATCGTGTCGACGCCGCCGGCGCGTTCCTCGCGCAGCGGCGCAAGCAGCACGGCGAGCTTGCGCCGGCCACGCGCGAGCCTGGACATCACCGTGCCGATCGGCAAATCGGCGACGACCGCGATATCGCGATAGCTCATATCCTCCAGCTCGCGCAGGATCAGCACCTCGCGAAACTCGACCGGCAATTGTTCCAGCGCTTCGCGTACGAGCCGCGCGTGTTCGCCGCGCAGCAGCAGCGTTTGCGGATCGGCATAGACGGCGCAGGTTTCGTCGAACACACTGGTTTCGTCGAGGTCGTCGTCGAACGGCGCAACCTCGCGGGAATGCGCGCGCCGCTGCCATTCGGTGTACCACGTGCGGCGCACGATCGCGAGCAGCCAGGGGCGCGCGTTCTCGCCGCGGAACGTATCGAAGAAGCGAAACGCACGCATGAAAGCTTCCTGAACGATGTCGTCGGCGTCGCCGGCGTTGCCGCTGAGCCCGCGCGCGAGGTTGTACGCCGCGTCGAGATGCGGCAACGCCACTTGCTGAAAGCGGCGGCTGCGCTCCGCTTCGTCGCGCGCGTTCGGCGCGGACGCGGGTGCTGGCGACGCGGGCTTGTCGGGTTCGGCCACCGGGGACGCCTCCTTGGTTGACCGCTGCGATACCGGAGAGGCGTCCAGTTTATTCCCAAGCGGCGCGGCCGCGCCGATCGATCGCCGGGCGGGCGGCGGCGCGCCGCGCCTGCGCCCCGCCGCCGTCCACGTCATGGCCTGGGCGGAACAGGGCGGCTTCATGGCTCACCGCCCGACGATGGTGCCGACCATCATCGGATGGATCCCGCAAAAGTAGCCGTACGTGCCCGGTGTGGCGAGGACGGTTTCGAACGAGTCGTCCGTATCGAGCGCGTGCGACGGCTTGAACGCGCCGGCCGCGCTGACGATCGTATGCGGCTCGTCGTCGCGATTGGTCCAGACGATGCGAGCGCCGGCCGGTACCGTGAGCGCCTTCGGAGAAAACGCGAAGTTATGAATCTCGATCCGAAAGGTCGCCCCGCCCTGGACCGCACCGGCCGTGTCGCCGCCGGAGGAGGAAGCGGCGAGCGCGTCGGGCATCGAGCGCACGGCCAGGAAGACAGCCGCCGGCGCTAGCGCCAGTGCGCGCACGATCGAGCGGCGGGCCGGGACGAACGGTTTCTTTTTGACATGGCTTTTCATGAAAGCGCCTCGTCGGTCAGGGCCAGCGTTTGGCCTGCTTGCACATGGCGCACTTCGCGCACGCCGAGGTAGGTCGCGAGCCGATCGGGCGGCACATCCTTCATCGGCCCAGGTCCGGGGCCGACACCGGGCGCGGGCTGCGGGTACGCGGTCGAGCGCGCGGTGTAGAAGGTGACGTTGCCTTCGACCTTTTGCTGGATCTGATGGATGTGCCCATTGAGCACGGTGACCGAGCCGAAGCGACGCAGCATCGCCATGGCTTCGCCCGAATCGTCCGTGCCCCAGCCCCATGACGGATAGAGCGACCAGAGCGGCATGTGCGCGAACACGACGATCGGCGTCTCCGACGTACGGGCGCTTAAGTCCTGCTTGAGCCACGCCAGTTGGTCCGGGCCGAGCCAGCCCAGGCCGCCGCCTTTTAGGTTGAGGACGTTCACGAGCGCGACGAAGTGCACGCCGCGGTGATCGAAGCTGTACCACCCGCCCTCGGTTTGCTTTTCGCCGAAGCGGCGGAAGAATTCGCCGCCGTTGTCGCCGATCACGTCATGCTCGCCGGGCACGAAGAACGCACGGTGTGTGCGCGAGCCGCGCATCAGCTGATTGACGGTGTCGAACTCGTCCGGTCGAGAAAGGTGCGTGAGGTCGCCCGTATGAATGATGAAGTCGGGCTGCACGCGTTGCGCATCGATGCGAGCGAGCGATGCTTTGAGCGTGCCGACGACATCCGGGTTCGGCGCTTTGGTGAAGCCGATATGCGAATCGCTGATTTGGACGAAGCTAAAGGTGGCGTCTTTCAAATCGGCGGCCGCGGCGTCGGCGTCCGCCGCGCCGCCTAGCGTGCGCGCCTGCAGGACGCCGGCATGCATCGTCCAGAGCGTGCCCGCCCCGGCCCATGCCATGCATTTGAGAAAGCGGCGGCGGTCATTTGCCGGGTGACCGTTGTGGTCGTCGTCGTGGTCCATCTCCGTCCTCCTGTGGGAATGAAAAGCGCGTATGCGTGCGGGATACGGCGCGCTTTCGATGGAGGCGCGTCGCTCGACACGCATGACTGGAGGACGGAGCTTGTTTATTCCCATTGCATAACCATGGGGGATGAAAAAGACGTGGGGCGGTGGGTGTGCGAGCCGGCAGCGTCGGAGTGAGGAGACGAAACGGACGAAGCCGGGGAGCGGCGACGAAGCAGATAAATTTCATCCGGGTATTATTACGGCGATATTTATATCCGGGTATTATTCGACCACTTTCTCTGACGGAGCATCGCCGTGTCACCTCTCACCGCGTCACCGGAACCTAGCCTCTTCACCTGTTTCGAGGGCCATCGACATGTCGCGTCGGGCACGTTGCCCACCGTCGTGTTGGCCGGCAAGCAGCTCACCGCCGGGGACGGCGCCCTGGGTCCCGTTCTCATCTTCGACAATCGGACGGGCCGCTCGGTCGACGTCGACTCACGCGGCTCCGACGACGAGGTACGCGCACGCTTGAGCGCCATGCCGGGCGCGTGCGGACCAGTGGATGCGGCTGACGCGGAAGGCGCGGCCTCGGATGCCGACGAGGCTGCATCGCCGCGAGGGCGCGGTCGGCCGAAACTGGGTGTGATCGCGCGGGAGGTGACGCTCTTGCCGCGGCATTGGGATTGGCTGGGCGCGCAGCCGGGCGGCGCGTCGGTGGCGCTGCGCAAGCTCGTCGAGGAGGCGCGTCGTACGCACGCGCAGCGAGATGCCAGGCGTGCCGCGCATGAGCGGGCCTATCACTTCATGTCCGCGATGGCCGGCGATTTGCCGAACTTCGAAGAGGCGTCGCGCGCCTTGTTTGCCGACGAGCCCGCGCGCTTCGGGACGCAGATCGCAGGCTGGCCGTTAGACGTCCGTCGCCATATCGAATGGCTCGCGTTCGGTGACCCCGCCACCCCGACGCCCGCGTCCGCGCCCGTGAACTAATTCTGCGCTTCGCGGCGGCCTGATCCGCGTCGCCAGGATCTCGGCGATGTTTGCGAGGCAGGCTGCCGGCGCCGCGTCATTTCGGCTTTGTGTCGCTCGCGGGCGGGCGCCGGGCGATCGGATCGCGGGGCGGTTTTTGCGGGCGTTTGATCGGCATATTGTCCGGATTGTGGGCGCTCACTCCGCTGGCTGGCGATTGCGGCGGCTGGACCATGGAGGCGCCCACGTTCGTCGCCGCGTGCTGCGCGACGGCTGACGTCGCAAAGCCCAGGCACCCGGCGATCAACAAAGCGGCTGCGCCGCGTGTCGGCTTTCGGTCGATTGCATCCATATCGGCGGCTCCTCGGCGGGAAGTCCCGCGGCTGGGCGAATGTTTCACCAAGGCATTCGCTCCGAACCGAGCAGCAATCGAAGGGCCAGGTTCCGGCCCGACGCGGCTACCGCCCAGCCGCCGCGATCTCGTCCCGCACCTGCGCCCCGATTTCGAACGAGCGTAGGCGTGCCGCATGATCGTGGATCTGCCCGGCCAAGATCAGCTCGTCGGCCTGCGTTTGGGCGATGATCGACTCCAGCCCCGCGCGTACGGTTTCCGGACTGCCGACGGCAGAACACGCGAGCGCGTGCCGCACGCCCGCCAATTCCATCTCCGACGCATCGAGCTGGTCGACCGGCGGGGGCAGCTGCCCGGGCGTGCCGCGTCGCAGGGCGATGAACTGTTGCTGCAGCGAGGTGAAGAGCCGCTCGCCTTGCGCGTCGGTCTCGGCTGCGAACAGGTTCACGGCGACCATCGCATAAGGCTTGGCCAGCGCCGCCGACGGCCGAAACTGCGAACGATAGAGATTGAGCGCCGTCAGCAGGTGATCGGGGGCGAAGTGCGAGGCGAACGCAAAGGGCAGCCCGAGCCCTGCGGCCAATTGCGCGGAAAACAGCGACGAGCCGAGCAGCCAAATGGGCACGTTCAAGCCGGCTCCCGGAACGGCGCGCACGCGCTGGCCCGCGACGGGCTCTGCGAAATAGCGCTGCAGCTCGACCACGTCATCGGGAAACCGCTCCGCGCTGTCATGCAACTCCCGCCTCAACGCGCGCGCCGTGGTTTGATCCGTACCCGGCGCGCGGCCGAGGCCGAGATCGATCCGATCGGGATAGAGCGAGGCCAGCGTACCGAACTGCTCGGCGATGACGAGCGGCGCGTGGTTGGGGAGCATGACGCCGCCCGAGCCGACGCGAATCGTCTTCGTGCCGCCGGCGACATGACCGATGACGACGGCTGTCGCGGCGCTGGCGATGCCCGGCATGTTGTGATGCTCGGCGAGCAAAAAGCGCCGGTAACCCCAGCGCTCTGCGTGCTGCGCGAGATCGAGCGAGTGGCGAAAAGCGTCGGCCGGCGTTTGGCCGAGCGGAACGGGCGAAAGATCGAGCACCGAAAACGGAATCATCGTCGAGGAGCGCCGCCGGGCGCGGATGCCCTGCAAGCGGCTGCAAGAAAAAGGAGAGGGCATTGTGCCAAACGGCCAATATCGCTGCTGGCGCGCTGAAAGAAGCCCTGTCCGCATCAGGGGCACTGGGGGCTGTGCACAAAGAACGACAAGCGACCGGCAGGTAGTTGCATAGCTAACGAAATGCCGCTAAAGTGTGACACATGTTCGATCACTGCCTTTACTTCAATACGTCGGCGCTGGCGCGGCGCCTGGAGCGCGAGTGGGCCGAGGCCTTCGAGCCGTTCGGCGTGACGCCGCCTCAAGGCTTCATGCTGCGCGCGATTCTCGACCGTCCAGGCATGCTGCAACACGAACTGTCCGACGTATTGTCGATCGCCCGCCCTACGGCGACTCGCGCGCTCGATGGCCTGGAGCAGCGCGGCTACATCGAGCGGCGCAGGGTCGAAGGCGACGGACGCGAAGTGGCGATCTACCCAACGGTCGAGGCGCTGGCGATCCAGCGGGCGCTGAACGACGCCAGCGGCGCGGTTACGGCCAGGCTCAAAGACCGCATGGGCGGCTCGACGTTCGCCGATGCGGTGGTCAAGATCCGCACCGTTCGCTCGTCGCTGGAATGACAAGCATTTTTTTGAAACAAATAGTTGCATAGCTAATTATCCGAAGAAAGGAGTCTTGGCATGACCAACCCGAACCCGGAAGGACAAACGAGCAAGACCGTGACGCCGGCCCGCACCGGAGCGCTGACATGGGGCGCGGGTCGAACGGATTCGCCGAAGAAGGCGCACGTCGATTCGATCGCCGCCAACGCGCGTGACTATGCGATGGTGCGCATCGGCGCGCTGTGCGGTGCGAGTTGGCTGGCGGCGGCGGTGCTGTATTTCGGACGTCACAGCGTTGCATTGATGGCGCTCAGCGGCGTGGTCGCGCTGGCGGGATTCGATCTGGCTCGGCCGGAGTGAACGCTCGGGCAATCGATTCGCGCGGCGAAGGCGGGCGCTGATGGACGCACGGCCATGTCAATCCGCTAACGTTTCGGGCGCAGGTAGAGCATGGTGCCTTCGGGGCTCGTCGCTGCGACGTCGTACGCTGCGCTCGCATCGGCGGGAGAAATGGGAAGTGCCGCTTGCGACGTGCCGCCGACGCCAAGAAACACGCAGGCGAGTCGGCCTCGCTTAAACGCTTCAAGGAGGCGGTCCTCATCCTGCCGAAGAACGGTTTCGACGAGACCTGGGCCTTTCAACGGCGATGCCAATCCCGACTCGGCGTAGTAGATGCCCTGGCGCTGGGACAAGATCAGGCAATTCTGGCCGGACCTGGAATGCGCTTTGATGAACGCAAGCTCATCTCGCACGATCGGGTCTTCGGTTTGGCTTCCTCGCGCGTGTCGCTGCATCAGGTCGCCGCCGAATTCCGGTGTACGCGCGAGAAAGCTGCCTGCTGACAACACGAGGAACGCGAGCGCCGCGACGGGAATCGCGATCTGGCCGAAGGGCTGCAATACGCGCGTGCGGATCGCTCGAAGCGCCTTGTCGGCGGCCATCGCCGCGATCAGAAGGGCGGGCCAATAGACGCACATCAGCACAAAGATGTGCGAGCGGCCCTGGTAGTAGACGAAGAGCCCAAGTCCCAACATGCTCAGGAAAAACGTCAAGTCCGGTTTTGACGATGCGGGCGCGGCGCGCCAGCCCGACAGAGAAGACAGCAGGCCTAACAGGTATACGCCGAGCACCGACATCCACGGATGCGGTGGTAGCGGCAACGGGAGCATGTAAAGACCGGCCGCATAGAACACCTGCTGGTACTGCGTCATCCAGGCGATATGGAGCGGTGCGTGGGCCTTCCAACTCAGCCAACCCAGAAA
>NZ_JBQCHR010000047.1:0-2820 GCF_051954495.1 Trinickia sp.
GCAAGCGGCGGCAAGCGCCCTGGCGGCGATCGAAAACCATGACGCGCGCGACCTCTTCAGCAGCGACGCGCGCAAGCAAGTGGAGGCGACCAAGCTCGCCAAGGCCAATACGATAGGCGAGCGCGAGCGCTATACGATGACCAACGCCGGCCCCGCCGCGTTGGCCGGAGCCGTCAACGCATTTGGCGCGACCGCCGGCTTGGCGCTCACCGTCGAGAAGGACATCGCAGTCAGTCATGGGATTCATCCCGAAGCCAAGTACGGCGATCAGAACGATGCGCGCCTGCTCGTGCAGGGCAGCGCGCCGGTGACGGCGCCCTACTCCGCGGCCGAGCGCGCGCGATTCCAAAAGACCGGCATGAGCCAGCTCGTCGACACCCTCAAGCGCGAAGGGGATCCGGTCGTGTTCAAGCTCGACCTCTCCGCCGCGAACTCGATGTTGCTCGATCTGAGCGACCGGCACAACGACGCCGCGCTCGACAAGCTGCTCGAAGCCATCGAAACGTCGAAGGACGTACCGGAGGAGATTCAGGTTTCCCTGGGAGGCGCCAAGCTGTCCTCGGCCAAGCTCAGCGGCACGACGGGGTACTACGATTGGCGCTATCGACAAGCGCCCGTCGCAACGAAAGCGAAATTCGTCGCGCGGCAAGCCAAGATGTTCGCCGACAGCGTCCGCGTTTCAATTGCCAGCCCCATCGCGCAGGTCATTGCACAGGTCCCGCTGGCGACCACGCGCCGCGCGGTCGATCGCGGCAATCAAATGAGCCCGGGGGTGCGCGAACGTCTAACCGATCTCGCGACGGGCAAAACCGTGGAAGACGGCCCACGGCAGGAAAGCATTCCCACCGCGGGGAACGAGACATCGCCTCCGCCTGGCGATGCGCCGATTGCCGAGGAATCCCCTAGTTCCACCCTATTCGATCCGCGCGCGGCGGCGCTTGCATTGCGCGAGATCCCCGAGTTGGGACACAGCGCGCGCGTCACGCATGGCGACATCCCGGCGGCGCGTCCCGAAGCGGCATTTCGCCCGCGGCCCGCGCAAACGCCCTCGACCGCCGCGACGGAGCAAGAGCCGGCGGTGAATAGCGCACTCGACGCCCAACGCGACATGATGATGGGCGAAGGCCGCGCCGAGACCCTGCAGTGGTTCGGGCAACGCGGCATCAGCGCCGCCTACAACAGCGGCAGCGGTATGGACTGTCTCATCATCTCGCTCCTGCAGCATGCGACAGGCCGCTACGATAGGGCATCGGAGCCCGAGCTCGCGGAAACGGCCGCGCGCTACCGCGCACAGTTGGCGCAGGCGTATCCCGAGATCGAGCAAGGCGATCGTATGCTTTACGACGACGAGCCGGCGCTCGAGGAACTGATCCGAACGGTCAATCGCGACTATCGAGCCGACATGAACGTCCAGCTGATCACGCCAAGCGCCGATGGCCCCGTGCGTTTCCAAGCATCGGCGCTGGGCGCGCAGCCCGTCGGCATCGTCATGTTCGGCAATCATTTCCAAGCCGTCCACCGGCCGGCCGATGCGGTTCAAGAAACAGCCGAGCCGGTGGACGAAACGGCCGCCGATCCGATATCCCCGCGCGAGACAACCGCCGCGAGCGGCACACGCGATGCGGCCGAGCAAGCCAACGCAACGGCTGACGATCGACCGCAGCAATCCAGCGAGCCCGACGCCGGCGACTCGCTCGGGTCGCGCGTAATCGGCCGCGCCGACGAGTGGCGCGTTTCGGGTCTCGCCGCCGAACGAGCGCGTACCAGGCTCGGAGCCGGCCGGCGCACGAGCGAGACGCCAGTCGCCCCGGCGATGGACGAACAGGCTTTCGTTCGCACGCCCAAACGTAACCCCAAAGCCATGCGAAAAGACGTCCGCAGCTGGCTGACGGCGAGTCCGCATCCTGACTCCACTGGGGCGATGGCCGAAGACGGTTTCATTGCCACGCCCAAACGCAATTCGAAGGCGGCGCGAAAGAACGTCAAGACGTGGCTGCAGGCGAGCCCCCATCCGGATTCGAAGCAGCCGCTCGAAGAAGACGGCTTCGTTCGCACGCCCAAGCGCAACCCGAAGACGGTGCGAAGAGACGTCAAAGCATGGCTTGAAGCGAGCCCTGATTCAGGTTCCCTGGCGCAGCCTGAAGCCGAGGGCTTCGTCCAAGCACCCAAGCGAGATCGAAAGAGCGCGCACAGCCGCGTCAGAGCCTGGCTCGCGGCCAGCCCCGATCCGGCCGCCCTCGATCCGGTCGACGAGCGGCCTGCCGTTCGCACGCCTGAACCGGGGCGGCCAACCGAGGGAACCGAGGCCAAGCCCTGGTGGGAGGCGAGCCCGAACCCGGATTCCGAGGAAGTGATCGGAGAACGGATCAGGGCGGTGTTCGATTCGGCTCCGGATCACTCGGAGCGAGAAGCATGACGCAGGACCCGCGCAACGACCCTGCCGACATCCGGCGCGAAACGGACGTTAGATAGATGAAGATCGATCCTCGCCTGCCCCCGCTTGGGGGCCCGACGTCGGAACAGGGAGCGACGCACACGGACGCTCGCGAGCCGTCCATCTCTCGCGCGCCGTCGCGCTCGCTCTTCGTTTCACCTGCGCTCGAGGCGCTGAGCAGCGCTAAGCCGCGGCGCACCACGCACGCCGTCGGCGCGGAGGCGCGATCGAATGCGGTATTACCAGACAACACGTACGCACAACGTAATCCGAGGCGCATGACGCTCGCCGAGCTGTTCGAACAGGAAGATCGCGAGCAGCGCGCAAATGCGCTGTCCAAGCCAATGCTGGCCGAAATCGGCGAAGAAGGATCCGAGGAAGAGGAA
>NZ_JBQCHR010000048.1:0-60056 GCF_051954495.1 Trinickia sp.
GTCATCCTCGACGGCCCGACTCGAACCGATTGGCCGGCTAAAGGCTCCGTCTTTGTCGCCTTGCGCGACGACCTGCACTTGCCGCAAGTCACCATCGCGTCTCCAGTTCAACGTTCCGTTTGCAGCGATCCGCATTACGGCTGGCACGATGAATGTATTTGCGAGTTGCACAAGCATATGCTGGTCGCCGGATCGACGAAACCACCACCCAATCGATAGATGACTTGACCGCTTTCAGGGGGAGAGGCATGTTCCCAAGACGAAGTTGGATTACAGACGGCATCTTTGATTTGGAAGCGCTCTCGGCAGAACTGAACGCCGTTATCGACCAGGTGTCGCAACTGACCGATAGAGACGGCGTGCCTGCCGAGCAGCGTAAGCGCGTGCTTGCTGCGCTAAACGAGTATGTAGCCTGTCTCGAGGGCACCGCGCCGACTGCGACTGATTGCCATCGAGTCGCTCGCCTCGTTATCGAGTACTGGCCTTTGGATCTGGAGGTCGGCGAGCATATAGTGAACCTCGAGCGGAGGTTACGAGCGTTCTTCGGCCAATGCACGCAATGAGTCCCGGATACTGGATCATCGTTATCGCTGTCGTCATCGCGATGCTGTATCCCTACGTCAGAATTCTCCGACGTACGGGACATTCGGCGTGGTGGCTCGTCACCATGTTCATTCCGATCGTCAACCTCATCATGCTTTGGGTCTTCGCGTTCGCGAAATGGCCTGGCGTCGCCCGCGTCGAGCGATAGACGCAGCAATCACCAGCACGAACAACCGACAAGCAGCAAAACCGCCCGATCGAACGCGGCGCCCACTCCCACCCGACCCACGATTCATCCAACCAATCTCCCCGACCCTAACGCCGCAACCTAACGCCGCTAGGGTTTTCCCTTTCTCCAAGTCCTCCCTCCTTTCCCGCTAAACCCCATACGCCGCGGCCTTCTCCGCCCGATCGCCGCGCGTCGCCCCCACGTTTCTCCCCCTTGACGTTCTTTATTGGCGAGCTAGCATTCGCGTTGACAACATATGTTGCGACGAAGTATAAATGCACACCTATCGTTGTAATGGGCGTGCGCACTGCCTCCGGGCGAGCCTTCACTTCGTTGTCGCAGGCGTTTGTCGTTTCCGTCCGAGCGCTCCGCATATGCGCGCCGGGCGTTCAGCAGTTCAACTGGCAGTGGAGGCCACTATGGGACGTCGTTCCTTTTTGATGTCGTTGATCGCCGCGACGCTGTTCGGGTCGGCGGCGCTCATGCCCGCGCATGCGGAAAGCACGCTCACCGTCGGCGTCGATACATCGTTCATGCCGTTCGAATTCAAGCAAGGCGACAAGTACGTCGGCTTCGATATCGACCTCTGGACCGAAATCGCAAAGGACTTGAATCTGAAGTACACGCTTCAACCGATGGATTTCGCGGGCCTCATCCCCGGGCTCCAAACGCACAACATCGATGTCGCGCTTTCCGGCATGACCATCAAGGAGGAGCGCAGGAAAGTGATCGACTTCTCCGATCCCTACTACGACAGCGGTCTGGCGGCGATGGTGCGCGTCGACAACACGACGATCCATTCGATGGACGACCTGAACGGCAAGGTCATCGCGGCGAAGACGGGCACGGCCACGATCGACTGGATCAAGGCGCACTTGAAGCCCGCCGAGATCCGTCAGTTCCCGAACACCGACGAGGCCTACATGGCGCTCGAAGCGGGCCGCGTCGACGCCGCGATGCACGACACGCCCAACGTTCAGTTCTTCGTCAACACGGCGGGCAAAGGCAAGGTGAAGGTGGCCGGCGCACCCGTGAGCGGCGACAAGTACGGTATCGGTTTTCCGAAAGGAAGCGAACTCGTACCGAAGGTCAATGCGGAGTTGAAGCGGATGAAGGCCGACGGCCGCTACGCGACGCTCTATCGCAAGTGGTTCGGCTCGGAACCCCCGAAGTCCTGATGCCCAGTAATCGCCTAAGTTGGCAGGCGCATTAATGGCATGTCCAGCGGCGCGCGGGCGCGCGCCGCCTACTTCTCCGATAGCGGGAGCCAAGCAGTGGATTTCGATTCATCGGTAATCTGGAGCGCATTGCCGGACCTTTTGGACGGCGTGAAGCTCACGGTCATGATCGCCGTTCTGGGCCTTATCGGCGGCTCGGTGATCGGCCTATTGGCGGGGCTGGCCCGGGCATACGGTCCGCTCCTTCTCAACGTGGCGGCACAAGCTTACATCGAGCTGATTCGCGGCACGCCCATCGTCGTGCAGGTCATGTTTCTGTATTTCGCGTTGCCGCTGCTCGCGCACATTCGCATCGACGGGCTCACCGCGGCTGTCATTGCCATCGCGGTGAACTCGGGGGCGTATCTCGGCGAAGTCGTGCGCGGCGCATTCTTGTCCATTCCGCGCGGGCTCACCGAAGCGGGTCTCGCCATGGGGCTGTCCATGCCGCGCACCTTGCTCAAGATCGTCGGCCCGCTCGCGTTTCGACGCCTGATTCCGCCGCTCGGCAATCAGTGCATCGTAAGCCTGAAAGATACGTCGCTGTTCATCGTCATCGGCGTCGGCGAACTGACGCGCAAGGGTCAAGAGATCATCGCCGGCAATTTCCGCGCGGTGGAAATCTGGACGGCGGTCGCCTGCATATACCTCGTTCTGACGGGCGTCATGACGCTCGGACTTCGAATGGTCGAAAAAAGGATGCGGATGCTATGAGCATGGTCGAATTCAAATCGGTGTCGAAGAACTTCGGACACGTCACGGTCCTTAAAGACATCGACCTTCGCATCGATGCCGGCGAGGTGGTGGTGGTGCTCGGGCCGTCAGGGTCCGGCAAGTCGACAATGCTTCGATGCATCAATGCGCTCGAGAAAATCTCCGGCGGCGATCTGCTGGTCGACGGTTTGAGCGTGAAGGGGCGATCGGCCGACATTCACCGTATCCGTCTCGAGGCTGGCATGGTGTTTCAGCAGTTCAATCTGTTTCCGCAGATGACGGCGCTCGAGAATGTCATGTTCGGGCCGATTCAAGTGCGCGGTGCAACGCGAGCGGAGGCGCGCGAGCAAGCGTTGGCGCTGCTGCGCAAAGTGGGCTTGGCCGAGCGCGCGGGGCATTATCCCTCCGAGCTTTCGGGCGGGCAGCAGCAACGCGTCGCCATCGCGCGGGCGCTGGCGATTCGGCCGAAACTGATGCTGTTCGACGAGCCGACCTCGGCGCTCGATCCCGAACTGCGTCATGAAGTGCTCAAGGTCATGCAAGATCTGGCAACCGAAGGCATGACCATGATTGTCGTGACGCACGAGGTTGGATTCGCGCGACGCGTGGGTACGCGTTTATTGTTCATGGATCAAGGCACGATCGTCGAAGACGGTCAGCCTGCCGCGTTGCTCGATCAGCCACCGACGGTGCGGTTGCAGAATTTTCTGAAGCACGTCGCGTAGGTCGTCTTGGTTGAACGTACGTTTGATAGCAGATCAGTGATGCCGCAATTGAATTGCTTCACCATCGCGGGCGATTCGGCCCAGATCGGGCGGGCGCTAGGTGAGCTCGCTAAGCCGGTCTTCGATGCTTACATGCAGCAAAGCGCTGCTTGGGCCCGCCTGCGTCAATGGAGGGGAACGCCGTTCGTGGGGGCGCTCCGCAAGGTCGCGTCCGAGCGTTACCCGGCTTACGTCGCGGAACTCGATGCCATGGCGGCTGCGCTGGGCTGGCCTGGCGACGATCTCTTTCTGTGGAACTGTCGCGGCGAGTTGACACATCGCGCACCGGACGGCTGCACGACGCTCGCTGCCGAGCGAAGCATGGGCGGCACGGGCGGCGTAATCGCGCACAACGAAGACGGCGATCCGCATCTAAGAGACAAGTGCATGCTGGTCGATGTGCGCCCGACAGGCCGCCCCGGCTTCGTGAGCTTCTACTATCCGGGGTCGCTGCCGGGCCATACATTCGCGGTGAATCGCGCCGGCATCGCCCAAGCGATCAACAATCTGCGCATCGTGCACACCGCTCCGGGCGTGCCACGCATGATTCTTGCGCGCGCAGTGTTGGACGCGGTTTCGCTCGACGAAGCGGTCGCAATGCTGCGAGATGCGCCTCGTGCGAGTGGCTTTCATCACACGATCGGCTGCGCGGGAGAGGCCCATATATTCAGTATCGAAGCGACGCCGCGTCGATGTTCGATCGAACGCGTGGGCGGGCAAAACACCAACGTCGGACGCTTATTCGGTCATGCCAACCATCTGGTTCATCGGGAACACGAACTCGAGCTTCAAGTGGTTACCGATTCGTCGCGCGACAGGCAAGGGCGGCTCGCCGAACTGCTGCCTCAGCTAGGCGCTCGTTCGGACAACGAAACGTTGTTGCGGGTGCTGCGGGACCGGGCGCAGGCGGGCTTGCCGATCTATCGCGACGACCCGCGTGACCCAGACGATGAGAATACGCTGGCGACCGCCCTCATGCGCACCGATCGCGACGGAGTAGCGTTCGAGGTGCATCAGCACGGCGTGCTTGTGTTCGAGCAATTCATTTCTCGCACGGCGGGCGTCGCCGCCGGCTAATCGGCTCTACGACGACGCCCGCCGTTTCACCTACGATTTCGAGGTACTGCATGTCCTACGTATTTCACCGAATGCCGAAAAAGTCCTTGCCTGCGGCGGTGGCGGGCGACGGCATCGAGATCATCGATTCCACCGGCAAGCGATACATCGATGCGAGCGGCGGCGCGGCCGTGTCGTGCCTGGGTCATAGCCATCGTCGCGTGGTCGAGGCCATCGAGCGGCAAGCTCGACAGCTCGCTTACGCGCATACATCGTTCTTTACGACGCAGGTGGCGGAAGCGCTGGCCGAGCAGCTCGTGAGCACGGCGCCCAGCGGTATCGGTCACGCCTATTTCGTCTCGGGCGGATCGGAGGCGATGGAGGCCGCGCTCAAGCTCGCGCGTCAATATTTCGTCGAAATCGGCCAACCGCAGCGTAAGCATTTCATCGCGCGCCGGCAGAGTTACCACGGGAACACGCTCGGCGCGCTCGCCATCGGCGGCAATGCGTGGCGGCGCGAGCCGTTCCTGCCGCTCTTGATCGACGCGCATCACGTCAGCCCCTGCTACGTGTATCGCGATCGGCTGGCGGGCGAATCTGACGAAGCCTATGCGCAGCGCCTGGCCGATGAACTCGAAAGCAAGATTCTCGAACTCGGTGGCGACACAGTGGCGGCATTCGTCGCCGAAACGGTGGTCGGCGCCACGATGGGGGCGGTGCCGCCCGTCGCCGGCTACTTCCGCAAGATTCGCGCAGTGTGCGACAAGTACGGTGTCTTGTTGATTCTCGACGAAGTGATGTGCGGCATGGGACGCACAGGCCGCCTCTATGCATGCGAGGAAGAGGGCGTCACGCCCGATCTGCTCACCATCGCCAAGGGGCTCGGCGCGGGCTATCAGCCGATCGGCGCGACGCTCGCCAGCGACCGCATCTACGATGCGATCGTCGACGGCTCGGGATTTTTTCAGCACGGCCACACGTATATGGGCCACGCGACCGCTTGCGCGGCGGCGCTCGAAGTGCAGCGCGTGATCGACGAGGACAACCTTCTTGCCAATGTGCAGGCGCGCGGCGAGCAGTTGCGCGCGGCGCTGCGTGCGCGTCTAGGCGACGACGCGCATATCGGCGATATTCGCGGGCGCGGGCTATTCGTTGGCGTGGAGCTTGTTCGGGACCGTACAAGCAAAGCTCCGTTCGAGCCGCAGCGCAAGCTGAACGCGGCCATCAAGCAGGAAGCGATGACGCGCGGATTGATGGTCTATCCGATGGGCGGTACGATCGACGGCAAACTTGGCGATCATGTCTTGCTCGCACCGCCGTTCATCTGCACGCCGAGCGATATCGAGCGTATCGTCGAGCGCTTAGGCGATGCGATCGATGCAGCGTTGGTTTCAACCGGCGCATTGGCGGCAAGCGCCTCATAAACCGTATCGCGGCAGAGCCGCACCATGAAGGATCGAGATCGATGACGACTGAACGAAACGCCGCGCGCCTGCCCCCGTTCGATCGGGCTGCCGCCACGCCCGAGCAGGAGGCGGTGCTGGACGAGATTTTGTCGGGGCCGCGGGGCAATCTCGACGGCCCGTTTCTCGCGTGGATCGCCAGCCCCGAACTGGCGGAACACGCGCAGCGGCTCGGGGCGTTTTGCCGGTATCGAACGGGACTGCCGTTGCGGCTATCCGAGTTGGCGATCCTGATCACGGCGGCGCAGTGGCGTGCGCAGGCAGAGTGGCAGATTCACTATCCGATCGCGCTAGAAGCCGGCGTGTCGGTCGACGTAGGCGAGGCGCTGCTCGAGGGGCGGCGCCCCGCGTTTGCCGATCTCGACGAGGCGCTGATCTACGACTTCGCCACCGAGTTGTACGCCGCGAAGCGTGTTTCCGATATGACATTCGAAAAGGCCGAGAAGCGCTTCGGCCATGAAACCACGGTCAATCTTGTGGGTTTGCTCGGCTATTACGCGCTGGTGGCCATGACGCTGAACGTTTTCTCCATGCGGGCGAGCGAGGATCAGCCGTTGCCGTTCACGGAGTAACGCGAGGGCACTGCGCCGGGAAGACCTGAGCGTCAGCGAACGGCAGCAAGCGGTGGCAAAATCGCGGATAGCGGCGCTAGCCATGCCCTTTTTCCGATGCTAGACTCCGCGACGCCCGAGCATTTTCCGACGACATGAACCTTCGCCGACACGCCCGCATGACCGCATGGCTTGGCCTCATCGCCATGTGGCTCGTCGTCTGCGTGCCGCTCGTGAGTCAGCTCGTCGTTGCATCGCGCGCGCACGAACCCGTCGCGCCCCTATGCTCCGCCGCAACCCCCGTCGATATGCCGCAGCACGAGATCGCGGCCAATCCTTTGTCGGCGTGCGGCTATTGCGACCTGCTTGCCACCCATGCGCCGATGCCCTCGGTATCGCCCGTCGTCGTGCAAACGACGACGTTGGTCATGACCATGGCCGCGCCGGTGCTTTCCATCCGTTTCACCCCGCTTGGCGCTTTCCCATCCGGGCGCCCCAGAGCGCCTCCGCTCGCTTCCTGAAGATCGCTTCGCCCGACCGCTAGTTGCGCGCCCATGAACGGCGCGTGCGGTCGTTCGTCCCATGCTTTCAGGAACAGCCGATGCCTTTTTTCGCACCGGGCTGCCGAGCTGCTTGCCGCCGCAAGCGGGCTCGACATGTCACGCTCGCACTCTTGCCCGTTTCGCTGCTGCCGCGACTGGCGCACGCAGACGGCGCCTCAACCGATGTCACGCTGCCCCCGGTCGTCGTCACCGCCAACGGGGAGGCCAGCCGATGGTCGGCCCCTCGAACGATCGACCCGAATCTGCCGGCCACGGTCGAAACGGTTACGCGTGACAAGTTTTCGAATTGGAACGTCGTCAATACCGAGGACACGCTGAAGTACTTGCCGAACCTCGCGGTGCGCAAGCGCTTCATCGGCGATCTGAATTCGATCATCGCCGTGCGCGGCACGAGCAATACGCAAAGCGCGCGGGGGCTCGTCTATGCCGACGGTCTGCTGCTCAGCAATTTGCTGGGAAACAGCTATTCCTTTCCGCCTCGCTGGTCGATGGTCTATCCGGGCGAGATCCAACGAGTCGACGTCATTTACGGACCATTTTCCGCGTTGTATCCGGGCAATTCGCTCGGGGCGACGGTGCTGATTTCGACCGGCATGCCGAAACGGTTCGAGGCCGATGCGGAGGTGAAGGCCTTTACGCAACACTTCGATCTCTTCGGCGTCAACGGGAATTTCAACGGCAGCGAAGCGACAGCGACGCTCGGCAACCGAATCGGCAAGTTCTCGTTTCGGCTAGGCGTCAATCACCTGGAAAACACGAGCCAGCCTTTGTCGTTCGCCACGTTGGCGAAGTCGTCCACGCCGGCGAAGGCGGGTGACACCCCGGTCACCGGCGCATACTTCTACAACAATCAAACCAACGCGCCCACGACCGTCCTCGGCGTGAACGGCGAGGGCATCGAGCACACGATTCAAGATCAACTGACGCTGAAGGCGCAATACGATTTCACGCCGACGGTGCAAGGCGCGTTCACGCTCGGCTATTGGCGCCAAAGCTACAACAGCGCAACGTCGACGTTTCTGACGGATGCCAAAGGCAATCCCGTCTACAGCGGCAAGGTCGATATCGGCGGCTACGAATATGCGATCCCCACCGCCGCGCTGGCGCCGAGCCTCGGTTGGAACGAGAACTGGCTCTACGGGCTTTCGCTGCGTACGCACCAGGCCACCGGGTGGAATGCGGAAGCGATTGCTTCCTACTACGACGTGTCGACAAGCGTCGCTCGCACCGCCAACGCGGGTGGCCCAGGCAACGGACCAGGCGTCGTGACGTTCGGCGACGGCACAGGATGGAAGACGCTCGATCTAAAGGCCACGTGGACACCGGCCTCGCGCGACGCAGGCTGGCGCAATCATTGGCTCACCTTCGGCTATCACTACGATGACTATCGCCTAAGCAACGAGACGTACAGCACGGCGAACTGGCGCGACGGGGCGGCCGGTGCGTTCGCGAACGCATTCGGCGGCAAGACGCGAACGCAGGCCCTGTATGCGCAAGATGCGTGGCGTTTCCTGCCGCGCTGGAAGTTCGTCTACGGCGCCCGCTACGAAGATTGGAACGCCTACGACGGGAAGCAGGCGGTCGGCGCGACGGGGCTGCCCTATCCGCAATCGAATCAGCACCACATCTCACCGAAGGCATCGCTGTCGTTCGACCTGACCGACTCGCTCACGTTGCGTGCATCCATTGGCCGCGCCTATCGGTTCCCGACGGTGAGCGAATTGTTCCAAGGGCAAATCAACGGGACATCGATCGTCAACAACAATCCGAATCTCACGCCCGAGGACGATTTGTCGAAGGAGTTGACCGCGGAGTGGACGCATTGGAACGGCCTGTGGCGGTTGTCGCTGTTTCAGGATGACGTGAAAAACGCAATCTTCAGCCAGACCGATACGACGGTGATTCCGAACGTCACCAATTTCCAGAACATCGGCAAGGTGCGTTCACGCGGCGTCGAACTCAGTTACGAAGGGGAAGACGTCGGCGTGCGCGGGCTCGATCTGCTGGCGAGTATGGCCTACACCCAGTCTCGCATTCTCGCCAATGCGCAGAACCCGGCATCCGTCGGGAAGTATTTCTACCGGATTCCGCTGTGGCGCGCCGATTTGGCCGCGACGTATCGCTTCGACGAACGCGCGGCGGTCACGCTGGCCGGCCGCTACTCGGGGCGCCAGTACAACACGCTCACGAACACCGATACGAACCCCGACGTATTCGGCGGCACCAGCACATACGTGGTGGCGGACGCGCGCTTTTCGTTCAAGCCGACCAAGCGCAGCGAAATCGGCGTGGGCGTCGACAACCTATTCGACGCGCGCTATTTCGTCTACCACCCGTATCCGGGCCGCACCTTTTACGTCGATGCCAAATTGAGGATGTGACCATGCGAAATTCAGGTTACCGCACGCTGTGGCGATGGCACTTTTATGCGGCGCTGTTCGTCATGCCGCTGTTGATCGTGCTCGCCGTCACCGGCACGTTGTACTGCTTCAAGCCGCAGATCGAACCGTTGCTCTATCCGCATCGCTTGATCGTCGCGCCGGAGGCAAGGCCCCGGATCGCCGAGGAGCGGCTGCTGCGAAATGCGGCGGCGGCGCTGCCGCCTGGAGCCACGCCGAGCAGCGCGCATGTCGATAACGATCCGGCGCACAGCGCCGAGTTCGTCTTTCGGCTGCCGAGCGGGGATCGCGAGAGCGTGTACGTCAATCCGTATTCAGGCGAGATACTGGGCACGCTGAGCGTCGAAGGCCGGTTCATGCAGGTTGTGCGGATGCTGCATCGCAAGCTGTTGCTCGGCAAGCCGGGCGAATTGCTGATGGAGTTGGCGGCTTGCTGGACGCTCGTCATGATCGGCACGGGCGTCGCGCTTTGGTGGCCTAGGCGTGGTGTTCGCGTGCGTATGCGCGACTTATTCTGGCCCAACGCCGCGATGAGCGGCCGCGCGCTGTGGAAAAGCGTCCACGCGGTGTTGGGCATTTGGCTCGCCGTGGGCGCGCTTGCATTCATCGTGACCGGATTGCCGTGGACGGGCTCTTGGGGCAAGCAATTCAAGGCGCTCGCGACGAGCGTGAACCTCGGTTCGCCGCCCGGCGCGTGGGGTGGGTTGGCGCTGCATTCGCAGGCGCCGGGCGCGGACAAGTCGGCGGTGCGAGCTGCGGCCGGACCGACGACGGACAAGGCCGATGCAGGCGAGCATCATGCGATGAAGATGTCGGCGCACATGGATTCGATGCCGGGCATGGTGATGGACGACATGCCGTTGTCGAACGTACCGTGGGCGGTAGGTGCGGTGCCTGTCCCGCACGCGCCGGCGCATGGTGCGGCCGAACCCTTGCCGCTCGGCCGCATCGTCGCGCAGCTACGCGAGATGGGGCTCGACGATGGCTACGACATTGCCTTTCCGCGCGGTAGCGACGGCGTCTACACCGTCAGCTATTTCCCCGACGACCCGCAAAACGAGCGCACGCTGTACCTCGATCAATACACCGGGGCAGTGCTGAAGGACATTCGCTATCGTGACTACGGGGCGGTGGCGAAGGCGGTGTCGTACGGCACATCGCTGCACATGGGCCGTTACTTCGGGCTCGCCAATCAGATCGTTTGCACGCTGATTTCGCTGGGCCTGGCCGCGATGGCGGTCACGGGGTTTGCGATGTGGTGGCAGCGCCGGCCAGCCGGTGCGCTCGGCGCGCCGAACCGAGAGCAGGGCGCGCCACCCATGCGTGCGTGGAAGACGGCGCTGGTTCTGCTCGCAATCGTCTTTCCGCTGATGGGGGTGACGCTTATCGCGGTCTGGCTATTCGATCGCGCGATGTTCGGCAGGCGGCCAAGGCGAATCGCCGAGCGAAGCGACGGCGCTAATGCCTAGGAAATAGCGCGGGCATACACGAACGACAACGAACTGCCTCGGCATAAAAAAACGGCCATCGATCGACGATGGCCGTTGCGTGCTGCGAGAGAAAAGACGCTTACTGCGCGGCGACGTTCGGCTGGGCCGAGCGGCTCTTCGCCGTGACCGCCGACACGGCCACCGTGATGACCACGTTAGCCGCGAGCGCGATCAACCCGATGTACGTCGGATACGTCGCGCCGGCGATATGCAGCGCATAGACCGGCTTGAGTCCTTGCATCGCGGCGAGAATCGTACCGATCGAGATCCCCGCCAGCCAGCCGAGGAACAAGCCCTGCGTCGTGAGGCGCCGCGTATAGAGCGAGAACACCACCGCCGGGAAGATCTGCAGAATCCACACGCCGCCGAGCAGCTGCATGTCGATCGCATATTGCGTCGGCAAGGCGATGATGAACAGCAACGCACCGAACTTGACGACGAGCGACACGAGCTTGGCGTTCGACGCTTCTTTCTCCGGCGTGGCGTTCGGCGCGATCAAAGGCTTGTAGAGATTGCGCGTGAACAGGTTGGCTGCGCCGATCGACATGATCGCGGCCGGTACGAGCGCGCTGATCGCGATGGCCGCGGCGGCGAAGCCGACGAACCACGACGGGAACAACGTGAGGAACAGCGTCGGCACGACATCGGACGGCGACTTCACATGCACGCCCGCGGCGATCGCCATGTAGCCCAGCAGCGCGATCAACCCGAGCAGTACCGTATAGGCCGGCAGAAAGATCGCGTTCTTCTTGACGGTGGCCGCCGAGCTCGACGAGAGCACGCCCGTCATCGTGTGCGGATACATGAATGCCGCCAGCGCGGACCCGAGTGCGAGCGTCGCATAGGCCGTGAATTGCGAGGGCTTCAGCAAGATGCCCGTCGCGCCGCCCTTCGCCGCGAAGTACTTGTCCGCGGTGTCGAACAGGGCGCCGTAGCCGCCGAGCTTGACCGGAATCCAGCAGACCGCGACGATCACGACGATATAGATCATGATGTCTTTGACGAACGCGATCATGGCCGGCGCGCGCAGACCGCTCGCATACGTATAGAGCGCGAGAATCACAAACGCGACGATCAGCGGCAACTCGCCCGTAACGCCCAAGCTCTTGATGACGACCTGCATGCCGACGAGCTGGAGTGCGATGTAGGGCATCGTGGCGACGATGCCGGTCACCGCGATCGCGGCCGGGAACCACTTTCCGCCGAACACGCCTTGCACATAGTCGGCCGCGGTGATGTGATTGCCGCGATGACATGCCTGCCAAAGCTTGGGCATGACGGCGAACACGAACGGATAGACGATGATCGTGTAGGGCAGGGCGAAGAACCCGTAAGCGCCCACTGAATACACGAGCGCGGGCACGGCAATGACCGTATAGGCGGTGTAGAAATCGCCGCCTACCAGGAACCACGAGATTACGGTGCCGAATTGACGGCCGCCCAATCCCCATTCATGCAGTTGCGTGAGATCGCCTCGTTTCCAGCGTGCGGCGACGAAGCCGAGCACCGTGATGAGCGCGAAGAAAACGATGAAGATGGCTAGGGCAGTGGTATTGATCGAAGTCGGCTCGGTCATTTGGCGCTCCGGTAAACGGCGTACATCAACAGCGAGGTGATGGGCACCCAGAGGAACTGGTACCAGTAGAAGAACGGGAAGCCGAGTAGCGACGGATGCGCGCCGTTGTAGAACGGCAGCCAAAGCAAGGCGAGGTAGGGCAACAGCAAAATCAACGGCAACCACGCGCGGCGTGGCGGGTTGGAGGTCTCCATGATTGCTCCTTAGGGCTGACGATGAAGCGAGAGGCATCCCGCGAATAGGGGCCGCCGCTCGATGTCTTTATTTGAACTTTCGTGGGAAGAATCGAGCCAAACGCGATGTTTGCTTGGAGGAGGTGGGGCATCCTCACGCAAATCGGGTGCGATTGACGGGCGTAGTATTCGCGCTCGGTATATTGGCCGCAAGCGCATAACTACTTAAGGGTGCTACGTAGGATTACGTAGGGGTGGGCGGTGACCTTTGACGCGCTGCTCGATGAGCATCGCCACCGTCACAGTAAGCATGGCGCGTGGATCCATGATGCCGATCGAGAAAAGAACCGCCATCCAATTCGCGCAGCAGACGCCGCTGTGAACGGCGAGCGCAAACCCATACCGGAACGCAGCACAGCACTTGTTTACCGGTGCAAAGCCGTCGAGCGGCGACGTCCGGCAGCATGCGAGACGCCCCGCCTTCCACGGCGTGAATTGCACGCACCCCGCAAGCACGATGACAACGCCTGAAACCACCGGCATCGATCGAGCAAGCACTGTCGAACGAAGTAAGCCCGCGCTCAGCGCGGCGCCCACTGCGAACACGACGACGCCGAGAACGAGCCAGAAAGCAAAATAACCGAAGCCCACCAATAGCGTGGACCAAGCCGCTCGCCGCCCAACGATGCCCCGAGCGTGCATCCAATGCACCCATAGCGCCGGCGTCAGCGATGGCAGCATCATCGGAATCATCATCACGGTCCACATCGCGACGAACGCAGCGGCCGATCCGATCCATGTTTGTCCGCATGTCGACGCGGGCATCCACATCGAGGACAACGCCCAATCGCCGGGCATTGGAATATCCGGCATCGCGGACATCGATCGGCTCATCGCGATCGTCCCTGCAATGCCGGCAATGAAGACGAGCCCGATGACCCCGAAGAAAAGACAACGAGCGGCCCGCGCGGCAGGCGGGCCGTCGTTGCGGCATCGTTCGATACCGGCGTCAAAGCGGATGTCACCGCACGACACGATCCGGCTCAACGCGGCGCGTACTCGTCATGCCGCTTCCACCAAACACCGGTTTCATTGCGGCCGAGCGGCGCGCGATCGAGCCATTGGTACATCCCCCACACGGCGTCGACGCCGCGAGCATACGTCGAATACGTGTGATAAACGGCACCGTCCTCGAGCACGAACGCGGTGATGCCGGGCCGATCGCGGGCATAGGTTTTCGCATCCGTGCCGCACGTATCGGCGAAAGCTTTGACGGGGGCGGGCGCGGGCTCCATGTCCATCGCATGCCTGCCGCGCACATAGTTGTATTCGATCTCGCCGTCGCGCTGTTGCATCTCGGTGAACGACACGTTGAAGTCGAAATTGAAGCTGCTGTCGGCCGACGATGCCCACGGGAACGTCCATCCCATGCGCCGCTTATACCCTTGCAGTTTGTCGATCGACGCACGCGAGACAGCGGTGAGCGTCACGTCGTGGTTCGCCAGATGCACGTGCACGCCGTTGAACGAATCGGCGATCGACGAGCACGACGGGCAGCCCGCCTTGTAATCCGGGCCGAACATGAAGTGATAGACGAGCAGTTGCGAGCGGCCATCGAACAGATCGATGAGCGTGGCCGGTCCGTTCTCCGTTTCGAATCGATAGTCTCGATCCACGCGCACCCACGGCAAGGCTTGTCGCTGGCGCACGAGTTCGTCGCCGTGGCGCGTCAGCGCTTTCTCCGCTTCCAGCAGCTTGATGCGTGCGGCCAGCCATTCCTCTCGCGTTCCTGTTGCATGTGTCGTCATCGTTTGCTCCTTTGAATCATTGAAGTTCGTCGCTTTGTCGCTTCGTGGCGCGCGGATGCGCCAGGACGAACGGCCACATGTGGTGACATGTCACGTGCTAGATTAGTGACCGGCATCCAACGGTGGGAGTGACAAGTTTGGCGGGATTCGAATGGACTCGATGATCGCGGCCGCGGCGCGCTCCCTCGCCGCCGGCGATCCGATCGGCGCGCTCAATTGCGTGTCGCTGCGCGAGGACGCGCCGGCGCTCGCGCTGCGTGGCATCGCCATGGCGCAGCTCGGCGATCTCGCACGGGCCAAAGGGCTGCTTCGCAGCGCGGCGCGCGCCTTCGGGCCGAGCCAAGCGCTGGCGCGCGCGCGGTGCATCGTCGCCGAAGCGGAAGTCGCTCTTGCCGCGCGCGATCTGCGCTGGCCCGAGAAGTCGCTCGATGCTGCGCGCGCGACACTGGAGGCGAACGGCGATCGACTCAACGCGGCGCATGCGCGATATCTCTCGGCCAAGCGATCGTTGCTCCTGGGGCGTTTGGAAGAGGCGGAGCAAGCGCTCGCGCAGCGTGTGCCCGAGAACGCGCCGGCCGCGCTGCGCGCCTGTCATGCGTTGCTCGTCGCCGGCATCGCCATCCGGCGTTTGCAACCGCAGCTCGCGCGCGACGCCTTGGAGACGGCTGCAAAGGCCGCGCGTGAGTCGGGGATCGCCTCTTTGAGCGCCGAGGTGGAAAGCGCTGAAACGTCTCTCGCCGCGCCGGCGGCGCGATTGATCGCGCGAGGCCAGACGCGGGCCGTGACCCTCGAAGAGGTGCAAGCGCTGTCCTCCCCCAAGCGCATCATCGTCGATGCTTGCCGCTACGCCGTCCGCGATGCCGGCACGACGGTGCCGCTCGCCACGCGTCCCGTGTTGTTTGCACTCGCCCGAGTCTTGGCCGAAGCGTGGCCCGACGACGTTCCGAGAGAAACGCTGATCGCGCAGGCATTTCGCGGCACATTCATCGACGAAACGCACCGCGCCCGGCTACGCGTGGAAATCGGCCGCTTGCGCGCTCAGCTCAAGACGCTTGCCGATGTGACCGCCACTAAACGCGGGTTTGCGCTGATGCCGCGCGGCGCGCACGATGTCGTCGTGCTTGCGCGGCCGTTCGAGGAAAAGCATGCGGCCGTACTGGCGTTGATGGCCGATGGCGAGTCGTGGTCGAGCTCCGCGCTCGCGCTGGCGCTGGGCGCTAGCCAGCGATCGGTCCAGCGTGCGCTCGACGCGCTCGCGTCGGAGGGCAAGATTCAATCGGTAGGAGAAGGGCGGGCGCGTAGATGGATGACGCCGCCCGCCGTCGGATTCGCGACGGCTTTGTTACTCCCCACCTCGATGGCCAGCGACTAGGATGAGCGCACTATGAAATTATCCAACGCCGAAATCATTCAGGAATACGGACCCCTGCCGGGGATCGCCGCGGTCGGCGGCGTCACGTTCGACGGCCGGAACGTCTGGCTGGCAGTGGGGGAGAAGCTGTGCGCGCTCGATCCCGCCAGCGGCCAAATTGAGCGGACGATCGACGTTCCCGCCCCAGCCGGAACGGCCTTCGACGGCAAGCACCTTTATCAGCTGGCCGGCGAAGCGATCCGAAAGATCGATCTCGAATCGGGCGCCGTGCTCGCCACCATCGCCGCACCGCCCGGCGGCGTCAACTCGGGCCTCGCGTGGGCCGAGGGCTCGCTTTGGCTTGGGCGGTACTCCGAACGCAAGATCTTCCAAATCGACCCCGAAACGGGCGCGGTCCTGCGAGCGATCGAATCGAACCGATTCGTCACCGGCATCACTTGGGCCGATGGCGAACTTTGGCACGGCACCTGGGAAGGCGACGAAAGCGAAATCAGGCATATCGACGCACAGACGGGTGAAGTCGTCGAGGCGCTCGTCATGCCCGAGGGCGTTGGCGTGGCGGGCCTCGAATGGGACGGAAAAGACCGCTTCTTCTGCGGTGGCGGCGGCAGCGGGAAAGTCCGAGTGGTGCGCCGTCCCAAGCACGGCGCGGCGGCCATAGGCGAAGCACACGCCGCAGCCGATGCGCCGCCGGCGAAATGACATGTGACCCAACGCGCGCGGCATGCGGCTGCATGGACCGCGCGCAAAGACGGCAACCTAGCCGCCGGCCATCGACGCAAAATCCATGCGATCCAAAGCGTCGCTGCCGAAGTTACGTCTCGAGCCGCTTCGATAGCCCTTTCAACTGCGCGTAGTGCTTTTCCGCCCACAGCCACACGCCGCAAAACGCCGCGCATAAGCTGCGCCCCAGCTCCGTCAATTGATATTCCACGCGCGGCGGCACTTCCGGATAAACGGTGCGCGTGACGAACCCGTCTTCCTCCATCTGCCGCAATGTTTTCGTCAGCATGCGCTGGCTGATCCCGCCAACGAGCTCTCCAATGCGGGTAAAGCGCAGCACGCCGTTTTGTTCCAGCACTTCGAGCACACACATCGTCCATTTATCGGCGACTCGCCCGATGACCTCCATCACGACGTCATCGATCTCCGGCGTCGAGCGACTTCCCGTCGGCGATTCGAACACGACGGCGCGTCCCGCTCGTTTTTGCTTCTGCGTGGCCATGATTCGTTGCTTCCACTAGTAAGTTACTTACCAATATGTTCGTACAGCACAAACAAGTGCCTACTTCCGAAATGAGAGTATTGGGTCTATTCTTGCCCTCGTCAACCACGGGAGAAACATCATGCAAGTGACCGGAAACACGATTCTCATCACGGGCGGCGGGTCCGGCATCGGGCGCGCATTGGCCGAGGCCTTTCATCGTCGCGGCAACGAGGTCATCATTGCCGGCCGGCGCGAGGACGCGCTGCGCAAGGTAGCCGAGGCCAACCCGGGTATGAAGACCGCGGTGCTCGACGTCCAAGATCCCGCGGCGATCAAGCGGTTCGCCGCGCGCATGGCCGAGGAATTCCCGCGGCTGAACGTGGTGCTCAACAACGCCGGCATCATGCAGATGGAAGATTGGCGCGCCGACGAAGTCGATCTGTCGACCGCCGAGGCGACGATCGCGACGAATCTGCTGGCCCCGCTGCGTTTGATCGCGGCTTTGCTGCCGCAGCTCAAGCGCCAGCCCAGGTCGACGGTCATGACGGTCTCGTCGGGCTTGGCGTTCCTCACGCTGGCACATACGCCGACTTACAGCGCAACGAAGGCCGCCATTCACGCGCTCAGCGATTCGCTGCGCTATCAATTGCGCGACACGCCGGTCGATGTCGTCGAGATCGCGCCGCCGTATGTCGCGACGGAACTCATGGGCGAGCAGCAGGCCAACGATCCGCACGCCATGCCGCTGGCTGAATTCATCGACGAAGTCATGAGCATTCTCGAAACTCAGCCGAACGTGCGCGAGGTGCTCGTCAAACGAGTCTATCCTCTGCGCTTTGCAGCCGAGCAGGGCTACGAGAAGTACATGGAGCAATTTCACACGTTCAACGACCGCTTCGGCGCGGGACATCTCGGGTAACGGTGCGCTAACGACGAAGCGAGAAACGAAACACGAAAAACGACGGGCACGACCCGCGACCCAATCGGTGGGAGGCGGTTGGCATAGCGCTTGCAAGGAATGATCGCATTGAACCTTGCCGATATCCGACGATGCCTAGCCGCTCTCGCTCCCCGACCGCCACGTCACAGCGCGCACCCGCGCCCGACGTGGTACAGGCAGCGCTGCCTGCGGACCTTTGCTACGTCGACGATCGCGGGCCCGGCATCACGCGCAAGCTCGTTCGCGGCCATTTCGTCTACTTCGATCCGCAAGGCAAGCGCATTCGCGACGAGGCGCAGATCAAGCGCATCAACGCACTCGCCGTGCCGCCCGCCTATACGGACGTCTGGATCTGCCCGGACCCGCTCGGCCACTTGCAAGCGACCGGGCGCGACGCACGCAGGCGCAAGCAATACCGCTACCACGCGCGATGGCGCGAAATCCGCGACGCGACCAAGTACGAGCGCATGGCGGCGTTCGGCGACGCGCTGCCGCGTATCCGCGCACGCGTCGCCCGCGATCTGCGCTTGCCCGGCATGCCTTGGGAGAAAGTCGTCGCCACCGTCGTGCGGCTGCTCGACGTGACGCTCGTGCGCGTGGGCAGCGTCGAATATGCGCGCGACAATCAATCGTTCGGTCTGACGACATTGCGCAAGCGTCACGCGGCGGTGCGCGCCGGGCATCTGCGCTTCCGGTTTCGCGGCAAGAGCGGCGTCGAGCATGAAGTGGAGGTCGACGATCCTCGTATCGCGCACATTGTCCGGCAGTGTATGGGCTTGCCTGGCCGCGAGCTGTTTCAATACATCGACGAAGATGGCGGACGTCGGCCCGTGGGGTCGGCCGATATCAACGATTACCTGCGCGAGGCAAGCGGCGCCGACTTCACCGCCAAGGACTATCGCACGTGGGCCGGAAGCGTATTCGCATTGGCGGCGCTGCGCGGCATCGAGGTGGCCAGCGTGGCGCAGGCGCGCAAACACATGGTGGAAACGGTCAAGCGCGTCGCCGCCACGCTGCGCAATACGCCGGCGGTCTGCCGCCGATGCTATATCCATCCGGCCGTGATCGAGGCGTTCGAAGCGGGCGAACTCACTTCGCTGCCGAGCGTGAGGACCCGCCGCGGGCTCAAAGCGGACGAAGCGGCATTCGCCACGCTGCTCGCGCATGAAGCGCGGCGTGCGAAACGCGAGGCCAAGCAGCGGGAGGCAGCCTCCAAACGCAAGCCGAGCGCGTCGCCGAGCCGCAGCGGAAAGCAACGTGTGCGTGACCGAGGCGCCGATGAAGCGGATATCGCACGCGAGGATCCGCGCCTCGTCAGATTGCTCGCCAAGTCTCGGCGCACGGCCAAGCAGCGCGGCGAAGCGGCCCGTCGCAGCCCATGACGCCCGCGCTCGACGATAACGCGGCGCCTCTGAACTAGCCGATCGCCCCGAACGTTTGCAGCAACAACACGGCGTTGGGCGCGAGGATCACGATCGTTGCCGCGATGGCCGCCATCGTCGTGCGGGAGCTGTTGGCGAACGCGCCCATGATGTCGCGCCGGCTCGTGACGATCACGAGCGCGATCATCGGTACCGGCAACGCGAAGCTCAGCACCACTTGGCTGTAGAGCAACGCATCGGTCGCATTGACGCCGAGCGCGGCCACGACGAACGCGGGCGCCATCGTCAGGAGGCGGCGCAGCCCCACAGGAATGTGAAAGCCGACGAAGCCTTGCATCACCATCTGGCCCGCCATCGTTCCAACGACGGAGCTGGAAATGCCCGACGCCAGCAACGACACGAGGAAGACGGCCGCGGCGCCGGCGCCGAGAAGGGGCGTCAGGCTTCGATAAGCCGTTTCGATCTCGGCGATGTCGCTGTGGCCCGCATGGAAAACCCCCGACGCCATGACGACCATCGCCATGTTGACGAGCCCGGCCACCGACAATGCAACGACGACCTCCCGATTGGAAAAGCGCAGCAACTTGCGCCGTGCCATGTCGTTCGACGCGGGGGCGCGGTTTTGCGTGAGGCCGGAATGCAGGTAGATGGCGTGCGGCATGACTGTCGCGCCGAGAATGCCGGCGGCGATCGACAACGCCCCGGGCCCCTGCAACTGCGGAACGAACGCGCCACGGGCCGCTTCGCCCCAATTCACATCGACGAGCATCAACTCGATCACATAGGCGAGCGCCACCGTGCCGATCAATGCGCCGATGATGAGTTCGAGCGGGCGGAACCCTTTGCGCTCGGCAGCGAGAATCGCGTAGGTGACGACACCTGTCATCGCCATGCCGACGAGCAGCGGAACATGAAGCAGCAGCGACAACCCGAGCGCCCCGCCGAGAAATTCGGCCAGATCGGTGGCCATCGCAGCGGTTTCGCTGATGCCCCACATCGCATAGACCACGGGCGCGGGAAAATGCGCGCGGCTGATTTCCGCCAGGTTGCGGTTCGTGACGATGCCGAGCTTGGCCGACAAGCTTTGGAACAGCATCGCGACGACGTTGGCGGCCAGCACGACCCAGAGCAACGAATAGCCGTACTTGGCCCCGGCCTGCAAGTTGGTCGCGAAATTACCCGGATCGACGTAGGCAATGGATGCGACGACGGCCGGGCCGGCAAACAGCAGCGCCGAGTGCAGCCGCGCAACGGGGCCGGGCGCGCCGCGGCCCGCCAGCGCACCGCCGATAGCGAGGGTGGCCCGCCCGCTCATTCCCATTTGCATTTGCGCTGTCGTCATGGCGCACCTCGTTCGTCGTTCTCTCGGTGCTCATGATAAAAGCTATCGAAACACAATTGATAATCGTTTTTATTAATGATGACGATAAGAGCTTGGATCGGCTTCTCCGTCAGGTCGGAACCACAAGGGCGACCGCTCCATTCATTTATCTTTCGGGTGCTGCGACCAAGGGCGGGTACCGCGCCGAATCACCCTTCGCTCGGCGCGCGCCATTGCGGCGCGTATTCCACTTCGGACCAGCGAAACGGAAGCGCGGCGGGGCTGCGTCGCACTTCCGTCACCTGGAAACGCACGAGCCGCTGCGCGTCGGCGAACGTTTCGATCGCCGCCTCGTCCCAGACGATTTGCGCGCGGGCGGCGACAAAGAGCAGATCGCCGTGCTCGAAGTCGATGAAAACGAGGCCCGCGCGGTCGTCTTCGGCCAGGTTGCCTAGCGTATTGAAGAACAAGTTGCCGCGGTAATCGGGGGCGAGGAACATGCGCTCGTTTTCCACGCGGACAAACCCGGGCAAGCCGCCCCGGTGCGAGACATCGACCCCTTGCGCCGGCCCGTCGTCGCGCAAATTGCTGCGCGTGGCGATGAAGTAGGTGTCGCTTCGCTCGATCAGCGCGATGTCGCTTGCATCGAGCGCGGCGGCGCGTTCGAGCGGAACTGCCGACGGGCCGGTTTCATCGGTTTCGATGCGCGTCGGCGTGCGGCTTTGGATGTACTTCGCGCAGTTGCCGAAGCTTTGTCGCACGTGCACGGTCAATGCGCCTTCGGACGCGTCGGTCACGACGCCGTTGACGCGATTGCGCCGGCGCGTCGGCGGCTCGATCCCGAGGCCGCCGAGCGCCGAGCCCACATGCCACGTCCCGGCCAGCGGATCGCCGCGCACCGCATCTCCAGCAATGCGTAGCGTCGTCGAATCGGTCGAGGAGACGAAGCCGGGCTCGCCGGTACGCAGCGTGGCCCACGGCTGGCCGTTCGCATCGACGCCGCCCAGCACGATGAACGGCAACTGCTCGAAAAACAGCCGGTGCTGATCCGGCATATAGCGGCGAATGCCGCGCCGGCCGCCCATCGCCGCTTTTTCTTGCACACCGGCGCGCGTCTGCACGGCGAGTTCCCCGGCATGGAACGGCGCTTCGTCGAGATCCCAGCCGGGCGGGGGAGCGAGGGGGCGGACAAGGCGAGTGTCGGTGCTCATGGCGAAATGCTCTCGGTCGGACAATCCGATATTCGGACAATCGAAGAATCGAGAAGCGGCTAACGCAGGGCGTTTCCCGCTTCCCGCCACGCTTCAAGCCGCCGGTGCGGGCTCGAATGCCTGCATCGGCACGAAGCCGGGAAGCGCCTCGATGCGGGCGAGCCATGCGCGGATATTCGGATACGGCTCGAGCGAAATGCCGCCCTCGGGCGCATGAGCGATGTACGTGTAGGCCGCGACATCGGCGATCGTCGGATGCGAGCCGATGGCGAAGGCGCGTTGACCGAACTCGGGCTCGATGACACCGAACAGCCTCAACGCGATGCGCACGGAGGCGTCATAGTCGAACGGGCTTCCGAACAATTTGACGAGGCGGGCGGCGCAAGGCCCGTACATGATCTGACTGGCCGCGAGCGACAGCCACTGCGCCACGCGCGCCGCGCAGACCGGGTCTTCGGGCAGCCATGACGCGTCGCCATAGCGCTTGGCCAGGTAGACGAGAATCGCGTTCGAATCGAACAAGACGGTGTCGCCGTCCTCGATGACGGGTACTTGGCCGAATGGATTCATTGCCAGAAATGCCGCGCTCTTTTGCTCGCCGCCGCGCAAGTCGACCTCGATCGTTTCGAACGGCAGGCCGAGCAGGCTTAAGAACAACCGGGCGCGATGGGCATGGCCCGAGTAGCGCATGGAGTGCAGGCGAATCGGATGGTCAGGGCGGGCGAGAGACATGAGACGCTTCCTTGCTGGTAAGGGGGATTTCCTGACCTGAAGGGTATCGCGCCGAGATTGATCGCATAAGATGGATAATTGCTGAATCACAATCCATCAAAAGTGGACAATCGAGCATGCCCGATCTGCGCGATATCAATCTCAATCGGCTAGTGGTCTTCGCCGCCGTCGTCGAAGCAGGATCGTTGAGCGGCGCCGCCGAGCGCCTCGGTATGGCGAAAACGATGGTCAGCACGCATATGCAACGGCTCGAAGCCGAGGTGGGCGCCACGCTGATCGTACGCACCACGCGCCGCTCGAACTTGACCGAAGCCGGGCGAACGCTTTATGAGGCGAGCCGCGAGTGCCTCCGCGCCGCCAGCGAGGGGCTCGCCGCCATCTCCACGGCGGCGGGGCCTTTGCGCGGCGCCGTGCGCGTGGCTTCACCGGTCGATTACGGCGCCCTCGTCGTGGCGCCCGCGCTCGCCGCGCTGCAGCGCTCGCATCCGGAGCTCGAGGTCGAACTCGTGTGCGCAGACGGATACGCCGATCTCGTCGCCGAGCGCATCGACGTTGCGATTCGATTGGGCAACCTGAAGGATTCGAGCTACCGATCGGCTCGACTGGGACAGTATTTGCGCTGGCTCGTCGCCAGCCCCGAATTTCTGGCTAGCCAGCGGCTGCCGAAGTCGCCGAGCGGCATCGGCGAACTGCCTTCCGTCGCGCTGTCGACGCTGCGGCACCCGCATACGCTTTCGCTAAAGGACGCGAGCGGGCGACGCGTGCGGATTCGCTGCAAGCGAGCGTTCCTCGCCAACACGGCCAATGCTTGCCGGGCCGCCACGCTGGCGGGGGCGGGGTTCGGGCTGCTAACCGATTTTTCGATCGCGGAAGATCTCGCGGCAGGACGCCTCATACGGATTTTTCCCGCCTGGAGCGGTGAGCCCGCCGCGATTCAGGCTGTCTTCCCGTCGGCGCGTCAGCCTTCCCCGAAAGTGGCGGCGGTGATCGAGGCGTTGCGCCACTACCTCAGCGCGCGGCGGTAGGCAGCCGGAGACGTCCCCACGGCGGCGCGAAAGCGATGGCTCAGATGGCTCGCATCCGCATAGCCCGCGCGCGCGGCGATTTCGTCGATCGACAGCGCGGTCGTGCGCAGCAGCTGCCGTGCAAGATCGGCGCGCCGCAAGGCGATCCAGGCGTGCGGCGGCAGGCCGAAGGACGTGCGGAACATGCGTGCGAGATGGAATTCCGACAGGCATGCCACGTCCGACAAATCGCCCAGCGTCAGCGCATCGCTCAGATGCGCGTCGATGTAGTCGCGCAGGCGCCGCCGCACGACCGGCGCGAGCCCCCCTTTGACGGGCGCGTCCTCGCGCCGCACGCCCTGACTGCGCAACAGCAGGCTCAGGATGTCGTGCGCGGTTTCGTTCGCACGCAGGCGCTCGTCGTTGGCTTCCCACGGCAGCGCCGCCAGCGAGCGGCACATCGCGGCGATACGGGCGTCTTCGAAGTAAGTGCGATCGGCCAGCGTCAATTCGCGCGGCTCGCGGTCGAGTTCATGTACCGCCCGCCGCGTGAAATGCTCAGGCAAAAAATACAGATGCATGAAGTGCATGTGGCCGCGCACCCACCAGCGCGACTCATGGTCGCCGGGCAGCGCGCACAGTCGTTGCGGCGCCCCGTATTGCCCCGGCAGCTTTTGCCGCTCGGTGCGATAACCGCCGTTGAGATAGCAAGACAGCGTGTGATGCCCGGGGTGATCGTACGCCGTTTCGTCTTCCACGATGTCGCGACGCCAGATCGCGGCGGCGAGGTGGTCGCCCAGCCACGCGAAGCGCTCTAGCGTGGCGTTCGCGTTGGCCAGCGTGACGCCGATCGAGTGCACGCCGAACGGCGGCGCTTCGGCGGACGAAGCGTCGCTCTGGGCGGGGACGAAGGGGCTCGCGTTCACGGCGGCGACGATGCAAAACGGGTCATGACGGCATGAGTATAGAGAAACCGGCGTTCGAGCGCCGGGGCGGCCGAATAAAACCGCAAGGATAGACAACGCCAAGGGCGCCCCACGGACGCATAGTAAAAAGGCCGGTGGGCCATGTCGGCCCGCCGTGAATTGCCTGAGAGTGTTTCGATGAACTTGCTGCTCTACCTGACGACCGTGCTCATTTGGGGCACGACCTGGATCGCCATCAAGTGGCAGACCGGCGTGGTCGCGCCGCCCGTTTCGATTGCGTTCCGCTTCATTCTCGCCTCGATCGTCATGCTGGCGGTCGTGCGCTTGATGCGCCGCCCGATGCGTCCGCCGCGGGCGGCGTGGCCGCTGTTGTTCGGCCAGGGCCTCGCGCTTTTTTGCTGCAATTTCCTCTGCTTTTACTACGCGGAGCAGATCGTGCCGAGCGGCCTCGTGGCCGTCGTCTTCTCGACCGCGCCGCTGTTCAACGCGCTCAGCGGACGCCTGTTCATGAAGCGTGCGCTGCAGCCGAGCGCGATCGTCGGCGCAGCGCTGGGGCTGATCGGCATCTTGTGCTTGTTCGCGCCGGAAATCGCCGGCCATGCCGGCGACCGGACGATGTGGCTCGGGCTCGCGATCACGCTCTTCGGCACGATGTGCTTCTCCGCGGGCAACTTGCTGTCCAGCCGGATGCAGTCGATGGGGCTGCATCCCGCGGTGACGAACGGCTGGGCGATGCTGATCGGCGCCAGCGTCCTGACGCTCGGCAGCCTCGCGGCCGGTTTTTCATTCCAGCCCGAATGGACGCCCCGCTACTTCGGCGCGCTCGTCTACCTGGCCGTGCCGGGTTCGGTGATCGGCTTCACGACGTATTTGACGCTCGTCGGCCGGATCGGCCCGGAGCGCGCTGCGTACTGCACCGTGCTGTTCCCATTCGTGGCGCTTGCCGTCTCGACGGTATTCGAAGGCTACGAGTGGTCGATTTCGGCAGCGGTCGGCCTCGCGCTCGTGATGTTCGGCAACCTCGTCGCATTCAACGTATTTCGGCAATGGCGGTTCCTGCGACGGGCTCCGGCGCGCTGAGCGTCTCGGGGCCGGTGCATGGCGGATAGGTTTCGGTCCGACCGGCGGGCCGGTTTCGTCCTTACGGGCAAGCCGGTCCGCGGTCCCTTTTATGATGGGCTGCGCGGCCGCCGCGCGGGCACCCGAATTGCTCGCTCAGTCTGACGTCCTAAAGCGGTCGAACGCACATCGGCGGCTGGCGCGTGCGCGCCTTGCCGCGCACACTAGGCCGACCGCCGTGCGCGTGCTTACCCGCGCGCGCTGCTTTTGCCCAAGGAGCCGACGATGCAAACGGACAGCGAACTGCAATCCACCATCGACGCGATCACGCAAGACGGCAAGGGCCTGCTCGCCGCCGACGAAAGCGGCCCGACCATCGCCAAGCGCTTCAAGACGATCGACGTCGAATCGAATGAAGAAAACCGGCGCGCATGGCGCACATTGCTGCTCTCGACGCCCGGTCTCGGCCAGTACGTGAGCGGCGTCATTCTCTACGAGGAAACGCTTGGCCAGCGCGCCGACGACGGTGAGCCGCTGCCAAGCTTGGCGGCGCGTCAAGGGATCGTGCCCGGCATCAAGGTCGATTCGGGAAAAATCGCGCTCGCCCACGCGCCGGGCGACGAGATCACGCAGGGACTCGACGGCCTGGCCGGCCGCCTCGAAAAATACAAGGCGCAAGGCGCCCGGTTCGCGAAATGGCGCGCCGTGTACAACGTGTCGGACACGCTGCCGAGCCGGCTCGCCGTGCAGGCCAACGCCGAATCGCTGGCGCGCTACGCCGCCATCTGCCAGGAAGCGGGCGTCGTGCCGATCGTCGAACCCGAAGTGTTGATGGACGGCGATCATTCGATCGACCGTTGTTCTCACGTGAACGAAGCGGTGCTGCACGAGGTATTCGATGCGCTGCATCGGCACGCGGTCGTGCTCGAGCACATGTTGCTCAAGCCGAGCATGGTGATCGCCGGCAAGGCGAACAAACAGCAAGCCAGCGTGAGCGAAGTGGCGGCGCGTACCGTGTCGGTCCTTGGCCGCACCGTTCCTCCGGCGGTGGCCGGCATCTACTTCCTGTCGGGCGGGCAAACGCCGGAGGAAGCGAGCGCTCACCTCGATGCAATCAATCGGATGGGGCGTCGTCCTTGGCCGCTCAGCTTTTCTTACGGCCGCGCGCTGCAGGAGCCTGTCTTGGCGGCTTGGCGCGGCAAGGCGGAGAACGTCGAAGTGGCTCAGCAAGCGCTGCTCAAGCGCGCCCGCCTGAACAGCGCCGCCGCGCGCGGATGCTATGCGGCGAAGGATGAAGCATCGGCCTTAAGCGTCAGCCGTGCATCGCCATCTGAACGACCTTGACGATGACGAGCCCCACGGCGAGGACCAGGTAGCCGCGCAGCGATCCCATCCACAACCGCGTGGCGAACGTGAGGCGCGGCGGCGGCAGTTCATCGAGCGGGGGCATCCGCCAGTTGCCGCGCAGCACGCGTTCATCGGCGCCGATCGCGGCCCCTGATTTCGCCGGGCCGGATGCGCGCCCGGTGCTCCGCATCACTTCGACTCCGGCGTAGCCTGCCGCGAACAGGGCGATTCCGCCCACGAGGATCGCGATGATGGCCGTCGACGAAATGTCGGGGAACACGGTCGCCGCCGTGAGGATGATCGACAGTACGACGAGCACGGCGATGACCGCGCCCGTGAATACGTTCAAGCGTTTGGAGTTGACCCACGGGCCAAGCACCGCCTTGTCGTTGCAAAGCAGCAGCAGGAACACCGTGGCGCTGGGCAGCAGGACGCCGGCGAGCGTTTGCACCGCTTCCGTCAACAATCCGAGCGGGCTGCCGGGCATCAGCACGAGCGCCGCCGCCAGCGCGACGATCCCGAAGTACACGAGGTAGAAGCCCTTGGCGTCGAACACGCTGCGATGCAGCGAGTGCCGAATGCCGAACGTGTCGCCGATCGCATAGGCCGTCGACAACGACACGGCGGCCGCGCCGATGATCGAGGCGTCGAGCAGCGCGATCGCGAAAATCGTCGCCGACGTGGGGCCGACATACCGGCGCAACCCCGCGATCACGCCGCCCGCATCGGTGAACTGGCCGAATTCGCGATGGCCGTCGAACAGCGCCGCCGTGAACGCCATCATGGCGACCGCCCCGACGATCACGAAGCCGATCCCGATCCACAGATCGATCTTTTCGTACTTCATGAAGCGCGGCGTGATGCGCTTGTCGATGATGTAGCTCTGCTGGAAGAACAACTGCCAAGGCGCGACGGTGGTGCCGACGATGCCGATCACGAGCAGCATGACGTCCGAGAGCTTCGACTGTTTCGGCCAGCTCGGCACGAGGAAATCGCGCGCGATCGTGCCGACGCTCGGGTGGATCGAGACGAGCACGGGCACGAGCAGCAGGCTCAGTACGCACAGCACGATTGCAAACCGCTCGAAGCGGCGGAAGTCGCCCGTACTGACGGCGGCCATCGTCAGCACCGCCGCGATGCAGACCCCAATGATTTTGGACACGCCTAAAAAGTCGAGCGCGAAGGTAATGCCGATGAATTCGGTGACGATCGTCAGCGCATTGAGCAGGAAAAGGTCGACCACGCTGAACGCGCCCCAGAACTTGCCGAAGCGCTGGAAGATCAAGCGCGCATGGCCGACGCCGGTGACGGCGCCCAGACGCAGCACCATCTCCTGGTTGACGTAGATCACGGGAATCAACAGCGCGAGCGTCCAGAGCAGCGTCGTACCGTAATTCTGCCCGGCTTGCGTATACGTGCCGAACGCGCCCGCGTCGTTGTCGCCGACCATGACGATCAGCCCGGGGCCCAGGATCGCGAGCAGCGTGCGTACGCGCGCGGCCCAGCCGCGGCGCGGCGCGGTATCGTGGTGCGCGATCGTGCCGAAGGCGCCCTTGATGTCCCCGACGTGGGCTTCGTCGAGCACGGTGCGGCGTGCCGGCGAGACGTTGATGGGTGTAGACATTTCTCGTTTCTCGTTAGGTCTTGCGCAATGCGCGTACGAACGTGTTCATCGGCACGAGGGCGGCGGCGCTAAAGGCGCGCGCGACCGGCGTGTGCGTGCGTGTGCGCCGCGAACGAAAACCGTTCGCGGCGCCGTCCGGCCGGACGCGGCGGCGTGCGAGCACGCAACGCGGCGTCCGAACGGCACGGTGGCCATTCGAATTCGATGCGCGAAGAAAACTAGGGAGAAACTGCGGCGCGCACCGTCTGCCTGCTGGCTAGACGGCGGCTTGAGGAAGCACTAGCGGACGTCGTTGCCGATCAGGCGGAAATACAGTTCGAAGGTCGACTACTGCAACTGTCCAAGGCATATGCCCCACTTGTGGAATTGGTTGAATTTTAGTTGTTGCATCGAAGATGCGTCAATAAGCGAGTTTGGTGCCACCTCAATTTTTTCGTGCCGGTCCGTGCGTTCGGACGCACGAAAAGGTTCGTTGTCCTGATGATTGAAGGCCCCGAACGAACCCAAGGGCAGTGCGGGCGATGAGTGCCCGTGTGGGATGCACGCAACAGCGCGCCCGATGGGGGCGTGTTCAGCCCAGCCCGGCATGGGTACCGGCATCGGCACGATGCAGCCCTCATGAAGATGCGTCGGCTGGATCGGCGCGTCTTGGGCGTTCGGGATCGTCGGGCCGGTCGGGCACGAGCGAGTCGATGAGCGTGCGCATGCGCTTCCAGTGCGACCCTTCCCAAAACACGCGCCGGCAGACATCGCAGGTGACGAATTGCGAGTGCCGCTCGAGCACGCCCTCGGGCGCACGGCCGATGGCTTGCGTCTTGTCGATGCGCCGCAGCGGCGCGTTGCAAGACAGGCAGAGCCGAAATGCGCGAACGCTCGCGGCTAGATCGAGCCGGTCCATGATTTCGCGCAGTTGCGCTTGGGGCTTGAGCGCGCGGACGTAGCAGCCGTGGGTGATCGTGCGGCGCTTGAGCAGCTCGCGGTCGCGCGTGAGGACGATACGCTCCTGCGAAGTGGCGAGCGCTTCGATTTCGGCATCGGCGAAATGGTTGTCGTACAGCGTGTCGAAGCCTGCGAGACGAAGCAACTGCGCAAGGCCGCCCAAGTGCGCGTCGGCGATGAAGCGCACCGTGCGCAGCGGCCGCTCGCGCACGCGCAGCAATGGACTCACGTCGAGCGCTTCGAATTTGGGGTAGACGGCGACCCGATCGCCGTCGGCAATGACACGGTCGAAGCCGACCGATTCGCCGTTGACGATGATGAGCTCGACCTCGGTATGCGGCACGCCGAGCGCTTCGATCATGTGCTTGGTCGTCGCGTCGCGCGCGCAAAGACAGCTGAACGAGCGCCGGCGTAGTTGCCGGGCAAGAAAGTCATTCAGCTCTTCGTAAAACCGGAACGTGGCGGTAACGGTCGACATCGCGTCAGTATCGCACCGGCAGCCTACACGCGCGCAACGCCGCGGGGCCGCCGGCAGGTTGGCGGCAATCGTGCTCTACTACTCGCTCTTTTTTCGGGGCGAAGGAGCAAACAATGGATATCGGCTTTATCGGTCTAGGGAATATGGGCCACGCGATGGTCGAAAACATGTTGAAAGCGGGTCACCAGGTACGCGTATGGAACCGCACACGGGAGCGGGCCCGGCCGCTCGCGGCGCTCGGCGCGCGAATCGTCGACGAGCCGGCGGCGGCCTTCGCCGGCGACGCCGTGTTCTCGATGCTTGCCGACGATGCCGCCGTGCTCGACGTATTCGATTCGGCCTTGCTGGCCCATGCGCCGCGCGACCTCGTGCACGTCAACATGGCGACGATATCGGTCGCGCTCGCCGAAACCATGGCGCGCGAGCATGCGGCCCGCGGGATTCACTACGTGGCCGCGCCCGTCATGGGGCGGCCCGACGTCGCGGCGGCGGCGAAGCTCACCATCATGGCGGCGGGGCCGGCTGAGGCGATCGACCGGGTGCAGCCGGTGTTCGACGCCATCGGCCAGAAAACCTGGCGTATCGGCTCGCTGCCGCAGCATGCGAACGTCATCAAGCTCGCGGCTAATTTCACGCTCGCCTCCGCCATCGAAACGCTCGGCGAGGCGGCCTCTCTGCTGGCCGCGCATGGAGTGGCGGTGACGGATTATCTCGATGTCATCACGACGGGCGCCTTCCCGGGGCCCGTGTACGCCGGCTACGGCAAGCTCATCGCCGAACGGCGCTATGAACCCGCCATGTTCAAGGCTCGGCTCGGCCTGAAGGACGTCCGGCTCGCCCTTGCCGCGGCCGAGTCGACATCGACGCCCATGCCGATCGGCAGCTTGCTGCGCGACAACCTGCTCGAAGTCATGGCGCGCGGGGAAGGCGAGATGGACTTCGCGGTGCTCGGCGAGGTGGCGGCGAGACGCTCTGCTCGCTGAGTCCTGCATGGGAAGCCGTTAGCGCTCGTCCGCTCCCGGCAACAGGCCCAAGATGAACGCCGTGCCTGCGAAGATCAGACCAACGGCGCACACGCCGCTCCAACCTACCCAGGCCCATGCGGCGCCGGCCGCCGATGCGCCGGCCGCCCCGCCCACGAAGAAGACGCCGACGAACAGGCCGTTCAGGCGGCCGCGCGCGGACGGATTGAGTAGATTGATTGCGCGGCGGCCTAGCGTCTGATCGGTCACGACGCCCGCGTCGAGCGTGGCGGCGCCGGCCACCAGCAGCGCGATGGCGAGCGCCCGGTGTGCGCTCGGATCGAAGCCGAACCAGCCGGCGCCGACGATACCGCTTGCGACGAGCGCCGTCAGCATGCTCGCGTGCCCAATGACGAGCGCGGCGCGTCCCCAGCGCTTGTCTCCGGCGATGCCCGCGAGCGGCGTGACCACCACCCCGGCCGCGCCCGCCAGGGCGAACAACGCGATGTCATAGAAGTTGAAGCCGAAGGGAGCTTGCGAAAGGCGCAGCCCGATCGCAGTCCAGAACGCGCTGAATGCGCCCATTCCCAGCGCGGCGGAAACCGAGCGCCGCTGAAGGACGCGTTCGTCCTTGAGCAGCGTCCAAAGCGAACGCATCAACGCGCCGTAGCTCGTTTGCACCATCGGCGCCCGGCGCGGCAGCTGCGTCGCGAGTACGAGCGCGAGCAGGGCATCCGCGGCAGCGGCGACGCCGTAGAAGGCGCGCCAGCCGATCGATCCGGCGATGACGCTGGCGAGCGGGCGCGACAGCAGAATGCCGAGCATGAGCCCGCTCATGACATTGCCGACCGCGCGTCCCCGCCTGGCTTCCGATGCCATCGAAGCAGCCATCGGCACCAGCATCTGAATGACGCTAGAGCTTGCGCCGGCCAAAAATAGCGCCGCGAGAAAGAGCCAGCCCGCATGGGCGAGCATGGCCAAGGCGAGCAGCGCGGCGCAGGCCGCGAGCGTGCGCACGATGAGCCGGCGGTTCTCGATGAGGTCGGCGAGCGGCACGAGCAGCACCAGTCCGAGGGCATAGCCGAGCTGGGGCAGCATCGCGATCGCGCCCGTCAGCGAGCCGGGCAAGCCCAGCGAATGCCGGATCGGCCCTGTAAGCGGCTGCGCCGCGAACAGGTTAAGGACGATGATGCCGGTCGCGGCGGCGAACAGCATGGTCAGCGGGGTCGTCAGCCTATGGGCGCCGGGCACGTGTTCCGGGGCGGCTGCGGCGCAATAGAGTTCCGTTGAGTGGGCGGGCCGATTCATTTGGAAGATCGAACGAGCAGTGAAAGAAGCACCCATCGTAGGCTCGCGCATGTTATGCGACAATTGAAATATGTCGATATTGATTATGCGAGGTTGTTTTGAATACGCGCGATCTGCAGGCCTTCGTCGAAGTGGTCGACAGCGGCTCGATGGTGCGCGCCGCCGACAAGCTGCATTTGACGCAGCCGGGGTTGACGCGGCGCGTCCAGAACTTGGAAACGACACTGGGGGTGGCGCTGCTCGACCGGCAAAGCAAGCCGCTCAAGCCGACGGGCGCGGGTAAGGAGGTCTATGCGCTCGCTCGCGCCGTGCTGCGCGGGGTGGACGACTTGATGGCCGTCGCCGCGCCGAACGGTGTGCCGGCTGGCGAATTGAAAATCGGTGTGCCGCCCTTCTTGTCGGACCTCGCGCTGCAAGAGCCGATCGACCGGCTGCGCGCGGCGTTTCCGCGGCTCACGCTGAGGGTCACCGCGGCTTGGTCGCCCGCATTGCTGGAGAGGGCGGTGCGCGCGGAAGTCGATGCGGCTGTCGTCATGATGCCCACGGCGTTCGCGTTGCCCGAGTCGGTCACGGCCACGCTGCTCGCCGTGCAGCCTACCCTCATCGTGGCGTCGCGGTCGCTGGCGTTGCCGCGCACAGGGCGCAAAGGGGGCGGTGCGCCGCGTCTCACGCTGGCCGAACTCGCGCGCTATCCCTGGGTACTGAACCAGGACGGCTGCGGCATGCGCTCGGCGCTCAGTCGTGCGCTCGGATCCGCTTCGTTGTCATTCGACGTCGCGGTCGAAGCGTTCGGCTCGGAGCTGCAGCTGTCGCTGGTGGCGCGCGGCGTCGGCATGGGGGTCGTCACGCCGAGCGCGCTGGCTGCGAGCCCGCACCGAGATGCGCTGCAGATCGTCGAGGCGCCCGAGTTTTCGGGCGGCTTGAATGTCTGGCTCGTGCACGGCACGCTGCCGGGCCGGCTCGTACGCCCGCTCGCGGTGCTGCGGGACGCACTGGCCGAAGCGCTAGCGCCGACCGATTCGCGCAGCGTCGCCACGGCCGCACCGCCTTCGCAAGCGTGACATTCGCCGCGCCCGGCGCCGCCGGCACGGGGCGCGACCGACTGGCGCGGGCCGCCGGATAGCCGCGCTCGCTCAATAAGCGAAGTACGGGCCCGCCCCAGCCGGTGTCGATTGCTGTTCGATGGCCGAGTAGACACTGCGCCCGTAGAAGAAGGGCAGACCCCAATCGAACGTTTGCGAACCGACGAACGCCGGGCCGGCAAAGAGGGGCATCGCCGCGGCGCCGCCGGAGCTTTGCCAAATCTGCGCCGCGTTGCCCACGCTGAACGTCACCGCGCTCGTCGCGCCGTTTGCGCCGACGTTCGTGGCCGCGAGCTGTTGGGTCGAGCCGGGGCAGTAGTAGCTCTGGTTCGGGCTTGCGCAGACGGGAAGCTGGCTCGTCGAGAAGAACAGCCCCGTCGACCCGCTGTCGATGATGCTGCCTGTGTAGCTCGTGCCGTTCTGCATCGTCGTGAACACGCCGCGCGACGGATCGACGCCGATGACCTGCGCCGCCCCGAGCCCATTGTTGCTTTGCGTGCCGATGCCGAAGACGAGCTGGCCCGTCACGCTCGCGGCGCCGCCGCCGGGCACGGCGGGCAGGCTGACGATGACGCCGTTGCCGTCCGCGCCGAAGTAGGGCACCGGATTGGCCACTTGCCGCGACTCGGGCACCGCCGTCGATGAACAGGACGTGCCCGCGCAAGCATAGTAGGCGCCGGCGATCGGCTGATTCGCGCATGCCGCGCCGCAGTCGTGCTTGAACACGCCGATCCCGAGAATGCCGTTCGCGGCCAGCGTGCTCGGGGTGTTGCGCGCCGCCCCGGTGTTCGCGCAACTCGCCGGCACCGCCGCGTAGCTCGGATCGATCACTTGAATCGGTAGCGAAGCGGCGCGCTCCCCGGCGATTTGCACATCGGCGAGCCGCACGGAGCCCCACGTGTAGCCGTCGAAGAACTGCATGCATTCGGCCAGTGGGCTGCCTCCTGCCGTCGTCTGCTGCGGCAAGGCCACGGCCGCGGGCAACTGCGAGGCGAATACGCGCAGGCCCCACGATCCCGTATCGACGAGTACGTGGTCGATCGTTTGGCAAATCGCACTGCCCGGCGTGCACACGGTGACGCTGACGAACGGCATATTCGGCACGCCGGCGACACCATGATCGACGGTGATCGCCGCGACGTTGGCGGCGAGCGTCGGCGCGGGCGTCGAGGTATTGCTGACGGACGACGCACCGCTGGTCCCACCGCCACCGCCGCCGCCGCATGCGGCGATCAGGCATGCGACGAGTCCCGCCGCGGCCCAAAGAACGGCTTTTCCGCTGAAGAGTCGAGACATCGCTTCGGCTCCCTAGCGGACGACGCCGGCATCGACGCCGGCAGGCAGCGCCATGGGCAGATACGCATGCCCCGAAAACGCCCGCAGATGGCCGCCGGAGTACACCACGAGGTCGCTTGCCGACACGGCGAGCGGCCCGCCGCCGCGCGTGGGCGAGGCGTTGACGAAGCGCTCGAATGCCGCCCCGAGCGTCGTTCTCAAATCGGGCAGCGTCGGGCCTTCCCACGCGACCCCGAACACGATACCGTCGGCGCCGGCGTATTCCCGTACGACGGTGCCCGAGGGCAGGGTGATCGTATGAACGGTATAGGCGGCTTGCACGATGCTTGCGTGTGCAATAGCTGCAAGGCGGGTGGCGTCGGCGGCGACGCTGTCGACGCGCTGGCCGAGGGCGGCCCAGGCATCGGAGGCGGCCATCAAGCCGGCCCCGGCGAGCGCGACTGCGATTGCGCCCGAATAAACTCGCGATCTCACTACGATTCCTTGCTGACAGTGCGCCGGCCAACCGGCAAAAGCGCCGACACCTGCGCACAATGAGGCGCTTAGCCGATGACGAGGTCATTAGCCGCACCGTGCGTCGCAGATGTCGTAACAAGTGCGTTGAACGGACGCGCGGCGTGGAACTTTAGGCGGCGAGCACGGAAATTCGCGCGAAGGGGGACGGGCGAGCGGGCGGATGGGCTGCGATGGTGTCGAGCGCCCGTCTTGGACTGAAGCATTCGCACGCTTTGCCCGGCAAGGGCGGGCAGGCGATTTGGAGGGCCGGCTAGGTTTGAAGCGCCCGACCGAAAGCGGGGCGTCGTTGCCCGATTGAAAAAAATTTTGCCTATGTGGGCAGAAACCCTTATTTTTAACCGAGCGCTGAACTTTTTCTCCAAACGCTCGTTTGATCAGGCGGTATGCGCGCGAATGAACATACGATGCTTCGCCGGGCCACGCCCTGGAAGACGCGATAAGCACTGTGCACGAGGATAGTAATGAAATCCGATTGGTACGGCGCGCAAGGAACGGTCGCAAACGGAACTGACCACCCGGACGAAGTACACGAGGCCCGGCGGCGCAAGCGCGTGCTCATCGCCGATCGCGACGACGCGGCGCGCCACATGCTGGTCAATTTGGTTGAAAGTCTGGGTTACGAGGCGGTGGCCGCTCGCTCGACCGAAGAGGCGCTCGACATCGCGCGTCGCACGCCCCCGGAGGCGGCGCTGATCGACATCGGCGCACCTTTGCTGGAAGGCTTGCCCACGGCACGGCGCATGCGGGAACTCGCTGGACAGGCGTCGTTGCTGCTGATCGCCCTGACCGGCTGGGGCCAGCCGCAATACCGCGACATGGCCCTGGCGGCCGGCTTCGACGTGCACTTGGTCAAACCGGTCGGCATCGACCAGTTGGGCTTTCTGCTGTCGATGACGCTCGTATGACGGAACGACGTGCCCACCCCGATGTTGCGCTTGGGCAACGAGGAGCGCGGCCCTCGAAACGGGTGTGTTGCAATGCATCAAACGGTTTGCTAGAGTGAAGTTGTCTCCTCCATGTCTCCTCTGATATGGATTCAGCCCGCCGCTTGGCGGGCTTTTTTTTGCGCGGCGAGTCCGTCGGGTCCCGTTAGAACTTGTACGACAGCGCCACATAAGTAATCAGCGGATTGGCCGTCAATTCGGCTTGCGTCGTGCCGAGCGTCGTCCCGTCGGCCGCCCGCACGTACACGGTCGATCTCGATTTGAGCGGAATGTAGGTCACCGACGCGCTCACGCCCCAGTGTTCGGTGAAATCGTACGAGGCCCCCGCGTTGAAGACGGGCGCCCACGAGGGCGACGCCTTGGCCGAAACGCTCGTGACGCCGGGCTTGTTCGCGCCGGCGGCCAACACCGACCCGAGATTGTTCTGCGTCGACGTGACGAAATTCGGGTTCAGTTCGAGGTTCGTGAAAAAGTTGTACGAGATGCCGATGCCCACGAACGGCCTGAAGCGCGCCGTCGCCGAATTGAAGTAGTACTGGATCATCATCGTCGGGCTCCACTGACGCACGCTCTTGACGATGGGCTCGTTGGCCGGATCGTCGAGATTCTCGGTGCCGAGCGCCCCGGCCGGGCCCGGCGGCACGATCGAACCGCGGCCTTTGATCTTGAACGTGGGCGGGACGCCCGCGACGGTCGTCACGGCGATGTGATCGGTGAGAAAGTGACTGAAGACGAGCCCGAGGGTATCGGCGTTCGTCGTCGAAAGCCCCGTGCCCGACGAGGTGAACGAACTCGGCAGCCGCAGCGGCGTGTCGATCGGTTGGGGGTTGACGTAAGTCGTCATCGGTGTGCTCGAGTCCTGCGGCATGATGTGAAACCAGCCGAGCGAAACGACGTTGTCTCCCGCCTTTTGCGCTTGTGCGTTGCCGGCGCACAGAGCGAGCAATGCCGCGCCCGCGGCGGCGCGCGTTGTCTTGTTCATGTTTTGCTCCCTGTTCTTTCGTTTTTTTGTGTGACACGTATCGCCCGATCGTTGCGCGGGCGAGAAGCATTCCCGTACAACGAAAGGGCGACGCCACGCAGCCCGGTGCAACGAGCGCTGCGCCGCCTGCTACTGAACGAAGGCGTTGATCGTGAAGTACGGCGCGGAATTCTCGTTGTAGAGATAGCCGAATACGCCGCCCGTGAAGACGAGCTTGCCCGTTGCGGCGCTCGACGATGCGCCGTGGACAGCCGAGAGCACCACGCCCGGCACGGCGTTGGCGAAGCTCAAGTCGAGCGGGGTCGCGAGCGATGCGTTCGACGGCTGATACGGGGCGAGCATCGTGGCTTCGGTGCCCTCCAGCGCCGTTGCGCGATAGTCGAACTGGCTGTCCACGCCGATGTACTGGCCGTTTTGCGTATCGACCGCGATGGGCGTTTGCGGGGCGAGGATCGTGATGCCCGATTCGTCATCGGCCGTGAACGTCGAGGGGTCCGCGTATCCCGTGCGGATGAGAATCGGCACGAGTTGATTGCGCAGCTTGCCGACGATCATGAAGCCCTTGCCGGCCGGCGCGACGGCGCTCGTCGCGGCTGCCTGGCTTTGGAAGCGGTCGGTCTCGAATGCACCGCTGCCGTTGCTCGATTGCGTCCAGTTGGTCCCGGCCTGCTGCGACTTGCCCGCGTTCACGCCGACGTTGTCGGTCTCGGTCCAGGTGCCGTCGGCTCGGATGACGATCGTCGCATCGACGGGTACGGTCGCGTAGTTCTGCGAAGGGATGATGTGATAGCCGATCTGGTTGTAGGCGCCCGCGACGTTGGCGAGATTGGTCTCGATCGATGAGAAGCCGATGAACGGGAAGTACGGAAACGTCTTGTCGGGCACCGCGCCGAAACCGACGACTCCGCTGTACTGAATCTCCTTGCCGGGGATCGTCCCGCCCAGTACCCCTTGGCCGACGAAGATGCGGGCGGGCTTGTTGGGATCGAGGCTCGCCCCCTGCAAGTAGAACGCGCACTGATTTTGTTTTTCGGTCGGCAGCAGCGTCTCTTGAGCGAGGGCGCCGCTTTGCGTCGTGCCCGCGCGCGAAGGCGTCACGGTACCGGTCTTGGCGGGAATCGCGGATTCGACATACGTCACCTTCCACGTCATCTTCGTCGTGTCGATCTGCATCTTCACGAGTTCGCCGTCCCCGCCGCCGCCCGTGAAGACGGTGTTGTAATCGAGCGAAGCCGGGCAAAGCCGATCCGATGCGGCCGCCGCGCCGCCGCCGGCCGCCGTGCTGCCTGCACCGCCGCCGCCTCCACCACCACCGCCGCATGCGGCCAAAAATGGCGCGGCGAGCGCCATCGTCAAAAGGGCGTTCCGGGTCATGACGTTCCTCCATTGCTTTATCGTTATCGGGCGGCCGGCTCCCTGTCGGCCGCCTCTTCATTTAGTTCGTTCTGCTAATCGACTCGCTGCGTCGTATTGCCTCCCTCCTCGAAAGGTGTGCAAGCTTTGCGCGCCCAATGCGCGTCCGTTCGATGTCGTTATGCTGCGTAATTTGGTCGCGCATTATTTCGATGTCAATTGACAAAGCCGTCTAAAATGACTAATTCAAAAAAATGCGCTGCAATGAAATCAAGGCTGGATAAGGGATTCGGCGGCATATTGAAACAAAAAGAGCGTTTCAAGCGGTCGCCTGTGCGGGCGGGGCTGGCATGGCTTTGCACGGGGCTTGCGCAGGGCAGGCGGCGCCCCTTCGCCCCTATGCCCCGGAAACTTGTGCGCCAAACGATCTGATGAATGGGCAAGCGTTTCCGGTCGAGCGTGAATGCGAAAATGCGTGAATCGATGATTTACTGCATCGACTGCGGGCTAGACGTCGCGTCGCCCCGTATAGACCTTAGAAGTTTGCGCGAGACCGCCGCGATTTTATTGCAATGCGTCGAATAAAAAAGCCGGCTTGCGCCGGCTTTCGTTTTGCATTCATTCGCAGTGCCGATCAACGCTGCAGTCCGCTTTCCTCATCGGCGCCGATGGCCAAGTTCATGCATTGGATCGCCGCACCCGATGCACCCTTGCCCAGGTTGTCGAGCCGAGCCACCGTGACGAACCGCTCTTCGTTGCCGAAGACGAAGAGGTCGACGCGGTTCGTGTCGTTGTTCGCTTGGACATCGAAGAAACCCCCATCGAGGTTCGCTTCGGCATCGAACGGCGCCACGCGCACGAACGGTTCGCCGGCATAGTATTCGCCGAACAGCGCCAGCACGTCGCGCGGGCCGACGCGCTTGGCGAGCTGATTGGGCGAAAAGTACGTCGTGACGGCGAGGCCTTTGTAGAACGGCCCGACGATCGGCGTGAAGATCGGCGCCGCGGACAACCCCGTGTGGGCGGCCATTTCCGGCAGATGCTTGTGCCCGAGCGCCAGCGCATAAGCGCGCGGGCTCAGCAGCTTCGGGTTCGGCTGGCCTTCGTAGTCGGCAATCATCTTCTTGCCGCCGCCGCTATAGCCGGTAATGGAATGAGCGTGCGCCGCGAAATCGGATGGCACGATGCCGGCGTCGACGAGCGGACGCATGGCCAGCACGAACGCCGATGCATGGCAGCCCGGCACGGCGATACGCTTGGCCGTACGCAGGCGCTCGCGCTGCGCGCGCGCGAGTTCGGGCAGGCCGTAAGCCCAGTCGGCATGCGTGCGGAACGCCGTGCTCGCATCGATGAGGACGGTCTTCTCGTTTTCCACGAGGCCGGCCGATTCGCGCGAGGCCACGTCGGGCAGACACAGGAACGTGACGTCGGACGCGTTGATGAGCCTGCGCCGCTCGTCCAGATCCTTTCGCTTGGCTTCTTCGATCCGGAGCACTTCGACGTCGGTACGACGCGACAGGTACTCGAAAATCTTCAGGCCTGTCGTGCCTTCCTGTCCGTCGACGAATACTTTGGTGCTCATTTCGATCTCGCTGTGTAGCCGGTTGTCAGGGTGCCGCGACCGGCCGAATCCGTCGGCGAGGGCGCGTGAAACCGTGATTTTACGGGTTAACGGTAGTTGAGGTGAAATTTCGACGCGACGCTGCGCGTTGCCGCGAGATGCCAGCGTGAAGCCGCGTGCCGCGGCCGCGCGTTCAACGCCCGTAGGTCACGGTGATATGGGCTTTGGCGAGCACCGAGGTGTTGATTTCGTGGTCGAACATCAGCGCATGGCGCGCCGGTCCGAGCCGAAGGTCGGCAGTGTTCAGCGCGAACACCGTGACGACGTAGCGGTGCGGCTTGCCGGGCGGCGGGCAAGGGCCGCCGTAGCCGACGTCGTCGTAATCGTTGCGGGCCTCGATCGCGCCGATTCGCTTCAAATAGCCCGACGCGCTCGCGTTGGACGGCAAGCTTTCGATGGTGTTGGGGATATCGGCCACGGCCCAGTGCCACCAGCCGGGCCCCGGCGCGTCGAGGTCGAATACCGTGACGGCGAAGCTCTTGGTGCCGACGGGGGCGTTGCGCCAGGACAACTGCGGCGACGCGTTGCCACCTTTGCATTCGTCCTGGTTGTAGACCTGTGCGTTGCCGACCCTCGCGCCGTCGCGCAGATCGCTGCTCGTCACGGTGAACATGCCCTGCGCGGCCGCCGGGGCCGCGCCGCAGGCGAGCCGGACGATGACAATCGAAGCGATGGCGGCCACGGCTCGCTTCGGTGCGGGCCGGGCGAAAACCGATGCAACGACTTCGCGGGACTTGCGCATGGGCCGATCTCCGGTCGACGGCCATCGAGGGAAAGGCGGGTTACGCGGCGGCCGAGTGCGCCTGAAGCATGCGCAAACCCGAGGGCCCGCGCATGCTCGTCGGGCGGACTGCGTTACTGCGGCGTGGCCGTCGCGCCGCCGTGCGCGGCCGACCATTCGGCCGGCGCGTTCAGGAACTTCTCGACTTCGTCGAGCGTTTTCGTGTCGAAGTAGCCCGACGCCTTGGCCACGCGCAGCACGTCCCACCAGGTTGCGAGCGCGTGCAGTTCGACGTCGATGTCCTTCAGAACCGACACGCTTTCCTTGAAGATGTTGTAGTGGAACAGCACGAAGCAGTGGTTCACGCTGGCCCCGGCGGTGCGCAGGGCGTTGATGAAGTTGATCTTGCTGCGGCTGTCGGTCGTCAGATCTTCGACGAGCAAGACGCGCGAGCCTTCCTCGAGATGGCCCTCGATCTGCGCGTTGCGGCCGAAGCCCTTCGGCTTTTTGCGCACGTATTGCATCGGCAGCATCATGCGGTCGGCGATCCAGGCCGCGAACGGGATGCCGGCCGTTTCGCCGCCGGCCACGGCGTCGATTTGTTCATAGCCCACATCGCGCAGGATCGTCGTTTCGGCCATTTCCATGAGGGCGCGGCGCACGCGCGGATAGGAAATCAGCTTGCGGCAATCGATATAGACCGGGCTTGCCCAGCCGGACGTGAAAATGAACGGCTTCTCGGCGTTGAAGTGCACGGCCTGCACTTCGAGCAGAATCTTGGCGGTGGTATCGGAGATCGTTTGGCGATCGAAGCCTGTCATGGGCAAATCCTTGGAAATGAGCGTGAGGCGGGCGGGATGGCCCGTTGGCGCAGGCGTGTTTCCTGCGCGCGTAGGCGGGTATTTTACCCGACTTCCGGATCGCGCCCCCTGGAAAGCGAGATTAGGGGGTGTACACTAGGCGCCCCGCGAAACGCTCCCGCGCCGTCTGCGCTACCCGCGACAGACACCGCGCCGCGCCCACACGGCGCACGAGTCGACCGCCGCAGTCGCTACCTAGCCGATTTGCCAGGCGCGGCGCCGGCGCGAGCGTGCCGGCCCAAATTCAATTAGAACTCCCAGGTTTGATCATGGACGAACAACTGAAACAAAGCGCCCTCGCCTACCACCAGAATCCGAAGCCCGGCAAAATCTCGGTCACGCCCACGAAGCCGCTGTCGAACCAGCTGGACCTTTCGCTGGCGTATTCCCCGGGCGTCGCCGCCGCTTGCGAGGCCATCCACGCCGATCCGCTCGACGCGCAGAAGTACACCTCGCGCGGCAATCTCGTGGGCGTCGTGACGAACGGCACCGCCGTGCTCGGCCTCGGCAACATCGGCCCGCTCGCGGCCAAGCCGGTAATGGAAGGCAAGGGGTGCTTGTTCAAGAAGTTCGCCGGCATCGACGTGTTCGATATCGAATTGGCCGAATCGGACCCCGACAAGCTCGTCGAAGCGATCGCCATGCTCGAGCCCACGCTCGGCGGCATCAACCTCGAAGATATCAAGGCGCCCGAGTGCTTCTACATCGAGCAGAAGCTGCGCGAGCGCATGAAGATTCCCGTCTTCCACGACGACCAGCACGGCACCGCCATCATTGCCTCCGCCGCGATCCTCAATGGTCTGAAGGTAGTCGGCAAGGATCTGGGCAAGGTCAAACTCGTATGCTCGGGCGCCGGCGCGGCCGCCATTGCCTGTCTCGACCTGCTCGTGAAGCTCGGGCTCTCGAAGCAAAACGTGCTCGTCGCCGATTCGAAGGGCGTCATCTACGAAGGCCGCGGCAATCTCGATCCGTCCAAGGCCCGCTATGCGGCAGTCACCGACGCCCGCACGCTGGCCGACGCCATCAAGGGGGCGGACGTGTTCCTCGGCTGCTCGAGCGCCGGCGTGCTCAAGCCCGAGATGGTCAAGGAAATGGGCGATCGGCCCTTGATCCTCGCGCTGGCCAATCCCGAGCCCGAGATCCGTCCCGAGGACGCCAAGGCCGCGCGCCCCGACGCCATCATCGCGACGGGCCGCTCCGACTATCCGAATCAGGTCAACAACGTTCTGTGCTTCCCGTTCATCTTCCGCGGCGCGCTCGATGTCGGCGCGACGACGATCACGGAAGAGATGAAGCTCGCCTGCGTGCGCGCGATCGCTGAATTGGCCGAGGAAACGGATCAGGGCGACGAAGTCGCGAAGGCCTATGAAGGCCATTCGCTCGAATTCGGCCCGGAATATCTGATTCCCAAGCCGTTCGATCCGCGCCTCATCATCAAGATTGCACCGGCCGTCGCGCAGGCGGCGATGGACTCGGGCGTCGCGACGCGCCCGATCCAAGACATGGACGCCTACCGCGAGCAACTCGGCGCCACCGTCTATCGCACGGGCATGGTCATGCGCCCGGTGTTCGCCACGGCCAAGAAGAACGCCGCGCGCATCGTCTTCGCCGAGGGCGAGGACGAACGCGTGCTGCGCGCCGCGCAATTCGTGCTGATGGAGAAGATCGCCAAGCCGATCATCGTCGGACGGCCGGCCGTCGTCGAAATGCGCTTGCAGAAGATGGGCTCGAAGTTGAAGACGGGCGTCGATTTCGAAATCGTCAATCCCGAGGACGACCCGCGCTTCACGCAAAGCTGGCAGCTTTATCACGACATCGGCGCGCGCGACGGCGTGACGCCCGAGATCGCGAAAGCGGCGATGCGCAAGTTCAATACGCTGATCGGCGCGATCCTGATCCGCCTCGGCCAGGCCGACGGCATGATCTGCGGCATGATCGACACGTATCACAGCCATCTGAAGTACATCGAGCAAGTGCTCGGCCGCGCCCCGCAAGCCGAGCATTTCGCCGCGATGAATCTGCTGATGCTGCCGGGCCGCAATTTGTTCATTTGCGATACGTACGTCAACGAAGTGCCGAGCGCCGAGCAGTTGGCCGACATGGCGATTCTGGCCGCACGGGAAATCGAGCGTTTCGGCATCGTGCCGAAGATCGCCCTGCTGTCGAACTCGAACTTCGGCAGTGCGCCGTCGGCGTCGTCGCAGCGCATGGCGGCCGCACGCAAGATGATTGCCGAGCGCGCGCCGCAGCTGGAAGTCGACGGTGAAATGCACGGCGATGCAGCGCTCTCGGAGCTCATCCGCAAGCAGTCGTTCCCCGGCACGACGTTGACCGGCGAAGCGAATCTACTGCTGATGCCGAACGTGGAAGCCGCGAACATCGCGTACAACCTGCTGAAGATGGTGAGCGGCGAAGGCGTGACGGTCGGGCCGTTCTTGCTCGGCGCGGCCAAGCCCGTGCACATCCTCACGCCGGCCGCGACGGTGCGACGGATCATCAACATGACGGCCGTGGCCGCCGCGAACGTGCGGGTTGAGTAAGCGCGTTCGTACCCGGCGGTTCGGCTTCGGCGGTGCGCATCGAGTCGATCGAATGCGTCGCCGCCAACTGGACTGGCGCCACTGCGCAGGCGGAATAAAAAAGGCGACTGTCCTGGGGCAGCCGCCTTTTTCTCATCGATGCTCGCTCGGCGTCGCGCGAAGCGTCGGTCGAGTCGCGCTGGGGCTTCTTACGCCGCGTGCCTGGTCGCACCGCCCGGCGCACGCCAGCGCGCCAGCAGGTCATTCCACTTCACGCGCACCGCCTTCAGGTTGTTTTCCTTCACGTGACCGAAGCCGCGGATGCCGTCGGGCAGATTCGCGAGTTCGATCGCGAGCGGCAGATTGTCCGTCTTCAACCCGGACACGAGTTCACGCACGAGACCCTCGTACTCGCCGATCAACGCGCGCTCCGTGCGGCGCTCCTCGGTCTTGCCGAAGACGTCGAACGCCGAGCCGCGCAGGAATTTCATCTTCGCGAGCAGCTTGAACGCCGACCCCATCCACGGGCCATATTGCTTCTTCACGAGGTGGCCCTTCGCATCCTTCTTCGCGAGCAGCGGCGGCGCGAGATGGAAGTTTAGTTTCCAGTCGCCTTCGAACTGCGCTTGCAGCTTCGCGAGGAACGCCGGGTCCGTCTGCAGGCGCGCGACTTCGTACTCGTCCTTGTACGCCATGAGCTTGTACAGGTTGCGCGCGACGGCTTCGGTGAGCGCCTCGCCGGCGGCATTGCCTTCATTGACTCCGCGCTCTGCCGCCCGCACTTGCGAGACGAGCGTTTCATAGCGCTTCGCATAGGCCGCGTCTTGGTAGGCCGTCAGCTGCTCCACCCGCTTGGCGATCAGCGCATCGACCGACTTCTTCGTATGCAGCGAGATCACGGACGCGCCGGCATCGGTCGAGCCGGCGGCGGGTTTGGCTGCCCGCTCGACGCTGGCGAGGTCGAACGCGGCGCGCCGGCCCCATTCGAACGCGGCAAGATTCTTCTCGACTTGCACGGCGTTCAGCTCGATCGCGCGCACGAGCGATCGATACTCGAGCGGCAGCCAACCGCGCTGCCAAGCGTAGCCGAGCACGAACGGGTTCGTGTAGATCGCGTCGCCGAGCAGCGCCACGGCGAAGCGGTTCGCGTCGACGAGATCGACGTGCTCCCCGGCCGCCGCGCGCACATCTTGCTCGGTGCTCGTGCCCGGGAACGTCCAATTCGGATTCTTGATGAACTCGGCCGTCGGCGTCTTCGAACTGTTGACGACGACACGCGTTAGACCGAACTTCATGCGCGACGTGCACTCGTCGCCTGCGGTCACGATCGCATCGCAGCCGATCACGAGGTTCGCCTCGCCCATCGCGATCCGCGTCGCGTGAATGTCGGTCGGCGCGTTAGCGATCTGCACGTGGCTCATCACCGCGCCGCCCTTTTGAGCCAACCCCGTGACGTCGAGAACCGTCACGCCCTTTTGCTCGAGGTGCGCAGCCATGCCGAGCAGCGCGCCGATCGTCACCACGCCCGTGCCGCCCACGCCCGTGACGAGCACGCCGTACGGGCGCGCGATCTCGGGCAACGTCGGCTCCGGGATCGGAGGCAGATCGTCGCTCGCCTTGGCGGCGAGCGCCTTCGGCTTGCGCAGTTGGCCGCCTTCGACCGTGACGAAGCTCGGGCAGAAGCCCTTCAAGCACGAAAAATCCTTGTTGCAGCTCGACTGATTGATCTGGCGTTTCGTGCCGAACTCGGTGTCGAGCGGCTCGACCGACAGGCAGTTCGACTGCACCGAGCAGTCGCCGCAGCCTTCGCAAACGGCCTCGTTGATGACGACGCGCCGCGCCGGGTCGGGGAATTCGCCTTTCTTGCGGCGGCGGCGTTTTTCGGTGGCGCAGGTCTGGTCGTAGATGAGAATCGTCGTCCCCGCGATTTCGCGCAGTTCGCGCTGCACGGTGTCGAGCTCGTCGCGGTGGCGGATCGTCACGCCCGGCGCCAGCAGCGTCGTGCCGCTGTATTTCTGCGGCTCGTCGGTGACGATCACGATCTGCTTCGCGCCTTCGGCAGTGAGCTGATGCGTGATCTGCGGCACCGTCAGCACGCCGTCGACGGGCTGGCCGCCCGTCATCGCGACGGCGTCGTTATAAAGAATCTTGTAGGTGATGTTCGCCTTGGCCGCGATGGCCGCGCGAATAGCGAGCAACCCCGAATGGAAGTAGGTGCCGTCGCCGAGGTTGGCGAATACATGCTTCTCTTCGGTGAACGGCGCCTGGCCGGTCCAGGCGACGCCTTCGCCGCCCATCTGGCTGAACGTGCTGGTATTGCGGTCCATCCAGACCGTCATGTAGTGGCAGCCGATGCCGGCCATCGCACGCGAGCCTTCGGGCACGTTCGTCGACGTATTGTGCGGGCAGCCCGAGCAGAACCAAGGCTTGCGCTCGGCGGTCACGCGAGGCTTGGCCAACGCCTTTTCCTTCGCCTCGATCACGGCGATGCGCGCCGCGATGCGCTCGCGCACGTCCGAAGGCAATTCGAACTTTTCGAGCCGCGTCGCGATGGCCTTGGCGATCAGCGCGGGCGAGAGCTCGTAATGCGCGGGCAGCAGCCAGTTGCCCATCGGCACCGACCATTCGCCGCCTGCGCCGTCCTTCTCGTCGAACTTGCCGAACACGCGAGGGCGCTGACCGTCGGGCCAGTTGTACAGTTCTTCCTTGATCGCGTATTCGAGAATCTGCCGCTTTTCCTCGACGACCAGAATTTCGTCGAGTCCGCGCGCGAACGCTTGAGCGCCTTGCGCTTCGAGCGGCCAAACGCAGCCCACCTTGTAGAGCCGAATGCCGATGCGCGAGCACGTTTCGTCGTCGAGCCCCAGGTCGACGAGCGCTTGGCGCACATCGAGGTAGGCCTTGCCGCCCGTGATGATGCCGAAGCGAGCGTGCGGCGAATCGATCTCGACGCGATCGAGCTTGTTCGCCCGCACGTAAGCGAGCGCGGCGTACCACTTGTAGTCGAGCAGACGCGCTTCCTGAACGAGGGGCGGATCCGGCCATCGAATGTTCAGGCCGCCCTCGGGCATCATGAAGTCGGACGGCAGGACGATCTGCGTGCGATGCGGGTCGATGTCGACCGATGCCGACGATTCGACCACGTCGGTCACGCACTTCATCGCGACCCATAGGCCCGAATAGCGGCTCATCGCCCAGCCGTGCAGGCCGAAGTCCAGATATTCCTGCACGTTCGACGGAAATAGAACGGGCAGACCGCACGCCTTGAAGATATGTTCGGACTGGTGCGCAAGCGTCGAGGATTTGCAGGCGTGATCGTCGCCGGCCAGCACGAGTACGCCGCCGTGCCTGGACGAGCCGGCCGAATTGCCGTGCTTGAGCACGTCGCCCGAGCGATCGACGCCGGGGCCTTTGCCGTACCACATCGAGAACACCCCGTCGTACTTGGCGCCAGGGTAGAGATTGACTTGCTGCGTGCCCCATACGGCCGTCGCCGCGAGATCTTCATTGATCCCAGGCTGGAAGACGACGTGATTCGAGGCAAGGTGCTTCTTGGCTTTCCAAAGGGCGAGGTCGAGACCGCCTAGGGGGGAGCCGCGATAGCCGGAGATGAAGCCGCCCGTATTGAGCCCGGCGGCTTGGTCGCGTGCGTGTTGCAGCATCGGCAGGCGCACGAGCGCCTGAATGCCGCTCATGTAGGCTCGGCCACGTTCGAGGGTGTATTTGTCGTCGAGCGTGACGGAAGACAACGCGGCTTCGAGCGAGGCTCGCTGACCAGCGTCTAGCGGGGCATTCATTATGTTGACTCCTCAACCCTGTTTGGGATCACCAAAACGTCTCAGCGGCCGGTCCGCATCTTGTGGATGCTCCGTCCGGGGCCGCCATATTGGCGGATTTTTTGCGATGGTAGCACTGGTGGAAACCCGCCGCATCGATCAAAAACAATGCCATCGCTTATCTGGTAAGCGATTGACGGAAGCTCGATATCTCGCAAAGGGCCCGCAAGACGAGCGCTGCCCGCTTCGTATCCGTCTGTAACCGCCGTAACGTGTTGTTTTTAGGCTGGAACACGCCAGGGCGACCTGGTCTAATTTCCCCACTCGCCGATGCATTGGCGAGCACGCGTCTTGGCGTCGCGCCGGCTCACCTAGCCGCGAGAGGCGCTGACGGCGCGCCAACATAAGGAGTACAGATGGAAAAGCGACACGTTCAAACCTTCTTGATGGTTTCGGCCGCATTTTTCGCGATGAGCTTGCCCGTGCGCCAGGCACAGGCCGGCGTGGTCGCGGCGGCGGTTTCCCGCACGATCGCGCAAGCCGGCCTCGGCGCGAGTCCCGCGGAGGCATGGGCCGCCTCGCTGGGTGAAGGCCGCGCGGCGCGCACGCCGTTCGCGCAGGCGAGCCACGCGCATGCCGCTTCGGTCGAAACGGCTTCGACCAAACACGCCGGAGCGGGCAAGGACGCCGACGCCGCGCCGTTCGCCCTGATGTAATCGACGGTGAGCCGTGGCGGCCCGGCCTGTGGCACTGGTATGCCAGGCCGAACGTGCATACCACCGGCTCACCTCGCTTACGCGGCCCAAAGCGGCCGCGCGCCGCAAGGCTCAGGCCTTGTCTTGCACGACCCCGCGGCGAATCTGATCGAGTTCGATCGATTCGAACAGCGCCTTGAAGTTGCCTTCCCCGAACCCTTGATTGCCCTTGCGCTGGATGATCTCGAAGAAGATCGGTCCGATCTGGTTTTCGGTGAAGATCTGCAGCAGCAAGTCGTCCTTCTCGCCGTCGATCAGAATCTTGCGCTTTTTTAGTTCGTCGAGCGGCTCGTTATGCCCCGGAATGCGGCGGCTCACCAGCTCGTAGTACGTGTCGATCGTGTCCAGCAGCTTGATGCCCGACGCACGCAAGCCATCGACCGTCCCATAGATATCCGACGAGCCCAGCGCAATGTGCTGAATGCCCTCGCCGCGATAGGCGTCGAGGTATTCCTGAATCTGACCGGCCGTCTCGGAACCCTCTTCGTTGATCGGAATGCGGATCTTGCCGCACGGTGAAGTCATCGCTTTCGACTTCACGCCGGTCACCTTGCCTTCGATGTCGAAATAGCGGATCTCGCGGAAATTGAAGAGCCGTTCGTAGAATGCTGCCCATTCCTGCATGCGCCCGCGATGGACGTTGTGCGTCAAATGGTCGATGTAAGTGAGGCCATGGCCGACGGGATGCGGATCGGCCCCGGCAATCGGTTCGAAGTCGACGTCGTAGATGTCGATGTCCCCCACGCTGCCCGCTTGCGCGCCGTTCTTGCCGCGCCAACGGTCGACGAAGTAGATCAACGAATCGCCGATACCCTTGATGGCGGGGATATTCAGCTCCATCGGGCCTGTCTTGTTGTCGAAGCCCCAGGCGCCGAGTTCCAGCGCATGCCGGTAAGCCTTCGCGGCGTCCTGCACGCGAAATGCGATGGCGCAGATCGACGGGCCGTGCAGCCGCGCAAACCGTTGCGCGAACGAATCGGGCTCGGCGTTGATGATGAAGTTGATGTCGCCCTGACGGTAAAGCGTGACGTCCTTGTGGCGATGGCGCGCGATGGCGGTGAAGCCCATCTGCTCGAACAGCTTGCCGAGCGCCTTTGGATCGGGCGCCGTGTATTCGATGAATTCGAAGCCGTCGGTGCCGACGGGGTTGTCCCAGGTTTGAACCTGCATGTTCGTCTCCGTATCTATGTCTCTGCGACCCGGCGCCGCAGGCCATCAATAGACGCAAGTGTATAGCGGGTGTGCGGGCGAAAATTTGCGAACTTGCGCGCCGTCCACTACGATTGCGCAATTTTATGGCTACAAGAAACGAAAGGGAGTGGGAAAATGGCCGAGATCGAGCTGGATGCCGTCGATAGGCGCATCCTCGCGTTTTTGCAGGAAAACGGGCGCGCGTCGAACCAGGACATCGCCGAGCGCGTGAACCTTTCGCCGAGTCCCTGCCTGCGGCGCATTCGGCGGCTGGAGGAATCCGGCATCATCCGCGGCTACGTGGCGCTGCTCGATCCGCAAAAGCTGGGCCTTGGTTTGCTCGCCTACGTGAACGTGCGGCTCGAGAAGCGGGGCGGTGCGACAGGCCACGCCGGTACGACGCACGCCGAACTCTTTCGCGCGGCGGTGCAATCGTGGCCCGAGGTCGTGGCCTGCCACGCGATGACCGGGGAGATGGATTACCTGCTGCGCGTCCAGGTGAAAGACATGGTGCACTTTTCACGCTTCGTGCAGGATCAGTTGCTCCACCATCAGTCGGTCATCGACGTCAAGACGAGCTTCGCGCTCGAATCTTTCAAGGAAACGACGGCCTTGCCGATTCTCTGAGTGCTCTGATCGCGCTGATCGTCTGGCAAGCGGATGGGCGCCGGCGATGCGTACAAAAGACAACGAGGCGACCGAAGCCGCCTCGTCGAGCGCGTCGCACAGGGGGGGCACGACACGCTAGGGAAAGAGGGAAAAGCGTTACGCGACCGCTTCGGCAGGCATGATCGCCTCGATGAAGCGCGCGGTATTGCGCGCCTGGCGCTTGATCGCATAGTCGAACACGGCGGCTTGCTCTTGCAGCATTTCGCTGATGATGCTTGCTTGATCGGCGGGCGGAAGCGTCAGGTACGCGTCGGCGCTGCCGTATGCGTACTCGATCTTCATGCCGGCTTTCTTCGCGATGTGCATCATCGTCGTGTTGCGCGAGAGGCAGTACATGTAAAGCGTCGTCACGCGCGTGTTGCGGCCGTGGATGGCGGCGCGCGCAAAAAGCTTGGAGCCGACGCCGATGCCGCGCGAGCTTTCGAGCACCGACACGCCCAATTCGGCCGTGCGCTGTTCGCCCTCGGCCGGCAGATAGGCGAGGTGGCCGACGCCGACGAGTTCGAGCCGATCGTTATAGACGCCGAACACTTTGTCGCGCGTGAAATCGATCGAACGGACGTAGTTTTCGACCACATGGTCGGGCGCGGCTTGGCCGAAGCGCAAAAGACGGTCGTCCTCGCCAAGCGCGAGAAAGTGCGCGAGCAGCGAGTCGAGGTCGCCCGCCGTCAGTTCGCGGACGAGCACCGATTCACGATGGGCCGCCTGCGAACGGCGGTCGTGCTGCTCGATCGACGCGACGGTGCGAGTAGTAGGGTGCGGATTCATCGTGAGTTCTCCTTTTCGTCATGCGCGCTCATGCTGCGACGCAATGCGAATTCTACCCGACATGCATGGGCAGAACTAGGGAAAACCCGGATCCGTGACTGAGAACGACTTCTATTTCGCTCGGGAATTGAGCTAACTCGCTGATTTTACGGTAAAAACAATCTGTTGTTTTGCTGCCCCATGTCATTTTGACCGATCAGAGATGATCATTTGTTCTGTTGCGGCGCGGCAATCTCCGCTGTCACGGTCCGGTCAACAGCCCCCGCTCGAGGACATCGATGACCTGATCGGCGAACGCTCGATAGCCCAGGCGGCCGCCAGGCTTGAGCCAGGTGAACGTCCAGTTGATCATGCCGAACACCATCATCGTGAGGGCGGTCTGATTGTCCCGGGTCACGCGCTCGGGGTAGGCGCGCGCAAGCTGACGGGCGAACGCCGCGACGATATCGCGCTGGCGGTCGAGGATCACTTCGCGCTGGGTTTCGACCAAGTACTTCACGTCGTTGAGCAGCGCCACGTGTCGGCTGTGCGACGTTTCGTATTCGGCGAGAAACGCGCGCACGAGCTCGGCGAAGGTTTCGCGCTCACCCAGGCCGCGTCGCTGGCTCGATCCTTCGACCTCGGCGATGATCAGCATGAGCCGCTTCGTGTAGCGGTCGAGCAGATCGAACAGGATCGCTTCCTTGCTCTCGTAGTAGTGATACAGGCGCGCTTTCGAGGTACCGCTCGCCGCGGCGAGTTCCGCCATCGACGTGCTCGGGTAGCTCGTTTGCGCGAACGCGGCAGCGGCGAGCTCGAGAATCTGCTCGCGTTGGGTTTCGTGATCGGGTGCTCGGGTGCGGGCCATGGTGTCGTCTTGGTTTCGGGCCGGCGCAGGTGCAAGGCGAGGGTGGCTTTCGAGTCGTGAGGGTCGTCGCTTCTCTTTGCTACGCTTTGCTTCTTTTGACGCCGCGCACGGCCCGCAGGCCGCCGCGGCACATGTCGTTTCAGGCCGCCGCGGCGCTAGTGTAAGCGAAACGCGCGGCGCGTCCTTCGATCATCGCTCGTCGTAGCTCACGACGACGCGCTCGCTCACAGGATGGCACTGGCACGTGAGCACGAAGCCGTCGCGGATCTCTTGCTCTTCGAGCGTGTAGTTCTTGTCCATCTTCACCTCGCCCTCGAGCACCTTGGCCCGGCACGTGCAGCAAACGCCGCCCTTGCACGCATACGGCAGCGCCAATCCGGCATGCAGGCCCACGTCGAGCAGGCTCGCGCCTTCGTACGGCAAGCGCAACTTGCGGCGATTGCCGTCGATGACGATCTCGAGTTCGGCCGCCGGGGTCTCGTCGGTGATCTCGACGACGGCCGCGCCCGCTTGCGGCAGCGGCGAGCCGAAGCGCTCGACGTGCACCTTCGATTCGTCCACGCCCGCGGCCTTGAGCGCCGCCTCGGCGGCGTCCATCATCGGCGCGGGGCCGCATATGAACGCCTCGTCGATCGATGCGGCGGGGACGAGCGCGTCGAGAAACGCGGCGCACTTCGCTTGATCCAGCACGCCGTTGAACAAATCGACGTCCTGCATATCGTCCGACAACACGTTGTAGAGGACGAAGCGGCTCATGTAGCGATTCTTCAGATCCTCGAGTTCCTCGGCGAACATGATCGCGTCGACACTGCGGTTGCCGTAGATCAGCACGAACGTGCTGCGCGGCTCCATGTCGAGCGTGGTCTTGACGATCGCGAGCACGGGCGTGATGCCCGAGCCGCCCGCGAACGCGACATACTGCTTGCCCTGTTCGGCGTTCAGATGCGTGAAGAACCGGCCGTCCGGCGTCATGACGTCGATCGAGTGGCCCGCCTGCAGCGTATCGAACGCGAAGTTCGAAAAGCGGCCGCCGCGCACGCGCTTGATGCCGATCCGCAGTTCGCCGTCGCGATCGTAATCGGTGACGCCCACACAGATCGAATAGGATCGCCGCGTCTCCTCGCCGTCGACATGCGCCTTGAGCGTGACGAATTGCCCTTGCGTGAAGCGATACTGGTCGCGCAGTTCGGGCGGCACTTCGAAGGAGACGGTGACCGCGTCGGCGGTTTCGGGCCGCACCTCGCGGATGCGCAGCGAATGGAATTGCGGAGTCGCCATGTTCAGTAGGGTTTGAAGTAATCGAAGGGTTCGCGGCAGTCGAGGCAGCGATAAAGCGCCTTGCATGCCGTGGAGCCGAACTGCGCCAGGCGCTCCGTATGCGCCGAGCCGCAGCGCGGGCAGGCGGGGGCGGCGACGGCGCGCGGCACGAAGCGAATTGCCTGCTCTTTGCCGGCGTCGCTCGCGCAGCGCCCGCCGGGCGGCGCGATGCCGTACACGCGCAGCTTTTCTCGGGCTTCGTCGGTGATCCAGTCGGTCGTCCACGCCGGCGCCAGCACCGTCTTGATCCGGTAGGGCGTCAGACCCGCGCCCTCGAGCGCGTGGCCGACGTCCTCGGCGATATGCGCCATGGCCGGGCACCCCGAGTACGTGGGCGTGATCACGACTTCGAGGGCGCCGTCCTCGGCCCGCTCGACGCCGCGCAAGATACCGAGCTCGCGGATGGACACGACCGGAATTTCCGGATCGGGCACCGATTCGAGCACTGCCCAAGCCCGTTCCAACTCATCGCCATGGGCGGCTGCCGCGGACGGGGCGGTATGCGCGGAAAAGTTAGCTGTAGGTCGCATGTCGAAGAACTGAAGCCAAGGCGCCGGCGCTGGCGATCAAAGGGGAGTCACCACGTCGCGCCCGGATGTTGGCGCGCGAGGCTTTGCATTTCCGCAAGCAAGAAGCCCATGTGCTCGGAGTGCTCGCCGCGTTTGCCCGTCGTCACGTGCTGGACGGGCGCGGGCGGTGTGAGCGTGGCCTCTTCGAGCGCGGCCTGCACGTCGCGTTGCCAGGCCGCCTCGAAATCGGCGGCGCGCACGCCGACGCCCGTGGCTGCCACGGCGTCTTCGATCGCATCGGAGGTGAAGCACTCGCGCATATACGGCATCAAATGGTCGAGGGCCGCTTGCGCGCGCCGATGGGACTCTTCGGTACCGTCGCCGAAGCGAATCAGCCATTCGCGCGCGTGCTGCAGCTGATAGCGCGTTTCCTTGATCGACTTCGATGCGATGGCCGCGAGCTGTGCATCCTTCGAGGCCTCCAGCGCCGTCCAGACGTGCGCCATCAGCGCCGTGTAGAGGTAGTTGCGCACGATGGTCACCGCATAGTCGCGATCGGTGGCGGCCGTTGCGCTGAGCGGCCCATGGTGCGGTAGCTCGACGAGCGTGTAGTTGGCGAACTCGCGCTCGCTGCGCCAGTACGCGTAGTCGTCTTCGGTCTTCTTCGCGCCGGTCAGCGTTTGTTCGAGCGTGGCCGCGTGCGAGTAGAGCAGGCGCGCTTGACCGATGAGGTCGAGGCTCATGTTCGCGAGCGCGATGTCCTCTTCGAGCACCGGGCCGTGACCGCACCATTGCGCATTGCGCTGACCCAGGATCAACGCATTGTCCGCGAGACGCAGCACGTAGGAGAGATGTTCGTTCGTGATCGTCATGACTCTTTTACGCGCTTGCGCGTCACATGTGGTTGACTGCGTCGGGCAACGTGTAGAACGTCGGATGCCGATAGATCTTGTCGCCGGCCGGTTCGAAAAGGTCTGCCTTCTCGTTCGGATCGGACGCGGTAATCGCGCTGGCGGGCACCACCCAAATGCTCACGCCTTCCTGGCGCCGCGTATAGACGTCGCGCGCCATGCGAAGCGCCATCGACGCATCGGCGGCGTGCAAGCTGCCGCAGTGCTTGTGATCGAGGCCTTGCTTGCTGCGCACGAACACTTCCCAGATCGGCCATTCCTTGTTCATTGACTCACTCCTGAATGCTTAATCAAACTTGGCGAAACGCGCGAGAGGCGACATATCAGGCGGCTTCCTGCTGCATGCGGCGACGCACTTTTTCCGCGTGGGCGAGGGCGGCCTCGCGTACCCAGGCGCCGTCTTCGTGAGCCTTGACGCGTGTGGCGAGGCGCTCTTTGTTGCAAGGGCCGTCGCCGTTCACGACGCGCCAGAATTCTTCCCAGTCGATCACGCCGTAGTCGTAATGACCGCGCGTCTCGTTCCATTTCAGGTCGGGGTCGGGCAGCGTGACACCGAGCACCTTCGCCTGCTCGACGGTCGCATCGACGAATTTCTGCCGCAGATCGTCGTTGGAGATTCGCTTGATGCCCCACTTCGCCGATTGATTGCTGTGAACGGAATCCTTGTCGCTCGGGCCGAACATCATCAGCACGGGCCACCACCAGCGGTCGACGGCTTGCTGCACGAGTTCGCGCTGCGCGCTCGTGCCCTTCATCATCGCAAGCAACGCATCGAAGCCTTGACGTTGATGGAACGATTCCTCCTTGCACACGCGGATCATCGCGCGGGCGTAGGGGCCGTACGTGCAGCGGCACAGCGGAATCTGGTTCATGATCGCGGCGCCGTCGACGAGCCAGCCGATCACGCCCACATCCGCCCAGGTGGGCGTCGGGTAGTTGAAGATGCTCGAATACTTGGCGCGCCCGCTGTGCAAGGCATCGACGAGATCGTCGCGCGAGACGCCCAGCGTTTCGCACGCGCTGTACAGATACAGCCCATGGCCGCCTTCGTCCTGCACCTTCGCGAGCAAGATTGCTTTGCGCTTGAGGCTCGGTGCTCGCGAAATCCAGTTGCCCTCGGGCAGCATGCCGACGATTTCCGAATGCGCGTGCTGCGAGATCTGCCGCACCAACGTCTTGCGGTAGGCGTCGGGCATCCAGTCTTGAGGCTCGATCTTGCCGTCGGCGGCGACGACCGTGTCGAAGCGCGCCTGCTCGGGTGTGCTGGCGCCCGCATCGAGCGCCGCGACGTTGCCCGGAATGTCGAGGGATTGCGTATACCTGGGGAACGGTCTCGTCCTGAGTTGTACGTTGGTCGGAGTATAAACCAACCGACCGGTCGGTTAATAATAAATTTAACGGGGCCGGATGTTCAGGGCGAGGGGCGACAAACATACCGCGGCAAGATTGGTAAGGCGCCGCGCCGTGCGCGAAAATTGCGAGCGACGTTCGCTGAAGGTGCGTTGGAAGTCCGGCCAGCAGTTGTGTCGCTGGCTGCTAGACTGGAGATGTCGCCTTTTACCCTAATCGTCCAGTGGGTTCGGTCACCCGAGCCATCCGATCATGACCACCGTTTATTACGTGAAGACCGGCGACCAATACCTCTGCCCAGGAGAGGACGGCGACATTGGCTTGACGCCCTCATTCGAGGAGGCCGAGCATTTCCTCTCTTACGAGGAAGCCGAGCGCGCCGCGCACGAGCACGCTGAACCGGGCTACGAGATCATCGCCCAGCCGCGCGGCTAAGGCGAGATTTGACGCAACCGCTAGTTCGCCATGCCCCAGGATACGAGCACCCGGTGGATGCTGCGCGCGTATTGGTCGCGAAGCGAAGGTGTCTCCGAGTGGTAGGCGCCGATTGCGTGCCACGTATTGCCGTAGCGGATCATCTTCTGTTTGAGCATCCAGGCGGCCACGTAGGTATTCACGCAGGCGTCCTTCAGTGCGCCGGGCGGCACACCGTAGCGCCGCAACTCCGAAAAGTGCACCGAATTGATCTGTGCCTGTCCGACGTCGATGCTGCCGTCGGCGTTTCGATGGATTGCGTTCGGGTCACCCTTCGATTCGTACCAAGCGATCGCGCGCAAGACTAGCGGGTTCACGCCCTGATAGGCGCCCGCCTGGGCGAAGCAATCCTCGCTTGCGCGCGTGGCTCCGGCGCCGCAGAGCAGGCATGCTCCGGCGAGCAGGGCGAAGCGGCGCGCGAAGGAACCGAAGGGGCGCGATGACGTCATGGGCATAGCTCCAAAAGGCGGGGATTTCGAGCGGTGTCACCGCGCCTGGGCGACCGACACCGCGCCGGCGCTTGCACGCGAATCGCGGGGCGCAGCCCGCAAGGCGTCGTCTAGTTTGTGTTCGACGTCGGCCAGGTAGGCTTGAGAAGCGTCGCTCACCACCATCCGCACCCTCGTTTCCACCACCTTGTGCGGCGTTGGCCTGTGGGCTTTCTTGCCATGCCGGCGGCCCGCGGGCGCGACCGTTGTCGTGGTCTCCTCCAACTGCTCGGCGGCGGACGGCGGGAGCGAGGCCAGCGACGGCAACGGCGGGAACAGCTGGTTCGGCCCCGCTGCTTCGGCCGACGGCTTCACCGACAGAGGCGATGCACCGCCGAGCGCGGTCGTTTCGGCGTGAGCGGCCGGCAAGAGCGCTAGAACGAGCGCACCAGGGAGCAGAAAGGCAGAGCGGGAAATCATTGTCGTCTCCGGACGCTATTCGGTTGGCTTGACTTGCACGCTATAGGGCTGGCAGCTTCCGACGGCGATGTTCTCAATCTGAACCGCTCCGGCGCGCGAGGCCGTAATGCCGCGCTTGACCGACTGGTTGAGGTAAGGGAAGTCCTGCGCCAGCGCGGCGATGACGACTGTCGTCGGCTGGGGCTGTTTGGCCGCCAACGCGCCTACCTTCGCGAGCACGGTGCTCAGGTGCGGATCGCGCGCGCCGAGCGCGTCGGGGGGTATTACAAGATCGACGATCTTGATCTGCGCCTGGGTGGCGGACGCCTGTGGCGCTTGGCCGCCGGAACGCATGGCTTGCAATTGCGCGCACCCCGAGAGGGCGACGACGACCAAAAGGCTGGCGAGCGGGCGGTTGGGCGCTTTCACGTTGATCTCCGACACTGGAGACTGTGTTATCGGCACCTAATGCCCGATGATTAAAACCGACGAAAGCGAAGTTCGGGAAAACACGGGCCTCACCTTCGGCGATTGCGGTCGAACTCACCCGCAATAGAGGGGCTCGTGCCTGCCTGGACCGTCCGGCGGGCCGACGTACGCCGGTCGAATGTTCTACTTATCGCCGCGGGCATTCGTGAGGCACAATCGGCGCTCCGCCAGTCCTTGATGTCTTTGTCAGATGTTTCCCCGTTTCGTATTGATTTCGCACGCTTCGATTTCACGCTCACTGCGCGCCGCGCTGCCGGCACTGTTGGCGTTCGCATGCATTCACCCGTCGGCGCGCGCGGCGGCGCCGGTTCAAAGTCAGGGTTCTTGGGTGGCGGCTTGGGCGAGCGCCATGCAGTCGATCCCCGATCTTGCCGATCCGCCGCCGCTGTACCGCACCCCGGACGTCGCGGGGCGCACGGTTCGTCAGATCGTCTATCCGACCGTGTCGGGCAGCGGCGTGCGCATCCGGGTCAGCAATGCATACGGACGCGGCCCGCTCACGCTCAGCTATGTCGCCCTGGCGCAATCGGCCGGCGGCGCTGCCACGCGAGCCGGCACCTCGGTCGGCGTGACCTTCGGCGGCAAGGCGGCGGTGACGCTCAAGCCTGGCGCCGAAATCGACAGCGACCCGATTCGCGCGGCCGTGACGGCCGGCGAGCCTTACGCGATCAGCCTCGTGGCAGGGCCCAATCAGACGATGACCGCATGGCATCGCGTCGCCAATCAGATCAACTACGTTTCGACGCCGGGCGATCACGCAGCCGAGACATCGCCGAGCGCGTTTGCCCGCAAATTTACGGAGTCGGCCTGGGTTAGTGCGCTCGAAGTGCGGGCTCCGGCTGCAGGTGCGGTCGTGGCGATCGGGGATTCAATCACCGACGGCTTGCGCTCGAGCTTGAATCGAAACCACCGCTGGCCCGACGCGCTCGCGCGCCGGCTCGCCGAACGCGGGACGGCGCCGGCCGCCGTTCTCAATCTGGGAATCAGCGGCAACCGGCTGCTGAGCGATTCGCCGTGCTACGGCGAGGCGCTCGAGCGGCGGTTCGAGCGTGACGCGCTTGGCCAGCCGGGCGTGGGCACGGTAATCGTGCTCGTTGGCATCAACGACATCAATTTCGCGTCGATGCCGCCGCGCGCGGGGCTCGACTGTGACTTTCCGCATACTGCCGTGACGGCGCGCGATTTGATCGACGGCTACCGGCGTCTCATCGAACGCGCGCATCGAAGCGGCGTCCGGATCGTCGGTGCGACGCTGACCCCCGCGTCGCTCCCGCCCGCGCGCGAAGCCGTACGCAAGGCCGTCAACGATTGGATCCGCACGAGTCACGCGTTCGATAGCGTGGTGGATTTCGATGGCGCGCTCAGAGACGGGGCGCATCCCGATCGTTTGCAGAGGCGGTTCGACAGCGGCGACCACATTCACCCGAGCGACGATGGGTATGCGGCGATGGCCGCCGCGGTGCCGCTCGACACGGTTTCGGCGTCGCATCGGTAGGACGAAAAAAGGCAACGAAAAAAAAGATGCGTCATGCCCTTGTCACATGGGCCAGGTTTGACCTACTATTCGCTTCCTCGTTTGAGAGGCGGCGACGAAACGGCGCCGGCGGCAACAAGTTTTAAGCGAAGTGCTAAAAAAACTGTTGACGCGATGCAAAAGGTTCTGCATAATCTCATTTCTCTGCTGCTGACGCAGCAACGCAAGACGGGCGGTGCTAGAAGGGAAGTTGTTCTGGTGCTGTCGACGGTTGAGCGACGCGATCTTTAAAAATTTACAGCCGATAAGTGTGGGCGCTTGATAGCGAACGCAGGACTGGATCTTCGGATTTGGTCCAAGCGAAAGTATCAAGTCTCACACAGTATT
>NZ_JBQCHR010000049.1:0-17933 GCF_051954495.1 Trinickia sp.
GCAAGGGTGGGTTCACGTGCGACAATCGCGCATAGTTGAACCCATTCATGCGGAAAAAACTCATGCTGGAGCTTGACCATTTCGACTTGGCGCTGCTCGAGGTACTGCAGCGCTTCGGCCGTGCCACGCATCAGCAGCTAGGCGAGCGTGTGCCGCTTTCTCCGTCGCAGATCGGGCGGCGGCTGCAGCGGCTCGAATCGCTGGGCGTCATCGACGGCTATCGCGTCGTGCTGCGGCCCGAAAAGCTGGGGCTTGGCGTGACGGCATTTACGAGCCTCAAACTCAAACATCACGGCGATTCGATCGTCGAACAGTTCCAGCAGCAAATCGACTTGCTGCCCGAAGTGCTCGAATGCCACGCGGTGGTGGGCGACGCCGATTATTTGCTGCGCATCGTCGCCCCCGATTTGAACGCGCTGTCGTCCTTCGTCATGAAAAAGCTCATGCGCGTGCCGGGCGTCGATAGCGTGCGCTCGAACATCGTGCTCGCGACGTTCAAGCGCAATGGGCCGCTGCCGCTCGATCACCTATCGCCCGGCGCTGCGCCCGCATGAGCGTTCTTGCGAGAGCGACCGGGCTTGCGATGCGTGTATCGCCTCAGGCGGCGATGCTTTCGTTGAGCAGATCGACGTAGGCCACGGCCACGAGGTCGGCTTGCGAAACGCCGAGCTTCGCGAACACGGCGTGCGCCTCGGCCGTTCCGCCTTCTTCGTCGTCATCGGGTTCGAGGACGACTTCGAGTTCGACGAAATCGCCCAGGCCGTCGACGCGGTCGAGGTGAATGCGCGTGCGGCCCGCCAGATAGACGTGACGCTCCTTCGTGACGATGCCGCGCGTCGTGAGCGCCGTCGCGAGCAGCGCGTGCATGGCGTCGGGATTCGTGACCGGACTGCGCGTGTAATACGACGCCTTTGGTCCTTCGCGATCGTCTCGCTGATAGAAGATCAGCTCCGAGGGCGTGCCGTCGTCGAACTGGCGCAGCTTCAGACGGCCGCGCGGCACGTCGTAGAAGAAATCTTGCTGACGAAAGATGAGGGGAGCGTCGTCCGCGAGCGCGGCCGCGCGTTCGCGCAGCGCGTCGAATGCGTGCGCGCGCGCTTTGAGTTCGATGTTGCGTGCCATGTCGAGCTCCTGTCGAAACGTGTGGATACGTGAGGTGAGACGGGGGCGGGCGGCCGGCCGGATGAAGCGATGAACGCACCGGACAGACACGTCGATGGGTTGCATCGGCTGTGTGCCGCCAAGGACAACGGGAAGCGCGAAACGAGGAAAAGAACGCGCCGCGGGCAAGCCGGGCGCGAGTCGCTAATCTAACAAAAAGCGCCGGCCCATGGGTGCTAAACCAGCCTGTTCACAGGGCCCATTGCGCTTCGATGAGCTTGAACGCGGCGGCGATCGCCGGCTCGTCCATGCGCGCCGCCAAGGCGACGAACGTCAATTGGGTCGGCACCGTCACGCCTTCGACGATCGTCAGCGCATGTGTGTGCGCTTCGGCGATCGCGATGGCGTCGCGAGCCAGCGAGAGGCCGACCCCCGACTTGACGAGATCGAGCATCGACGTTTCCTGATCGACCTCGGCCACTTTCACCGGATCGGCGCCGGCTTGCGCGAACAGACGCGAGAGCAGCCGGTGATGCGCGGAGGCGGGCGGCGTCCAAATCCACGGCAGCGAGGCAAGCGAGCGCCAGTCGGGCGCGCGGCCGATGCGCTCCTTCCAGCCGGCGGGCGCGAGCACGCGGTATTGGAAACGCGTCAGCGTCGCCGCGTGAAACAGTCCCTCCGGCATGGCCTCGTCGATCGGCTGCCCAATGTAGTAGCCGACGTCGAGCTCTCTCGTGCGCACCTGCTCGGCCACCCATCCCGACATCCCGTGCCGCAGCGCCGTTTCTATCTGAGGATAGGTTTCGACGAGCTGTTTGAGAAACCCGCCGAGGCGCAGAAACTGAGGATCGAGAATCGTGCCGATGCGCAACCGGCCGCGCACCTCCTGACGCAGCGCCGCGGCGGCGCGTTCCACATCGCCCGCCGCGGCGAGCGCGCGTTCGGCATGCGGCAACAGCGCTTGGCCGTCGCGCGTAAGCGCGAGCCCGTGCGACGTACGGGTGAACAGCGTCACGCCGAGCGCTTCCTGCAGATTCTTGATCTGCAGGCTTACCGCCGGCTGAGTCAAATGAAGCTGCGCGGCGGCGCGCGTCAGATTGCCCAGGCGCGCGACCGTGGCGAAAGCGCGAAGCAGAGTCAGGTCCATGGAGGCGATATTAGCGCGGCTTATATCGCTGTTGAGCAGAACTCATTGGATTTCGCGCGGCGTTGGCGGGTACGCTTCTTGACGAACGAGCCGCGGCGCGACGTGGCGTGGCAGGCGGTCGTTGCCCACGGCGAAATGAATGGTGACGACGGCTCATGACGGGGACACGAGAACGGTGCGCATGATGACTACCGAAACGATTTTCGAAGGCGAGTTCGATTATGTGATCGTCGGCGCCGGCACGGCCGGATGCGTACTCGCGAATCGGCTCAGCGAAGACCCCGACGTCAGCGTCCTTTTGATCGAGGCGGGCGGAAAGGACGACTATCACTGGATTCACGTGCCGGTAGGCTACCTGTATTGCATCGGCAATCCGCGCACCGATTGGCTTTATCGAACCGGCGAGGAAAAAGGCCTCAACGGTCGATCGCTCTCCTACCCGCGCGGCCGCGTGCTAGGCGGCAGCTCTTCGATCAACGGCATGATCTACATGCGCGGCCAGCGCGAGGACTACGACGAATGGGCGCGCGCAACGGGCGACGCGTCGTGGTCGTGGGATGCCGTTCTGCCCGTGTTCAAGCGCAGCGAGGATCACCATGGCGGCGCGAATCCTTGGCACGGCGTGGGCGGGCCATGGCGTGTCGAAAAACAGCGCCTCAAATGGCAGGTGCTCGAAGCGTTTCGCGAGGCGGCGCAGCAAGCCGGCATACCGGCCACCGACGATTTCAACCGGGGCGACAACAACGGCGTCGGCTACTTCGATGTCAATCAGAAGCGCGGCATTCGATGGAACGCTTCCAAGGCGTTTTTGCGTCCGGCGCTCGAGCGGCCGAATCTCACCGTCGTCACCGGCGCGCAGGTGCGCAAACTCACGTTCGATGGCAAGCGCTGCTCGGGCGTGGCCTATCGCGGCGGCGCCGGCGGTACGCGCGACTTCGTCGCGAAGGCGCGCCTGGAAGTCCTGCTCGCGGCCGGCGCCGTCAATTCGCCGCAATTGCTCGAACTGTCCGGCATCGGTAATGGGGCGCGATTGCAGCGGCTCGGGATCGAGGTCGTGCACGATCTGCGCGGCGTCGGCGAAAACCTGCAGGACCATCTGCAGTTGCGCATGGCCTACCGCGTACACGGCGTGCGCACGCTCAATACGATGTCGGCGCATTGGTGGGGCAAGATGCTCATCGCCATGCAATACGCGCTATGGCGCAGCGGGCCGATGTCGATGTCGCCGTCGCAGCTCGGCGCGTTTGCCAAATCCGCCGAGAACGACGCATCGATCACGCGCCCCGACATCGAGTATCACGTGCAGCCGCTGTCGCTCGATCGGTTCGGCGAGCCGTTGCATCGATTCAATGCGTTCACGGCGTCGGCATGTCATTTGCGGCCGACCTCGCGCGGCAGCGTCCACATCGAATCGCCGGACCCGCTCGCGCCGCCTATGATCGCGCCCAACTATCTCTCCACCGACTATGACCGTCATGTGGCGGCCAACGCCCTGCGGCTCACGCGTCGCATCGTGCAGGCGCCGGCGCTCGCGCGCTACGCGCCCGAGGAGATCCTGCCGGGACCGCAATATCAAACCGAGGAAGAGCTCGTGCGTGCGGCGGGCGAGGTCGGCACGACGATTTTTCATCCGGTGGGAACCTGTCGCATGGGCTCGGCCGACGACCCGCTCGCCGTCGTCGATTCGCGGCTTCGCGTGGTTGGGGTGGCGGGGCTGCGCGTCGTCGATGCGTCGGTGATGCCGACGATCACCTCGGGCAACACGAATTCGCCGACGTTGATGATCGCGGAGCGCGCGAGCGACATGATCCGCGCCGATCGCCGCGCGCAAGCGAGCGCTGTGCACAATCGGGGCGCAACGGCGACCGTCATCGTTGCGTAAGCTGAGGAAGGCAAGCGTGCTCGGATGCAAGCTACGCACGTTCGTTGCCGACACAATTAAGCACTAGTGCAAATCCCAATGATTGCGCTGCATCATTGGGGAGACAATGCGCGTTGCCGCATGGGGCGGGGCCGACCTCTCCGCATTGATGCACCATGCCAAAACGGCGAGCGTTCCCACAACCTGGGGCGCGTCGCCGAACGATGCAGCGCGCTCGACAAGCGCGTGCCACATGCAGTGATTCGCCTGACTTCGCATGGAAGGGGACATGATTCTCGGCGACACGATTCTAGAAACGCGCGGACTGACCAAAGAGTTCAAGGGCTTCACCGCCGTGAACGGGGTGAACCTGCGCGTGCGCCGCGGCTCGATCCATGCGTTGATCGGGCCCAACGGCGCGGGCAAGACGACCTGCTTCAATTTGCTCACGAAGTTTCTCGAGCCGAGCGCCGGGCAGATCGTCTTCAACAACGTCGACATCACGGGCGAGCGCCCCGCGCAAATCGCGCGGCGCGGCATCATTCGCTCGTTTCAGATCTCGGCTGTCTTTCCTCATTTGACCGTCTTGCAGAACGTGCGCATCGGATTGCAGCGCGCACTGGGCACGGCCTATCACTTCTGGCGCAGCGAGCGTACGTTGCATCGCCTAGACGATCGCGCGCGCGAGCTGCTCGCGCAGGTGGGCTTGACCGATTTCGCCGATACGCCCACGGTCGAGCTTTCGTATGGGCGCAAGCGCGCGCTCGAGATCGCGACGACGCTCGCAATGGAGCCCGAACTGATGTTGCTCGACGAGCCGACGCAGGGCATGGGCCACGAGGACGTCGACCGCGTCACGGCGCTGATCAAGAAGGTTTCGGCGGGCCGCACGATTCTGATGGTCGAGCACAACATGAACGTGATCGCGGGCATCTCCGACACGATTACCGTCTTGCAGCGCGGCGAGGTGTTGGCTGAAGGCAGCTATGCGGAAGTATCGAAGAATGCGCTCGTGATGCAGGCCTACATGGGTAGCGCGGATGCGGCGTTGACGGGAGCGCATTGATGAACCATACGGAGCGGGAAAGCATCGAGGTGAGCGGCGCCGCGCAAGCGCTTGCCGACGCGCCTGCCGCATTGACGATCGCCGGTCTGCAGGCCTGGTACGGCGAGTCGCACATCTTGCACGGCGTCGATCTCGATGTGCGCCAAGGCGAAGTGGTGACCTTGCTCGGCCGCAACGGTGCGGGGCGCACGACCACGCTGCGCGCGATCATGGGGCTCACGGGCCGGCGCAGCGGGTCGATTCGCATCGGCGAACGCGAAACGATCGGTTTGTCGACCCACAAGATCGCGCACTGCGGCGTGGGCTACTGCCCCGAGGAGCGCGCGATCTTCTCGAGTTTGTCGTGCGAGGAGAATTTGCTGCTGCCGCCGATGGTGGGCGCGAGCAGCAACGCCATGTCGCTCGATGAAATCTACGAGATGTTTCCGAACCTCAAAGAGCGGCGCATGAGCCAGGGCACGCGGCTCTCGGGCGGCGAGCAGCAGATGCTGGCCGTGGCGCGCATTTTGCGCACGGGGGCGAACCTGCTGCTGCTCGACGAGATCTCCGAGGGCCTCGCGCCCGTCATCGTGCAAGCGCTCGCACGCATGATCCTCGAACTCAAATCGCGCGGGTACACGATCGTCATGGTCGAACAAAACTTCCGCTTCGCGGCGCCGCTGGCCGATCGCTTCTACGTCATGGAGCATGGCCGCATCGTCGAACACTTCGTCGCGAGCGAACTCGAAAGCAAGATGCCGGTGCTGCACGACCTGCTTGGCGTATAAAGCCCGGCGCGTTGGCTTGGCGGCGATCATCGGCGCGCCGCATGCTTCACAAATAGTTGCACGCACAACCAATAAGCGAAGAAGGAGATACCAATGAGGACCAAGTTGCTCGCAGGCGCCGTTCGTACTCTCGCAATCAGCGCCACCGCGCTGGCCGCCGCACTCGCGGCGCAGCAGGCCGCGGCGGCCGAAACCCAAGTCACGATCGGTTTCATCACCGATCTCTCGGGTCTGTATGCCGATATCGACGGCAAGGGCGGCGCGACCGCCATTCAGATGGCCATCGACGATTTCGGCGGCAAGGTCAACGGCCTGCCGATCAAGCTGCTGACGCAGGATCACCAGAACAAGGCTGACATCGCCGCGTCGACGGCCCGCAAATGGATCGACACCGAAAAGCTCGACATGCTGATCGGCGGCACGAACTCGGCGACGGGTTTGGCGATGAACGACGTGGTCAAGGAGAAGAAGGTTCCCTATATCTCGATCGGCGCGGGCACCGACGCGCTGACGAACAAGGCCTGCACACCCTACACGATCCACTATGCGTACGACACGACGGCGCTGGCCAAAGGCACCGGCTCGGCGATCGTGAAGCAGGGCTTGAAGACGTGGTACTTCCTGACGGCCGATTATGCGTTCGGCAAGTCGCTGGACGCCAATACGACGAAGGTGGTCGAGGAAAACGGCGGCAAGGTGCTCGGGCGCGCGCTGCATCCGTTGTCGGCGTCGGACTTCTCGTCGTTCCTGCTGCAGGCGCAAGCGTCGAAGGCGCAAGTGCTCGGCCTCGCCAACGCGGGCGGCGACACGGTGAATTCGCTGAAGGCGGCCAAGGAATTCGGCATCACCAAATCGATGAAGATCGCAGCGCTCTTGATGTTCATCGACGACGTGCATAGCGTGGGCCTGCAGACGGCGCAAGGCCTGTTGCTGACGGACAGCTGGTACTGGGACCAAAACGCGAAGTCGCGCGCATGGGCGGAGAAGTACTTCAAGAAGACCGGCAAGATGCCCTCGAGCCTGCAAGCGGCGGACTACTCCGCGACGATGGACTACCTGAACGCCGTGAAGGCCGTGGGTTCGACCGATCCCGACAAGGTGATGGCCCAGCTGCACAAGCAGCCGATCGACGATTTCTACGCGAAGGGCCACGTGCGCGAGGACGGCAGCATGATCCACGACATGTACCTGTATCAAGTGAAGACGCCGGCCGAATCGAAGAAGCCGTGGGACTACTACACGCTGAAGGCGACGATTCCGGGCGATCAGGCGTTCACGGATAAGAAGGACACGCAGTGCGATCTGTGGAAGTAAAACGCTCGGGCGGTACGCGGTAACGACGCGCGCGGCCCGATCGCGCGCGTTTTTCTTCTTTCGACGGCAGGTTCAATGGAAATCTTCGGCATTCCGTTGCAGGCCATGCTGAGCCAGCTCTTGCTCGGGCTCGTCAACGGGTCGTTCTACGCGATCCTGAGCCTCGGGCTGGCCGTGATCTTCGGCATGCTCAACGTGATCAACTTCGCGCACGGAGCGTTGTTCATGCTCGGCGCGATGCTCGCCTGGATGGGCTTCTCTTATTTCGGCGTGCCGTACTGGGCGATGCTCATTCTGGCGCCGCTCATCGTGGGTCTATTTGGCGTGGTGATCGAACGTTCGATGCTGCGCTGGCTCTATCGGCTCGATCACCTTTACGGGCTGCTGCTCACGTTCGGGCTCACGCTCGTCGTGGAGGGCGTGTTCCGGTCCATCTACGGTTCGTCGGGCCAGCCGTACGACGTGCCCGATCTGCTGTCGGGTGCGACCAACCTCGGCTTCATGTATCTGCCGAATTATCGCGCCTGGGTCGTCGTGGCGTCGCTCGTGGTCTGCTTCGCCACGTGGTTCGTGATCGAGAAGACGCGGCTCGGCGCATACCTGCGCGCAGGCACGGAAAATCCGAAGATCGTCGAGGCGTTCGGCGTGAACGTGCCGCTCATGATCACGCTGACCTACGGTTTCGGCGTGGCGCTCGCCGCGTTCGCCGGGGTGCTCGCCGCGCCGGTCATCCAGGTTTCGCCGTTGATGGGCCAGCCGATGATCATCACGGTGTTCGCCGTCGTCGTGATCGGCGGGATGGGGTCGATCATGGGCTCGATCCTGACCGGCTTGATGCTCGGCGTCGTGGAAGGCTTCACGCGCGTGTTCTATCCGCAGGCTTCGGCCACGGTCGTTTTCATCATCATGGCGCTCGTTCTGCTCGTGCGCCCCGCGGGTCTCTTCGGCAAGGAGCGGTGATGCAAAGAAAAGCGCTTTACGCCCTCTTGCTCGTTGCGCTGCTCGTCGCGCCGTGGGCGGGCGCCTATCCGCTATTCGTCATGAAGGTGCTGTGCTTCGCCTTGTTCGCGGCGGCCTTCAATCTGCTGATCGGCTACACCGGGCTGCTCTCGTTCGGTCATGCAATGTTCCTCGCCTCCGCGGGGTACATGACGGGTTATACGATCCAAACGCTGGGACTTACTCCGGAACTCGGGGTGCTCGCCGGCACCGCCGCCGCCACGCTGCTCGGGCTCGTCGTGGGCTTGTTCGCGATCCGTCGCCAAGGCATCTACTTCGCGATGGTCACGCTGGCGCTCGCGCAGCTCGTCTACTTCATCTTTCTGCAGGCGCCGTTCACAGGCGGGGAAGACGGGCTGCAAGGCGTGCAGCGCGGCAAGCTGTTCGGCTTGCTGAGTCTTTCGTCCGACATGACGCTCTATTACGTGATCCTCGTCGCCGTTGCATTGGCGTTCGTATTCATCGTACGGATCGTCCATTCGCCGTTCGGGCAGGTGCTGACGGCGATTCGCGAGAACGAGCCGCGTGCCGTTTCGCTCGGCTACGACACCGATCGCTTCAAGCTGCTGGCATTCGTGCTGTCCGCGGGCATCGCGGGCTTCGCCGGCGCGCTCAAAGTGCTCGTGCTCGGCTTCGAGACGCTCGGCGATGCGTACTGGACGATGTCGGGCCTCGTGATCCTCATGACGCTCGTGGGCGGCATGGGGACGCTGTTCGGGCCGTTGCTGGGCGCGGCGCTCGTCGTCACGCTGGAGGATCGGCTAGGCGATATCGGCGGCGCGCTCGCTGCGTTGACGCATGTCGATTGGTTCAATTCGCTCGGCGATTCGACGACGATCGTCATCGGCCTCGTCTTCATCGCTTGCGTCTTGACGTTCCGCCGCGGGATCGTGGGCGAAATCGTCGCACGTGTGCGGCCGCTGCGCGGGTGAATAGGGCGCACGGATCGGTTTCGCGCTGCGCCGCGCCATACGCGCGGCGTGAGCGCCTCGCGCGTGCCTGGTGCACGCGCACGCCCGACGCAAGCCCGGTGCGCGGCGGTGCGGGAGCCTGCGCGGTCCTGGCGTGGCCTGAAACGATGCACCCTTGCTCGAATTGCGTGCTGCTATGCACCACTAGGGAAAGTGCTAGGTTGTCGCAGAAGACGGGGTTGTTTAATCTTCGTCTCAGTTCTGAAGCACCCGAATTTACAGGTGGAGAACGAGGAGACAATCGAGGCACTCAGTGCCCGTACGGAAGCGCTGTTGGATGGTATCCAACAGCGCTTTTCATTTGCGCGTTTCGTTTACGGCCGGCTCTGTTCAAGCGGATCGGGTCAGGTGGATTCGAGCATTCGGACCATTGCATTTCGCATCAAATCAATTCGCGGCGCACCCGCCGCTTCGATGCAACGCCCTCGCGCGTTCCTGTCGGTTTTTCGCCCGTTTCCCCCTTTCCGCCTTTTGTTTTTATTTTTTCTTCGTCCTCGGGCGCAGATGCATGCGCATGGGTATCGCACGAATCGACGCCATTTTCCGTTTTCGAAAATAATCGCATTCAGCCGGTGCATGCATCGGCAATGACAACGCGTTTTCTCGCGTAAAAGCCTCTGGAGATCAGCAATGACGATGAAGCAATGGGTACGTAGCAGCGTGGCGCTGGCCATGATGTGCGGAGCAGGCGCTGCTTTCGCGCAAGTGAAGGTGGGCGTCGTCCTCTCGACGACGGGCCCGGCCGCGTCGCTCGGCATTCCCGAGAAAAATACCGTGGCGCTGCTGCCCAAGGAGATCGGCGGCAAGAGCGTGCAATACATCGTGCTCGACGATGGCTCGGATACGGGCAAGGCGGTGCAGGACGTGCACAAGCTGATCGACGAAGACCATGTCGACGTGATCATGGGCTCCACGGTCACGCCGAACTCGCTTGCGATGCTCGACCCGGTGTCCGCGGGCAAGACGCCGATGATTTCGCTGGCCGCTTCCGCGAAGATCGTCGAGCCGATGGACGACAAGCGCAAGTGGGCGTTCAAGACGCCGCAGAACGACAGCTTGATGGCCAACGCGATCGCAGACTACATGTCCAAGCACGGTGTGAAGACGGTCGGCTTCATCGGCTTCGCGGACGCATACGGCGAGAGCTGGAGCGCCGAATTCGGCAAGGCCGCGGCCGGCGATCATCTGAAGGTGGTCGCGAGCGAGAAGTACAACCGCGCGGACGCGTCGGTGACGGGGCAGGTGCTCAAGCTCATGAGCGCCAATCCGGATGCGGTGTTGATCGCGGGCTCGGGAACGCCGGCCGCGCTGCCGGCCAAGGAACTCAAGGAACGCGGCTATAAGGGCAAGATCTATCAGACGCACGGTGTCGCCAACAACGATTTCCTGCGCGTCTGCGGCAAGGATTGCGAAGGCGAGATCCTCCCGGCCGGTCCGATCCTCGTGGCCGATCAGCTGCCGGACAGCAACCCGGTGAAGCAATCGTCGCTGGCGTACAAGAACGCGTACGAAAAAGCCTACGGCGCGGGCAGCGTCGCGACGTTCGGCGGCCACGCGTGGGACGCGGGCCAGATGCTGCAGCGTACGATCCCCGAGGCGCTGAAGAAGGGCCAGCCGGGCACCGAGGCGTTCCGCGCCGCATTGCGCGAGGCGCTGGAAAACATCAAGGAACTGCCGATTTCGCACGGGATCATGAATACGTCGCCGGCTAACCACAACGGGCTCGATCAACGCGCCCGCGTGATGGTGCAGATCACCGACGGCAAGTGGAAACTGCTCGGCGAATAACGCCGGCAGTCTCGGCACAGCCCGCGCTGTTCGTCTGTTCGCGTGTGGGGCATCGGCCGCCAGCCCTAAAGGGGCTTGCGGCCGCTTGTCCCGCTTTCGCCGATTCGTAAAGTCGTAGTAGTACGGGGTCCAAGAAAAGCATGGATTTATCGATTGCGGCGATCCTCGCGCAAGACGGCGTCACCACCGGGGCGATTTATGCGCTACTCGCGCTCGCGCTCGTGCTGGTCTTCTCCGTCACGCGCGTCATCTTCATCCCGCAAGGGGAGTTCGTTTCATACGGTGCGTTGACGCTTGCCATGCTGCAGGCGCAGAAGTTTCCGCCGACCGCCATCTTGCTGCCGGTGCTTGGCGCCGCATGCTTCGTCATCGAGATCTTCGGTCTCGTTCGGCATGCGGAGCGTCGCAGGCATGCGCCGCGCATGTTGAGCGCGCTCGCGAGCCGGTATGTGCTCGGACCGGTCGCCGTGTATGCGATCACTCAGCATTTCTACGGGCAGACGTTGCCGATGGCCGCGCAGATTGCGCTGACGCTGGCGATCGTCGTGCCCCTCGGGCCCTTGGTCTACCGGTTGGCCTACGAGCCGATTGCGGAGGCGACGACCCTGCTGCTGCTCATCGTCGCCGTGGCGGTGCATTTCGCCATGGTCGGCTTGGGGCTGCTGATGTTCGGCGCCGAGGGTTCGCGCACCACGCCGTTCTCCGACGGCTCGCTCACCTTGGGCGGGCTGTCGATTTCGGGGCAGAGCGTTTGGGTAGTCGCCACCGCGCTCGTGCTGATCGGAGTGCTCTACCTCTACTTCGATCGCTCGATCTCGGGCAAGGCGCTGCGGGCCACGTCGGTCAACCGGCTCGGCGCGCGGCTCGTCGGCATCGGCACGACGCAAGCGGGACGGCTCGCCTTCACGCTGGCCGCGGGGCTCGGCGCGCTGTGCGGCATTCTCGTCGCGCCGTTGACGACGATCTACTACGACTCCGGCTTTCTGATCGGTTTGAAGGGGTTCGTCGGCGCGATCATCGGCGGCCTCGTCAGCTATCCGCTTGCGGCGGCCGGGTCGATTTTGGTGGGCCTGCTGGAATCGTATTCGTCGTTCTGGGCGAGCGCGTACAAAGAGGTGATCGTCTTCACGCTCATCATTCCGGTGCTCTTGTGGCGCAGCTTGGCCGCCGGGCACGTCGAAGAAGAGGAGCAATGAACGATGAAGCATCGACTTTCAAGCTTCAAGCCGTTCTGGTGCTTCCTCGTGATCTTACTGGCGCTGCCCGTGCTGCCGCATCCGCTGCACGTGCCCGAGTACTGGATCACGCTGCTCAACTACATCGGCCTCTATTCGATCGTGGCGCTCGGGCTTGTCTTGTTGACGGGCGTCGGTGGGATGACGAGCTTCGGACAAGCGGCGTTCGTCGGGGTCGGCGCCTATGCGACCGCTTACTTGACGACGCAATTCGGGCTTTCGCCTTGGATCGCACTGTTCGTCGGCATCGCGCTGACGGCGCTGGTGGCGCTCGTGATCGGCGCCGTGACGATGCGCTTGTCCGGGCACTTCCTGCCGCTCGGCACGATCGCCTGGGGGCTCTCGCTCTATTACCTGTTCGGCAATCTCGAGGCGCTCGGCAAGTACGACGGCATCAACGGCATACCCGCGCTCAACGTGTTCGGTTTCTCGCTCGAATCGGGCCGCAGCATCTACTACCTGATTTGGGTGGTGGTGCTGCTTGCCGTGGTATCAATTCAGAATTTGCTTAATAGCCGGCCCGGGCGCGCGATCCGCGCGCTGCGCGGCGCGGGTGTCATGGCCGAAGCGATGGGCGTGCACACAGGGTGGATGCGGGTCGTCATCTTCGTCTATGCCGCCGTTCTTGCCGCGATCTCGGGATTCCTCTACGCGCATTTGCAGCGGGCCGTGAATCCCACGCCATTCGGCCTCAACCACGGCATCGAATATTTGTTCATGGCGGTCGTGGGCGGGGTGGCCCATGTTTGGGGTGCGATTCTGGGCGCGGCGATCCTCACCATCGTCCAAGATTATCTGCAGTCGTTGCTGCCGATGCTGCTCGGACAAAGCGGCAACTTCGAGGTCATCGTGTTCGGCGTGCTGATGGTTGCGCTGCTGCAGTACGCGCGGCAAGGCGTCTGGCCATCCGTTGCGCGTTGGTTTCCGCGGGGGCCGGGCGCCCGTGCGCCCGAGCGCGCGGAGCCGTTGCCTAGGCGGGCGAAGCCGTCGGCAGGGGACGATTTGCTGGTTGTCGATCGAGCGCGCAAGGAGTTCGGCGGTCTCGTGGCCGTCAACGATGTGAGCTTCGAGGTGAAGGCGGGGCAGATCGTGGGTTTGATCGGCCCGAATGGCGCCGGGAAATCGACCACGTTCAACCTCGTCACGGGGGTGCTTCAAGCGACGCGCGGCGAAATTCATTTTCGCGGCGAGCGTATCGACGCGCTCACTTCACGTGAAATCGTTCGACGAGGCATCGGTCGGACGTTCCAGCACGTCAAGCTCCTGCCGACGATGTCGGTGCTGGAGAACGTCGCGATAGGCGCCCATCTGCGGGGCTCGAGCGGTGTCTGGCGCAGTGTCGCGCGGCTCAATGCGGCCGAAGAGGCGCGGTTGATGTTCGACGCGGCCGAGCAGATCCGACGTGTCGGGCTCGAAGCGCATATGTACGACGAAGCGGGCAGTCTCGCATTGGGGCAGCAGCGCATCTTGGAAATCGCCCGGGCGCTGTGCTGCGATCCGACGTTGCTGCTGCTAGACGAGCCGGCGGCCGGTTTGCGCTATCGTGAAAAGCAGCAACTGGCGGAGTTGTTGCGGAAGCTGAAGGCGGAGGGCATGAGTGTGTTGCTCGTCGAACACGACATGGACTTCGTGATGAACCTCGCCGACCGACTCGTGGTCATGGAGTTCGGCACGCGCATCGCGCATGGTCTGCCCGAGGAAGTGCAGAACGATCCGGCTGTGGTCGAGGCTTACCTCGGCGGAGTGGACTGAATATGAACGAAACTACGGCTGCGCCGATCCTGTCTGTCGCGGGGCTTTCGGTCCGGTATGGGAAGGTGGAGGCGCTCCACGAGGTGTCGATCGAGGTCCGGCCCGGGCAGATCGTTAGCGTGATCGGGCCGAACGGCGCGGGCAAATCCACGCTCCTCGGGGCCGTCATGGGCGCACTGCCATCGAGCGGCCACGCCAAGGGGGGTGTCCGCTATCACGGCGAAGATGTCGGCGCGCTGCCGGTCGAAAAGCGCGTCGAGCGCGGCATGTGCCTCGTCCCCGAAAAGCGGGAGCTGTTCTCGACGATGTCGGTCGAGGACAACCTCGTGCTGGGAGCCTATCGCCGCAAACGGGCGGGGGAGCGCGATTTTCTCGACCAACTCGAACCCGTGTTCGAGCGATTTCCTCGGCTCAAAGAGCGGCGCAGGCAGGCCGCCGGCACGTTGTCGGGCGGCGAACGGCAAATGCTCGCACTCGGTCGGGCGCTGATGGGCAAGCCGGATTTGCTGATGCTCGACGAGCCGAGCCTTGGGCTTGCGCCGCTGATCGTCAAGGAGATCTTCCATATCATCAGCGCACTGCGCAACACCGGCGTGGCGACGCTCTTGATCGAGCAAAACGCACGGGCGGCGCTGCAAATCTCCGACTACGGCTACGTTCTGGAAACGGGCGAACTCGCGCTGGAAGGGCCGGCTCAATCGCTCGCGCAGAACCCGCGTGTCATCGAGACGTACCTAGGGCTCGCGAAGAAGACGGCATAAGCTCGTCGATCGACGAGGCGGTTCACGTTCCTTGGCGGCGAATGTTCCACGTGAAACAGTACTTAGCCGTTTAGCGAGTCCGCCTCGGTCGCGATCCCCGCTATAATTCCGCCCATACATTCTCCCGACAGGCCCACGCCCTTCGTAGCGCGTGGGATCGCCATGCTTTATCCCACAGAATTTGACGTTATTGTCGTCGGCGGTGGTCACGCCGGCACGGAAGCCGCTTTGGCATCGGCCCGCATGGGCGCCAAGACGCTTCTGCTCACCCACAACATCGAAACGCTCGGCCAGATGAGCTGCAATCCGTCGATTGGCGGTATCGGCAAGGGGCACTTGGTCAAAGAGGTCGACGCGCTGGGCGGCGCGATGGCGGCCGCGACCGATGAGGGCGGGATCCAGTTCCGGATCCTCAATTCTTCAAAAGGGCCGGCCGTTCGGGCGACGCGCGCCCAGGCGGACCGCATTCTCTACAAAGCGGCGATCCGGCATCGGCTAGAGAACCAACCGAACCTGAGCCTCTTCCAGCAAGCGGTCGAGGATCTGATCGTCGAAGGCGATCGTGTTGTCGGGGCGGTAACGCAGGTTGGCGTTCAGTTCCGCGCGCGGGCTGTGGTCCTGACGGCAGGCACGTTCCTCGACGGGAAGATCCATGTCGGACTCAACAACTACACGGGCGGACGTGCCGGTGACCCGGCCGCCGTGTCGTTGTCGGGCCGATTGAAGGAGTTGAAGCTGCCGCAGGGCAGGCTAAAGACCGGTACGCCGCCGCGCATCGACGGTCGGTCGATCGATTTTTCGAAGCTCGAAGAGCAGCCTGGCGACCTCGACCCGATACCCGTCTTCTCTTTCCTCGGCAGGGTCGAGCAGCATCCGCGGCAAGTGCCGTGCTGGGTCACGCACACAAACGAGCGGACGCACGACATCATCCGCGGCGGGCTCGATCGTTCGCCGATGTACACGGGTGTGATCGAAGGCGTGGGGCCGCGGTATTGCCCGTCCATCGAGGACAAGATTCACCGTTTCGCATCGAAGACGTCACACCAGATCTTCCTGGAGCCGGAAGGGCTGACCACGAACGAGATCTATCCGAACGGTATCTCGACGAGCCTCCCGTTCGACGTTCAGCTCGATCTCGTCCATTCGATGCAAGGCCTCGAGAACGCGCACATCTTGCGGCCCGGGTATGCAATCGAATACGACTACTTCGATCCGCGCGGGTTGAAAGCCTCGCTCGAGACGAAAGTTATCCGCGGGTTGTTTTTCGCCGGACAAATCAACGGCACCACGGGCTACGAAGAGGCCGCCGCGCAAGGCCTGCTGGCGGGTATCAACGCGGGGCGCTATGTGCAGGAGAAGGATGCATGGTGTCCTCGCCGAGATCAGGCATACCTCGGTGTGCTGGTCGATGATCTGGTCACGCGAGGGGTGTCCGAGCCGTATCGAATGTTCACGAGCCGTGCCGAATATCGTCTGAGCCTGCGCGAAGATAACGCCGACATGCGGTTGACGGAAATCGGCCGCGAGCTGGGTGTGGTGGATGACGCACGTTGGGATGCGTTCTGCCGCAAGCGCGATGCTGTTTCACGTGAAACAGAACGGCTGCGGACGACCTGGGTGAACCCCAAGACGCTCTCCGCGGAGGAAGCGACAGCATTGCTCGGCAAGCCGATCGATCACGAATACAACCTGGCGGATCTGCTGCGCCGTCCGGGCATCACGTATGACGGAATCTGCGGCTTGCGCGAGGGCGCGTGTGGACCCGAAGCGCCGCTCGCCGACGATCCCGTGTTGCTCGACCAGATCAAAGAGCAGATCGAAATCGGTGTGAAGTATCAGGGCTATATCGAGCGCCAGGCCGACGAAATCGAGCGCAACGAGGCAAACGAAAGTACGCGATTGCCGGAGGGCATCGATTACGCGTCGGTGCGTGGGTTGTCGTTCGAGGCGAGGCAGAAGCTCAATCAATTCCGTCCTGAGACGATCGGCCAGGCGTCGCGCATTTCGGGCATTACGCCCGCGACCATTTCGCTGCTGATGGTCCACTTGAAGAAGGGCCTCGGCCGTCGTGCGTCATCGGATGCCGCGCAAACGAGCGCGGTCGATGGCAAGGGAGCCGGCCCGGCTCCAGCGGCTCAATGACGTCGCCACGCGCCAAAGGGGCGCTGTCGAACGATCGAGCGGCTTGGCTCGACCTGCTGCGTAGCGGCGCTGCTGAACTCGGTGTGCCGTTATCGGATGCGCAGTTCGAGCGCCTTGCCGATTACGTGGCATTGCTCGTGAAATGGAACGCCGTCTACAACTTGACGGCTATTCGAGACCCACGCCAGATGCTGATCCAGCACGTGCTCGATTCACTGTCGATCGTGCCTCATCTTGCTGCGTGCGAAGGGGACTCGATCCTCGATGTCGGATCGGGCGGAGGCCTGCCCGGCATCGTGCTGGCCATCGCATTGCCCGAACGAAGCGTCACGCTGAACGACATCGTGCAAAAAAAGACGGCATTTCAGGCGCAGGTCAAGGCCGAGCTCAAGCTCGACAATTTATCGGTCGTGACGGGGCGCGTAGAAAATCTTCGCCCGGGTGTCGACGTACCGGGAAAATTCGACGCAATTGTTTCGCGCGCATTCGCAGAGCTCGCCGATTTCGTTACACTTGCGCGGCATTTGGTGAGCGAGCGCGGGGCGATCTGGGCGATGAAGGGCGTACGGCCCGATGCTGAAGTGGAGCGCTTGCCGGCGGGGGCGCGCGTCGCGCGGATCATTCGGCTCGACGTCCCGCTGCTCGAAGCCGAGCGGCATTTGGTCGAGGTCGTGCTCGACGAACCGGCAGGCGCATAGCGCAAGCGGCATTCAACGCGGTAACGAGGATCTTCAAACGATGGCAAAAATCTTCTGCGTAGCGAATCAGAAGGGCGGTGTCGGCAAGACGACGACGACGGTCAATCTCGCCGCGAGTCTCGCTTCGCAGGGGCAGCGCGTGCTGCTGATCGATCTCGATCCGCAGGGCAACGCGACGATGGGCAGCGGCATCAATAAGGCCGAGTGCGAGAACACCGTCTATGAAGTGCTCGTGGACGGCGTATCGGTGGCCGACGCCCGCATCAAGTCCGAAGCCGTGAAGTACGACGTGCTCCCGGCCAACCGTGAACTAGCCGGCGCCGAAATCGAA
>NZ_JBQCHR010000050.1:0-3719 GCF_051954495.1 Trinickia sp.
GATAGCGATCGATCGCCAGGGCAGCGGCTTGCTCGGGAACCGACGGAGGCAATGCCGTGAATGCGTGTTCGAAAGCGAGCCCGGGCAGCTTAGCAACGTCGCCTTTGAACGACGCGCCTTCGACGAGCGACTCGATCGGCAGCGACTGCCCGCGATCGCCGAGCGGCAACGGGACGATTTGCAGATGCTTGTGAGGTTGGCTCGCGCCGGCTTCCCGGCCGCCGTTATAGAACCCGAGTCCGTCGAACTCGCCGAGGCACGCGAACCATGCTTGGAAATCGGCCAAGTCGAGCAAAGCCTCTTGCGGCTCGAATGCGCGCGTCACGATCAGCAGGTGGTGATCGATGACGTTGAATTTGTTGAGCAGCGCCACGTGTGTGGGCGACACGTCGGCGACGAAAAGATCGGGATCGTAAGGCAGGAACGGGTCGACCGACGGCCGCGGCTCTCCAGATTGACTGGGATCGGCGCGCGGCTTGTTCATCAAGCTAGAGACTTGCCGGATGACGAAGCGCACACCACCGTCTTCGAGGACCGTGCCGACCGTCTCGATCGGGCGTAGCGCGCCGCAAAGCAGCGCATGGTCGGTTCGATCGAGAAGGGTGGGCCAAAGCGTGCCCGGTCGCAGTGAAGCGCTTAGCATGGCGTCGGAACTACTCGCCGAACAGGCTGCGAATATCCTTGCCGTCGTCGCCGTCTGACAGATTGTATTCGGCTCGCACGGCCGTGAGCACTTCATCGATGAAGCGCTCGAAGCCGACCGCATTGCCGAAATGCTTCATGGTCCAATTGCAGCCCGATTTGTCGGGCTCCTGCAATTGCGGCCGCGGCACGCGAATCTTGACGCCGTCTTCCACGATCTCGTGAATGCGGTGCAGGCGGCGGCTCACCTCGTCTTGCAGTCTCGATGCGTTCAGCGTCTTGCGGATCACGGCATCGCCTCCTTGTGGGATTGGATGGGGCAGATGCCGTGACTATGCCATGAATCGCTTACTGCACCAATCTGGGCGGCGTGTAGGCGCCGTAGCCGGCGCCGAAACCGCCAGCGTTGGGCGTTTCGCAATGACTCATGTCGTTGGTCATTTGCACGAGTACATACGGCTTAGAGCCATTCTGCGCATTCATAATGTGCAAGCAAGCGAACGCCACGACGGGCTGGAACCCGCTCGTCGACGGTGTGTCCACCACCGGCGCGGTCACCCACGCACACTGTCCGTTGCCCGCTGCGCTGCACGCGGCCGTGCCGTTGAACAGCGTGTTTTCCGTCCCGGTTTGAATCCATGTTCCGGGAGAGGCGCCGATGACGAAGGTGGTGGTGTTGCCGCTCGTCAGCAGGCTTCTGGCATAACTGGCGCTGTTGTTATTCTGGTCGAACGTCGTCCACTGCCCCGAATCGCAGGTGCCGTAATGGTACGACGATCCGATTTGGAAAAAGTAGGGCTGACCCGTTTGTTGTGCGATGCTCGTACCGGGCAGGATGTTGTTGTTGGGCGACAGTTTGGGAGAGCTGGTGGTCGAATCCCAGTAGTTGTCGTAGAGGCATTTGGACATGGCTAACGGGAACAGCCCGCCTGGGCCGACGCTTCCCGGTTGGGACAGCACTGCTGTGGCCACCGCGCTCGCTTTCAGGGTCTGCACGCCGAGCACGTTGCTCAGAAATGTCGCTACCGCGCCGTTGGCGTCGGTCCCATCTTTGTGGATGGTCACGCGAACCGCGGGCAGATCATTCGGGCCAGGTGTGAAGGGTAGGGTCTCCAAGCCGGACGGCGTTCCGGTGACAGTCCAAGAGCCCGTGGACACCGTACTGGCTCTTACCGCGGCGCCCTGGACTTTGTTCGTGCTGGTGGAGGTTGAAAATGCGGATGCTTTGGCTGATGCCGTCGTCCAATCCGGTTGCGGGGCCGTCGTGTTGCTGCACGCGGTACGACGGATCAAACATCCGGCGCCGGCCATCGCCGCCGCGTCGGCCGCGTTCTGCAGTTGGTTGCGCGCAACCATCACGTTGCCGATATCGATGGCGAGCCCCGCAAACCCCAACAACATGACCAAGCAAACGGCTACCGTTATGGCTACGGCCCCTTCCTGCTTCCTTCTGCTTCCCCTCGAGCGCATGGCAGCCCCCTTACTCATTGTTCATGACCGTGACTGCGGATAGGGTGATCTGCCCCGACAGCGCTGCCGCCAATTGGCCCAGTGCCAAACCCGTGTATGGGTAAGAAACCGTTACGGTAAGGGGCGTGCCGAAAGTGCCGCCCTGGCCGGTCGTGGTGACCGTCGGTGTGCGCTGTGTACCGAACGTGAGCAAATGCGACGAGGTGTAGTTCAGCACGACGTTTTGAATGTCCGCCGAGGTGGCTTTCGGACTCTTCAGCACCACGCCAGCACGGGCGCCTTCGCGACTGGCGTTGGTGATCACCGCTTTGTCGTAAAAGGCGACCCCAAACTCGACGATGCCGAATACGACCACAAGCAATATCGGCAGCACAAGGGCGAATTCGACTGCAGCCACACCGTGCTGGGTTGCTCGATTCGTCCGAATTCCGCGGCCGCGGCTTACGCCTTGATGTTTTATGGTCCTCATACTTCCCCCGGTTTCAACGTATTTGCGAAGCGTCGAAATGCGCTACCGCGCGATTTCCCCAGCAGTGTGGAATGTCATTTATGCGCCGGTTGGGCTTAATGTAGAAGGGGTAGGTCGGCATTGCTGTTGGGCGGCGCACACTAAGCGTCACATCGCGCTGGAGGCCGTCTGCAACGCTCGATGGCCGGCCGCTCGATTTCTGCGAATCGACCTCTTGAAATCGAGAACGTCGCCAATATGTTTGGGGCATAGTCGGACAGCAGGTCGTTCTTGGTTGCTGTGCCGCCAACTAAGAGGGAACTATCATGAGTGACTTTCTATTTGGACACGTCGGAAGCGACTTGTTTCGCGAGTTCGATCGCCTGCAGCGCCAAATGTCGACGTTAGCCGGCGGTTTCCCCGCCAGCCTGCGCTCGAACCAAAGCTATTTTCCGCCCGTGAACATCGGCGCCACGGACGATGCGATTGAAATCGTCGTTTTTGCACCGGGCTTCTCTCCATCGCAATTCGAGCTTTCCATCGACAAGGGTCTTTTGACCATCGCCGGCGAGCGCGAGCGTCCTGAGGCCGCAATGGGGGAGGGAGCCCGTTCGTATGCGCGAGAGCGATTCATGGGGGCCTTCCGGCGCGTGATCGAGTTGCCGCCAAACGCAAACCCGGACGACGTGCAAGCGAAATATACGGACGGCTGCCTCATGATTCGCGTCGGCAAACACGAATCGTCGAAGCCGCGAAGCATCACCGTTCTGTAATGCCTACGGTTGGCGAAGGAGCATTCAATGAGCAACGAGACTGAAGTGACCCGGCGCGATGCCGGCGAATTGAGCCCGCGTGACGCGGCGGGACGTCGGGCCGCGCTCGTTCCCGCGGTGGATATCGTCGAGGATCAATATGGCGTGACCGTATGGGCCGATTTACCGGGCGTGCCGAAGGACAAACTCGAGATCAAAGTGCATGGCGATAATTTGTCGATCGAGGCGGAAGCAGTCGTGCCTACGCCTGCCGGTATGAGCGTGACGCACAGCGAGGTGCGCACGCCGCGCTATGCTCGCGCGTTTTCGATCAGCCCGGATCTGGATACGTCGAAGATCGACGCGAGCCTGCAAGATGGCGTGTTGACGTTGCGGATTGCGCGGCG
>NZ_JBQCHR010000051.1:0-40467 GCF_051954495.1 Trinickia sp.
GGCCCGGGCCGCGGTTCGGGCGCGGGCTCGCTGGTCGCGTACGCGTTGGGCGTGACCGATCTCGATCCGCTGCGCTACAACCTGCTGTTCGAACGTTTCCTGAATCCGGAGCGGGTGTCGATGCCCGACTTCGACATCGACTTCTGCCAGCACGGGCGCGACCGCGTAATCCAGTACGTGAAGGAGAAGTACGGCGCGGACGCGGTGTCGCAGATCGCCACGTTCGGCACGATGGCCGCGAAGGCCGCGGTGCGCGACATCGGCCGCGTGCTCGATCTCGGCTACAACTTTACCGATGGCGTGGCGAAGCTGATCCCTTTCAAGCCCGGCAAGCACGTGACGATTGCCGATGCGATGAAGGAAGAGCCGCTCTTGCAGGAGCGCTTCGATAACGAAGACGAAGTGCATCAGCTGCTCGAACTCGCACAGCGCGTGGAAGGCCTGACGCGCAACGTCGGCATGCACGCGGGCGGGGTGCTGATCGCACCGGGCAAGCTGACGGATTTCTGTCCGCTCTACACGCAAGGCGACGACGGCGGCGTGGTGAGCCAGTACGACAAGGACGACGTGGAAGCGGTCGGCCTCGTGAAGTTCGACTTCTTGGGCTTGACGACGCTGACGATCCTCGATTGGGCCGAGCGCTACATCCGCCGGCTCGACCCGTCCAAGGCCGATTGGTCGCTCGCGCAGGTGCCGCTCGACGATCCCGCGTCGTTCTCGATTCTGAAGAAGGCGAATACGGTTGCCGTGTTCCAGCTGGAAAGCCGCGGCATGCAAGGCATGCTCAAGGACGCGCAGCCCGACCGCTTCGAGGACATCATCGCGCTCGTGGCGCTCTATCGCCCGGGTCCGATGGATCTGATCCCGAGCTTTTGCGCGCGTAAGCACGGACGCGAGGTGGTGGAATACCCCGATCCGCGCGTCGAGCCTGTTCTGAAAGAGACCTACGGCATCATGGTCTATCAGGAGCAGGTGATGCAGATGGCGCAGATCATCGGCGGCTACTCGCTCGGCGGTGCGGACTTACTGCGCCGCGCGATGGGCAAGAAAAAGCCCGAGGAAATGGCCAAGCATCGCGAGATCTTCGCCGAAGGTGCGGCCAAGAACGGCCTGACGCGCGAGAAGTCGGACGAGATCTTCGACTTGATGGAGAAGTTCGCGGGCTACGGCTTCAACAAATCGCACGCGGCGGCCTATGCGCTGCTTGCGTACTACACGGCTTGGCTCAAGGCGCACCATCCTGCCGAATTCATGGCGGCCAACATGAGCTTGGCCATGGACGACACCGACAAGGTCAAGATCCTTTACGAGGATTGCAAGACGAACGGCATGGCCGTGCTGCCGCCCGACATCAACCGTTCCGCCTATCGCTTCGAGCCGGTGGCGGAGGCCGACGGCAAGCGCTCGCGCACGATTCGATACGGCCTCGGTGCGGTGAAGGGCAGCGGTCAGAACGCGATCGAGGAGATCTTGCGCGCGCGCGAGGAGGGGCCCTTTGCGGACCTCTTCGATTTCTGCGCGCGCATCGACCGGCGCGTGGTCAATCGGCGGACGGTCGAGGCGCTGATTCGCGCCGGCGCCTTCGATTCGATTCACGCGAACCGCGCGCAATTGATCGCTTCGGTGCCGCTCGCGATGGAAGCGGCCGACCAGGCGAGCGCGAACGCGATGCAAGCGGGCCTATTCGACATGGGCGATGCGCCCTCGCGCGGGCACGAACTCGTCGACGAGCCGGCCTGGAGCGACAAGCGCAAGCTGCAGGAAGAGAAGACCGCGCTCGGCTTCTATTTGTCGGGGCATTTGTTCGATGCCTACAAGGATGAGGTGCGACGCTTCGCGCGGATGAAGCTCGCCGATCTCAAGGAAGGGCGAGATAAGCTCGTCGCGGGCATCATCGCGTCGCTGCGAACGCAGATGACTCAGCGCGGCAAGATGCTGATCGCGCTCGTCGACGACGGTACGGGGCAGTGCGAGGTCACGGTCTTCAACGAGCAGTACGAAGCGAACAAGGCGCTGTTCAAGGAAGACGAGTTGCTCGTCGTGCAAGGGATGGCGCGCAACGATGCATTCACCGGCGGCATCCGGTTCACAGTGGATTCGGTGATGGATCTCGAGCGGGCGCGTAGCCGGTATGCGCAGGCGGTCAAGGTAAAAATGAACGGCAATGCCGACGCGGATGCGCTCAAGCGGGTGCTCGAGGCGCATTTCGCGCCGCGGGAAGCGGCCGCGGAGCCTGCGGCTCAGAACGGGTCGAATCCGAGGTCGGGCCGTGGCGAGGGCGGCAGGCCTCGGCCCGCTCCATCCCCGAGTGGGCTTGCGGTGCAGATTCACTACGCCAATGCGCGCGCGCAAGGCGAAATTCGCCTTGGCGATGGGTGGCGCGTTCGGCCGACGGATGAGCTGATCGCGGACTTGCGCGGAGCGTTCGCGGCTAGCGCGGTCGAGATCGTCTACTGACATGCTGCGCATACTGGTGGTTCGTCTCGATTTCCTCGGCGACATGGTCTGCACGACCGCATTCCTGCACGCGCTCAAGCAACGATGGCCCGAAGCCGAAATTCACGTGCTCGCGAATAAGTACAACCGGGCTGTGCTGGCGCGCAACCCGGACGTCACCACGGTCCACACGTACGTCTACAGCAAGCAATGCGAACGTAACGAGCGTCCGGGCAGGCTCATTGCCCTAATCGACCGGCTGCGGCTCATTGGCCGATTGCGCCGCCTTGCGTTCGATCTCGTGGTCGTGCCCAATGGCGGCGTGCACAAGAACAGCATTCAATTCGCCCGGCAACTGCGCGCGAAAGCATGCCGCTGGCACGACGCCCAAACGGAATTCGACGACCGCAAGCCCGAGCATGTCGCGGGCCGGCCGTTGCGTCACGAAGCGCTCTCCGGTTTTGCGTTGATGCCGGAGCTCGGGCCCGTCGAGCCGCGGGCATTGCGCCTTCGGTTGTTCCCCGACGCGGCGCTCAGGGCTAAATGGCAATCCGAACTCGGGCCGCAGCGTCACCCCCGAGTGGGATTGTTCGTATCGAACAAGGCTGAAGCACGGCGGTGGGACTCGCGCAAATGGCGGGCGCTCGCCGAGGCGCTCGAAGCGTGCGCCGACGTCTTGGTCATCCGCGATCCCAGCGATGCGGGTCTTTTCGAATCATCGATGCCCGGGAATGCGCGAGTGCTTGCACCGCCTACGGTGCCCGATCTCATCGCGGCGACGAGCGCACTCGATCTGGTGGTATCCGCGGACAGCGCGCCGGTCCACTTCGCTTCGGCGCTCGGTATTCCTGTCGTCGCGATGTTCGAGGACCGCCCGGAGAAGTACTTGCGTTGGTATCCGCTTGGCGTGCCGCACGTGCTCCTGCGTGCGGGCCCGACCGTCGACGATATCGGCGTCGAACAAGTGGCGCACGCCACGCGCTCGCTGCTCGACGAACGCGTCGCAGCCTCCTCGGCTTAGGTAAGGGACATGACGCAAAACGTTTCGCCGGCTGCCGTCAAGGCGCGTCTCGTCTTGTCGCGCCCCCCGCGCACGATACTTGTCGTGTGTACCCGCCGCATCGGCGACGTACTGCTCACGACACCGATCGTCCGATCGCTGAAGCTCCGCTGGCCGGACGCGCAGATCGACATGCTCGTGTTTCGGGGCACGGAGGGCGTGCTCGAGCACAACCCGGATCTGCGCCGTGTGATCGGGATTGCGCAACGCGCGCCGCTGCGAGAGCGCTTGCGCTTCATCGCAGGCATTTGGCGTCGCTACGACCTCGCATGCGCGGCGGTAAGCTCGGATCGGCCACGATTTTACTCGTGGTTCGCGGGGAAGAAGCGGATCGGGCTCGTCGATCCCGACCGAATCACGTTGCTCAAGCGCTTCCTGCTTGACGCCATGGCGTTGAACCACCACGAGCGCGTGCACACGGTGGAAAGCAGCGTCGAGCTCGTCAGAGCGCTAGGAATCGAGCCGGTCGCGGAAGTCGTTCCGCCGGGCATCGGCGACGATCCGACGCGCCGGGCCGCGTTCGATGCGCGCTTCGAAGCGGCTCGGGGGCAGCCGCTGGTCGTCCTGCATCCCGCGCCGATGTTCGTCTACAAACGCTGGCGCGTCGACGGTTGGGCCGAGTTGATTCGCTGGTTGCACTCGCTCGGTTTCGCGGTCGCGTTGAGTGGCGGTCCCGCGCAGGCGGAGCGTGAATACGCACAGCGAGTCGCGGCGGCGGCGGGGGAACCCGTGCTCGACTTCGTCGGCCAGCTGTCGCTAGGGGAGAGCGCCGAAATGTACCGGCGGGCGAAGCTCTTTATCGGCCCGGACACCGGTGCGACGCATATCGCGGCCGCCACGGGCACGCCGACGATCGCGCTGTTCGGCCCTTCCGATACGGTCCGGTGGGGGCCCTGGCCGAAAGGCTGGCCCGCCGGTTCGAACCCTTGGCCGCTCGTCGGCTCGGGACGTCGCGGCAACGTCTACTTACTGCAAGGTGAAGGCGCGTGCGTGCCGTGCAAACAAGAAGGCTGCGAGCGGCATGTGGAAAGCACGAGCCAGTGTCTCGAGACTTTGCCCACGAGCCGCGTGGTCGCTGCCGCGGCCGACATGCTTGGTCTGCCGGTGTCGGCGCTGCCGGCCCGGCACACGAATGACGTTGCGGCGGTCATCGATACTTCGGCGCTTGTGCGTCGCCCCGGCGGCTAGCATTCGCTCGAAGAAGGTTGGACGTTGCAGGCCGGCAGCGCGTGGGCGCGCTTACGCGCCGCGCACCGCTTTGCGCGCCGTGCTGCCGCGATAGCCGCACCCCAATATGATCCCGCTCAGCAGCACGAACATGTGGCCTTCCGCAAAGTCGATCAAGAGGGAGTTGGCCAGGCTGCCGAGGGCGAATGCGCCGAGCCAGGCGAGCACCAAGTGACGCATACGGGGCTCGAGTCTCGCGCCGTACCGGCCTATTTGCACGAGCAAATTGAGAAACAGCAAGATGCCGGGTATGCCCAGCTGCACGGCCATCAAAAGGTACTCGTTGTGCGGGTTCAACGTCATGACCCCTTCGGCGCCGGTTTCGCCTCGGGTCAGCTTTTCGAACTCCGCGCCCAGGCCGCCCGCGCCGTAGCCCGTGAACGGGCGCGCCAGGAACAGCTCGAGGCTCTTGCGGTACCACTCCAGACGCAGCCCGGCGGACGTGGCCGAGTCGTGATGGCGATACGCTTGTATTTCGCCGGCGACTTGTTCGATTCGACTGCCGTGCATCGAGCAGGCGACGACGATCAGCGCGCTCGTCGCCGCGAGCGTGGCGAACGCGTAGAGCAGGGCGTGCGGGCGCAGCTTGCCGCGGCTGCTCCATGCGACGCGCGCGGCGACGACGAACGCCAAAAGGATGACGATGATCTGCCCCGTGCGGCCTTGCAGCATGATCAGCACGTTCGCGAGCGAAAGCAGCGCGATGAGCGTGAAGACCACGCGCTTGCGATGGCTCGCCGCTGTTAGGGCGAAATCGGCCGCCTGATAAAACAGCAGCGCCCCAAACAAGCCGTTCGCGATGCGGTTCCGGAACACCAGGGCCTGCGCCGTTGGGTCCGATGCGACATACGAAGGGCCGATCGACGTGAGATGCAAGTAGTTGGTCGTCGAGAGCAACAAAATGATCGATAGCGTGACGAACAGGCTCCACCTGACGATATCGTCCCATTCCGAGTCTTCGAAAGCGACGATCGCGAACGGCAAGATCAGCAACTTGAGGTACTTGCCCATCCAAGCCCACGCCTCGTGCGTCCCAGCCGTGCTATAGGCTGTACTCGCGGCAAGCGCCGCAAGCAGGAGCAGGGCGGCCAGCGCCGCGCCATGACGCCACATGGTGGGGAGCCGGCGCCAGAATTCGGGTGCGCTCAGCAAGGCCAGCGCGAACAGGCTGCAAGCAATATTCGTCAGTGCGGTGGATACCGGCACGCAGCAAAGCGCGGCGACCGCGAAAGCGCGGGCAACCGTGAGTCGGGTGGATGGGCGTGACGCTACCGGCGCCATCGAAAGCTGTTGCAATTCAAGACCTCGTGGAAAACCAACTCATCGCGCGGGGCTCGGACGGGCCTCGCGCGCGGGCGAAAAAACAGCGGGACCGCTCGGCCCCCTTAGCTGAACGAGAACGCGCGCTTCAGGCGCGAGCGCAGCAGCGCGCGTTTCAGCCGGCCCTCGGCGGGAGGTGAAGCGAGTTCGACGCGCCCGTTTGCCGGTTCGCCGCGACGCAGATAGTAACGATCGAACGTCGATTGCGTCATACCCCATTTGTTCAGGAATTGCTTGCGACCGTCGTTCTTGACGATTTTGCCCGTGGATTTTTGCTGAAAATGGTAGACGAGGCTATCGCCCACGCCGAGAAACACGCGGCAACCGGCATCCCACAGCTTCATCGAGAAATCGTTGTCGCTGCTCATTCCGGGGGAAAGCTCGCTGCTGTAGCCGCCTACCTTGTGCCACCAGTCCCGATGCACGAGTGTGGGCGGCCACGTCGCGCCAAGCCAGTCGCTCCTCGCGAGCCGCGGCGCACAAGCGAGCAATTCGTCCTCTCGAAAGGCATCGGCATCGCGGCCCGCGTCGTGCACCACCACACAGGGGTTGCCCGTATCGACCGGCTCGATCATCGTGCCCGAGAGCAAGAATAGATCCGAAGGCATCCCTTCGATGCGCTTGGCAAGCGCTTCATCCCAGCCCGGACAGACGTACATGTCGTCGTTCATGTAGACGACGTAGTCGCGGCTCGCCCGCGCGGCCGCGAGGTTGACGGCATGGCAAATGCCGATGTTGGCGGGCGATGCCGTGTGCTCGATGCCTTGCTCTCGAACCCATTCGAGCGAACCGTCGGCGCCGTCGTTGATATGGACGATGATCTGGTGCGCGTATCGCGAATGGCGCATCAGGCTGCCGACGACGAGCTTGAGATAAGGCAGGTTGTTCCAGGTGGGAATAATGATCGAAAACATCGAATGGAGCGTGCTCGCTTCGGAAGGAGGACTGGCGCGCACGTGCGCCGGAGCGCGACGAACGAACGCGGCGATATTACCATTCGCTCGCCGGGGTCAGGATTTTTGACCGTTGCCCGCCGCCATGGCGAGCTTCAGGAATCGGTAGTAGACCGTTTCCGCATTGAACACGGCAATCATGAATCCGGTGCGTCCGTCCAAGATCCCGCCCCTCAGAAGATACGTTCGAATAAACGCCCAAAGGCCGCGCATGACCGCTTGCGCGAAGCTGCCGCGCTTGCCTGAGGCGAGGCGCGCGCGCGCGCCCGCGCTCGAGTACGCGTCCATCTTGCGCAAGACGGTTTCGAAGTCGTCGTACGAGTAATGGAGCAGGCGGCCCGTCAATTTCTCGACGCGCGCATCGAAAACTAACCTTTCATGCACCAAGTCGTCCGAGAATCGCGCGGCGCCGCGCTTGAACAGACGCGGAATCCAGTCGGGGTACCAACCGCTGTGGCGCACCCACCGTCCGCAAAAGCTGGAAACGCGATCCAGTGCGTAGACGTCCGCGCGCGGGGCCTCGATCGAAGCGCGAATAGACGCCGCGAGTTCCTGGCTGACGACTTCATCCGTGTCGATCGATAGAATCCAATCCGTCTCGAGCGCGGCGACGGCTCGATTTTTTTGCAGGCCGAAACCAGGCCAATCGGGCGCTACGATGACACGCGCTCCATGCGTCCTGGCGATGGGCACCGTGTCGTCCGTGCTGCCCCCGTCGACAACGACGATATCGTCGGCAAAGCTCAGCGCGTCGAGACATTGAGCGATTCGCTCTTGCGCATTCAAGGCGATGATCGCCACCCCGAGCGAAGGGCGTTGGGCGGCAGCGGAAGCAGTGGGCGAGGAAGTCACGGGGGGACGCGGAGCTCGTGAGTCGGCGAATGCGCCAGTATACCGATCGCGGACAGCGCGCCGACTGTTCCAGCCGGCCCAGCAGCTATAATGTGTCGCTTTTGGTCGTCATGCCGCGCGGTATGGGCTTCGGCGTTTTGAAGCGCCGGCGGAACGCATACGAGCGTTGCCGTCAGGGCAAGGCGCGCGAGCAACCTAGGGATCGCCTTGGAAAACCGAGCCACTTTGAGAAAACCGGTCGGCGGCGGGCAAACGTCGACGCCGGCCGTCATGCGCCGTTTGTGGCCTTATCTGAAACCCGTCGTCTGGGTGCTGGTGCTCGCCGTCGTGTCGATGGGCCTGTCCGCCGCCACCGATGCAGGCATTCCGGCGCTCTTGAAGCCGCTGCTCGATCACGGTTTCGGCACGAACGCGAGCACGCACGCGAAATGGTTCGTCCCGCTCGCGGTGATCGGTCTTGCGATCGTGCGCGGCGTTTCGCAATACGCGTCGCAATACCTGCTCTCGTACGTGTCTAATCGCATCTTGCTGCAGCTGCGGCTCGATATGTTCGAGCGCATGATCCATACGAGCGCGACATTCTTTCAACGGGAAACGGCGAGCACGGTCATCAACGCGATCGTGTTCGAAGTCAATCAGATCCTGGGTGTGCTGACGAGCGTGATGGTGACGCTCGTGCGCGATTCCCTGTCGGTGTTCTTCCTGCTCGGCTACTTGTTCTATTTGAATTGGCGCCTGACGCTGATCGTCGCGGTCATTTTGCCCGGCATCGGTTGGCTCGTGAGCAAGATCAATCGCCGGCTGCGCCGGCTCGGCCGCGAGCAGCAGAATCTGACGAACGAACTGTCGTACATCGTCGAGGAAACCGTTGCCGGCTACAAGGTCGTCAAGATCCATAACGGCGAAGCGTATGAAATGAATCGGTTCGCCGCGATGAGCCAGCGCTTGCGCGGCTATGCCATGCGCATGACGGTCGCGGGCGGTCTTGCGCAGCCGCTCACGCAAATTCTCGCTTCGTTCGCGCTCGCCATCGTCATCACGATCGCCGTCGTGCAATCGGCGCACAATCAAACGACGGTCGGCGGTTTCGTGGCGTTCGTCACGTCGATGCTGCTCGTGATCTCGCCGCTCAAGCATCTGATCGACGTGAACCAGCCGCTGCAACGCGGCGTGACGGCGGCCGAGTTCATTCTCGGGCTCATCGACGAGCCGCTCGAGCCGGCGGGCGGCACCCGTCGCTTGGAACACGCGCGCGGCGAAATCCATTTCGGCGAGGTGAGCTTCACCTACGGCGCGACCGATCGTCCTACGCTCGACCGCGTGTCTTTCACGGCCAATCCCGGCGAAATGATCGCGTTGGCGGGCCCTTCCGGCAGCGGCAAAACCACGCTCGTCAATCTGCTGCCGCGCTTCTTCGCGCCGACGGGCGGGCGCATCACGGTCGACGGCGTGCCGATCGAGGAATACGACCTGCACGATTTGCGCAGTCAAATTGCCATGGTCAGCCAGGATGTGGTGCTGTTCAACGACACGATCGCCGCGAACGTCGCCTACGGCGGCACGCCCGATCGAGCACGCGTGCAGGCGGCGCTCGAAGCCGCGAACCTGTGGGACACCGTGCAGGCGATGCCTGAAGGCATGGATACGCTCGTCGGCGGTAACGGCATGCGTCTGTCGGGCGGGCAGCGACAGCGGCTGGCCATTGCACGGGCTATTTATAAGGATGCGCCGATCCTTATCCTCGACGAAGCAACCTCCGCGCTCGATTCCGAATCGGAGCGTCACGTGCAGGCCGCGCTCGAGACGCTGATGAAAGGCCGCACGACGCTCGTCATCGCGCACCGGCTCTCCACGATCGAACGCGCCGACCGCATCCTCGTGATGGAAGCGGGCCGCATCGTCGAGCAAGGCAGCCACGAGGCGCTGCTGCAGCAAAACGGGCTCTACGCCCATCTTCATCGGATTCAATACCAGCAACAGGCAGCTTGAGTGTGCCGGTGACTGGCCCGGTGAAAACTGCCCCAGGCTGTTCTGGCGCACCCGCTGTGCAATCGCGATGATGGTGAGCGTTTCTTCCACCACGCGGCATGGATGCCGCTCGCGATCGCACGAGGCGAGTCATGTACGAAAAGCTGTCGCAGGATCTTCAGAACGTCGAGCTATTGCTGACACGTACGTTGCGTCATGCGGCGGGCACGCTCGCAGCGATTGATCGCCGCCCCGCCGCAGTCGTTCCACCGCCCGCTGCGTCCCTGCCGCTTCCCGAGCACGGCGCGGGCTTCGAAGGCGCTCTGAGCGAATTCGAATCGCGTTGGGCGCCGGGCTTCTCCGGCAGTGCGGGCCCGCGCTATCTGGGCTTCGTGACGGGCGGCGCGACGCCCGCGTCGATCGGCGGCGACTGGCTCACGAGCGTCTACGATCAGAATCCGACGTCCGGCATCGATAGCGCCGCACCCGATCTCGAGCGGGAAACCGTCGATCGCTTGCGGCAGTTGTTTGGCCTTTCAGCGGCGCACCAAGGGGTGTTCGTCAGCGGCGCGACCATGTCCAATTTCGTGGGGCTCGCGATCGCTCGCGAGTCGTTCGGCGAGCAGCGCGGCATCAGCGTGGCGGAGGAGGGGCTTCCGGCGCTGGGCGCCATCCACGTGCTGTCGGGGTCGCCGCATTCGAGTATCTACAAGGCATTGTCGATGCTCGGCATCGGCCGCAAGGCCGTGCGCAAAGTGGCTGTGCTCGAAGGACGCGAGGCGGTCGACGTCGCCGCGCTCGAAGCGGCGCTCGATGAGTTGCAAGGGCAGAACGTCGTCGTCGTGGCGAACGCCGGCACGGTGAACTCGGTCGACTTCGACGACTTGCAGGCTATCGCGGCGTTGAAGTCCCGTTATGCGTTTTGGCTGCACGTCGACGGTGCGTTCGGCGCGTTTGCCGCGCTTTCGCCCGACCATGCGCACCTCGTGGCAGGTCTGGACGCAGCGGATTCGATCTGTGTCGATCTGCACAAATGGCTCAACGTGCCCTACGATTCGGCCGTTCAATTCACGCGCCGGCGCGATTTGCAGGTCCGTGTCTTCCAGAATTCCGCGGCGTATCTGGGCCTTCCGGGCGAGAATCCCGATTTCGTGCATCTGACGCCGGAAAACTCCCGGAGGTTGCGCGCGCTGTCCGCCTGGTTCTCGCTCGCGGCCTACGGACGTGCGGGGCATGCCGAAATCGTCCGGCGCAATGTCCGGATGGCCGGGCGGCTCGGCGAGCGGCTCGCCGGCCACCCGCGCTTCAGGCTGCTGGCGCCGACGCGACTGAACGTCGTCTGCTTCACGCTGGCGGGCGAAGCCACCGAGGCGCGCGTGCAAGCGTACGTGCTGGCCGTGCGCGATCGCGGCGAACTGTTCATTTCTCCGACGGTGTACGCCGGAACGTGGGGCTTGCGCGCGGCGTTCTCGAATTGGCGCACGGACGAGGATGACCTCGAGCGCGCGTTCGCCTCGCTCGTGGCCGCGCTGGACTGAGTCCACCGCGGCGGCGTTTCGTCCGCCGGGCGATGGGTTGGCGCTTACACGCCCCCTGTAACCAGCGGTAGAACGCTCAGATCGGGATGCGTACCGTCGACGATGGTGCGCCCCACATGCATGCCCTCGTCGAGCGCTTCCTCCTCGGTCGCAAAACCGACGTCGCCATCGGCATGGAACGGGACGGCATGGCCCGGCAGCTTAGGATCGGCGCCCGGGTGGCAGACATAGCCGATATAGGTGTAGTCCTCGCGCGTGGGCGGCGGCGTTTCGCCGTCATGGGATCTCACGAGCGGGGCCACGTGCACTTCATAGCCTTCATAGTGGGTCATTTGCCAACGGGCGTCTTCTTCGGACACGTTATTCTCCTTGCGAGCGTCAATGCCGGTGCCTCAGCCGGTCCCAAAGGCGCGTGTTGTCCATCCTCTGAAGCCATCGGGCTTTCTGATGTTCGCGGCGATAGTGCGAGGCGACGATGATCGCCACCGCGGCAAGCAAGATCACGCCGACGACGGCGTCTCCGATCGATTGGGCCATGACGCTCTCCTTGCAAACGGTCCGTGCTAAAAAAATTCTAGGAGATTTCGTCCGGAAACACGTGAAATGCGCGGGTTTTTCGATCGGTGCGACCAAAGCGGCAGACGATGTGACCCGTATTATGAAACCGCGGCGGCGCGATGCGGGGCGAATTTGCAAGATGCATTACAGCGGGCATTACACCTTTTACGCGCTGACACAACTCGTTGTCGAACGCGGCGGTAGACTCGCGCATCTAACGGGCAACAGGAGAAGGATCATGAGGAAGTCGTTCGTTGTCCTAAGCTATGCGCTGGCGGCCGCGGCATTGGCCGGTTCATTGACCGGCTGCGTCGTCGCCCCGGCAGCGCCGGCCTATGGCTACTACGCACCCGGCTATGACTATGGGTACTACTCGCCCGGTTATTACCCCGCTTATCCGGAGTCCTCTATCGGGATCGGAATAGGATTCGGCGGTGGCGGAGGCTGGCACGGCGGGCACGGCTGGCATGGGGACCATGACTGGCACGGAGGCGGCGGCTGGCACGGCCGCCATTGATGCCGGGGCCTTACATCAGCACAATGTCGTACTGCTCTTGGCTCAAATTCGATTCGACTTGCAGCGATACGGGCTTGCCGATGAAGTCGATCAACATGGCCAAATGTTGCGACTCTTCGTCGAGAAACAAATCGATGACTTGCTGTGAAGCCACGACCCGGAACTCGCGCGGGTTGAATTGCCGCGATTCGCGCAGAATCTCGCGCAACACGTCGTAGCAGACCGTCCGTGACGTTTTGACTTGGCCTTTCCCCTCGCAAACAGGGCAGGGTTCGCACAGCACGTGCGCGAGCGATTCGCGCGTGCGCTTGCGTGTCATCTCGACGAGTCCCAGCTGTGAAAACCCGTTGACCGTCGAGCGCGTGCGATCGCGCGCGAGCGCCTTTTTGAGTTCGCCAAGCACGGCGTCGCGATGCTCGGCGTTCTCCATATCGATGAAATCGATGATGATGATGCCGCCGAGATTGCGCAAACGCAGCTGACGCGCGATGGTGTGCGCGGCCTCGAGGTTCGTCTTGAAGATCGTGTCGTCGAAGTTGCGAGCGCCGACATAGCCGCCGGTATTGACGTCGATCGTCGTCATCGCTTCCGTCTGATCGATCATCAGATAGCCGCCCGATTTCAGATCGACGCGGCGCGACAACGCGCGCTGAATTTCCGCTTCGATGTTGTACAGATCGAACAGCGGCCGCTCTCCCGTGTAGTGATGCAGTTTCGAGCTGACGGCGGGCGTGAATTCGGCGGCGAATTCGGTGAGCATTTGAAACGTTTCGCGCGAATCGACCTGGATACGCGATGTCTCGTCGGTGACGAAATCGCGCAGAACGCGCTGCGACAAGTTCAAATCTTGATAAAGCAAACTCGTAGGCGGCATGCGCTGCGCCTGCGCGACGACCGTCGCCCAAGTCTTGCGCAGGTAGGCGACGTCGCTCGCGAGTTCTTCGCTCGTCGCGTCTTCGGCGATCGTGCGCACGATGTAGCCGCCTTTCTCATCGGCCGGCAGCACGGCCGTGAGGCGAGCGCGAATCGCTTCGCGCTCGGCTTCGCTCTCGATCTTCTGCGAAATCCCGATGTGCGGCTCTTGCGGCAGGTACACGAGCGTCCGGCCCGCGATGCTGATCTGCGTCGAAAGCCGCGCGCCCTTGGTGCCGATCGGGTCTTTGATGACCTGCACGGTCAGCGTCTGCCCCTCGAACACGATCTTTTCGATGGGTTGCTGCGTCCCGGCGTGCTCGCCCGCCAAGCGCGGGTGCCAAATATCGGCAACGTGCAGGAATGCTGCGCGCTCGAGGCCGATATCGATGAACGCCGACTGCATGCCAGGCAGCACACGCACGACCTTGCCCAGATAGACGTTGCCCACGCGCCCGCGCGAGAGCGTGCGCTCGACGTGCAGTTCTTGCACGGCGCCTTGCTGGATCAGCGCGACCCGCGTTTCCTGCGGGGTGACATTGATCAGGATTTCTTCGTTCATGGTCGGCTTTCGAATCGCTTCAGAAGTCGACGCGCGCCTGGCGCAGCAGCGCGGCCGTCTCAAATAGGGGCAGACCCATGATACCCGAATAGGATCCGTCGATCCGTTCGATGAACTCGGCGGCGCGCCCTTGGATGCCGTAGGCGCCCGCTTTGCCGAGCGGTTCGCCGGTCATCGCGTAACGCGTCAGCGCCGTGAGCGGCGCTTGCGCGAAGCGCACGCTCGAGCGCGACAAGGCCGGAGGCAGCATCGTGCCGTCGGCATCGACCACGGCGAGCGCCGTCAGCACTTCGTGCTCGCGTCCGGCCAGGCGGGCGAGCATTTGAACGGCGTGCTCGACGTCGTTCGGTTTGCCGAGGATGGCGTCGTCGATCGTCACGGTGGTATCGGCGACCAAAATCGGCGCCGAGCGATAGCCGGCGGCCACGAGTCTCGCGCGGGCGGCCTCGGCCTTCGCCACGCAAACGCGCTGCACGTAGGCATGCGCGGACTCGTCGGCTAGCTCGGCTTCCAAGGCTTCGGCGTCTTCGTCGGGCCGCGGCAGCAGCAGCTCGAAGCGCACCCCAAGCTGCGACAAGAGTTCCTGCCGGCGCGGGCTCTGCGAAGCGAGATAGACGTAAGGGTGAAGCGAAAGGCGGGTACTCGGCTGCGGCATGTGTCGTTCTCGTTAGGCGTAGGCGCCCGCTCACGAGGATGGACGCCGCATCAGACGCGGTGATAGGGGTGATTCTGCGTGATGCTCCACGCGCGGTAAAGCTGTTCCGCGAGCAGGACGCGAACCATGCCGTGCGGAAGCGTCAAGCTCGACACCCGCAGCAAGATCTCCGCGCGCGTTTTGATGTCCGGATCGAGGCCGTCGGCGCCGCCGATCACGAAGGCTACGTCGCGCCCGTCGCGCTGCCAATCGGGCAAAGCGGTGGCGAGCTGCATCGTCGTCCAATCGCGGCCGCGCTCGTCGAGCGCGACGACGCGCGCCGTCTTCGGCAACGCGGCTTCGATGCGTTGGCGTTCGGCGGCCATCACGCTTTGCGCGGAGCGGCCTCCGGTTCTCGGCTCGGGCTTGATCTCGCGCAGCTCGATCCGCAGCTCGGGCGGCATGCGTTTGGCGTACTCGTCGAAGCCGGCCGCGATCCAGTCGGGCATCTTATGGCCTACGGCCAAAATATGCAGTTTCATCGTCAGGCTCGGAGGCTAGGCGACGCGCACGACGCTCGCGGGCTTCATGCCGTCGTCACTTGGCGCTGCTCTTGCGCGCGGGACTCTTGCGGGCCGGGCTCTTACGCGCGGGCTTGGCCGCGGGCGCCGCTGGCTCGATCTCGTCTTCGTCCTCGTCCTCGTCCTCGGGTTCGCTCGGGCGCGCGCCCGAGAACGGGCTCGTGCTCGCCAGCTTCACGCGCACGGGCTTGTCGCCCCAGATTTCCTCGAGGTTGTAGTACTGGCGCAGCGCCGGCTGCAGGATATGGACGATCGCGTCTCCGCAATCGACGAGCACCCATTCGCCGATGTCCTCGCCTTCCGTGCTGATGATCTCGCCGCCGGCTTCCTTCACTTTCTCGCGCACGCTGGAGGCGAGCGCCTTGGTTTGCCGGTTCGAGGTGCCGCTCGCGACGACGACGCGGTCGAACAGCTCCGTCAGGTGAGTCGTGTTGAAGACTCGAATGTCTTGCGCTTTGACGTCTTCGAGACCGTCGATGATGGCGCGTTGCAGTTTGCGAATATCCATGGTTACGGATGGTACAGATGATGTTGAAGAATATAGTCCCAGACGGCCGCGGGAATCGGCTCCGGCGCCGCGGAATCGCCCTGCGCCAGCTTTGCCTTCAGGTGCGCGCGGATGTCGGTGGCCGAAACGTCGAGCGCCAGGGTGTCGTCCACGAGCAGCCGGCCGGCGCTCGTGCGGCGCAGCGTTTGGGCGTCGGCGCGGCGCGGGCCCAGTTCGGCCGCGAGCGCCGGGGACAAGCTCGACAGGTCGAAGCCCGGCCGCGTGGCGGCGCACACGTGCGCAAAATCGAACAGCCGCCGCCAATCGCGCCACGTATCGAGCCGCAGCAGCTGATCGGCGCCGATGAGCAAGGCCAGCGAGGCGTCCGCGCCTTCGCGCGCCCGCCAGCGCGCTAGCGTCTCCACCGTGTACGTCGGGCCCACGTGCTCGATTTCGTCTGTCGCCACCGTGACGGCGACGCCGGGCAGCGCGAGCGAGGCAGCTGCCGCGCGCGTCATCGCCAAACGATGAGACGCCGGCGACACGCCCGACTTCTGATACGGCTGTCCGGCCGGCAACAGCACGAGTTCGGTCAGTTGCAACAGATCGGCAAACCGGTGCGCGAGCGCCAGATGCCCGTTGTGGATCGGATCGAAGGTGCCGCCGAGCAGACCGACGCGGCGCGGCAGCATCGGCCGCTCATCGGGAGCGGGGCGAGACGTGGCGGGGGCAGTCGAATTCAGAGGACGGTCCTTGTCGATCGGTCGGCTCGCATCACACCCAGTCGCGCGGCGTCAGAAAGTCGGTATAGAGCTTCGCTTCGGGCGTGCCGGGCTCGGGCCGCCAGTCGTAGCGCCAGTTCGCGACAGGCGGCATCGACAGCAGGATCGACTCGGTGCGGCCGCCGCTTTGCAGGCCGAAGAGCGTACCTCGGTCGTAGACGAGATTGAATTCGACATAACGGCCGCGTCGATAGCTTTGGAACGTCCGCTCGCGTTCGCCGTAAGGCATCGACTGTCGTTTTTGCAGCAGAGGCAGGTAGGCGTCGACGAAGGCGTCGCCGATTCGCTTCACCATTTCGAACGAGCGCTCGAAGCCGAGTTCGTCGAAATCGTCGAAAAAGACTCCACCCACGCCGCGCGTCTCGCCGCGATGCTTGAGGAAAAAGTAGTCGTCGCACCAGCGCTTGAAGCGCGGATAGAGATCGGCCCCGAAGGGGGCGAGCGCATCGCGGCAAACGCCATGAAAATGGGCCGCGTCTTCCTCGAAGCCGTAGTACGGCGTCAAATCCATGCCGCCGCCGAACCAGAAGATGGGCGCTTCACCTTCCTTGGTCGCCGCAAGCATGCGCACGTTCATGTGCGCGGTGGGGCAGTATGGGTTGCGCGGATGCATGACGAGCGAAACGCCCATCGCTTCGAAACCGCGTCCGGCCAGATGCGGTCGCAGCGCGCTGGCCGACGGCGGCAATTTGTCGCCCGCGACGTCCGAGAAACCGACGCCGCCGCGTTCGATCAACGCGCCGTCCTCGAGAATGCGTGTCACGCCGCCGCCGCGCAGATGCTCGCCGGGCGGGCGCGTCCAGGCGTCGACGCCGAACGGCTTACCGTCGAGCGCGCCGATCGCGTCGGCGATGCGCGTTTGCAGCGACTGCAAGTAGCTGCGCACGGAAGAAACGTCGTAGGTCGTATCAGGCATGGTGTGACGCACGCAATGAGGACGAAAGGCCGGGCCGAGGGCGGCCCGGGGCGTCTGACGGCGGGCGCGCATCGCGCGCCGTAGGTCGTCAGTGCTTGCGATTCAGCGCCCGATAGCCGATATCGCGGCGATACTGCATACCGTCGAAGGAAATCTGATTGATCGCTTCGTAGGCGGCCGACTGCGCACCGCGTACGGAATCGGACAGCCCGACGACGCACAGCACGCGTCCACCCGCGGTCATGAGTTTATCGCCGACGAGGGTCGTGCCGGCATGAAACGTCACCGCCGTGTCGGTCTCGGCCGGGATCCCGTTGATGCGGTCGCCCTTGCGCGGCGCGTCCGGATAGTTGTACGCGGCCAGCACGACGCCGAGCGCAGTGCGTCGGTCCCAGGTGAGCTCGACGGTGTCGAGCGTGCCTGCGATCGCGCTTTCGACCACCTTGGAGAAGTCGCCCTTCAACCGCGCCATGATCGGCTGCGTTTCCGGGTCGCCCATGCGGCAGTTGAATTCGAGCGTCTTCGGATTGCCTTCGGCGTCGATCATGAGGCCCGCATACAGGAAGCCCGTATAGCGGATGCCTTCCTTTTCCATGCCGCGCACGGTAGGCAGGATGATTTCGCGCATCACGCGCGCGTGCAGCTGCGGCGTGACGATGGGCGCGGGCGAGTACGCGCCCATGCCGCCCGTGTTCGGGCCCTGATCTGCGTCGAGCAGGCGCTTGTGATCTTGGCTAGAGGCGAGCGGCAGCACGTGCTTGCCGTCGACCATGACGATGAAGCTCGCTTCCTCGCCCGACAAAAACTCCTCGATGACCACGCGTGCGCCCGCGTCGCCGAGCTTGTTGTCGGCCAGCATCATATCGACGGCCGCGTGCGCTTCGTCGGCTGTCGCGGCGACCACCACGCCTTTGCCGGCGGCCAGGCCGTCGGCTTTGATGACGATCGGTGCGCCTTTGCGCTCGATGTAGGCGTGCGCGGCGCCGGCGTCGGAAAACGTCTCGTACTCGGCCGTCGGAATGCCATGACGCTTCATGAACGCCTTCGCGAAATCCTTGGAGCTTTCGAGCTGCGCCGCTTCCTTCGTCGGCCCGAACACCTTCAGACCGCGCTGACGGAACAAGTTGACGATGCCCGCCGCGAGCGGCGCTTCAGGGCCGACGACCGTCATCGCGACCTGCTCTTTTTCGGCGAAATCGGCGAGCTCGGCCAGATCTGTGATGTCGACGTTGCGCAGGCGTTCGTCCTGCGCAGTCCCGCCGTTGCCGGGCGCGACATAGACGATCTGCACGCGCGGCGATTGCGCGAGCTTCCAAGCGAGCGCGTGTTCGCGGCCACCGGAACCGACGACGAGTAGTTTCATTTGATTCTTCCTAGTCGTCGTTTATTCGTCGGCGATCGACGCATTGGTGTAAACCTCTTGTACGTCGTCGAGGTTTTCGAGCGCGTCGAGGAGCTTTTGCATCTTCACGGCGTCGTCGCCCGTGAATTCGACTTCGGTTTGCGGCTTCATCGTGACTTCGGCGAGTTCGGCCTTGAAGCCGGCTGCTTCGAGCGCTTCCTTCACCTTTGCGAAATCGTTCGGGCCGCACAGCACTTCGATGCTGCCGTCGTCGTTCGTGACGACGTCGTTCGCGCCGGCTTCGAGCGCCGCTTCCATCAGCGTATCCTCTGGCGTGCCGGGGGCGAACAGGAATTGGCCGACGTGATCGAACAGAAACGACACCGAGCCGTCGGTGCCCATGTTGCCGCCGAACTTCGAGAAGGCATGGCGAACTTCGGCCACCGTGCGCGTGCGGTTGTCGGTCATCGTGTCGACGATGACGGCCGCGCCGCCGATGCCATAGCCTTCGTAGCGGATTTCCTCGTAGTTCGCGCCGTCGACGCCGCCCACGCCGCGCTGGATCGCGCGGTTGATGTTGTCCTTGGGCATGTTCGCGTCGTACGCCTTGTCGACGGCCAGACGCAGGCGCGGGTTCGAGTCGACCTCGCCTCCGCCCATGCGGGCCGCGACTTGGATTTCCTTGATGAGGCGCGTCCAGACTTTGCCGCGTTTGGCGTCCGCGGCGGCTTTCTTATGTTTGATGTTGGCCCATTTGGAATGACCAGCCATACGTTTCTCCGTGGCGCGTGCCGACCAGGCACACGCATGATGCGTGTTGTCGATTGCGAAATCGTGTGAACCGTGCGAGTGCTGCCGGCGGCCCTCGTGTCGGGCGGCGTGTCGCGCGTTTCTCCGTGAATGCGGGCCGCGAGCGAGTAGGGGCGGCCGTCCGAGGAGCAGACGGCGATTTTACCACGCCGCGCCGGCCTCCCGGCGCGCGGGCGCGCTAGGCGCCTTGGCCGAGGAGGACGCCGAACGCGTCGGCGGCGAGCGGCTTGCCGAGCAGGAAGCCTTGCATCTCGTCGCAGCGCAGCGCCTTGAGTTTGTCGTGCTGCGACTCCGTTTCGACGCCCTCGGCCACGACGTCCATGCCGAGCGAGTGGGCGAGCGCGATGATCGCGGAGACGATGGCCGTGCCCTCGTCGCTTTGCGCGTCGAGTCCGTCGACGAAAAAGCGGTCGATTTTCAACTGCCGCACGCGAAACCGCTGCAGGTACGCCAAGCTCGAATACCCGGTGCCGAAGTCGTCGATCGCGACCTCGAAGCCGCTGTCCTGAAACGCATGCACCATGTCCGCCGTGCGGCGTACGTCGTGCATGGCCGCCGTTTCGGTGATTTCGAACATCAGCGCATCGCGCGGCGTGTGCTCCTCTTTCAGGATATCGAGGATCTTCGAAAGCAGGTCCGGCTGCGCGAGCTGGCGCGGGGACAGATTGATGGCGATCTTCGTCGGGCGCAGCCCCTGCGCTTGCCAATGCCGGATTTGCCGGCACGCCTCGCGCACCACCCAGTATCCGATCGGGACGATCTGCCCGTTGCGCTCCGCGATCGAGATGAACTCCACCGGCGAGAGCAGCCCCAGTGTCGGATGATTGAGCCGCAGCAAGGCTTCCGCTCCGGCAAGGGCGCCGTTCTTGCCAAAGAACTTGGGCTGGAAATGCAGCGAGAAGTAGTCTTTGTCGAGCGCGTCGCGCATCGCCTGCTGAATCTGCAGCGTTCGCGTGGCCTCTTGGCTCATGTCCGATTCGAAGAAGCGGCACGTGCCGCGTCCGGCGCGTTTGGCCGCGTACATCGCCGCGTCGGCGTTCTTGAGCAGCGTTTCGACGGTGTCGCCGTCGCGCGGGAACAAGGCGATGCCGATGCTCGGCGCGACCAGTAGCGGTTGCGCATCGATCCAGATGCTTTCGTGCATGCGTTCGAGCACGGTTTCAGCCATCCTCCGGGCGTCGTCGGGCGTGCCGAGGCGGCACACGAGCATCACGAACTCGTCGCCGCCCAGGCGCGCCACCGTGTCGCCGGCGCTCGCGCAATCGATGAGGCGCTGCGCGAAAGCCTTGAGCACCTCATCGCCCACGGTGTGGCCGAGCGAATCGTTGATCGTCTTGAAGCCGTCCAGATCCATGAAGAGGACCGCGAATTGCGCATTTTCGCGCTGGCCTCGCTCGATCGCGCGCTCCATGCGTTCAGTGAGCGAGCGGCGATTCGGCAGCTCGGTCAGCGCGTCGAACGCCGCCAAATGCACGATCCGGCCGTTCAGCTGCGACACCGACTGTACGAGGAACGCCGTGCGGGCATCGAAACGCGAGAGCATCAGCGTCACGATCAGAATGGCGAACGTGAAGATCGCGATGGTCGTGCCGAGCCAGCGCAGGTCGACGCCATCCGCGGCGCCGCAAATCGATCCGATCGGAAAGGTCGCCGCGGCGGTGGCCGTGTAGTGCATGCCCGTGATGGCGAGCGCCATGACGAGCGATGCGGCCGCGCGTTTGGCGAGCACGTGCGCTTGGTCTTCCGCGCGCAGCTTGTGCGCGATGAAGAGCGCGGCGCCCGAGGCGACTATCGCGATGGCGATCGAGGCGGCGACGAGCCAAGGGTCGTAGACGATGGCCGGTTGCATGCGCATCGCCGCGTCGCCGGTGTAGTGCATGCCCACGATGCCCAGTCCCATCAGGACGGCGGCGACCGATAGGCGCTTCAATCCGAGCGTTCGATGCGCGATGACGCGCAGCGCGAAATACGACACGAAGATCGCAAGGAGCAGCGAGCCGGCCGTAATCGTGAAGTCGTAGCCGAGCGGAATCGGCAGCGTGAACGCCAGCACGCCGATGAAATGCATCGACCAGATGCCGACCCCCATCGCGCCCGCGCCGCCGGCGAGCCAGGCCTGGCGTTGGCGGCGACGGAGCACTTGAGCGATGCGACCGGAAAGATCGAGCGCCGTGAACGATGCGAGCGTCGCGACTGCGAGAGACAGCCCGACTAGCCAGAAATTGAAAGTGCCGTGCATGTCGGACGTGTTATGGCGTGAATGGTACTCACGTCGTTTATCGGCATATTCGGCGTTTCATTGAGGGGTGCGCGATCTTTTTGTCCGACCAGGGGCGCGCGCGGCAGCCGAACCCCGGCGCTGCATGGCTCCGCAACCGGGCCCCGTTTTTAGTTTTTCGTGCCGAACAATCGGTCGCCGGCATCGCCCAGTCCCGGCACGATATAGGCGTGCTCGTTCAGATGAGAATCGAGCGAGGCAACGTAGAGCTTCACGTTCGGGTGAGCATCCTGGAAAACCTGCACGCCCTCGGGCGCCGCGACGAGCGCGACGAAGGAAATGTGTTCGGCGGCCACGCCGCGCCGCTGCAGGACGTCGACGGCATGGACGGCGGAGTATCCCGTCGCCACCATTGGATCGCAGAGAATGAACGTGCGGTCTTCCAGGTCGGGCAGGCGCACGAGATATTCGACCGGGCGATGCTCGGCGTCGCGATAAACCCCGATATGGCCCACGCGCGCCGACGGAATCAGCTCGAGCAAGCCGTCCGACATGCCGATGCCCGCTCGCAGCACCGGTACGATCGCAAGCTTGCGGCCCGCGATGACGGGCGCGTCGATCTCGACGAGCGGCGTTTCCACGCGGCGCGTCGTGATCGGCAGATCGCGCGTGATCTCGTACCCCATCAGCAGCGTGATCTCGCGCAGCAGCTCGCGAAACGTGCGCGTGGACGTGTCCTTGTCGCGCATATGCGTGAGCTTGTGCTGGATCAGCGGGTGATCGAGGATGAAGAGATTGGGATAGCGGCTATCTTGTTTCATGGCGAGGGCGCGGGCGGGCGCGCATCTGAGGTTGTTCGCGCAAGTTTACCGAAAGAAAGGGACTGCGCCGGTTTTCTCCTCGAGGGCAAGCGCGCTGGGCGCGCTTGCGGCGATTCTTCTACAATCGCCTCCATCGCCACCCATATTGGGGACACACGCATGGATCTTGGAATCGCAGGACGTACCGCGCTCGTGTGCGCGGCCAGCAAGGGACTCGGGCGCGGGTGCGCGCAAGCGCTCGCCGGCGAAGGCGTGAACCTCGTCATCGTCGCGCGCACGCCGGAGACGCTCGAGGCCACGGCGGCCGACATTCGCGCGAAGGCCGGCGTGTCCGTGCGCACCGTCGCTTGCGACATCACCACGCCCGAGGGGCGCGCGGCCGCGCTGGCCGCGTGTCCCTCGCCCGATATTCTGATCAACAACGCCGGCGGTCCGCCCCCGGGCGACTTCCGCCGGCTCACGCACGACGATTGGCTCCGTGCGCTGGAGGCGAACATGCTCACGCCGATCGCTCTGCTGCAGGCGACGATCGACGGCATGATCGAACGGGGCTTCGGCCGCATCGTCAATATCACGAGTTCGTCGGTGAAGGCGCCGATCGACGTGCTCGGCCTGTCGAACGGCGCGCGCTCCGGGCTGACCGGTTTTGTCGCCGGCGTCGCGCGCAAGGTCGCTCAGCACAACGTGACGATCAACAATTTGCTGCCGGGCTTGTTCGACACCGACCGCATCGCGACGACCTTGAAGGCGCAAGCGCAGGCCAACGGAATCAGCATCGACGAAGCACGGCGCGATCGCTCGGCCGGCATTCCCGCACAGAGGCTCGGCCAGCCCGAGGAGTTCGGCAAGGCTTGCGCCTTTCTGTGCAGCGCCCATGCGAGCTACATTACGGGCCAGAATTGGCTCATCGACGGCGGCGCTTATCCCGGCACCTTCTGAGCATGGCGCTTTTAGAGTCGGCAAGATTCGGTCGACGTTTTGTTAGTGGTTCGATTTGGCTTGAACAGGAAGGAGCTGCGCCATGACCCCTCGCGTTGCGCTGATCGCGCACGATCACAAGAAAGACGACATCGTTGCCCTGGCGGGCGAGTACGCGCCAACGCTGCGGCATTGCAACCTGATCGCGACGGGCACGACAGGCGGGCGCATCGCCGACGCGCACGGCTTGCGCGTCGAGCGCATGCTCTCGGGGCCGTATGGCGGCGACTTGCAGATCGGCGCGATGCTCGCCGAGGGCAAGGTCGATCTCGTGATTTTCCTGCGCGACCCGATGACGCCGCAGCCGCACGAACCCGACATCAATGCCCTCGTGCGTGCCTGCGACGTGCACGACGTGCCCTGCGCGACGAACGTCGCCACGGCGCGCATGCTGCTGGACACGCTCAAAATGCGGACCGCCGCGGGCTGAGCGCAGCCGCCGCGGGCTGAGCGCAGCCGCCGCGGCCGCAATAGCTAAATGACCAGAAGCAGTCGAGGGCGGCGGCGCGCCCCGCCCCGCTAAGCGCATCCATCGGACAGATCGAGCCACGGGCTCGTAAAGGAGAGAGGCATGGTGAAGGCGATTCGAATCGAACGCACGGGCGGCCCCGAAGTGATGCAGTGGGTCGACGTCGACGTGGGCGCGCCCGGCGAAGGCCAGGTGCGCATCAAGCAGGAGGCGGTGGGTCTGAACTACATCGACGTCTACTTTCGCACCGGGCACTACCCGCTGCCGCTGCCGGCCGGGCTCGGGATGGAAGCGGCGGGCGTCGTGACCGAGGTGGGCCCGGGCGTGACCCGCTTCGCCGCCGGCGATCGCGTGGCCTACGTCGCGCGCCCGCCCGGCGCGTATGCGCAAGAGCGCGTGCTGCCGGCCGACGTGCTCGTGAAGCTGCCCGACGCGATCGGATTCGACGAGGCGGCTTCCGCGATGTTGCAAGGGTTGACCGCTCAATACCTGCTGCGACGCACGTACCGGGTCGAGCCGGGGCAGACGATTCTCATTCATGCCGCCGCGGGCGGGGTGGGCTTGTTCGTTTGCCAATGGGCCAAAGCGCTCGGCGCCACGGTGATCGGCACGGTCGGCTCGGACGAGAAGGCCGAACTCGCGAAGGCGCACGGCTGCGACTATCCGATCGTCTACACGCGAGAAAACTTCGCCGAGCGCGTCAAGGACATCACGAACGGCGCGCTCGTACCGGTCGTCTACGATTCGATCGGCAAGGACACGTACAAGGGCTCGCTCGACTGCCTCGCGCCGCTCGGCTACTTCGTGAGCTTCGGCAGCGCGTCCGGTGCGCTGCCGCCCATCGAAGCCGCCGAATTGTCGAACCGCGGCTCGTTGTTCTTCACGCGGCCGACGTTGTTCAGCTACATCGCCAAACGCGAATGGCTCGACACGATGGCGGCGGAGCTCTTCGACGTCATCGCGTCGGGCAAGGTGAAGACGAACGTGCGCCAGCGCTACGCGCTCGCGGACGTGGGCGAGGCGCACCGCGCGCTCGAAGCGCGCAAGACGACCGGTTCGACGGTGCTCATTCCCTGATGCGTATCGTCCCGATCTTTCTGTGCGGGCACGCATGAGCGAATCGGCCGCGACCATCGTCCTCATCGAGGACGAGCAGCAGATCCGCCGCTTCGTGCGCGCATCGCTCGAGGCGCAGGGCATGCACGTCTACGATGCGCAAACGGGCCAAGCCGGCTTGACCGAGGCGGCGACGCGCAAGCCCGATCTCGTCATCGTCGATCTGGGCCTGCCCGACACCGACGGCCTCGACGTCATTCGGGAGTTGCGCGCGTGGGCCGACGTGCCGGTCATCGTCTTGTCGGCGCGCACGCAAGAAGTCGAGAAAGTCGCCGCGCTCGACGCCGGGGCCGACGACTATCTAACCAAGCCGTTCGGCGTGCCCGAGCTGCTGGCCCGCATCCGCGCTCATTTGCGGCGGCGCCAGCGCGGCGGGGCGAACGAAGCTTCGCTCGTGCGGTTCGGCGAAGTCAGCGTCGACCTCGCGCAGCGGCGCGTGATGCGGGCGGAAGAAGTCGTTCATTTGACGCCGATCGAATATCGCCTGCTCGTGGCCCTCGTTCGGCACGCCGGCCGCGTGCTCACGCATCGGCAGCTGCTGGCGGAAGTGTGGGGACCCTCTCACGTGGAAAGTCAGCACTATTTGCGCATCTACATGGCGCACTTGCGGCGCAAGCTCGAGCACGACCCCGCCCAGCCGCAGCATATCGTCACTGAAACCGGCATCGGATATCGGCTCGTCGGCGCGCTTTGAGGCATGCGCGCCGGGCCGCTTCACGGCGCCAAAGGTTGGTGTCGCACGCTTTCCACGGCGCGCTGCCGCGAGTTCAACCCTCGCACGTGTCTATAATGGGATAGAAATGCGCACCGCGAGCGTGCGCACGGCGCGGGCGAGCCAGGTGAGGCGGGCGCGCGCGGCCTGAATCGCCGCCACGGCTGGGAGGGGCAATGCTCGACGCACTTTCGCTCGGCGCGGGCCTGTCATGGGCCAGCGGCTTGCGCCTTTATCTGACCGTCTTGCTCGTCGGCGTCTTCGCAAGGCTCGGCATCGTTCATCTGCCCGATACGCTTTCGGCGCTCGCATCGGGCTGGGTGATCGCCACGGCGGCCGTCCTCGCCGTCGTCGAATTCCTCGCCGATCGCATTCCCGCCTTCGATTCGCTCTGGGACGCCATCCATACGTTCATTCGCATTCCCGCCGGCGCGCTGCTTGCCGCCGGTTCGCTCGGCCACGCCGATCCGACCTTGCTCACGGTCGCGGCGCTGGCGGGCGGCGCGCTCGCCGGCTCGGCGCATTTGACCAAGGCGGGAACGCGCGCGCTCATCAACCTCTCGCCCGAGCCATTCTCCAACTGGATCGCCTCTTCGACAGAAGACGTGCTCGTATGCGTCGGCCTTGCGCTCGCGCTGTTCGTCCCGCTCGTCTTCCTCGTGCTGATGGCCGGTTTCTTGGCGTTCGCCGCTTGGGCGCTGCCGCGGCTGTGGCGCGGCGTGCAGGGCGGTTTTCGGGGGATGGCCGCGCACATGGTGTCGCGATTGGGCTCGATCGGAGGCAAGCGCGATTGAGCGAGGTGGCGCCTCCGACCATGCCGCGCCCGCCGGCAAGCCCGATGGAACTCGTGCGGCAGGCTGCGCGCATGACCGCGCGAGACTGGCGCGCGGGCGAGCTGACCATGCTCGTCGTCGCGCTCGTACTGGCCGTCGCGGCGCTCGCCAGCGTCGGCTTTTTGGCCGATCGCCTGCAGCAGGGTCTCGAGCGCGACGCCCGGCGCATGATCGCCGCGGATTTCGTCGTGCGGGCCGACCATCCTGTCGACGGCGCGTTTTTCGACGAAGCGCGCACGCTGGGCCTGCGCACGGCCACGACAGCCATTTTCCCGAGCATGGTGGCGCGCATCGCGCCAAGCGGCGCGGGCGATCAGGGGTTGTCGAATGCGCGGCTGGCCGCTGTCAAAGCGGTCTCGGCAACCTATCCCCTGCGCGGCGCCTTGCGAATCGCATCGGGCGTCGATGCGCCCGACCGGCACGCCGATAGTATTCCCGCCAAGGGGACCGTTTGGGTCGATGCGCAATTGCTGGAGACGCTGCACGCGCGTGTCGGCGATGTCGTGCAGCTCGGCGATCGACGGTTCACGATCGGCGCGGTGATCACGCGCGAACTCGATCGCGGGTTCGCCTTCGTCAACTTCTCCCCGCGCGTCATGGTGCGCGCTGACGAGCTCGGTTCGACGGGGCTCATCGGCTATGGCAGCCGCGTGACGTATCGCCTGCTCGTAGCCGGCGACGATGCCGCCGTGGCGCGGTTCGCTTCGTTCGCGCATGAGCGGGTCGACGGCGGCAAGCTGCGCGGGGTGGCGCTCGAATCGCTGAGCGACGGGCAGCCTCAGGTGCGCGAAACGCTCGACCGCGCGGACCATTTTCTGCGGCTCGTTGCATTGCTGACGGCGCTGCTCGCGGCCGTGGCGATCGCGATGGCCGCGCATCGGTACACCCGGCGGCATCTCGACGGTTGCGCCGTCATGCGTTGCCTAGGGCTCGGCGAGCGCGAGCTGCGCGTGCTGGTCACGCTCGAATTCGCTTTTGTCGGATTGACCGGAGGGACACTCGGCATCGCGCTCGGGTATGCGGGGCATTTCGCGCTGCTGGCGTGGCTCGGGCAACTGATTGCCGTCGCGCTGCCGCAGCCTAGCGTGCTGCCGGCGCTCGAAGGAATCGGCGCCGGGCTCGTGCTGCTGTTCGGCTTCGCGCTGCCGCCGCTTTTGCCGCTCACGCGCGTGCCGCCGATCCGCGTGTTGCGAAGAGAATGGGACGGACAGGCGCGCGCCGCCTGGTGGGCCTACGCCATAGGCATCGCCTTGTTCGCGGCGCTGCTCGTGCTGGCGGCCGGGGAGGTTCGGCTAGGCGGGATCGTCGCGGGCGGCTTTGCGCTGGGGCTCGTCGTTTTCGCCGTTGCGGCCCGCTCGGCGTTGTGGCTATGCGTGCGGGTGGCCCGCAGCGAGGGCGGGCGGCGCGTGTCGGCCTCGGTCGGCTGGCGCTACGCCTTGGCGTCTCTCGAACGGCGCGGATGGGCCAGCGCGTTGCAAATCACGGCGCTCGCCATCGGCCTCATGTGCCTGTTGCTCATTGCGATGACGCGCGACGATCTCGTCGCCGGGTGGCGCAAATCCACGCCGCCCGATGCGCCCAACGAATTTTTGATCGACATCCAGCCCGACGAGCGTCAAGCCGTCGTCGACTATCTGCGCGCGCACGGCATTGCGGACGTGACGCTCGAGCCGATGGTGCGCGGCCGGCTCATATCCATCGACGGCAAGCGCGTGGTGCCGCAATCGTATAAGAACGACGACGCGCGACGCCTCGTCGATCGGGAATTCAATCTGTCGTACCGAAGCGCACTACCCGAGGACAATCGCGTGGTGGCGGGGCAATGGTACGGCGGCGCGACGCGCCCCGAGATCTCGATCGAAGCGGGCCTGGCCAAGCTCATTGGCGTGAAGGTGGGCGACGTGCTGCGGTTCGACGTGACGGGGATGAGCGTCGATGCGCCCGTCACGAGCGTGCGCAAGCTCGATTGGGGCACGTTCAAGGTCAACTTCTTCGTGCTGATGCCGCCGGCCGCGCTGGAGGGCTTTCCGGCGACATTCATTACGAGCTTTCACCTTCCCGCGCAGCGCCGGGCGGTGCTCGACGGTTTGATAGCCGCACACCCGAACGTCACGGCGATCGACACGACGCCTATCCTCGCTCAAGTCCAGCACGTCCTCGACCAAGTGATCGGCGCGGTTCAGTTCCTCTTCGCGTTCACGCTCGCTGCCGGTTTGCTCGTGCTTTACGCCGCGCTCGCCGGCACGCGCGACGAGCGCGTGCGAGAATCGGCCCTGTTGCGCGCGCTCGGCGCCTCGCATCGCCAGGTGCGTTCGGTGCACGCGGCGGAGTTCGCTGTCGTCGGCGCGCTTGCCGGCCTAATGGCCGCGGTGGGTGCGCAGGCGCTCGGTATCGTATTGGCGACGCGCGTGTTCGACTTTCACCTGGATGTCGACCCGTGGCTGTTGCCGGCCGGGATTGCGGCCGGCGTCGCGTGCGCGGGCGTCGGCGGCTGGCTCAGCTTGCGGCGCGTGCTGCGGCGCCCGGCGGCGCAGTCGTTGCGAGACGCCTGAAGCGCCGAGCGCAAGCGCGCGTATTTTTCGTTTTTTGCAGACGTATTCGATTAACCGTATGACCGATTCGACCAACGACGACGCGCAGGCCCAGCAGCCGAGCGCGTTCGACCTCGTGGGCGGCGAGGCTCGCGTGCGCGAACTCGTCGACCGCTTCTACGACTTGATGGATCTCGAGCCCGAGTTCGCCGGCATTCGCGCGCTGCACCCGGCCACGCTCGAGAGCTCGCGCGACAAGCTGTTCTGGTTCCTGTGCGGCTGGCTTGGCGGCCCTGATCATTACATCGAACGCTTCGGACACCCTCGCCTGCGCGCGCGGCATTTGCCGTTCGCGATCGCCTCGTCGGAGCGCGACCAGTGGGTGCGCTGCATGGCATGGGCGATGCAAGACGTGGGGCTGCCGCAGACGCTTCGCGAGCGCCTCGTCACGTCGTTTTTCGATACGGCCGACTGGATGCGCAACCGGCCCGGTTGATCGACCGGTACGGCGCCGCAGCGAATTCGCGCGGCTCGACCTGTACGCGCGGCGCGAGCGTTTTCAAAATGACGATTGGCGGCGCCCCGCCTGACCGACCGAAAAAGGAACCCGCTCGATGACCACGCAAGCGCTTTTCCGTGAAGACGCCTACCTGACACGCTGCGAGGCGACCGTGACCGCGGTCGCCCCGGAAGGCATTTTGCTCGATCGAACGGTGTTCTACCCGCTGGGCGGCGGCCAGGCGGGCGACACGGGGGCGTTGACGCTGACCGACGGCACGCGCATCGCGATCGCCGATACGCGCAAGGCGAAGTTCGAAGGGGCGAGCCCGGACGATGCGCTGCATGTGCCGGCCATGGGGCAAGAAGCGCAGCTTGCGCGGCTGCAGCCCGGCGCGGGCGTCGTCGCTGAAATCGATTGGACGCGCCGCTATCGGCACATGCGGCTGCATACGGCGACGCACCTGATCTGCGCCGCGCTGCCGTATGCGGTCGACGGTTGCAGCATCACGCCCGACTACGCCCGCATCGACCTCGTCACGACCGAGCCGATCGAGCGCGAGTTCGTCCAATCGCGGTTGGCGGAACTGGTTGCCGGCGGGCATCGCGTGTCGACCGACTGGATCACCGATGAAGAAATGGCGGCGCGTCCCGAACTCGTCCGAACGATGAGCGTGAAGCCGCCGGTGGGCTTCGGCCGTGTGCGGCTGCTTCGCATCGAAAACGTCGACCTCCAGCCGTGCGGCGGCACCCACGTGGCCAACACCTCCGAGATCGGTGGGCTGCGCGTGGCGAAGATCGAAAAGAAAACGGCGCGTACCCGCCGGCTCGTATTGGAATTGACATGAACACGCTTCTCGATCCGGTGGCCCGCGCCGTCCTGGATTTTTGGTTCGGCGAACCGGGCTCCCCCGCCTATGGCCAAGCCTCCGAGTCCTGGTTCAAGCGCGACGACGCGTTCGACGCCTCGATCCACGAACGCTTCGGGGCGACGCTGGCCGCTGCGCGACGCGGCGAGTGCGACGATTGGCAAAGCACGCCCCTGGGCGCACTCGCACTCATCATCGTGCTCGATCAGTTCTCGCGCAATACGTGCCGTGGGCGCCCGGACGCCTTCGCCGCCGACGCCAAAGCTTTGGAGGTCGCCCGCCGCCTCGTCGCCGCCCACGCCGATCGCGAACTGCCCACGCCGGAACATCGCGTGTTCGCTTATTTGCCGTTCGAGCATGCGGAATCGCTCGACGCACAGCGCGAGTCGGTGCGCTTGTTCGAGGCGCACGCGCGCGAAACGGGGCAAACGGGTAAGGGCAGCTACGTCGACTACGCACATCGGCACGCCGCGGTCATCGAGCGATTCGGGCGCTTCCCGCATCGAAATGCGGCGCTGGGGCGAGCGTCGACCGAAGAAGAAATCGCTTTCCTGCAAGAGCCCGGATCTTCGTTTTGACCCAGCCGTTGGCGCCTTGGACGCCCTGGCGTCGCGGCGCCGAAGTAACGGGGGACGGGGACGGGCGCGTGCCCACGACGGGTCGAGGCGCGCGGCGCGCCCGATAAATCGCGAATCAGCGGCCGGCGCTCACATCGAGCAATGCGCCGTTCACATACGAGGCGGCGTCGCTGAGCAGCCAGACGATGGCTCGCGCCACCTCCTCGGCTTTGCCGGGCCGGCCCAGGGGCGTTTGCGCGCCGAGGACGGCCGCCCGCTCGGGCCGTCCGCCGCTGGCATGGATGTCGGTTTCGATGAGGCCAGGCCGTACCGCATTGACGCGTATGCCGCGTGGGCCGAGTTCCTTGGCCAAGCCGATCGTCATCGTATCGACGGCGCCCTTGGATCCGGCGTAGTCGACGTACTCGTTCGGCGAACCGAGCCGCGAGGCGGCCGAGGATACGTTGACGATGGCGCCGCCGCGGCCGCCGCGATCGGTGGACATGCGTCGGGCGGCTTCGCGCGCGCAGAGGTAGGCGCCGAGGACATTGACGTCGAACATGCGCTTGAGCCGCGCCGCGTCCATTTGCGCGAGCGGCATCGACGGCGCAACGATTCCCGCGTTGTTGACGAGCGCATCGACGCGGCCGCAGGCGGCGTCCAGCGTATCGAACATGGAGAGGACAGCTGCTTCGTCCGCCACGTCGCCCGGCAGCAGGAAGGCCCGACCGCCGGCCCGTTCGACTTCGCCCGCCGTCAGCTGCGCCGCGGCGCGATCGCTTACGTAGTTCACGCCGACCGCCGCGCCTTGCTCGCCGAGCATGACGGCCGTGGCGCGGCCAATTCCGCGGCTCGCGCCGGTAATGAGAACGACGCGCGGTTCAATGCTCATCGGGCGGACTCCGGCAATTCGATACGTTGGTCGGGGCGTGCGGCGCACGCCTGCGGCAAGCCGTTCAGACGGCTTCGCGCTGCGTGGCCCACTTGTCGAGGCCGGGCGGATGGTAGGCGCGCAGTTTGCCGAGCAGCGAGCGTGCGTCGGCATCGATCTGCAGCATATCGAGATACGCTTTTTGCATGAAACCTTCGCGCACCGTGTGCTCGAGCATGGCGGTGAGCGGCGCGTAGTAGCCGCCGATGTCGTACAGCCCGATCGCCTTCTTGTGATACCCGAGCTGCGCCCAGGTGAAGACCTCGAACAATTCCTCGAGCGTGCCGGCGCCGCCGGGCAGGGCGACGAAGGCATCGGACAGATCGGCCATCATGCGTTTGCGGTGATGCATATCGGGTACGACGTGCAGCTCGGTCAGCCCCTTGTGGCCCACTTCCTTGTCGACGAGCAGTTCCGGGATGACGCCGACGACGCGGCCGCCCGCGGCGAGCACTTCGTCGGCGATGACGCCCATGAGCCCCACGCGCCCGCCGCCGTAGACGAGCGAACAGCCGGCGTCGACGAGGGCGCGGCCGAATGCTTGCGCCGCCTGCGCGTATTCAGGCTTGGCGCCCATCGACGAGCCGCAGTAAACGCAAACCGATTTCATTCGAGTTCCTTGGCGCTGCCGCCCCGGCCGCCTAGATCGCGCGGGGGCAAGTAATCGTGGAATTCGCGCTTGGGCAGCTTGCCCGAAACGAGATCGTCGAACAGCTGGCGCGATCGGCCGCGCAGATACGGCGCCATGATCGAGATGACGTGCACGCTCACCTGATGCAGCTCCTCGCGGATCGCCCCCTGATCGTTGTACTTGCGCGGGTTCATCACGAATTGGTACGACAGCCAGTACGTGGCGATCACCCCCATGTTCGTGGCGATGACCTGGATTTCCTCGGGCGTGGCCACCATCTCCTCGTCGGCGACGAGCAGTTCGCACATCTGCTTCGCGAAGCGAACCTTGTGGCTGATGATCTGCTTGAAGTGCATCTCGAGCGTGCGGTTGCGCGCGAGCAAATCGTTCAAATCGCGATAGAGGAACCGATAGGTCCACATGAACTCGGCCATGTATTGCAGGTACGACCAGGTTTCGTCGATGGTCGGACGATGGTCTTCCGGAAACCGCAGACGCTTTTCGATCGCTTGCTCGAACTGCGCAAAGATGCTGTTGATGATGTCGTCTTTGTTGCGGAAGTGGTAGTAGAGATTGCCTGGGCTGATCTCCATTTCCTCCGCGATCGTCGTGGTGGTCACGTTCGGTTCGCCGATCTCGTTGAATAGCTTCAACGAGAGCTCGAGAATCCGTTCGCGGGTGCGGCGGGGAGTTTTGGCTTCCATGTCGTCCGGCCCTGTGCTGCCGGGCACGCTTGGCGCTCGCGCGACGCTGCGTTCAAGGGCCCGGCTAGGTTGGTATCTTGCACTGCGTCGGGCGATTATAAACCGGTCGTTCTGTTCCCCGAACACCCGGTTAGGTTTTACTCGGCGGGATGAACTCGGCGTCAGGTTCCGACCCAGCGCACGACGATGGGCCCGACGATGAGGGCCCAGGTGAGCACGCAGGCGGACAGCGCGACCGTGACGGCCGCACTGCCGAGATCCTTCGCACGGCGGGACAGCTCGTGGCGTTCGAGCGAGATGCGGTCGATCGCCGCCTCGACGCTCGAATTGAGCAGTTCGACGATCAGCACGAGCAACACGGAGCCGATCAAAAGGACGTGCGAGACGGCGTCGACGGGCACTAGCGCGCCGCATGGCACGAGGATCGCGGCCAGCGTCAGCTCTTGGCGAAACGCGCTTTCTTCTTGAATCGCGACGCGAAAGCCCGCGATCGAGTTCTTCAGCGCATGCCAGGCCCGCGTGAGACCGCGATTGCCCTTGTAGGGGTTGAACGGCAGCGGTGCGAGCGGATCGTCGGGCGACAGCGGCTCGTGGGGATCGGGTCCGCCGTCGGTTTGGGCATGCTCGTGCGTCACGAGCGGTTCGTCGCGTTTCATGCAGCGGCGTTTTCGGCGCGCGTCAGCGGTTTCAGATGGGCGGCGAACTGCTCGGAAGCGGCTTGCCACGAGAAGCGCTCGGCCCAGGCGCGCGCGTGGGCGCGATCGATCTTGAGCGCGTCAAGGCACGCCTCGCGCAAATCTTCGTTCATCGCGCCGGCGTCGCCGTCGGCCAGCACGTCGATCGGTCCGGTCACGGGATAGGCCGCTACGGGCGTGCCGCACGCGAGCGCTTCGAGCAGTACGAGGCCGAACGTGTCGGTCCGGCTCGGAAAGACGAACACATCGGCAGCCGCGTACACCTTCGCCAGCTCCGCTTGGCTCAGCACCCCGAGGTAGTTGGCCTCGGGATAGCGCGATTTGAGTTCGGCCAGTGCCGGGCCTTCGCCCGCCACCCATTTCGAGCCCGGCAAGTCGAGCTTCAGAAACGCTTCTACATTTTTCTCGATGGCGACGCGGCCCACGTAAAGAAAGATCGGCCGGGCCGTATTGAGCACCTTCGATTCCATCGGATGAAAGATGTCGAGGTCGACGCCTCGCGTCCACAGGACGACGTTGTCGAAGCCGTGCTTTTCGAGATCGCTTTTCACGACAGGCGTAGGCGCCATGACGGCGAGCGAGCGGCCGTGGAACCAGCGTAGAAAGCGATAGGTGGCCGACGTCGGAATGCCGAAGCGGGCCTGTACGTACTCGGGAAAGCGCGTGTGGTATGCCGTCGTGAACGGGAGCCCGTGACGCAGCGCATAGGCTCGCGCGGCGATTCCAAGCGGGCCTTCGGTCGCGATGTGCAGCGCGTCGGGCGCGAACTCGTCGATGCGGGCATGGACGCGGCGGCGCGGCATCAGCGACAGGCGAATTTCGGGATACGTTGGGCACGGGATCGTGCGAAATTCGAGCGGCGTCAAGAGTTCCACACGGTGGCCAAGCGCCGTCAGTTCACGCGTCGTGTTCTTCAAAGTACGTACGACGCCGTTGACCTGCGGTTCCCAGGCGTCGGTGACGATCATGATTTTCATGCGGTCGGTTCCGGTTCGCTGAAGTGGGGCTAGGCCGTTGCCTTGGCTTTGCGCGGTTGGGCCGCCGGCGAGCGCATGACGGTCCAGTAGACCACCTTGAGTTCGCCGTCGAGCGTTTCGACGAGCGCGGACAGGCTTTCGACCCAGTCGCCGTCGTTGCAATAGAGCAGGCCGTCGACATCGCGGATCTCGGCCTTGTGAATGTGGCCGCAGACGACGCCGTCGCACCCGCGGCGGCGCGCTTCCTCGACCATCACATGCTCGAACGAGGAGATGAAGTTGACGGCGTTCTTCACCTGGTGCTTCAGATATTGCGAGAGCGACCAGTAGTGAAGGCCGAACCGGTTGCGCAGGCGGTTGAACCAGCGGTTCAGGATCAAGATGCCCGTATAGGCGGTGTCGCCGAGATAGGCGAGCCACTTGGCGTGCTGAATGACCCCGTCGAACAGATCGCCGTGGACGATCCACAGGCGCTTGCCGGACAACGTCGTGTGAAACGCTTCGCCGCGCACGTGAATATCGCCGAACGCCAGGTCGCAAAATTGCCGCGCGCCCTCGTCATGGTTGCCGGGGATGTAGATGACCTGCGTGCCTTTGCGCGCCTTGCGCAGAATCTTTTGCACGACGTCGTTGTGCGCTTGCGGCCAGTACCAGCCCTTCTTCAACTGCCAGCCGTCGATGATGTCGCCGACGAGATACAAGTATTCGGATTCGTTGTGCCGCAGAAAATCCAACAAGTACGGCGCTTGGCAGCCGCTCGATCCGAGGTGGATGTCCGAGAGCCAGATCGTGCGGTAGCGCAGCGGATCGCCGACGCCGTCGTCGTGCTCGCGGCGGGCCGAATCGAGCGAGGTCGTATCGGCCGGCGGCGCCGATGCGCCGCTCGGCGCGGCGGGTTGAAAGGGGACGGATTCGACGCTTGCGCCGAGTTGCCTAAGGAGGGAAGTCGCGGACGTTTTGCGGTCCATGGCTTCTCGCGTCGAGTTGTACATGGCCCCATTGCGCCATGCGCCCGTGACTGCCACATGACAGTCACGAGAAGTTCTTATTACCGTTATTTAGGGTGGTATCGACAGGCAAGCGCGCCCGGTCGATGCGAGGCCGATCAGCTGCGTTCGGCGACGACGATGCGCGTGCCGGCGAGACGGTCGTGCGGAAACTGGCGGGCGGGATCGAGCCGGGCCGCGGCGGCCCACAGCGCGAACCAGGCGGCCGCGGCCGCGAGGGTGACGGGCACCGACAGGTGCAGGAGCGGATGCATGGCGAGCGGCGGCAAGAACCAGAGCCAAGCCGCGACATAGCGCGCGAGCGCTCGGGCGGGGCGTGGCGGCAGGCCGTTTTGCGCGGCGACGAGCTTGAGCCGCCAGGTCTTCATCGGCAACGTCTGGCCGCCGCGCGTCCAACACCAGACGAAATAGGCGCCGACGACGAGCGCGACCCAGGCGGCCAGCCAGTTGTGGTGAGTCAGCCCGTTGCGTTGCTGCGTCAGCGTGCTGAAGAGATAGCCCGCCAAGAAGACGATGCCGAACAGGAGCACGCTTTCGTAGACGAGCGCGGCCAGGCGGCGGCGAATCGTGGGGGGCGAAGGGCGCGCGTTGGCGGTCGAGTCGTCGGTACGCATAAGCCCTGGCTCTTTATGCGCCGCGGAAAATTGACGGGGCGTCCGACGGCGACATCGGCGTTGGCGGGACCGGCACGGTGGTGTTGACGGGGCCGGAGGCGCCCGCGGGCGAGGACGCCGACGCCGCGCTGGCGGGGCCCGGCGCCGAAGCGACCGACGCGCCGCTCGCGGGCGGCGGGTTTACGAGGCGGTTCAAACCGCGGATCTCGCTGCGCTCACCCGAAGGCGGCGCGCTGACGATCGTCGGCCGACGCTTGCGCTCGGCGGCGGCCAGCTTGGCCTTCTGCTCGGGCGAGAGCTGCTGATAGGCCTGCCAGGCATTTTTGCGCGCCTGGGGCGGCAATGCCTTCGACACTTGATAGTTTTCGCGCGCGACGCGCCGCTGATCGGGGGTCATGCCGACCCATTCGGACATACGCTCATGCAGGCGCTTTTGCGCTTCGGGCGACATTTTCGCGAAACGCGCCGCGATCTTGATCCATTTTCGCTTGCGTTCATCGCTGAAGGTGTCCCATTCGGCGGCGAAAGGCGCGAGCGCCGCGTGCTGCTCGGCGCTCAGGTGCGACCACGACAGGGGGTTGGTGTCGACGACAAGCGGCGGAAACTCGACCGACAGCGGCGCTTGAGAGGAGGGCGCGGCGCCGTGCACGCTCGCCGCCAGCGGCGCGGGCGCTTGTTTGAAGAACCGAGGATACGTGGCCGCGAACGCAACGGCGCTTGCGATTGCACACCCGAACAGAACGGCCAACCCGCGCTTGTAGCTCACCCCGTCATTCTCCCGCTTGCCTCAGCGCGCACGCGACAGGTACGCGTTGAACCCGTGGTCGAGGTACGCGTTGAGCGGCAAGTCGTCGTTCAGCATGGCTGCATCGATGTCGGCGAGTTCGGCGGCGCGCTGCAGGTTTTCCCAGTAAGCGATGACGGTGATTCCGCCGACGAGTGCGACGACGGGCCACACGCGCAGCAAGCGCCCAAGCGGCGACAAACGGCGCGTTTCGCGACGCGGTGCGTCGAGCGGGGCGCCAGCGGGCGCGAGCACCGGCACGAAGGCCGGCGCGGCGACGGTTTCCGGCTTCTTACGCGCGAGCGCGAGGCGGCGCGCGCCGGCAAGCCGGTCGAGCGTCGTGGCGGGCAAGCCGGCTGCGCTTTCGTCGAGTGCGCGACGGATCTTGCCCGCGAACTCGAATTCTTTATCGGGAGCGGAGCTCATAGCGTGATTCCTTTGGCCTTGAGCGCGGCCGCCAGCGTGTGCGTCGCTCGCGAGCAGTGCGTCTTGACGCTACCCTCGGAGCACCCCATCGCGGCGGCGGTCTCGGCGACATCCATATCTTCCCAATAACGCATGAGAAACGCCTCCCGTTGACGCGCCGGCAATTTTTGGATTTCTCCGTCGATCAGCGCCAGGATCTGCTCGCGCTCGAGCTGTTGCTCGCTGCTTTGTCCGGCGCTCGAGCCCTCGTCGGCTTCAATCGTCTCGAGCGGGTCGAATTCCTCGTCGTCGCCGCTGCCGAGCGACGAAAACAGGCTGACCCAAGTATTGCGCACCTTCTGACGACGAAAATAATCGTGCGTCACATTCTGCAAGATACGCTGAAAAAGAAGAGGAAGCTCGGCTGCCGGACGGTCGCCGTATTTTTCGGCGAGCTTGATCATCGCGTCCTGAACGATGTCGAGGGCGGCGTCGTCGTCACGCACGGCGTAGACGGTGTGCTTGAACGCGCGCCTTTCGACGCCCGCCAGAAAATCGGCGAGTTCCTTGTCTGATGCCATCCGAGGGGCGGCGCAAGTCGTCTGCCGGCGCCGTAATCGATTGAAAAATGTCGTAAAACCCGCGGATGCTAGCAAACTTTCGCGATAGTCGCGATGCCTCCCGTGCACGTTGTCGCTTGGCGCGTGGTTTTTGCGCGCAAAACGACGAGTTCGCGCGTTCCCCGCATGCGGCGTCGCAACAAATTTTGCTTGACCAAAACGCGCGTAACGGCTATGGTCTGCGGTTCGCAATATAAGTGACTTGTCTCTTTTGAGGCGAGCCCATGAAGCTCGCCCGTCAAAGTGGACGCGCCGCTTGAACCCGAGCCACAAGCCCGGCAGAGAGCACCCGATCAATTTTTTGCCGAAAATTCGAAAGGTTGAATGATGAACATGCCCAGCGCGGAATTCTCCACGTCGGATACCACCCCTCCTCATGAAGCGGACTCGATCGGCGCCACCGTGCTCATGCGCGCATTGGCCGACGAAGGCGTCGAGGTGCTCTGGGGCTATCCGGGTGGCGCGGTACTGTATATCTACGACGAACTCTACAAGCAGGACAAAGTCCAGCACGTGCTCGTGCGCCACGAACAGGCCGCCGTGCATGCCGCGGACGCCTATTCGCGCTCCACGGGCAAGGTCGGCGTCTGTCTCGTCACGTCCGGCCCTGGCGTGACGAATGCCGTGACCGGCATCGCCACGGCTTACATGGATTCCATTCCGATGGTGATCATCAGCGGACAGGTGCCCACCGCCGCGATCGGTCAGGACGCCTTCCAAGAATGCGACACCGTCGGCATCACGCGTCCGTGCGTGAAGCACAACTTCCTCGTGAAGGACGTGCGCGAGCTCGCCTCGACCGTCAAGAAAGCGTTCTACATCGCGCGCACGGGACGTCCGGGCCCGGTGCTGATCGATATCCCGAAGGACATCTCCAAGACGCCGTGCCAGTACGAGCCCGTCAAAACGGTTGCGCTGCGCTCGTACAACCCGGTGACCAAAGGCCATTCGGGGCAGATCCGCAAGGCTGTCTCGCTGCTGCTGTCGGCCAAGCGTCCGTACATCTACACGGGCGGCGGCATCATCCTCGCCGATGCCTCGCGTGAACTGAATCAATTCGCCGATCTGCTCGGCTACCCCGTGACGAACACGTTGATGGGGCTGGGCGGCTACCGCGCGAGCGACAAGAAATTCCTCGGCATGCTCGGCATGCACGGCACGTACGAAGCCAACATGGCGATGCAGAACTGCGATGTGCTGATTGCGATCGGCGCGCGCTTCGACGATCGCGTGATCGGCGATCCGCAGCATTTCTCGTCGCGCCCGCGCAAGATCATCCACATCGACATCGACCCTTCGTCGATCAGCAAGCGCGTGAAGGTCGACATTCCGATCGTCGGCGACGTCAAGGAAGTGCTCAAGGAGCTCATCGAGCAGCTGCAGCACGCCGAGCACGGCCCCGATACCGAGGCGCTGCGCGAATGGTGGAAGGACATCGAAGGCTGGCGCGCGAAGGATTGCCTCAAGTACGACCGCAAGAGCGAGATCATCAAGCCGCAGTACGTCGTCGAAAAGCTCTGGGAGCTGACCGACGGCAATGCGTTCGTTTGCTCCGACGTCGGGCAGCACCAGATGTGGGCCGCGCAGTTCTACCGCTTCGACAAGCCGCGGCGCTGGGTCAACTCGGGCGGTCTCGGCACGATGGGCTTCGGCTTGCCGGCGGCCATGGGCGTGAAGATGGCGCACCCCGATTCCGAGGTCGTCTGCATCACGGGCGAGGGCTCGATCCAGATGTGCATTCAGGAGTTGTCGACCTGCAAGCAGTACGACACGCCCATCAAGATCATCTCGCTGAACAACCGCTATCTGGGCATGGTGCGCCAGTGGCAGCAGATCGAATACAGCAAGCGCTACTCCCATTCGTACATGGACGCGCTGCCCGATTTCGTGAAGCTCGCCGAGGCATACGGCCACGTCGGCATTCGCGTTGAAAAAACGGCCGATGTCGAGCCCGCGCTGAAGGAAGCGCTGCGCTTGAAAGATCGCACCGTGTTTCTCGATTTCCAGACCGATCCGACCGAAAACGTCTGGCCGATGGTTCA